>JAKSIV010000029.1 GCA_024398635.1 Bacteroidaceae bacterium | reverse complement strand
CCATGTCAGTGATAGCACTTGTTATTTGAATGCAATCACTAAATTAAGTGAAATCCCTGACATTGCCAAGACCTGATAAGCTTTTGTTTATCAGGCCGTTCGGCAATCTTTTACGAAAAATGTTGCGGAATTAAGGTATAACAATAACAGATGAAAACAAAACTATTGACAATTGCCCTTGCGGCCCTGTCGGCATTCGGGCTGACCGCCAATGCGCAGGACACCTTCTACCCCGGCTTCCAGTGGGGTGTCAAGGGTGGCGCCGGTTATACCGTGGGAGAGACGTCCAATTTCGGGAAACTCATTTCTCCCGCCGCCGGCATCGATTTGGGTTATCAGTTCACGCCCGTCTTCACTCTCCGGGCGGACATTGCCGGATGGCAGGGCAAGGCAGTTTATCTGGAGAATCCCTGGACAATGAATTATGCCCATCTGTCAGCAGATGCCGTATTTGACATCTGCAATATGGTGGACTTCAAGGCAGGCCGCGTCGTGAACCCATATTTCTTCGCGGGTATCGGCGCGCATCTGCGCTTCAACAACAAGGCGGACAGCTCCACGCCGGGAGTCACCATCCCCACCGACCATTATTACTGGGACGGCACCAAAGCCAGTTATGTCGGTCGCCTTGGCGTAGGCGTGAACTTCCGCGTCAATGACCTGCTGGGCATCTTCGTCGAGGTGGCCGACAATGCGACCGATGACCGTTTCAACTCCAAGAAAGGCGAATTCTTCGACCAGCAGATTACCGGAATGGTCGGCGTGAAGTTCACCATCGGCCAGGCAAGGAAAGCCCGGGCCGCCGCTGCAGCCGTAGCCGCTGCCGAAGCGGATAAGGCTGCCGCTGAAGCCGAAAGGCTTGCCGCCAGGAAGGCTGAAGCGGAGAGAATCGCGGCTGAAAAGGCCGCCGCCGAGAAGGGCGAAGCAGAAAGACCGGCGGCCGAGAGGGCCTCTGCCGCGAAAGCCGAAGCAGAGAGAATCGCTGCCGAAAAGGCTGAAGCAGAACGGCCTGCCGCCCAAAGGGACGCCGCCTGCACAAGGGAAGGTGCCCTCGCTGCCGCCGTCGAAGCCGCAAAGGACGAGAGCAACGATATATTCTTCACTTCAGAGAAATATAATGTTACTGCTTCCGAGCAGGCAAAAATTGACGACTTTGTGGAGAAGCTCAATGCCGATCCCGACGCGAAAGCGATTCTTTGCGCTTTCGCCGACAAGGCTACAGGCACTCACGACTACAATATGGCACTTTCGGAGAAGCGTGCCGCCTCGGTTGCCAAAGTCCTTGAAGCAAAGGGAATCGACAAGTCCCGCATAATCATCCATTGGTACGGTGACACCATCCAGATTTTTGAGACATCTCACAAGAACCGAGTCTGCGTGATGATTTGCAAATAACGGACAAAACAAACAAACAAACAAACAAACAAACAAACAAACAACATATCACACAAAATGAACAGAAGACTTTTGACACTCACCCTTGCAGTCCTGACAATCGGGCTTCTGGGCTCCTGCTCGAAGATCAACGAGCGCATCGACGGCCTCGACCAGAGGATCGGTAGCATTGAGAACGAAAAGATTGACTCGATTCAGACGGTGTCCATCATTCCGGCCTACAGCGACGGCAGCGTGGAGGCTATCAACGGCATCCTGTACCTTGACATTATAGTAGAGCCTTCCGAGGCAGTGGCTACCCTTACTGAGGACAACCTCAAAGTCCTGGTCAATGGGGTCAAGACCAAGGCCGTCAGCATGGACACTGTCGCAGTGACAAATCTGAAGGTGGATGCGGCAAAAGGTACAATTACCGCCAGAGCTGACATCTCGTCCAAACTGCCTGTGGAAAACGGAAAGGCACTCACAGTTGCCGTAAACGTCAAGAACGGACTTTCCGACTATACCACGAAGTTTTATCCTGTGACTCTCGAATCCAAGTTCAAGAATGTTACAGGTGTCAGCATTGAACCGGCTGAAGTCACATTGGAAGTTGGTGACACGCTCAGACTCGTAGCCGCCATTACTCCGGGTGATGCCACGAACAAAAAAGTGACCTGGAGCAGCAACGACGCCACCAAGGTGACGGTTGACAATACAGGAAAGATTACAGCCGTTGCCTTCGGCCAGGCCACCATCACCGTCACCACCGTTGACGGCAGCAAGACCTACAGCTGCGAAGTGAAGGTGATTGAGATAAAGACGATGGCCGAAATTCTTAAAACTGATACAGGCATCCCTGAATCCAAAGACGACACAACTCCTTCAAATGCCTGGGTGAATTCGACGGACCCGAACTGCAAGGCATTTATCGGGACATTTAACGGAGTAAGACTTTTCATATTAATGTTAGCGGGGAATCTTGATGAAGTAAGATTGGAAGAGAATGACTCTTTTGTAAGGACTGATGACAATACTTATAAAATGACTGCGCCTGGCTACGGAACCTTCACAGTCAATATGACGGAAGGCAAATTCACTTCATTGAACTTTCAGGCTGAATCCGGTGGTAAGTATAAACACCTTAGCGGCATCTACGCTACTCCGACCCCGGCACCCGAACTTCCAGCCGGTGCGCTTTCAGGAGTATTCAGCGTCAGCTCCACCAAGAAGGTTCACTTCTCAAAGGGCAACCTCGTTGCAACAATTAATGATTCCGGCGCTCCTACGGATTGGAAGTTCGCCACAAACCAGTTCGACTGTCTCGGAGAAGACGGAGCAAACAAGACTATCGGCATATCGGCAGGAGACGTCGACCTTTTCGGCTGGTCAACAGCAAGTACGACTTACGGAATCAGCACATCCACTACAAACATCGATTATTCCGGAGACTTTGTTGATTGGGGTAAAGCCTATTGTGAAAAGAATAGCATAACACCAGACAATACCTGGCGCACGCTCTCCAAGGATGAGTGGACATATCTGTTCAACACCAGGACAGTAAACGGCGGTACAGGAGCAGGAAAGTCATATTCGCTCAATATAACTTATGGTGGAAAGATGGGAGTGGTTCTTTATCCAGACGATTATACTGGTTCTGTACTCTCCGGAACGGTTGACTCATTGCCGGAAGGAGCGGTCTTCCTTCCCGCTGCGGGCTACCGCTATGGTTCCAATGTCCGCAATGTCGGCGACTACGGCCGCTATTGGTCCTCTACTGCAAACGGCAGCTACTACGCGTACTACGTCGATGTCTACCCTGTCTACAGCGACTGCCGCTACTACGGCTTCAGTGTGCGTCTCATTACAGAATCAAAATAATGAATCCACCTTGCCCAAGACCGTAGGCCACAGGCAAGGTGACCATATTGAAAATCCTTGAAAGCCCTTATCCAGCGCCCGCGGGGCGCTGGATTTTTTTCTCAGTATCTTAAACGCAAACGTCCATACATATGCACTGCTGGTTGGCTGTCAATCATCTATCCGTAGTGGCATTGAGAGACAGCTCAAAGAGTATCCTGAATCCAGGGTTCAGGACATATACAAGTGTTTCTGCCAGGACAACCTTGGTCCGGAACATCTTATTCCCAATCCCCAGACGGCAGCCGATTATCTGGCATCGGAACTTACGGAATACAGCCACGACTTGGCCAGCCGCAAATACAGCAAGCCTACCCTACGCTATTTTGCCACAGGTGATGAAGGACATTTCATAATCCACCATAGCGATAAGTTCGGCCAGGTTTACAACCCCCACTACAGGATCATAGCAAAAAAGGGGTCTTACGCTCAACCTGCAGGATTTCAAGATTGTTTTCAGCCGTCCCAAGGATATCATCATAGGCTGTCTGGCACTGTCAGTGGGCATGACTGGAGTATCCACTATTCTGGCCCCGTTCCTCACTCCGCTGCTCAAAGAGTCTTTGGCCCAAGTTTACCGATAAGGCCGTCGATTATCTGCCCGCATTCTCATCGGTGGCTATTGCCTTTATCGTGGCTATTGAAATTGCAACCAATGCAAACAAGCTCCTGGCGGGCGGTCTGATTATTGTGCTTGTGGTGATGCTCCACAATATCTGCGGATTAGGATTAGGTTACGTTATAGGATGGATGCTCAGGCTGTCCGAGCCCAAGAAACGGGCCATTTCCATAGAGGTGGGTATGCAGAACTCCGGTCTGGCATCATCACTGGCCACCCTTCACTTTGCCACCTACCCCCTGGCCACCATACATGGTGCCATATTCAGCGTCTGGCATAACATAAGCGGCGCCATCGTAGCATATCTGTTCCGGAAATAAACGATATTAAGATTATGTTACAATCGATTTGAGGTCTTTTGGGGACGGTGGTTTTGCCGTAAATTTGCCATGAAAACAAAAAGTTAAGGATGTTAGTTGTATTGAAACTATTGGGCTCTATCGCCCTGCTCATTTACGGTATGAAGGTCATGAGCGAGGCGTTGCAGAAGATGGCAGGCCCGCAACTGCGTCACCTGTTGGGCGCAATGACCACCAACCGTTTCTCAGGGGTAGCAACAGGAGCACTTGTAACAGTAGCCGTGCAGTCATCGGCAGCAACCACCGTAATGACTGTGTCATTCGTAAACGCGGCACTTCTTACACTGAGCCAGGCCATATCGGTCATAATGGGTGCCAATATAGGCACCACTCTTAGTGCCTGGATTATGTCGGCAGGATTCTCATTCAACATTGCCAATCTGGTTTGGCCGGCCTTCCTTATAGGTATCATTCTGATTCAGATAGGCAAACACCGTTATATTGGCGATTTCCTGTTCGGAATAAGTTTTCTGCTATTTGCGCTGGGTATGCTTAACCAGACAGGCCGTGAGATGGACTTGGCAAGCAATCCGGCTGTAGTGGATTTCTTTGCATCATTTGACTCTGGCAGTTACTGGACTATCTTGCTGTTCCTGCTTATAGGAGCCATACTGACATGTATAGCTCAGTCATCGGCCGCCCTGATGGCCATCACAATGGTACTCTGTTCTACCGGAGCGATATCCATATTCCAAGGTATTGCGCTGGTTATGGGTGAGAACATAGGCACCACGCTTACTGCAAACCTGGCAGCCTTATCGGCCAACACTCAGGCCCGTCGCGCAGCTATGGCACACCTTCTGTTCAACGTGTTCGGCGTTATCTGGGTGCTTATCATATTCTTCCCGTTTGTACGTACCGTATGCCGTGTAGTAGGCATTGATGTAACGGCCGATACCATTGATCCCGCCCGCCTGACATTTGCTCTGGCAACCTTCCATACCGCATTCAACGTGATAAATACCTCCCTGCTGATAGGTTTCATACCACAACTGGAAAAACTGGTTTGCAAAATTATCACACCCCGCAAGAGTGATGAAGAGGATGAGTTCCGTCTGCAGTTCATTCGCGGAGGTATAATGAAGACTCCTGAAATATCGGTCTTGCAGGCTCAGAAAGAGATTGTGATATTCGGAGAGAAAATGCTTCACATGTTTCAGCTTGTAAAGGAACTTTATACCACTACCGATGAGCAGGCATTCAAGAAACTATTTGAGCGTATAGAGAAGACTGAGGACGGCAGCGACCGTATGGAACAGGAGATTGGTAAGTATCTGGGTGATGTAGGTGATGCACACCTATCGGATGATACCAAGGAGAAAATACGCGCCATGCTCCGCCAAATAGGTGAGCTGGAGTCTATTGGCGACAGTTGCTTTGGTATGGCACGTATCATGCGCCGTAAACAGGAAAACAAGATTACGTTCAATGAGGAACAGGAACAGGGCGTACAGCAGATGTTCGGCCTTATAGACAAGGCTCTGACACGTATGAACGAGTTGCTGGCCGGACGCCGTGAGGAGTATGACATAACCTTATCAGAGGAGATTGAGAACAGCATCAACGCCTGCCGCAACAGGCTTAGACAGCAGAACATTAACAATCTGGACCAGCATTCATACGGATACGGCAGCGGAACCGTATTCTCAGACCTTATAAGTGAATGTGAGAAAAACGGCGATTATATCATCAACGTAGTTGAGGCACGTCTGGGTGCAACTCGCAACGGCATCAGATTCAAAGGTATACTGATTGATACTGACAGTAAGACAGTGACTGTGGATGGAAACCCCGTATCATTTACCAAAACTGAATATGAACTGCTAAAGTTGTTCATGATGAACCGCGGTATAGTCTATTCACGTGAAGAATTGCTCCAGGCAATCTGGCCAGACGATGTAATAGTAAACACCCGCACGGTTGACGTAAACATCACCCGTATCCGCAAGAAAATTGAACCCTACGCCGATTACCTGACCACTAGGGCAGGTTTCGGGTACTCGTTCCAGGAATGATGCCCGAGGGAGCCAAAAAGAAGATAATGCATTGATTTTTGTGCAATTATTCAGATATTCTGCACTACTTTTAGTGCAAAGTGTTATATTTGCAAGAAAATTGACCGATTATGGAGAATCTGTACAACACTTTCCGCATCAAGCTCTCTCTCACCCCGATGAGCTATTTCCGTAGTTTCCATGATAAAATCAACTGGAACAGCCGCCTCATCTGTATCATGGGTCAGAAGGGTGTGGGCAAGTCCACCCTAATGCTTCAGCACATCAAGCGGTTTGACAATCTTGATGAAACCCTCTATGTATCGGCCGATAACATGTACTTTGCGGGCCATACACTTTATGAATTGGCCGGTTCTTTCTTTTCTCAGGGAGGAAAGCGTCTTTATATAGACGAAATCCATAAATACAAAGGTTGGTCCACCGAGATCAAGAACATTTACGATGACTATCCGTCTCTGCAAGTTGTCTATTCCGGCAGCAGCCTCCTGGCTCTCAAACAAGGCAACAAAGCTGACCTGAGTCGCCGCAGCATCCCATACGAGATGCCAGGTCTGTCATTCCGCGAGTTCCTGAACATCCGTAACGGATGGAACCTCAAGACTTCTACACTTGAGGAGATTCTTCAAGGCAAAGTAGATTTCCCATACGGTGAGCATCGGCCCATAAAATACTATAAGGAGTACTGCCGCATTGGGTTCTACCCATTCTTCATGGAAGGCGATGCTGAAATCCGTCTCCAGAACGCTATCCTGGCTAACGTTGAGGACGATATTCCCAAATACGCAGAGATGACAGTGGCCGCTGCCGCAAAACTCAAAAAACTGATGTATATACTATCCAAAAGCGTCCCCTTCAAACCCAGTAACGAAACGTTAGGCCGGGATTTGTCACTTAGCCGCAACATCGTTCCGGATTACATCGGCTATCTGGAAACATCAGGACTGTTCAACGCCCTTAGGGATCCAGGCTATAGCGACACCATACTAGGCAAAATAGAAAAACTGTATCTGGGCAATAGTAACATTGCTTATTCGCTCTCAGAAGACGGAATAATAAACGGCGGAAATATGCGGGAGACCAACTTTCTGGCCTGGACCAGGCAAGTCTGCAAGCCAACATCATCAAAGATATCCGATTTTGAGATTAACGGAATCACTTTCGAGGTTGGTGGCAAAAACAAGAAAGGCCAGCAAATCAAGGAGGCTCAATCAGGTTACCTTGTGAAAGATGATCTGGAATATGCATCGGGACATTCCATACCAATATGGATGTTCGGGTTCCTGTATTGAGAGAAAGTAACTATGACATAAAAAATGAACGCCGGTAAGCTTTGAAGGTTTACCGGCGCTTTGTTTTTATCACTTCCAGTGTTTGAGTTGGGAGAGATGAGTATCGTAGAGAGTCCTGCGCTCGCTGTCTGACTGATTATCGGGGTTGGGGATATGCGCAATCAGGAAATCCAGAAGAGCATCCTTGCTGTCATAAGTAAACTTGCCGTCGGTATAGCACCATTTGCAGTAATCCTCGTTGAAACTGCCATCGGTCTCACGGCTAATCATGGAATCGTCTGAGAGCGGCATTCCGCAGCACTGGCAGTAGAGTGTACGTGGTGCACCCAGCAGAGTATTGATAGATACTCCAAACTCACGAGACAAGACCTTAAGCATCTCCGGGTTAGGTTGAGTCTGACCTGTTTCCCAACGGCTTACGGCCTGACGGGTTACATTGATGTGTTCTGCCATCTGGTCCTGTGTGAGATTGTTACGCTCACGCAGGTTTTTTAGTATTTCTTTTACCTCCATCGTTGTTTTAGTTTTGATTGACGATTGTGATTTAGCGCCTTTTTTTGTATCTTCGCAATAAGATAACGCAGAGATTTTTACAGGAATATGAACGACGATAAAGAATATACCATACATGGACTTGATGAGTATATCCGACAGGGAGAGCCACAACAGCAAGAGCGTGGAAACGACCACATATGAAACATTGCATTATACTGCTTACAGGCGTGTTGCTGGCCAGTTGTGCCGGCCAAGTAAAAGGACCGTGTGATATATATGAGAAGTATGGAACTGAATGTGTTGCTGCGCACAGCACAACACGGAAGTTGTATTCAAAGTATGACGGACCGCTTTATCAGGTGGTGCGTGACTCTGACGGCAAGACTCTTGACATAGGTACCATTGACGGTGGCTATGCCGATGCAGCCGCACAGGATGCATTCCTTGAGGGAACCATCGGATATATCAGCATAATTTATGACCAGACCGGTCACGGAAATGACCTGATACAGGCATCGCCCGGCACGTTCAAGGGCCCGAGATAACCCGCAGCGGATGGGCTCCAGTGCGTGCGGCACAGGCATAGAGTTCACCCCCGCGCTGAAATATGACCACATGAGCGGCGATGCCATATCGGGCCCGGCAGCTCCGCTAGCACAGGACGGCAGTTACAGCTACACCTACTCAACCCGTGCAGGAGCAATTGCACTTTATCACGGAAACGTTCTTGTTGATGCTGTAATCTACGGTTCCAAGCAAAGCAACTCAAGCGCCAACGGCACAATTGCCCGTCCGGATCTGGCTGTGCTTGAAGGAGAGCAGACACAAGGTGGTTGCCTGGCAGAGGTTCCGCAGATGCGTATGCCTCGCGGTATGAATCAGAGCGCAACCGCTGCCCCATCCTACTCGCTGGTACGCCTGCCCGACGGCAACGACAACGATGCCCTGTGTGAAATTGCCTACACCAACACTCCCCCCCCGGGTAAACACAATCATATGATTACCGGACAGTGGGGAGGGGCTCCCTCAGGACTGAAAAAAGCCGGGATAAGTCAGTCCTTTCGGGACCCCTCCCGGCCATCGAAGGTTCATTCATGCAAACGCCCGGGAGGTGACAGTGGAAAAGGCGCCTGTTCAATGACAGCAATCATGTCAATCATTCTGGGAACATATATATTCCACAGCACAGTCCAGCTGCGTGTCTCGGCCTCCGGCTGCCAATCCGTCATAATCGAGGGGGCAATAGATATCCGGCTCAAAACCGATGCCCTCGAATGACTCCCAACAGCCGTTTTCTCTGTTAAAATACCGGCTGTCATAAGTTGAAGAATATATGGAGACATCACCCTGATAGTTGGCAGAACCAGTATGAGAGATGTCAGGACAATTAAGCAACAACATTCCGGTAGCTCCGAGACTGCGTTCTCCAATTGTAACAGCCGATGGAACACTCAATGTGAAAGCATAACCTGTCAGTTCTCCCAATGATGCGGAATACATATCTTGAAGAATGATGATTGGAATGTTACCTATATCCATTCTGTCTTCAGTATTAGGATTGATTTTCACATAATTCCATGGCGTGTAATCGTATCTTCCAAGCCCTATCTTTGTACGCTGTTTGCTAAAGATAAAAGTGTCTTGTGTAAATATGCCCGGAAAAAACGCAAGATCTTCTGCCAACCCTCCCGAATTACCCCTGAAATCCAGAATGATGCCTCTCAACGTTCCCTCCTCCTTCATATTCCGGATATTGTTAAAAAAGGGAATAACCGCGTCGTAGATTTCGCCCAGCTTGGAAGGATCGGACAGGGAACAAGATCCTGTCCGAAGATATGCTATGCTTTCTTCCAAAAGGCAGGAATATGCCCATAGGGTTTCATCCTCATACGAATAACTCAGACAAGGTTCCACTTTGAAGTTCCTGACAATCCCATCATATATATAATCGAATCCGGAATAATCAGAATCCTCTTCCACTGCTACACTGTGCGTAACACTCGGATGATAGTCGGAACGTTTTTTCAAATTCGCAAGGCTAGGTCTGAAAGTGTGAGAATTTTCAGCGAATCTGTTATAGAACTTGATTTTCAGATGTTGGTCAACAAGGGTCTCCAATGCACGGCTGAATTCAGATTCCATAAAATCTGCAATGACTTCTTCCGTACCGTACATGAAATCCGGAAAGGGTATTCTATCAGCCATGCACTCGGTGTACATTGAGTCAATAAGTTTGTCCAGCCTTTCAAACTTATCATACATATCGTCGTGAAGTGCATCCCAGTTCGTGGCATCTATGTCCCAAAACACATACTGGTTGTCCATAGCATGCCATATGTAATCCCATTGCCCAGCCAGTGTTTTAATTTTCGACTCTCTGTAGTATGGATCTTCGGGGTTGTACACCATTGTGGTGTCTTTACGGCAAGAAGATAGGCTGAAGATGAAAACAACAGTCAAAATGAAGAGATCTTTTATTCTTTTGCGCATTTGTATCCCACTTTTTTATTTACCGAAAAACCAAGACATCCCTATATTGATGCAGGGAGTGGTGAAGTACGATGGCTGTAAAAATTTGGACGAGCCCGTATTATGACTGTCGGCCAAACCATAAAACAGCATTCCCTCAATATCGAGGGCAAAATTTGCGGTCAGCATACAGGAAACGCCCAGACATCCGACCAGACCATCGTCGAAACGCTTGTCCGCTTTTATGAAACCAGAACTGGAACATTCAGAATACGAAGAATGGTTGATATTCGATTGCCGACTGTCAATATTTTGGGTACACCACAGACCGATATATCCCCCTAAGCCAACGTATCCCCGTATTTTCTCCCCTCCGAAAGAAAAACTGGCCATAACGGGAAGCGTCAGGTACATATTCCGGTATCTGTAATATTCCTCTACTACACTATAACTGTCATTGTAATTCCTCCATTGTGCATTCAAGTCCGTTCTGATGCCAATCCATTCCTTAAAGTTGTACTGACCGCTCATCCCAACAGTTCCGCCGACAACCGCCGAGCGGGCCAACGCATAATTGTAACCAGGGTTTATGCTTCTGACACCCCAGTCAATTCCGCCGTATGCTCCGATGCGCCATTGCGCTGATGCCTCCGGCACGAATATGCTGAGAAGAAAGATGACTAAAGCAAATTTTTTCTTCAAGCAAGCACGGACCGGAAAAAAGCCGGCGTTATTGCAGCGGCACGTCTCAATATTTGTGACGGTATGATTCTCATAATGGGAGCCACATGCAACTGATGTCTGTTTCATAACTATATTATGTTCAAAGTTGCCAATATTTGAACAATAGTTCGTTAAAAAGTTTATAAATATATAGTTATCAATAAATTACATTTCAAATAGTCCGCTTTCGTCACTTCAGTTGACAGCTTTGCGACAGTAGAACTAAGACCGAAAAGTTACAGAATGAATATCAGACCACTTACCCAGCTCAGAGAGATGATTGTGACAGCTCTCCGTAGCCAGACAAATATAGGCAAATCTTTCCAATCATTCTTCATTGAGACAATGGAACTGTTTCGTCAAGCCAAATGACCAAAGGGAGCTTGCTCACTTTGGCATGGCGAGAAACAGCAAAGCACTCTCGTTCGCTTTCAACGCTTCACTTACTTCTGTCAACATTGCCAGGGCATTTGCCCGACTGCAAGGGATGGATCTCTCGGTCGGTTCTACCAAAACACTGCTACACAACGCTGCAATGGTGGAACGATTTATTTCCATGTCCGGAAAACATGCGGACATGAGATTTAATAACACTGATTTCAAAGAACTTTTGTTCTACGGTGTCAGAGCCGCAGGATGATTTTTATAAAACTAACGAACTATTGATGTGTCAAACTTCCGTTTTTCTGCCTAATGCTGAAAATTTGATGAAAATTGTCTACTTTTGCCGCTCGGAGAGATATACAGATATGAAGACATTATCAAGAGTACTTTTGCTTTCCGCCATCTGTTTCGTGATGGCGTTTAGCACAACTTCGTGCGAGAAGGAACCTCAGGGGCCTTCACAGCAGGACATCGAGTCCAATATCATCGGCAAGTGGAAACTTGTCGGGAGAGATGGCAAAGAGGTTGTTACGAACATGAGTATGGTTTGTACCTATTATCCTGGAGGAAAGAGCACTATTTCAACAACCACCGGCTACAAATTATATAATGAAAAGAACATCTGGATAGATAATGTCGAGTTTAAATATTCTCTGAACGGGAATGTCCTGAAAGAAGAGATGGAAGGCCACTGGCGTGAATCCACAATCAGGTCGATAGACGCGAAGCGGATGACTCTGTCAATAGACAAAATCTATTCTGAAGGGCAGATAACTGAATTGGGCTGGCTATTTGAGTTTGTGAAGGTTACGGCGGACTTCTCGCAGGATATTGTAGGAATGTGGGAAGGCGTTGAAGTTACTGGAGAAGAGACCTATGGAGGGGCTGAGGCCTGCATCGAATACAGGGCGGACGGCAGCTACACCTACTACACGAAGAAAGGAGATGGCTGGGCACCCAGTGCGAATACTGACAACGAATACAACGTTGACGGAGACTGGCTGGCCCATCGCTGGCGTCCGGAAGCCGGAGCGGACTACAACTACGAGTGGTGGGACATCGAGTCCATCAAGGACGGGCAGATGAAGTGGACGGCGCTTCGCGCAAGGGCGGACGGCAGCACATACGCCACGACCTTCACCTGGAAGAAAGTGGAGTTCGTTCCTTCTGTTTATCTGGCAGGGTCGACACCGGATGCTATCTATATTTACAGAGACGGAAAACAGCTTTACAGGATTGACTGTTCGACGTCAACATCATCTCCGATACCGCCAATGACAAGAATAAACGGTCTATCTGTGATGTCTGACGGCATTTACGCCTGCGGGTATATTATGGACCTGATGAATGCGAAGAATGACCCGATTATATGGAAAGACGGTGTTCCCCTTGACATCGACTACAATATTCAAACCAATCAGAACGGATTAGGTGATATGATTGTCATCGGTGACAAATGGCTATGCAGCGGTTGTTTCAGACAGCCCGACGGTGCATATCGTGGCGTAATCCTCGAGAACGGCAAGGAAGTGTTCAGAACCGATAGCGGTATTAATGCAGCCTTCGATAAAATGGCCTACGACAAGAGTTCCGGCAGATATTATGTCACTGCCGATGTAAATGACGGGGTAAGGCTATGGTGTTTTGACGCCATTACCGGGAAAGTCATTTCCAACGATTATATCGTCCGAGGTGACGAAAAGTACCATTGGTATCCCTACGGTTTGGCCGCCGCCGGCGGGAAGGTGGCAGTTAGCCTGAGAAAGGGCACAATAGCTGCGGCAGGTATGGATTATGATGCATGGTGCTGGATGGACGGCAAACTTGCCAATTTCGGGTTTGGCAATGAAATAAGAACTATGGCATTCCATAACGGCATCTTGTATGGCGGAGGTTTCAAAGGAAGTGATTTCTATGCTTATGAGGGGACGTGTATACCGGCTTCAAAATCAGCAGCCCAATGGGTCGATGGCAGTTTTGAGGATTTAAGTGCCGGTTTCACCGAGGACAGTCAAGTTACCTTGATGAAGAGTTGGAATGACAAGTTCCTTTATCAGGTCATACAGCAGCACTCCAAAGGTTTTGAAATCCTCTTTAACGGCGCTCCTGTGAAGGGAGGCGAATATGCAGAGAATTTTGAGCCCACGTGTATGGATGTCATCTATTTGACAGTACCGAAGAAATAAGTTGCAACTGATGCGAATAATAATTGAGAAAAATGTGATACAGATATGAAGACATTATCAAGAGTACTTTTGCTTTCCGCCATCTGTTTCGTGATGGCGTTTAGCACAACTTCGTGCGAGAAGGAACCTCAGGGTCCTTCACAGCAGGACATCGAAACCAATATTATCGGCAAGTGGAAACTTGTCAGGATGGATGGCAAAGAGATTGTCACGAACCAAAGGGTTGTCTGCACCTATTATACCGGAGGAAGATGCATTCATTCAAATGCCGGTTACTTTAAGATTCTGGATGATGACATCTGGATAGATCATCTCGAGCTCAAGTATTCTCTGAACGGGAATGTTTTGAAAGAAGAGATGGGCGATCTGGAACGTGAATCCACAATCAAGTCGATAGACGCGGACCGGATGACGATGTCTCTGGACAGAGTCTGTTATGAAGGGCAGATAAAAGAAGCGGGGCAGCTGTTGGAGTTTGTGAAAGTCACAACAGACTTCTCACAGGATGTCATAGGTTTTTGGGAAGGTGTGGAGATGACCGGTGATGAAACCCATGGCGATGCAAACCACTGCATCGAATACAAGACGGACGGGTCATATACCTATTACGACAAGGTCGGTGACAGTTGGGTTCCGAGGCCTGATGCCAGCTCTAAATACAATGTGGACGGTGACTGGCTTGCTACACGCTGGCAGGCTACCGAAGTCGATGACTACAACTACGAGAGGTGGGACATCGAGTCCTTCAAGGATGGTCAGATGAAGTGGACGGCGCTTCGCGCAAGAGAGGACGGGAGCACATTCGCCACAACCTTCACCTGGAAGAAGGTGAATCCCGAAGATGTGATTCCCTACCTTTTCATAAAGGCCATGGAGGACGGGGCAACCGTCAGCATAGACACGCTGGGGAACTTCGAAGTTCCTTCAATAGAATACAGTACGGACGGTCAGAACTGGACGGCCTTCGATTTCGGCAATCCGCAGACCGTCACTCTGGCCAAGGCCGGAGACAAGGTGTTCTGGCGCAACACCGGGAAGTCATCGTATTTCTCTTCAACCAAAGATCATATTAAAATCGATCTAGTCTCTTTTGTAATCGGAGACAAAAAGGTGGCCGTGGGCGGCAACATTATGTCACTGATAGACAAGAGCTGCCAGTCATTGACAATCCCTTGTGACTATTGTTTTCCCGACTTGTTTCATGATTGTACGTCTCTTGTATCTGCATCCGAACTTAAACTTCCTGCCACCGAGTTGACCTCAGGCTGCTACTGTAGAATGTTTTCAGGATGTACGTCTCTTGAATCGGTTCCTGAACTTCCGGCAAAGGAACTGGCAAGGTTCTGTTATGGCGGAATGTTTTCAGGATGTACGTCTCTTGAATCGGCCCCCAAACTTCCTGCTACAGAAATTGCGAGGTCTTGTTATTCCATAATGTTCGACGGATGTACTTCCCTGAAGACAGCACCCGCTCTTCCTGCGACGGAATTGGCGACAGATTGCTATCAGTTTATGTTTGAAGGCTGCATATCCCTTGAAGAAGCACCTGCTCTCCCCGCGACGGAATTGGCGGACAATTGCTATGTGATGATGTTCAACGGATGTACTTCCCTGAAGACAGCACCGGCCCTTCCTGCGACGGAATTGGCGACAAATTGCTATCAGCTTATGTTTGAAGGTTGCATATCCCTTGAAGAAGCACCTGCTCTCCCCGCGACGGAATTGGCCAACGGATGTTATTTAGGCATGTTCTACGGATGTACAAACCTGAGGCATATCAATGTCGGATTTGAAAAGTGGGGGGCTGAAGAGTCAATGGCAACATACGGATGGCTTTTAGGTGTTTCTCCTGAAGGAACGTTCGAATGCCCTGAAGGCCTGGAAATCAATTATGGCGCAAATTCCATTCCTGAAGGCTGGACAGTAAAATCACGTTAATCCTTCATATCGATAATAAAAGTCCTGCACCGGATATTCAACGGTGCAGGACTTTTCGATGTTCGTACCATGACTGAACAGACACCTTCTCCCCAGTCACGTTCCAAGCATTCTTGCGGAACTGAGGATTAATATTTCTTTATAATTATCGGAATATAAATTATATAGTCAACCTGTATATCACCCATGGAAACGGTAACCGGGACGAGAGCATGCCAATCTCCGGCTTTGCTCTTGACATTGGCCATATGATTCTCATCCACCACAATGGATACCGTAGCCATGTGATATTCTTCGCCGCCATACTCAACCGATTTGATTTCATCGACGGTGATCATCTTACCGTATGTACTTTCATCGGCATAGGTATTATCCGGAAGACAGAGTTTGACGTCACCGGCACAGGTAACAGTACATTCCGAATCAAAACTCGTAATCTTGATTCTCTCTAATGCAGAATAACCTGAGCCAAAAAGGTCCACTTCTACGGCACTGGATTTAGTTCTGTTACCGCCGTCATAAGTTATTTCCTTTTCAAAAGAATCAATTGATTTGCCTGGTCTTTCAAAGGAATATGCGAATTTACATTTGATATTTCCGCCACCAATATCTGTTTTCTTGATAGTATTGATTATCTCATTGTACTTTTCCATCGCCTTTTCCTTTAACTCCGGAGCGTACTCAGCGGCTTTGGCATCAGCCTGTTGGTAAGCGTATTCTTCAGACTGGGAATCTTCTCCGCCGAATACCTGAGCAAAAAACGAGACTCCGTCCAATTGCTTGATTTGTTCATCGAAATATTCTTCAGCAGTAGGGAGCGACGGATCAATTTGGCCAAAAAAGGAACTTCTGGAAAGGAACGTATAAGCCTTAAATTCAGAAGATACTGTGAAATTATCTTTCTCACAGGAAACCAGCGTCAAAGCGCATAAGATTGAAATAGCAATTCTTTTCATATAAAATGTTTACAATAGATTGTCAATAATAAATGCCGAATCTTTAGTATTTGTTTTTAAGTGCCTAATAGAGCCTTCGTTTTGAAAGGTTCACTGTATAGTATGCAATGCTGTGAGAATCCGTCCATTTTTATCCTTAAGTGCAAACTTGAAGGTTCCGGTGTATCCCATAGCTTTCAGGTTGTCCTCAAGCAGTTTGAAATCATCCATAAAGAGTTTAAGCACTCCGTTCGCTACCTTCGTTGACTTATCGTCAATATCCTGCATATCGAACGTGGACCCTTTGGACAGAAGCTTTTCTTCTATAAACTTCTGGAACGCCATTCTATCGGCTACAGGAACGTTTCCAAATTCCTCAAATGTCAATATCCAGTGTTGTATGCTCCTGTACGGTGTCGGAAGTGTGATATAGCCCTGAAACACGTTGCCACGACCTTTATGGTCCAGTTGTCTTATATCTTCCCCTTCTTGAAAATAACATGTACGATACCATATTTGCTCGTCATAATATAATTTGGCGTTTCCGGATATATCGGCCGGGATTTTGTACAAGAGAGAATTCACCTGATTCATATCGGAAATGAGCAACTTGCCAACCCGCCAAAGTGGTTTGCCTTTATCCCCTTTGGAATATTCCCCCCTTGCTTTGTTGCCCATATAATGCCACTCCACAACCGGTAGTCCATCCTTATCCACGCTTGTGTTCTTTTCTATCTCTATATCTTGCTTTGAGCAGGAGGTCCCGACCTGACACTCGTACGAAGTCCCGCTTTCCCAGGTATGGCCGTATGATGCGCTGACTCCAAACAAATCCGCGATGCTGGAAGATATGCCGATGGAAATACTATTACTCTGGGAAGACATCGTTCCGTGGTAGATGGATGTTGAATACTCTGTGCTGGAATTCGCAGCCTCGGGACCGGAGTAAATGATTTCCGGTGTGCTGTCTTTTCCGCCGGGAACCAATTTCAGTTTTGACAGCCATTCTGAAAAGTGGCACACATAATAATAAGGAACTGCGGTTCATCTGGTACGCAGAATGCAGGCTGTATCCAAGCATCTGGAACAGAGCCGGCACCATTTCAGGATCAACCGATCCCTCTATGACATCATAATCAAAACATATATCCTGATAATCCAGCAGACGCTTCTGGGCACTGCCTGTCTCAAATGAGAAATCGGTGTCATACAGACGGCTGTACTCACGTGAATCCCACTCCATCTCATACCCCATGAACTCAGGTTTGCGGTCCCAAGCCAGACGGTAATAATGGTCGAGTATATTCTGGAACACAGGTTCAAGATCATCGCCTTTAACGCCAAAGATACCAGTCAGCCACCCAGCCTGCCACTTGTTGACATTATCATACGTGAAAGAGCTGAAATCCCTGACATTACTGTTATCCTTGTCTACCGGCACATCGGCAAACCAGTACCAGGGACTGACACCTATCACTTCACTTATATGGAATACACCATACGCAAGGCCTCGTGCATCGGACCCCGTCACATAGATGTTGTCACCCTCTGTGTCAATTGCAAACTGCTCCCACTTGCCGCGCAACTCCTTATGCCGGCTTGTATTCTTTGCCGTACCCAGAATCACGTTCTGACCCTTACCCTTCTTGGTGGCCACCTCAGGCTTTACGCCCGATACACGCTCAATATCCTGAGCCAGCACTCCGGCCACATGTCCGGCCAGTGCCGGATCCTTCTGGTTATATACTATGGTAGCCTTTGTAAGGTCAACAGCGTATACGGCACACAGCCCATATTGCAAACAGAGCAGAAAGGATAACTCTTTTTTTCATTTTTATTTAAAGCCGGTCTCAGCCCAAGGAATCCACTTCTGTACTTCTTTGTCCTTCAATGTTTCATCAACGAACATTATAGTGGTGTTGGCATCCTCCTTGCCAAGCAGGAACTTGTCAATGAAGGCCTCAACCTCAGGATACTGGCTCTTGGGCAGCTGGCAGTGGCCGTGCTTGCCCTGAACTGAAAATCCCATGCGGTCCTCAATGCCGAATTTCTTCCATACCTCACGGGCGGCAACGCATGATACGTAACCAGCCTCATCGGCCAGCCACTCATAATCGGTGTTACCCAGTACCAGGAGAGCGCGCGGGCAAACCAGAGCGCAGAGTTCGTGATGGTCCATGGGAAGCTTTGATACGTTATCCTCCTTCCAGTCCCACATTGACTCCTTGAACCAGTGAGGATCAGTATTACCCAGATTCTCGACATTGCCAAGAGTCTGTGATACACGCCATGCAGCAGCACCACCGCCACCGGGTTCCTGAGCAATTGTAAGGGCAATACGCTCATCGAATGCACCTGACCAGAGAGCCATCTTACCTGCATATGAGCAACCGGTTACACCGATATGTTTCATATCAATCTTGCTGGCAGCGCCTACAATCTCCAGACCGTCAATGATACGGCTTACGCCCCAAGGCCACATTGCATATGCACCGTTCTCAACCAGTTCAGGATAGATCTTGTTGATGGGCTCGCTACCACGTTTCTGCTGGTGAGCCATAACCTGACTCATGTTGAAGTTCATGGTGGCTATGTTGCGGTCAGGGCAGAAATTACGGGGCAGGCTGATACCAGACATACCGATCATCAATGGGAACGGGCCGTCACCCTCGGGATAAGTTATCTTTGAAGTGATGGTCAGAGTCTCACCGTTACGATGTACAATTACAGTAAGGGTGTTATCCTCAAGTTTAGCCTCAATATCCTTCTTGTCAACCATAGGCTTCTCACCTACCTCATAGTGATAAAGCTCATGGATAATCTCAGCGCGACGCTTCTCCCAATCCTTGAATTTCTTAACCTGCTTCTTGCCGTTGGAGAACTCAAACGGGTTGGGTAATGTCTCAACGCTCTTGGCATTATCCACAGTGGGGAATGCGGGAGCGGGATACTTGGAGCCGGTAAACTCCTGGTCATAAACAAGAGGAATGGACTTCTGTGCCATTGCCGGAACCACAGCCAGAGCCGCAGCGGCAATAATCAATGATTTGATTGTCTTCATAATAGCATTCTTATAGTTAGTATATTTCATTAGTTGACCGTAAAAGTAGTAATTCCAATGCAGCACACCAAAAAATTTCTTCAATTTGTCTACTCGCTGGTACGTCTGCCCGACGGCGATGACAATAAAAGTTTAAATCAGGAATCCAGCCAGCGCTTGACGGCTGAGACTTTCTCCTTACTTACTGTTATCTCATCATCGGGAAACCCTTGATGTAGATAATCAATCTATTTTATGGTTGCCATCGCGGCAATCCTTGTGAGTTGTGACAAAACGGAAAAACAGGATGAAGAGCCTGTCAATCTCCTTGAAAGCACCGATTACAGCGGAACCCTTACGGTAAACGCATCAAGCGGAGTATTTGACACCGACAGTGTAAAGGTCAGCTTTAATGTCACAGAGAAGGCCGATTCGGCATCCATCACCCTGTTTCAGGTCAAGTTTACCCCCAGAATGCCAATAACATTGGACGTAACCGTTCCCGGTATCGTTGTCACCAAGACCGAAAAGGGCGCTGTACTTACTTGTGAAAGAGTTGTCCCTCTTGCCATGGGAGGTGAGTTTCCCAACCACACGGTAACTGATTTTGAAGGCGAGATTGTGGATGATGAACTGACATTCTCACTCAACTTCGGGGCAACACCCACATTTTATCAGGGAAAGGCGCTGTAAAACGGCGTTTTTTTCTTTATATTTGCCAATACAATTCAAAACACCTGATTACAATGAAAAAGATATTCTCATTAGTGCTTATAACACTTGCCGTTGTTTCAGCATCGGCCCAGACTAAGAAAGTATCCATTCTTGGAGACTCATATTCAACTTTCCAGGGCGTGAATCCGGAGGGTTATAATCCCTTCTATCCCAATGACCGCAATGACGTTACCGAGATTTCACAGACCTGGTGGGACCTTTACATCAAGGCCAAGGGCTATGAGTTGGAAAAGAATGACTCATGGGGAGGCACGACCATCTGCGGTACCGGTTACGGCCGTATGGATGCATCACGCAACAACTTCATTTCACGTGTTGACAAGCTGGGAAATCCCGATATCATATTCGTATTCGGCGGAACCAATGATGCATGGGCCCGTGCTCCTATAGGTGAATACCAGTATTCAGACTGGACCAAGGATGACTGCAAGAACTTCCGTCCTGCATTGGCCTGCCTGCTGGATATGCTCAAGAAACAGTATCCCAAAGCAGAGTTATACTCAATCCTGAACTCAGAGCTCAACGAGGATGTCAACGAGTCTATGCGCGAGGTGTGCAAGCACTACGGCGTCCAGCTCATTGAACTTCACGACATCGAAAAGCAGAACGGCCACCCGTCAATCAGCGGCATGAAGGCCATCTGCGATCAGCTTCTCGAAGCAATCAAGTAACACAATAGGGTCAGACCCCTTTGTGTTCTTTTCGATAAAGCACACAAAGGGGTCTGACCCTATTGTGTGCTAAGCGTAGGAGTGCATGCCACCCAAAAGGAGGTTCACTCCAAAGTAGGTAATCAGAACCGTAAGTATTGCCAGGATGGCATAAGCGTGGAAGAACCTTGGGCGGTTAAAACGCGACAGGGTGCTGCTGTGAAGCATTGCCGAATAAACCAGCATAGTTATCAGAGCCCAGGTCTCCTTTGGGTCCCAAGACCAGTAGCTGCCCCATGATATATTAGCCCATACAGCACCGATGAACGTACCTACAGTCAGTATGAATACAGCAGGATACAGTATGGTAAGGCTAACGTCACGCAGCATTGCCTGGGCATCCTTATCACGCTTTATAAGTCCCACTACTCCAATCAGAGCAGTCAGTCCCAACAACGTGTAGGAGACCATCATGCAAAGCACATGCACTCCAAGCAACGGAGAGCGCAGTACAGGAACCAGATTACCCTCCGGACTAGTGTGTGAGATTGCTGCCACCAGGATTGAAAAACCGGCCAGAACAAAGCCCAATGGCTGAATGACAGGCATACGTCTGCGCAACAGAACCATTGCAACTGTCACAAGCCAGGCCATAAGCATCATTACGGAGTATGTGCCTACAAACGGGCCGTGTCCGTAGCGGACCCAGTTACGGCCTATGATAAAGGTCAGATAACCGAACAACAATACATTCAACACCAACAATACCGTTCTTACCGGCTTGGAGAATCCCTGACTGCGTGCCTTAAGTGCTGCACGGAAACCTGAATTCTTCTGGAAGAAGAAGCCAATCAAAGACAACAGCAGCAGGATATAACCGGTATAGGTAACCCCTACTCCCCACGGGTCATGACTGACAGCCAGTACGCTTCCACGCAGGTCATCGTCATAACTTGACTGGTAGAACCTGTATCCGTCATATTTGAGTATGTTGTTCATGGATATGGTATACTCCGTTTCCGTATCGCTGCGGCTGTCTTTCAACACAACCTTGCTTAAGTAATCCGACGGGTCATGCGTTCCCGGGTAGTACTCAATATTAAACTCCTTCAACTGTAGTGAGAACGGCAACTTCTGGCTGAAACATTTGTCCGATGCCCACTGATTCGTAACCAGTCCGCGTCGCAGTTCCATTATGCCGCTCTTGCCGGTAAGCATGGATATGAGCGCACCTGCCAGGATAAGCACAAACGCTATATGAAGAAAGAATGTGGCGGGCTTTCGGATAGTTCCGCGACGTATCAGCATCCATACTCCTGATATTGCGGCAACAGCCCATAATGTAATAAAGACCGGACTGTGATAGACAATGTTTAAGGCCCTGTCCGGACCGTACAGCCTTTCAATAACGGTAGCGGCGGCCATCATGAGTATGACGGCTGCCGCACTACCTATTGTTGAGTATTTAAGAACCTTATCTGCTTTCACAATGCGAATTTAGATAGAATTGATGAATTCCACAACTGCGTCACGCTCCTCCTTGGAGAGGTTGTAGAATTTCTCGGTGCACCAATATGCATCGCTCTCCTTGCTGTAGCCGTGCCACATTATGGGGACTCAGTGACTGTGAAAAGGATATAATCAAATGCGTTGCCCGCGGTATGTCAAACAAGGAGATTGCCGATAAACTGTTCCTCTCAATACATACGGTAACTACCCACCGCCGCAACATCACGGCCAAACTCCAGATTCACTCTCCGGCCGGCCTTACGATATATGCCATCATGAACAATCTGGTGGATATATCGGATATCAATCTTCAGTGATTATACCTTCTCCTCACCGATCATTATCAGACGGTAGAGGTTGCAGCCTATGAAGTTGCCTATCACCAGGCATACATAGAGCAGCAGCACGCTCCATATGTTCTCCTTAATGAAACTGAACGGAACGGTCAGATAATAGAACGCATCGGCTATGCAGTGCGGAAATCCGCAAAGTATGAACATGGGGACAGCAAACAGCAACGGCAGCCACTGGTTACGGCGGGCAAACGTAACTGCTGTGGTCATCAGGAATCCGCAACCTATGGCCAGCAGTCCGGCACGTACGGGACCTATGGCCAATCGGCCCTCAAGAATCTTCTGGGCGGCTTCCTGCAACGGCATGGGTGATACTCTGGCCAGCAATGAAACCAGCAGACAGCCTACGATATTACCCAGCAGGATAAGCAGCAGGTCACCCACCTCACCCTTAACTATGAATCCGGCAGTACCGGTATATAGTTTGAGCTTATAGCAGACTACGGTGATAAGACCGAAAGCGAACATTACGGCGCCTACAACGCCACCCAATGCAAGAAAACCGAATCCTGCAATTCCTATGCAGATACCTGCAAGAACTGAAGAATTGAAAATTGTACCAAACTTTCCCATATTCAAACAATTATGGGCACAAAAATAATTTTCAATTTTCAATTTTCAATTTTCAATCCGACCTACTTATCAACAGGTTTTATGCTTCTTGTAGAGGTCACCGTCAATCTTGGTCAGCATACGGCTGAAGTCAAGACCGCGGGTCTTGTCGTTGAACTTGGCGGTATCAATCTCAATAAGATCCGTACGGCCGATAATATCCTCAAACTTGCGGAATCCCATATCGGCCAGCAGCTCACGTACGCCCTCAGCCATATACATGTAGTAGTTGATAAGGTACTGGCTGTGACCGCGGAACTTGGCGCGCAGAGCGGGATCCTGTGTTGCAACACCTACCGGGCTGGCGTTTGTATGACACTTACGCATCAGTAGGCATCCCAGAACGATAAGCTGAGCCGTTCCGAATCCGAACTCGCCTGCACCGAGCAGAGCCATTGATATGACATCACGCGGTGTCTTGAGCTGTCCGTCCACCTGAACCTCGATCTCCTTACGCAGACCGTTCAGAACCAGAGTCTGCTGAGTCTCGCTAAGACCTATTTCAGGTGAAATACCGGCATAACGGATTGATGATGCGGGTGATGCACCTGTACCGCCCTCAGAGCCTGAGATAACCACCAGGTCAGCCTTGGCCTTGGCCACACCGGCTGCAATGGTACCCTACGCCGCTCTCAACGATCAGAGCAGTCTGGACACGCTTCTGGATTGGATGGGCAGAACCTCTGTATTGAATCCCTTGTAACGTATGTTGCAAAGGGTATCTAATTCAGTGTTGGTAAGAACCGGCTGCGGCAGCCGTACCATCTTGCAGTGGCCCTCGCTGGGTGTAAGGATGTTCATGCCTACGGCGCCGATATACTCGGTCAGTGACATTACAAGCTCCTCACGGGTGAAGTCAAAGGCACGCAGACGACGGCTGAATTCAGGCACATCGTTGGGAGCCTTACGTCCGCTCTTGAGTTTACCCAACTCTAACACCTTTGATGCATCAACATGTATGGAACCAACCTCGGATGCCATAATCAGCATGCCGTCATCGGTGATAAGGTAACGTGCGGGACGCAGACCGTTACGGTCAAGCATACCTCCGGCATATCGGCCATCGGTAAAGAGCATTGCAGCAGGACCGTCCCACGGCTCCATAAGGATTGAGTGGTACTCGTAGAATGCCTTGAGCTTATCGCTTATAGGGTTCTTCTCATTGAATGACTCAGGAATCATCATGGCCATTGCGTGTGGCAGAGACATGCCTGAACGCACAAAGAACTCCAGTGCATTATCGAACGATGCACTGTCGCTCATATCGGGCTGAACGATGGGATTCGGATGCGCCGGTAATGAATATCTGAACTGTGCGCGGCTCGGTGGCACGTGCGGCTTCGCCCAGGATATTGCTGTTTACAGGTACTTCATGTACGTTGGTAAGCTCAAGTCCCATCTTGGACGCCTCCTCACGGATTATGTCCAGATACTTGTCGCCAAGGGCCTTGTCCTTGGGCAGGAACACGAGTCCTGTTCCGTAACTGAGACGTTCAGGTACCGGGATACCCTGCAAGAGAATAAACTCGTGCGGTATCTGGAGTGTGATTCCGGCTCCGTCGCCACTCTTGTTGTCGGCAGCCTCGGCACCACGGTGCTTCATGTTCTCAAGCAGTGTAAGAGCGTTGCCCAATTTCTGAGCGAAGCGAAGAATTTATTTTTCAATTATCAGTTAACGGCTC
>JAKSIV010000028.1 GCA_024398635.1 Bacteroidaceae bacterium | reverse complement strand
CAAGATCCTGTACGGTCCCTCATCACTTGACAAGGACCTCAAGTCACTGGACTTTACCGTAAAGTAAATTGAGAATTGAGATTTGAGAATTGAGATTTGAGAATTACACGCACCTGCGTTAATTCCCGCGACATTAAAAAGCCTTCGAGAAAAACTCGAAGGCTTTTTATAATTCTCAATTCTCCGCTCGGCCCGAAGGGACGCTTTCACAAAGCGAAGCGATTGAAAGAACTCTCAATTAATTTGTTGCTGTGTTGATTTCAGAGCGGAAGCTCCGGCGGGTTGACGAGGGTTCCTCAACGGGAGTATCGTCATGGGCCTTGAAGCCCTCCCAGTAGGCAATCTTGTCTAAGTAGAACTTGCGGACATCCTCCCAGCGGTAGTAAGGCTTGAGCTCCTTACCCTTGGCATCCTTGTAGAAAGGAACGCTCTCCGGCAGAGTTGCCTCAACCTCGTTCATCAGGAACTTCACGATCACGTTACCCTTCTTGTCACGGAAGAAAATCCACTGAACATTACCGCCCATACATGCCAGGTCATATGCAACCCAATGGTCGGCCACACTCTCCAGGTCATCGGTGCTGTACCCCGATCCGTTCAGATCCAGAAGTGCAAAGTATGACATCAGGGTAACCTCATGGCCGTAACGGAGCATCACGCTCACGCCGTTGCCGGCAAGAGCCTCATCTGCAAAATCAATGAAGTTCTGCAGGGTCACGCAATGGCCGTAAGGCACCACATTATCTGTAAGAGGTGTAAAACCACCCTGTGAGTACCAGCGCATGTTGTTCATAAGGAACAGGTCATACCACTCATCATAGGTGAAGACGTCATTCAGGTCAACACCCGGATCAGAGCCCTGCACATATGAAGCGACGTCATAAAGCGATGAATAGAGGCTGCCGCTCTGGTCACGTCCCTGTCCCTGATAATTGGTTATGAAATCCGTATCCTTGAACAGAGCCTTCATAAGACGCTCCGGATGGGTATGATTCTTGTTAAACTCCGATACGGCGGCGCTTGCCTTGCGTTTATGGGCCGATACGGCCTTATCCTCGGTGTACATCCAAGGCTCGTCATGGTTGCTGGAGTCATAGTCAAACTTTATCTTGGGACGCATGCGCAGGATCTGCATCAGGGCCGAATACTCACTCACCAATACGCGGTGAGATGTGGTTGAACGGGCCATGATGATCTTGTCATTGGTAAACAGCTCGGGATAGTTCTCAACCATGCGGCGGGCAATGTCACGATGCTGCTGCATACCTTTCTGAGTAAGGTCACCGGCACGCTGATCGGCCTCTGCACGTATTATCTCCATGCGGCGCAGCACGTCCTTGCCAAAATCTGTCAGCATGTCGGCATCGGCAGCCTCCTTGAGATAATTGTACGGGCGGTCATAGTTGGATGCGTTATCTAAAAAACGTGAACCGTGACGTCCGAAATGTGTAAGATAAACCGGTTTGAAACCCTTTGGAGCTGGTGTGAGAGGCTCTGTAGGTGCCTCATAAGCATACACTGAACCTGCAAACTTCTTTAAGTTTTCAGCGTTCATCTGGTTCTTTTTAATAATCTTGGCGCCTGCACTTAACACTACGGCTAAGGCTGCGATAAACAAAGTAAATCTTCTCATAAGACATTATTTTCCGTAAAGGTAATCAATTCTCAATTTTCAATTTTCAATTCTCAATTAATTTCTATCTTTGTTTGTCCAAAAACTAATCGCTATGCTTACCGAGACTATCGCCATAACAAGAATTCTTATCAGCGCCCTGTTGGGTTGTGCCATAGGCGTGGAACGTTACATCCACAAGCACCCCGCAGGAGTAAGGACATTCATGCTTATATGCATGGCATCAACACTTGCCACATTGGCTTCAATATGGATATGCCAGACCAATCTGAATCTTATAAACGGCGATCCCGGACGTATAGCCGCACAGGTTGTGACAGGTATCGGTTTCATAGGTGCCGGACTTATAATAAAGAACAAGTATGACGTATCGGGACTGACTACAGCCGCCAGCATATTCTGCACCAGTATTATCGGAATTGCCGTAGGTGTAGGACTGATATGGGTATCGGTTATTGTCACCGCTATTGCCATTCTGGTACTTGCATCATCATTCCTTTTCCACGACAACAACTCCCGACAGATTGCTCTTGAAAAAGAGGCACAGGAGGAAAAGGAGAAAGCACAGAACAACGCTTAACAACTCTAAACTTACATATAAACAATGAAGTACAAATTACTGACTATCATTGCGTCAGTGCTTCTTGCGCTGCCACTCCAGGCACAGCAGCCTGATCCCAATTTCTTTATTTATCTCTGTTTCGGCCAGTCCAATATGGAAGCCGGCGCAACCCCTGCTGATCAGGACAAGGATTGGAACGATCCCCGTTTCCAGTTTGTATCGGCCGTAGATATGCCGCGTTACAACCGTGTAAAGGGTGAATGGTATACCGCAACACCCCCTATCTGCCGTCAGAGCAACAACATGGGTCCTGTGGATTTCTTCGGCCGCAAGATGATTGAGGAGCTGCCCGAGCAGTATCGCGTAGGCGTAATCAACGTATCCGTAGCCGGCGCCAAGCTGGAACTCTGGGACAAGGATGCCTGCGAGGAATACCTTGCAATGGAGGCCGCCGACCAAAGCCGTGCATGGCTTGTAAATATGGCCAAGGAGTATGACATGAACTGCTACCAGCGCATTGTCGATATGGCCAAGATCGCTCAGAAGAGCGGCGTTATCAAGGGTATGCTGGTACATCAGGGTGAATCCAACCCCGACGATGACCAGTGGTGCGCACGCCTCAAGAAGATACATGATGACCTGTGCCACGACCTTGGTCTTAACCCCGATGAGATACCTCTGCTGGCCGGTGAGCTCAAGCAGGCCGAGCAGGGAGGCGTTTGCGCCGCATTCAACGAAGTTGTGCTGGCTAACCTGCCCAAGGTAATGAAGAACGGTTACGTCATCTCATCACTTGGCTGTGAGAGCACCGGTGACCAGTTCCATTTCAGTACCGAGGGTATGCGCCTTATGGGTTACCGCATGGCTGAGAAGATGCTGCAGCTGCAGGGATTCAAGCCCGTACAGGAGCGTACGGTAACATTAGATGTTACAAAGAAGGGCCTGGGCATTGAGATCAGCCCCACTCTGGCAGGTATATTCTTTGAGGATATCAACCAGTCACTTGACGGCGGCATCTGCGCCCAGCTTATCCAGAACCACTCATTCCAGGCATATAACGTACCCGATGCACCTGTCCGTGACAAGGAGAAGGAGTTCTCATATTCAGATACCGTATTCTTTGGCTGGACAGTCATCAAGAAAGACGGTGCACTTGGTGAGGCTCACGCCGTAGCTGACAAGCCTCTTGTAAAGGATCTTAAGCGTTATTACGATTTTGATCCTAATGACAAATATGACGATGAGCTGCGTTACGCCCAGTACAGCGTCAAGTTTGACATCGAGGATGCCGGTCAGGGATTCGGTATTGCAGCCAACGGTTACGGCACCGCGCCCAATGACCGTCGCGGCTACTACTCAAACAACACCCAGAAGGCCTCTATCCCCGCTCAGCAGGGCGTAAGCTATGACCTGACACTCTATCTGGCAGGCCAGTCCTACCCCGGTACCATAACCGTACAACTGGAGGATGCGAACGGTCAGGCCAACTCAAACGCCATCACAATATCCGGTCTCAAGAATGACTGGCAGAAATATACCGGCCAGCTCAAGGCAGAGCGCTCGGTTGACAGCCGCCTTTCAATCATAGCCGATAAACCCGGTACATTCTGGCTTGACTATGTAACACTGCTGCCCGAGGCCTCACAGCTGTGGGAAGAGGGTAAATTCGGCCCGTTCCGCAAGGACCTGATGCAGGCTCTGGCCGACCTGCATCCTACATTCATGAGATTCCCCGGCGGATGCGCAAGTGAGGGTACCAACTACTTTGGCCAGCCCTTCTGGAAGAATTCAGTAGGCCCCGAGGAGGAGCGTATAGGATTCCGCAACCACTGGGGTTACTGGACATCACAGTACGTTGGATTCTACGAGTATCTGCTTATGGCAGAGTCACTTGGAGCAACTCCCCTGCCCGTCCTGAACAACGGCGTAACCTGCCAGTTTGCAGGTCACCAATACATTGCACCCCTGGAAACCGAAGCTGACCGCAAGCGTTTCCACGACATATTCGTGAATGATGCCCTTGACTTCATAGAGTTCTGCAACGGCGGCACCGACACCCAGTGGGGCAAGCTGCGTGCCGATATGGGACATCCGGAACCCTTCAACCTCAAATACCTGGGCATAGGTAATGAGAACAAGGGACCTGAATTCTGGGAGCGTTTTGACATTATATACAATGAGGTGCAGGCCAAGTATCCTGACATCATAATCGTATCCACAGCAGGTTCGGCCGCCGATGGTCCCGAGTTCAATGCAAACATGCATGAGATTGACACCAAGTACCAGAATACCGTTGTCGACGAGCACTACTACCGCAACAACCAGTGGTTCTACACCAATGGTGACCGCTATCATGCCGATAAGGTCCGCGGAGCCGATGGCCTGACATATGACCGCCAGCGCCCCACCCGCGTATTCGTAGGTGAGTTTGCAAACAACAACAGCAACAACGATTATGCATCGGCCATGGCCGAGGCCGCATACTGGACCAGTCTGGAGCGCAACTCCGATATGGTAGTGATGGCCGCATACGCCCCACTGTTCTGCAAGAAGGGTTACAACAAGTGGAACTCCAACCTGATCTGGTTCGATAACCGCGGAATGTGGCGCACTACCAACTACTACTATCAGAAACTCTTCTCAGAGGCCGGAAACCGCGCACTCGGTATGACTGATGTAATGAACGGTACTGAGGTTGATAACAGCATCTACACATCACCCACCATCGATACCAAGACAGGTGAGATTTACATCAAATTCGTGAACTCTGAGGCTGTCGACAAGGAGCTTACCGTCAATATGGGCAAGGGCCAGAAAAAGAAGGCCTACAAGGCATCTGTAGACTTCATCTCCTCACACGACACCAAGGTAAAGAACCAGGGCGACCAGAACACCTACGCTGGCGCACAGCCCCAGGCACAGGCAGTGACCGGCGGCCGTCCCGGACCGTTCGGAGGATTTGGCGGCAACCGCAACCGCGTGAGCTATACCGAACCCGTAGTTCCTCACACCAAGAACTTAGGCACCATCAAGAATCAGTTCACCCTGACTCTCCCCGAAAACTCCATCGGTATCATCAAACTCACTCCCACCAAGTGAGTACATAGGTATTTAAGCCAATCCAATAAAAAAGGGAAGCCCAAGAGCTTCCCTTTTTTATTGGATTGGTTTGGCTTAGAACATGCCACCGCCGAAGCCACCCATGCCGCCGCCGAAGCCACCCATGCCGCCGCCGAAGCCACCCATGCCGCCGCCGAAGCCGCCCATACCGCCGCCGAAGCCGCCCATACCGCCACGGCCACGGAGCTGCTGGCGAGAGTTGCGGTCACCCATCAGTGACAGACGATATGTCAGGGTTGCCATGAAGTAGCTGGTGATGTTCTTATTCTCAGTATCAGTACGTGATGTAGCGCTCATAGAACGGTTTACAGTACTGCGCTGATGCAGGATATCATATGCTGCAAGTGAAAGGCTAGCCTTGTTTCCCTTGAGGAATGAGAATGACAGTGAAGCATTCCAGATAAGTTCATTGGTATTCATACCTTCATCATAACCACGACGGCTATTCATGTTGAGGTCTGAACCTACACGCATGTTTCTCCAAGGAATGTAAGCCATAAGACTGGTACCATAGCTGAAGTCATAGGTATCCATGTTACGCTCAGGCTGCAGGTCATTGGTGGAGTGGCTGTAGCGCAGTGATCCATCCAATGATATGGTCAGGTAATCGTCACGATACTCAGCGCTCAAGCTCTCGTTGGCACCTGTGGTGTTGCTCTTACGAAGCTGTGCATCGCCGCCCATTATCTGAGCCCAACTCTCCTGATGCTGATAGTTACCGGAGGTGTTGGTCATGATTGAATAACGGTCATCGGGGAATGTGTAGTTGTACATGATACTTGCGTTGGCATTCCAGTTAGACCAGAAACCATCCATGTTGATAGGCTTGCTCTCGGTACCACCGTTTGCAAGCAGAGTGGTCTTGTTCTGGATCTGACGGAGAGTATTGCTTACGCTTGTATTGATGTTGAAGCTACCCATTGTTACAGGATTGTACTTCTGATAACCCAAGCTCAACTGGTTGTTGAAGGTAGGCAACAGGTCGGGGTTACCGCTTGATACGCGGAACGGGTCTGTATCATCACGGATGTCAAGCAACTGTGACATCTGAGGCTGGCTTGAACGTCCGTTGTAACGGATGTTGATCTGCTCCTGACGGGTAACTCTATAACGGAACTGTACGGTAGGAGTCCAGTTGAATACTGTGCGCTCCAGAAGTGTATCTGTTACACCCATACCGGTGTAGTTCATCTTTGAATACTGAGGCAGAACAGAGAGACCGACGGTGAAGTTGTAAGTCTGGTCTGTTGCGTTCTTACGGAACTGGATCTGAGCAGTCTGGTCATAGTTGTAATAGAATGAGTTGGTGCTCAGTTTCTCATCACGTGTCAACTGGTTGTCCTCATAAATCCAATCAGGATTACCCCAAGTATCTGCAAGAGCGTCTGACATGTTGTATGTAGCACGGTCACTGTTCTGAGCGCTGTACTGGAACTGATAGCTGAACTGCAGATAAGTTCCGGTTGCAATAGGCTCTGAATATGTAGCCTGGATACTGTAAGTCTGTCTCTTGCTGGGATTGTCATTGTAACGGTTGAGCAGAGTATCATGTCTTACATATGAACGAGTCATTGTAGTAGGATCAAATGCATAGTTGTGAGACATCTGCTCGCTACGTGAGAACTGATCACTGTTCTGATTGCTGATATTATATGTACCACGCAGTGAAATGTTACGGCCACGGTTACCGAATCTTCTTACGAACTGTGCTGTACCGCTGGCACTGGTACTCTTGCTGGTATTCTTTGAATTACTGTTCTGAATATTCCAGATTGACTCATTGTACATTGAAATAAGTGAGTCTATCAGGTCTCCCTCAGGATCGGCCGATGCGGGATCGATATTGATCGAAGCAATGAAATCACCGTATTTAGAGGGAATCTCAGCCTGTGAAGTATAGAATGAAGTGGTATCAAGAGGATCCTTCATGAACTTATAAGGATCATCCTTGAAAGTTCTTGACTTACTGGTGCTGGTGCTGCTCGATGTGCTCCATGAGAACTGAGGCTGGAAAAGAAGGCTTGTATAGGTATCCTTGTTCCACTCAATACGCATATTGGCACTGAGGCTGTTGCTGCCGCTTCCGTTATCACCTATTCTGTTATTCCATGTGTGGTCAACAGCACCCGGAGTTGCTGCATTGGTTGCATAGAAGTTCTCACCTGATGACTTTGAGCTTGAAGTATTGTCGCTGTGGCTCCAGTTAACGCTACCACCAACCTCATACTGATAGTTGTCTGATGAAATCTCCTTACCAAGGTTCATGGCGAAGTTGGCACCGCCTGAGTAGCTCTTGCTGACACCGCCGCCACCACCGGTCATACCACCGAAGCCGCCGCCCATGCCGAAGCCGCCCATGCCCATTCCGACACCGCCGCCCATACGCATGCCACCCATGCCGCCCATACCGCCTGATGACTGGCTGGCTGAACCCATGATGGTGAATTGCTTATCCTCATCGAAACGGTTAAGTGATGCGTTAACCTGATAGAGAGCAGCTACGTCAAAGCCCTCCTTCTCAAGAGGAGCACCACCGCCGACGGAGAGGTTACCGAACCAACCCTTGGCCATACCCTTCTTAACCTGGAGGTCAAGCACCGTCTCCTCCTCACCGTCATCGATACCGGTCTGACGAGCCAGATCACTCTGTTTCTCATATGCCTTAACCTTCTCGATCATATCGGCAGTAAGCTGTGTCAAAGCTACGGTCTTATCATCGTTGAAGAACTCCTTACCGTTAACAAGGATTCTTGAAACAGACTTACCGTTAACGGTAATGTTACCGTCACTACCAATCTGTACGCCAGGGAGCTTACGGATAAGGTCCTCAACAGATGAACCCTCGGGGAGTTTATATGCTGCACTGTTGAACATAACGGTATCGTTGATAATCTGAACCTTTGCAACGACTGCGTTAATGGCAACCTCCTCCAGCATCTGACCACCTCTCATGGTAATCTTACCGAGATCTGTCACAGCAGAACCTGACCTGAGTGAGAAATTCTTGTCCGCATTGTCATAACCAAGGAAAGATACACGGGCTACGTAGTTACCCGCACTGAGGTTACTGATTACGAATGCACCGTCATCATCGGTTGATGTACCGTTGATGTAGGTTGAGTCGGTACCGGAAATCTGGAAGATCTGTACTGCGGCAGGAGACAATGGCTCAGCCGTGTCGAAATCATAGACTGTACCTTTAACTGAAAGATTCTGTGCCATCAGCACTGTGGCTGAAGTGGCTAGAAATGCAAGCAGAGTGGCAATTCTTTTCATTTGAGTGTTATTTTTTTGTTTTGATTGTATGTACATAAATAAAAATACACCTTTACTATAACGTTAAGGGCGGTTGGTTAAATGTGAAATTGACAAATTAACAAATAATTTACATTTCGATTAAAAAAGTGCCCCATGGTTTAATCACGACAATATTTCTTACCTTTGTAAGCGACTATTTTAAATAACATTATAACTCGTTTAGATTATGAAAAAGATATCTTGCTGTTTAATTCTGTCACTTCTGGTGTCAGCCAGTTTTTTCTCCTGCCAGAAAACGACCGAAGAATCTGAATTTAACGAGTTCAGTATCAACTGTAAAGACGGTACGGTACGTTTCGGAGGCATATATATTCCAAAAGGTATAAAGTCCAAAGACGTTCTCCCCGTCATTTATATGGCCGACGGGCTTGTATTCAAGGATTGCAAATTAAAGAAGATGATTGACTCCCTGATTGACATCAAAGCCATACGACCGATAGTCGTTGCCTGCTCATATGAAAACAAGAAGGCCATTCCCGGCTATAATATCGCATACCGTAACGCAGAATACATAGAAGCGCTGGCTAAGGAAGACAATAATCTGGGCCAACTGTTTGAGAATCACTACAACTTCTTTGTCAGTGAATTCATACCCTATGTGGAAAAAGAGGCGCCCGTATCGAAATCGGCCCAGAACCGTCTCTTTTTCGGAACTTCAAACAGCGCGGATTTCGGTATAACGCTCAGTCTGCGTAATCCGGGACTTATATCCGAATACTGGTGCTATTCACCTGTTTTCTCAGACATCAGGGAATACGGGTTGATAGTATCGCCCACATCATACAGAGTCTGCTGGGGAGCAAAAGAAGAAATAGGTATGTATGACTATTTCCCCAGCCTGCTTAATGATATAAGGAAACGGGGCGGAAAGGTTCACTCATGGATATTCAACGGCGGACATGACCGCGCATGGTGGAGGTACTGGTTCTGCCAGGAACTTAAACAAAGATTCCCATACGAAGCCAAATAAATAAAAACCAATTACTGACCGATATGAAACGTACAGCAATAGCCATCGTATTGTCCCTGACCGTAGCATTCGCCTCTGCTCAGGACAAACTGTATCCGGGCACTTTCAACCTGAATCAGGTAGAGCTGCTTGAAGGACCGTTCAAGCACGCCATGGACCTTAACGTAAAGGTTCTTTTAGAGTATGACACCGACCGCCTGCTGGCTCCGTTCCTCCATGAGGCCGGACTGCCCAAGAAGGCGGAGTATTTTCCCAACTGGGCCGGTCTGGACGGACATGTGGGCGGGCACTACGTATCTGCCCTGGCCATACACTACGCCGCTACCGGCAACAAGGAGTGCTATGACCGCCTGGTCTATATGATTGATGAGCTGGACCGCTGCCAGATAGCCAACGGTGACGGCTATATAGGCGGTGTGCCAAACAGCAAGGAACTCTGGGGTAACCTCAAGAAGGGAGACTTCGGGCTGTTCCGCGGTGCATGGGTGCCATGGTATAATGTACATAAGATGTACGCGGGCCTGCGCGACGCGTGGCAGTATGCCGGTATTGAGAAGGCCAAGGATATGTTCATCAAGTTCTGTGACTGGGGTCTTACCATATTTGCCGATCTGGATGACAACCAGATGGAGCAGATGACAGGCACCGAGTTCGGCGGCATGAACGAGATTTTTGCCGATGCTTTCCAGATTACCGGTGACCGCAAGTACATTGAGGCTGCCAAGCGTTTCCGCCACAAGGACATATTTGAGAACATGGCCGACGGCCGCGACAACCTGGACAACAAGCACGCCAACACACAGGTACCCAAGGCTGTAGGTTACGCCCGCGTGGCTGCACTTGACAACGATGCACGCGCCCGCAAGGCTGCCGAGTTCTTCTGGGACCGCGTGGCCAACCACCGCTCGGTGGTTATAGGCGGTAACAGCCGCAGCGAGCATTTCCCCGCAGCGACAGACTACAAGAGCTACGTGGAGAACCGTGAGGGACCGGAGTCCTGCAACACCAACAACATGCTCAAGCTTACCGAGTTCCTCTTTGCAATAGACCCCAAGGCCGAGTATGCCGATTTCTATGAGAAGGCCATGTACAACCATATCCTCTCAACCCAACATCCCGAGCACGGAGGTTACGTATATTTCACCCCAATGCGCCCCGCTCACTACCGCGTTTACTCCGCAGTTAACCAGGGTATGTGGTGCTGCGTGGGTACCGGTATGGAGAACCACGGCAAGTACGGTGAATTCATCTACACCCATGATGGTGCACAGACACTCTGGGTCAACCTGTTCGTGGCATCAAAGCTGAACTGGACCGATAACAAGGCCGTCATCACACAGGAGACACAGTTCCCCTACTCCGAGTCATCAAAACTGACAGTCAACCTTAAGAAGGCCCGCAAGTTCCGCCTTATGGTTCGCTGCCCGGAGTGGGTGGCCGGCGGTTACAGCGTGAAGGTGAACGGTAAGGAGTATGCCGCAGGCGCACAGCCTTCATCATACGTAGCTATAGAGCGCAAGTGGAAGAACGGCGATGTGGTTGAGATAAGCCTGCCCATGAATACCACCATCGAGGCCCTTGACAACGAGCCCGAGTACCTGGCAGTAAAGCACGGCCCCATTGTTCTGGCAGCCCGCACTGGCACAGAGGGCATGAGCGGACTCATAGCCGATGACGGCCGTTGGAGCCACATAGCACATGGACCTCTGGTACCTGTTACCGAGACTCCTATCATGATAGGTACACGCGCGCAGTTGGACCAGAAGGTGGCTGCCCTCAAGCCCGTGCCTGGCAAGCCATTGCACTACACCGCAAGCGGTCTGTTTGACAGCAGCCGCTACCCCAATGTTGAGCTGGAGCCGTTCTACAGCCTGCATGACAGCCGTTACGCCATCTATTTTCTGTCACTGAGTCAGGATGATTACGGCAAGATGCTTGATAAGATCAAGGCCGATGAGGCCGCAATGCTGGAGTTGGACCGCCGCACGGTCGATGCCATCGTGCCCGGTGAGCAGCAGCCCGAGGCTGACCACAAGATGACCAGCCAGAACTCAATGACCGGCAATCAGGACAACAAGCCCTACCGCACTATCCGCCGCAACGGTTCGTTCAGCTATGACCTTTATACCGAAGGCAACACCAACCTGAGCCTCTGCATAGGCTACTGGGGTGCCGAAAACAACCAGAACCGTGCCATCGAAATACTGATTGAGGACATGCCGTTCATTACCGAGACCGAATTCCCCGCAAACGGTGAGGCCGGCATTGTACGCAAGGAGTATGATGTACCTGTAGGATTCTACTTAGGCAAGGAGAAGATACGCGTCACGTTCCGCTCGGTTGAGGGCAAGCAGGCTCCACGCATTTTTGATATCAGATTCCTAAAATAGTACAAAAGGGGTCAGGCCCCTTTTGTACTATTTTTCCAATTATTGTTGCAATATGAGAAAAAGAACTGTTAACCTGATTACTGTAAGCCTGATTTGGGTTTTGTGTTGCTGTAACGGTACAAAGGAGCAGGATCCCAAGTTCATGGATAACCTGCCCTACTATGTTGAGAACCTTGAAGTCTTTGGGCTCAATCAGGAACCTGGACGCGCTTTCCACATTCCGGAGCGTAACATCTCACTTAACGGAACCTGGAAGTTCAACCTTTATGAGAACCCTCTTGAGGTGCCCAAGAATTTCTTTATGAGCTCTTTCAATGACCGCAGTTGGGGAACCATAGAGGTTCCGTCCAACTGGGAGATGCAGGGATACGGCCAGGCCATGTTCCGCAACGTATCTGCCCCCTTCCCCAACGGCCAGCCCTTATCTATGCTGGAGCGTTACCAGAAGATTCTGGATGACCCGGATGCATCGGAGCAGCAGAAACGTATGGCCCAGAACCGTATGAACCTGTCCAACCCCTTTGCCGTCCGTGTACCCAATGTTCCGATGGATGTCAACCCCACCGGCGCTTACCGCACGGAATTCACCATACCTTCTGACTGGAAGGGCGACGAGGTGTTCCTGCGCTTTGAGAAGGTGGCATCCGGATCGTTCGTATGGGTGAACGGAAAGCAAGTGGGTTACAATGAAGGCGCCCAGGAACCCAGCGAGTATGATATCACACCTTATATAAAGACTGGTAAGAACACTCTGGCCGTGATGGTGCTCAAGTTCTGCGACGGATACTATTTGGAAGGACAGGACTATTGGCGTCTGGCCGGTATATTCGATGATGTTACCGTCTACTCCACCCCCAAGGTCAGGATCTATGACTGGTATGTCACCACCGATTTCGGTCCCGATTTCATTGATTCGGACCTCAAACTGGCTATGGACGTACGCTCTTACGGACTTGAGGGCAGCGGATACAAGGTAAAGGCCACAGTTTCAAAAGATGGCCGTGAGGTTGCCCTTATGGAGAACGGTCCTTTCAACGTAAAGGACGGCACAAGCACAATAAACCTCTCCGCCAAGGTCAAGGCGCCCAAGAAATGGACATCCGAGACCCCGGATCTCTATGACCTCACGATGGAGCTTATCGGCCCGGACGGAAAGACTGTGGATCATATCGTAAAGCGCATGGGATTCAAGAAGACCGAGATACGCGACGGCGTGTTCTATCTGAACGGCCAGCCGCTCAAGGTCAACGCCCAGAACTCTCACATGCAGCACCCCATTTGGGGGCACGCTATGGACGAGGCTACCATACGACGCGATATGGAGATACTCAAGCAGTTCAACTTTAACGGTGTGCGCACATCGCACTATCCTCCGGTAAACGAGTATCTTGACCTGGCCGATGAGTACGGACTCTATATCATAGATGAGACCGGCGATGAGGCTCATGCCACTGAGTACGTGAGCAATATGCCGGAATTCATTGAGATGTACCGCGAGCGTGTACGTCAGATGGTACTGCGTGACCGCAACCATGCCTGCGTGCTGTTCTGGAGTGCCGGCAATGAGAGCGGTGAAGGCAGCGACATAAACGAGGTCGTAGCCGAGGGTAAAAAATATGACGCCACCCGCTACTGGATGTACGGCGGCAATGCTGCAGTTCATCCGGCCGAGGATATCGTAGGCCCGCGTTACCCATCTCCCGAGGAGCATGAGCGCCGCTACGGCCGTGACACCCGCGATATGCGTCCATCATTCATGGATGAGTATCTGTCAGTTGCCGGAAACGGCGGCGGCGGTCTGGATGAATACTGGCGCGTTATCTACTCCTATCCCAAGCTGATGGGAGGCGCCATCTGGGATTTTGTAAGCCCCGGTCTGGAGGAGCCTGTAAGACTGCTCAAGGACCAGTCGCCATACAAGACTCCCGCCCATATCATGGGCCGTGCTACTCTTGAGCAAGGGCCTACAGGTAAGGCTCTTGACCTGCACAAGCAGGAGCAGTGGGTTCAGGTATACAGGGCCGATAATGTGGAGATAAGCGGCAATAAGCTTACCCTCACCCTGGATATCTATCCGCGCCTGTTCAACCGCAGCGGCGGCTACCTGATATGCAAGGGCAGCAACCAATACGGCCTCAAGCAGCAGGGATCCGAAAGACTTGACTTCTATATCGACAACGGCCGCAAGCAGACCCTGTCGGCACCTCTGCCGGAGGATTGGGAGAACCGTTGGCACAACGTTACGGCAGTCTATGACGACAGTGAGATGAAGATATTCATTGACGGAGAGCAGGTGGCATCACAAGCCGCATCGGGCAATATCCGCAATCTGCCCCTGTCACTCTGCATAGGACGTGACGAGCAGTCATGCGGTCAGGATGCCAACCCCTACATCTGCGACGCCATGATTGACAACGTGGGTGTGTTTGCCGATGCCGTTCTTCCCGGCAGTTTTGATCCCGCCAAGGCAGCCCTGTGGCTTGACTTTGAGGAGGAGCAGAACCAGGGCACATTCTACACATACGGACAGGGAGCCCGCACCTACGGCTCAATCTGGCCCAACCGTGTACCCCAGCCCGAGATGTGGCAGATGAAGAAGACCGTACAACCGCTCTCATTCACGCTGGTTGACATTGTATTCGGCAACGTTGAGGTATGGAACCGCAACCACTTTACCAACGCCTCAATCTATAACACCAAATGGGCACTGATGGCCGATGACCAGGTTATAGAATCAGGCACGCTGAATCTGGATGTGGAGCCGCTTACCAAAAAGATGGTTAGAATCCCGTTCCACAAGCCCGCCCGTATAGAGCCCGGCAAGGAGTACCGCCTGGAAATAAGTTCATCACTTAAGAAGGATGAGGTTTGGGCCAAGGCCGGTCATGAGGTTGCATGGGATCAGTTTGAACTCAAGTCATGGAACAAACCTGCCCAGGCTGCTCCAGCCGCAAAGGGTAATGTAACACTTTCGCAGAGCAGCAACGGCATAGTTGTAAGCGGACAGGGATTCTCTTACCGTTTCAACGCCGTGAGCGGCGCTCTTGAATCAATGAACGTGGACGGCAAGGAGATGCTTAAGGCACCCGTTACACTGAACGTATGGCGTGCTCCCGTGGCCAATGAGATTGACGGATGGAACGGCAGCAGTGCCGGCCAGCCCTCTATCCAGGGTTACGGAAACATCGGAGCCAATACCGTTCTGGCCAGCCATTACTATGCAGCCTCATTAGACAAGAGAAACCTTGTTCCCGTATCGGTCAAGGCCTTTAAGGGTGCTGATCTTGTAGTGATTGACGTGAAAGAGAATTCACTCTCCACCAACGCCACCGACAACCGCTTTGAGAATGACTGGCACTGGGTTGTATATTCTGACGGAACCGTCACAGTACATCATAAGGTGAAACCTATGGGCAAGATGCCGCAGTGGCTACCCAGAATAGGTGTAACCATGAGTTTAGACAAGTCACTGAGCAAGGTTGAATGGTACGGACGCGGACCTCAGGCATCATATCCCGACCGCAAGACCGGATACCGCATAGGCATTTACAAGACTACAGTGGATGATATGTTTGAGCCCTACCTCATACCGCAGGATTACGGTCTCAGGACCGATAACCGCTGGGTTCGCCTGACCGACAACTCAGGCAAGGGTCTGGAGTTCTCAATGGATCAGTACTTCAACTTCAACACATACGACTGCACTACCGATAACCTGACCAAGGCCATCTATCAGTACCAGCTGCAGCGTGGAGGCGATATCACCCTGAACCTTGACTACGCAACATCCGGTGTAGGCTGCACCTGCCAGGGCATCTTCCGCCAGTACCGCGTCCTGCCCGAGCCCTACCAGCGCACCATCACCATCCGCCCGCTGCGCTGATTTTAAAAATGAAAAAACGCCGCATTAGGGCCGTTTCCTAATGCGGTGTTTTTATTAATTTTGCAGTTGGTATGAAAAGAACTCTGTTGATATTTGTTTTTCTTTGTTGTGTCCTGCTTACAAACGCTAAAGCAGGAGCTACAACTATAGAACAAAATGCAGCAGGCTGCATCACTCCAGATCAAGATCAGACTGCAGCGCTGATGACTATCAGCCAGTCACAGACTGCCTTACCTGTCAATATTGAGGATACAAACGCTTGTTCTGTCGTTCTGCATTCCGTGAACAGTCTGATACAACGTGAAGTCAGACGCTTACAGCGACTGTTGAGCTTTTCTTTCACACTCCGGAACAGGACTGAACTCTCCCAATGCTTTATTAGCACCCATTTTTTTGCAACCCAAAGATTCTCAGGCGGTTTTCATATCTACGGCCGCCATCAGTTGCGCTGTTAGCGGTATTGTAACATATTAAAAGAACTATTGCCCCAATAACATCATTATATGGGCAATGATGTGTTTATTAACTTTTTAATGTTACAATCAGACTTAATTATTATGAAAGAGATAATTAAAAGCCTGGCTGATTCCGTGTCGGGCATAGAGATAAAGAAAAAACTGTTCTCAACAAGAGTGTCAATCTATGGAAACGAGCTCAAACACTATACGCTTTATTTTGGTGCCGATGCATCTGCCCGGATAAATGATTATATATCAAAAAATGATGCCCAACTGTTGGAGAAACTTGTGCCTGTAAACTACGGCCCCAACATGATTGAGGTGTTCAAAGCCCTGGACAACAGCATATCCGTTTTCAGGATTTTCCAATATGTCCCGCACCAATATGAACCCCGCTCAGAATGGATTATATCGACCGATACCAGGACATTCCATGCATTAAACAACCTTGTGTCAGGTATTAGATAAACCGGCTCAAATAAGATAAGCTGTATGACTGTTATCTGGCTGCTGATTGCATTGGGACTCATAATCATGGGGGCTTCCTGGCTGGTTGAAGGCGCATCTTCAATAGCCAGGAAGGCCGGCATGAGTGAGTTCGTAATTGGTCTTACTATAGTAGGATTCGGCACTTCATGTCCCGAGTTGGTGGTAAGCCTGACTGGCGCATTTGAGAGTAATGCAGATATCGCCGTCGGCAATGTAATAGGTTCAAATATCTTTAATGTGCTGTTTATTCTGGGACTCACCGCATTGATTTGTCCGGTTTCCATGAGCAGTGACAACAGGAAGATTGATATTCCTGTCACATTGACGGTGACAACAGTATTCCTGGTATTAGGTCTGAACCATACCCTTTGGGGCATTGGTCAGTCTGACAGGCTCTCAAGACTGGAAGGCTTTATACTTATTGCGGCATTTGCTGCATATATTATACAATCGTTCCGTAGCGGAAAGTCATCAGATCCATATTCTTCAGAATCAAAACCCAGAAAACTCTATATAGCCATCTTTATGGTAATAGCCGGACTTGCCGGTCTTATCATTGGCGGAAATCTTTTTGTGGATTCCGCCACTGATATAGCCCGGATGGTAGGTGTAAGTGACAAGTTCATTGCTGTCACCATCCTGGCAGGTGGAACATCCCTTCCAGAACTGGCCACCAGTATCGTAGCTGCGCTCAAATCCAGGGACCAGCTGGCGCTTGGCAATATCCTGGGGTCAAATGTTTTCAACATTTTGCTTATTCTGGGGACATCGGCCATAATAACACCCTTATCTTTTTCATCTGTTACGCATGTTGATGCGTTGGTTCTCTTGATTAGCATGATCTTGTTGCTCCTATGGGCCTATACCGGACAAAAGGAACGTATAGACCGGTTGGAAGGTGTGCTGATGCTTATGCTTTTCGGAGCGTATTACTCATATCTTTTTATAAAACTGTAAATGACAACTCTTTTTCTCATCCTTTTAGGCGTCATCATAATGATGTGCATCTGGCTGAACAATGTTTCATCCCGAATTGGTATCCCTACCCTGCTGGCATTCATAGTGCTTGGTATCCTGTTTGGCAACAACGGTCTTGTACCTCTGCATTTTGAGGACTATGATTTTGCCAGGGAGACCTGTACCGTGGCTCTGATATTCATTATGTTCTACGGTGGTTTCGGTACCAGATGGGACGCGGCCAGACCTATTGTGCGGGAGGCTACGCTGCTGGCATCGGTGGGCGTTATAATCACGGCTGGACTGACCGGACTGTTCTGCCATTTTGCACTACGCTGGGGATGGGCTGAGAGTTTCCTTCTGGGGGCGGTAGTGAGTTCTACCGATGCCGCATCTGTATTCTCCATACTCCGCTCCAAGAAACTTGGCCTTAAGAACAACACCGCCCCTATGCTGGAGATGGAAAGCGGCAGTAACGACCCTTTTGCCTATATGCTTACGGCACTGATGCTCAGCATCATGACCGGTAACGCTACCGGACCAGGCATCTCTTGGATGCTGTTTGCCCAGTTGGCGTTCGGAGCCGGGTGCGGAGTGGGCATAGCCAAACTGGCATCAATGATACTGGACCGTGTCCGTATCAAGGGCCAAGGCTACAACTCGCTGTTCATACTGTCTGTTGCAATCCTGTCATACGCCATCCCGGACCTTATCGGGGGCAACGGTTATCTGAGTTCCTACATAGTAGGAGTCATATTGGGTAACACGGACTTTCCGGGAAAGAAGGCTTTGGTCAACTTCTTTGACGGAATAACCGGACTGATGCAAGTGCTGATATTCTTCCTGTTAGGTTTGCTGGCTCGTCCATTGCTGCTTCATCGGGCCATACTCCCGGCATTGGCCATATTTTTATTCATGCTGCTTATAGCCAGGCCGCTGGCCGTGACAGGAATCCTTTCTCCATTCAGGAAATATGCACTCAGACAGCAGATACTGGTGTCTTTTGTGGGTCTTAGAGGTGCTGCGTCAATCGTATTTGCCATTATGGCCATGACCGACAATCCGCTTGTGGAGAACGATATTTTCAATATAGTATTCTGCATAGTGCTGATTTCCATCTCACTGCAAGGTTCACTGATTCCCTGGGTTGCCCGAAGACTTGATATGGTTGATGCCGGGTCTGACGTAATGAAGACTTTCAATGATTATTCCGAAGGCACACAGATGCAGTTCAGCAGCATTGACATCACCCCCGGCAGCAATTGGGACAGCAAGAAGGTAATGGATCTGGAGTTGCCCGGGAATGTGCTGCTGGCACTGGTACTACGTAACGGTGAGCGTCTGGTTCCACGCGGAGATACGCTCCTTATGGCCGGTGATAAGGTTATAATGGTGACCAAAACATTTGAGGACACAGAGACATATCTGGTGGAAAAGACTGTCAAGAAAGGCGGAATAAGGGACGGGCACACCATTAGCGATATTTCAGGCGATGGCCTGGTCCTTTTAGTACGTCGCGGCGACCAACAGATCATCCCGTCCGGTGACACCCGCCTCCATGCCGGCGACAATCTGGTCATTCTGAATGTGACGCATTAGGGTCGTTTAACAATGACGCATTAGGGTCGTTTAACAATGCGGCGATTCAGGATTCTTCGTTGAAGTAGAGCTTGTAGAACTTGCCGTGCTCGTCCTCGCCCTGCTCTATCAGCTGGCGGCTGCCGTGCACGTATATGTGGAAGTTCTTGTCCAGTTTGATGACGCTCTTGTAGAGGCGGTTCTGTTTCTTTACGGCTCCCTCGCTTACGTCAAACTGGTCCTGCAGTTGAATCTGACGTTCCTGCTCGTAGCGGTTGCGGTAATCATCAAACATGCCCACCACCTCAGGCTGGGACATTACCTGCTGCTCAAATGACGGCATATCGAACTTGGGGTTGTTCTTGAAGAATCCCATGGTGCGGCTCAACAGGTCGGCCTGGTCGGCACGGTTCACGTTGAACTGCTTGGGCAGCTCCTGAGCCACAAAGTTACGGGTCAGTTCCATCACGTTCTGGGTCTGGAAATATGAGTCCTGACGGCGCATCAGATGCAGATAGTCATCGATCCAATAGCTGGCGCCTTGGGTATTGGTCTTATCGACCACAGCCACCATGTAGCCTTTCTCGCGCTCGTAGTTCATTATGAGCGCTCCCTTGTCCAGGCGGCGCAGGTTCACGCCGTCCACGGGCGATATGTCAAAACCGTCCTCATCGTGCTCAAAGGTTAGGAAGGTCTCCTTGTTCTCTATCTTGAACAGGCCGATAGCCTCGTTTATGTCACGCCCGATACCCAGACCTGTAATATGAGCCACTATAAAGTCACCGCCCTTGATCTTTGGGTGCTGGCAGTTCTCATACAGGTGTGTGGCCAAATCTACCGAGAAGTCATATAGCATGCCCGGATTATCGAATATGTCACTTACCAGCCTATAGACACGGTTATTCTCAAGCCCCAGGTCATCATGGAACACAAAACGCTCCTCACTCTTGAACGAGCCCACAAAGTATTCCGTGAGCAGGGTGTTCATATCCTCGCTCAGCGTAAACAGTTTCTTGGAGCATACAAACGGCTCCTCATTTGCCTGATTGCCCACATAGTGCAGCGCCAGGCTCTCTATCCTCATTTCAGCCATAATTCGTTTTCGGTACAAAATAGTACAAAAGGGGACTGTCCCCTTTTGTACTACTTTTGGGCGCCGGCAGCAAGATCCAGTATCTCATTGGTAATGGCCTGCTGGCGCAGTTTGTTGTATTGCAGGGTAAGCTCGCCAATCAGGTTGTCGGCATTCTCGGTAGCAGCCTGCATGGCAATCACGCGGGCAGCCTGCTCGCTGGCAAAAGAATCCAGCATGGCGCAATATACTTTCATGCGTATCACCTTGGGCAGCAGCACTTTCATAAGCTCTACGGCCGACGGCTCCAGAATGTAGTCACTCTCCTGCTCCGCCTCACCGGCCGGAACAGTAACCGGCAGCAGTACCTCATCCACGATCTGCTGTGATCCGGCACTCTTAAAGTGTGTATAGGTAAGCACCACCCTGTCTATATGGCCGTTCAGATACATATCCATAAGGTCATCGGCCAGTGATGAGGCCTGCTCATAACTGCGACTCTGCATCATACCAGCATAACCGGTGTTAATGGTCAGCCCCTCCTTACGGAAGGCATCGGTTATCTTCTGGCCTACGGTATATACCAGCGGAGTCTGGTCAATATTGTAGAGTTCATTGTAAAGTGCGCGGCTGTGACGTATGATATTGCCGTTAAAACCGCCGCACAGGCTGGAATCGGACGAGAAGCAGACCATAGCCACCTCCTTGACATCACGCTCCACTACTAACGGTGACACCTTGCGGGCCTCAGGGTCGGACGAAAGGCGTTTTAGGATACCATCCAGCTGATTCACGTAAGGTACGGCAAACTGAATGTTCTGCTGTGCCTTGCGCAGTTTCACGCTCGATACCATCTTCATGGCCGATGTGGTCTTGCGTGTGTTGCTGACCGACTGGATACGGGTCTTTATCTCCTTGAGTGACATTACTTACCTCAGATTCCTAATTCCTGAATGGTCTTGTCGGCAGCCTCCTCAATGAGTTTGCCTACCTCATCATTCATCACGCCCTTGGACAGCACGTCAAGTATGTTCTCCTTGTACTTGCCGCGAACAATCTCCACAAAACGGTCCTCAAACTCAATGACACGGTCCAGCGGAACCTTGCTCAGAAGACCGTGTATGCCGCAGTAGAGTACTGCTATCTGCTCTCCTACCGGCATAGGTGAATACTGAGGCTGGATAAGCAGGCGGTTGTTCTTGCGGCCCTTGTCAAGCACCATGGCGGTCACGAGGTCCATATCGCTGCTGAACTTGCTGAACGCCTCCAGCTCACGGTACTGCGCCTGGTCAATCTTGAGCGTACCGGCCACCTTCTTCATGGACTTGATCTGAGCGTTACCGCCCACACGTGATACCGATATACCCACGTTGATGGCGGGACGGAATCCCTGGTTGAAGAGGCTTGACTCCAGATATATCTGTCCGTCGGTGATGGAGATCACGTTGGTAGGGATATAGGCCGATACGTCACCGGCCTGTGTCTCGATGATAGGCAGTGCGGTAAGAGAGCCGCCACCCTTGACGTGGCCCACCAATGACGGCGGAAGGTCATTCATCTTCTCGGCCACCTCCTGCTGGCTGATTATCTTGGCTGCACGCTCAAGCAGACGTGAGTGCAGGTAGAAAATATCACCCGGATATGCCTCACGGCCCGACGGACGTTTAAGGATAAGCGAAACCTCACGGTAAGCCACAGCCTGCTTTGAAAGGTCATCATAGACAACCAGGGCATGACGGCCGGTATCACGGAAATACTCACCTATGGCGGCACCTGCCAGCGGAGCATAATACTGCAGTGCGGCAGGATCGGCTGCGGTTGCGGCCACAACGATGGTGTAATCCAGAGCACCGTGCTGACGCAGGGTGTTCACGATGGTTGCCACTGTTGAACCTTTCTGGCCCACAGCCACGTATATGCAATAGACAGGATCGCCTGCCTCATAGTTCTTGCGCTGATTGATGATGGTATCAATGGCAATGGCGGTCTTACCGGTCTGACGGTCACCGATTATAAGCTCACGCTGACCGCGGCCTATAGGAATCATGGCGTCGATGGCACGCAGGCCTGTCTGCAGCGGCTGATGCACCGGCTCACGGAACACCACGCCGGGAGCCTTACGCTCCAGAGGCATCTCAAAGAAGGGACCCTCTATATCCTTAAGACCGTCAAGCGGCTTACCTAACGGGTTGACCACGCGGCCCAGCATGTTCTCACTTGCGTTGATTGAGGCTATGCGTCCTGTGCGGTGCACGGTCATGTCCTCCTTGATCTGATCGGTAGGACCAAGCAGGATGGCACCTACGTTATCCTCCTCCAGATTCATCACTATGGCCTGGATGCCATTGTCAAACTCTATCAGCTCATCGGCCTCGGCATTCTTGAGTCCGTAAATGCGGACCACGCCGTCACTCACCTGGAGCACGGTTCCCACCTCCTGGAAGCGGGCGCTGGTATCTATGCCCTTAAGCTGTTCCAGAAGTACCTCCGATACCTCACTTGCCTTTATTCCGTTTGCCATTATATGATACGGTTATTCTTTTCAATAAGTTCCTTACGGATTCTCTGCAGCTTGCCCGCCACGCTGGCGTCAAGGCGGAATCCGTCAACCAGAAGCACAAATCCGCCGTCAAGTGACGGATCAACCGTGTGGGTCCATTCCACACTGCCGTGCTCTACATTCTCTACCAACTGTTTGAGCCGCGCCCTGCGTTCATCGCCCACAGGGGTGGCTGTTATAAGCTCAACCGGCACGATACCATTCTTGAGGCGGTACAGGTCCTGATAGCTTACGTCCATAAACAGCAGGCAGTCACCGCGTCCGGCACCTACAACGAGCTTGAAGAAAGCCTGTGCAGAACCGCTCAGCGGTTTCTTTCCGTCCGTGACAGCAGTCTCAAGCAGACTGCATTTATCGGCCACACTTAACGTGGGGTCAACCAGACGGTCATGTATGGCACGCACAGCCCGCATCCGTGAGGCAAGCGTCTGCATCTCCAGATACACCTGCGCAGCATCGCCCTGCTCCACCGCATACTGCAGCAGCGCCTTGGCGTATCGCACGGAAACGGTTCCTGTATTCATACCTTACTTTCCTGTTTTGACATCATCTATCATACGGTCTATCAGAAGCAGCTGGTCCTCATCGGTGGAGAGTTCCTTAAGTACAACCCTCTCAGCCACCTGGACCGACAGTTCGGCAACCTGACGGCGCATGCTGCGCAGTGCCTCCTCCTTCTCAAGACGTATCTGTTCACGTGCATCGGCGATGAGTTTCTCACCGCTCTCCTTGGCACGAGCCTCGGCCTCTGCAATGATCTCATCACGCCGGTCTGTTGCCTCCTTAAGGATACGCGCCTTCTCGGCACGGGTCTCCTTAAGCAGTTCATCACATTCATTCTGGATGCCGGCCAGACGCTCATTGGCCTCCTTGGCCGCCAGGAGCGACTTGTCTATATACTCATCGCGCTCGTCTACCATACGGGTAATCATGGGGAATCCCCACTTTACCAATATAAAGAAGACAATTCCGGCTGCAATAAGCATCCAGATGATTGTACCGACTTCGGGAATCAGAAGGTCCATTACTTAGCGTAAAGTGCCAACAGACAAACGATTACGGCCAGAAGTGACACACCCTCCATGAAGGCGCCGATAAGAATCATTGAACTGCGGATATCACCTGCAGCCTCGGGCTGACGTGCGATTGACTCCATTGCTGACTGACCGATACGACCCAGACCGAGGGCTGCACCTACAACTGCGATAGCGGCACCAAGTGCTATTACGCCATTTCCTAATGCTGCACCTGCGGCAGCCTGTAACATTGTTGCTAACATCATAATGTTGTTATTTTAAGTTGTTAATGTATTTTCGTCATTTACTTTTACCTTTTCCTTTGCATGATGTTCCTCGGGACGGCTAAGTCCTATGAACACTGCACTCAGCATTGTGAACACATATGCCTGTATATATGCCACCAGCAACTCAAGCAGGTTCATGAATATCATAAAGAACACTGACAATACCGTCATCGGAGCACCTATCACCGGCCCCATCTTAGCTGTAATGAAGATGACGCACGTAAGTGAAAGTATGATGGCATGACCTGCCGTGATATTGGCGAACAGACGGACAGTCAGTGCAAACGGTTTTGTGAATATACCTATTATCTCAATGAACGGAAGCAGAGGTATGGGAGCCTTCAGGAAAACAGGGACATCGGGCCAAAGTATCTCCTTCCAGTATTCACGGTTGCCGAACACATTCACGGTAAAGAATGTCACCAGAGCCAGGGTGAGAGTAATGGCAATATTGCCGGTTACATTGGCTCCTGCAGGGAATATTGGGATAAGTCCCATTATATTGCTCAGCAGTATAAAGAAGAATATGGTGAGCAGTAACGGGGCATACCGTTTGTAATCCTTACCTACCGATGGTTTGATAACATCGTCAACGATCATTGCCACTACAAACTCCATGAGACCCACAAAACCGCCGGGAGCAGGATCTGTAGATTTGTGACGTCTGTACCAACGGGCGGTGCACATCACAATCACACAAAGCATTATGCTGTTAATGATGACCCCGAGAGCAACTTTGGTGAGAGAGAGGTCAAGAGGCTTGAGTTGAGATCCATCCGGCAATGTTTCCACAAGCTTGCCGGCATGAGCTCCCTCATCAGTGATATGGAATCCTTCATAACTGCCGGTCTCCTCAAGTTCACGTGACGAGAAGAAATGCCAGCCGGACACCTTACTGTAAAGCATTACCGGAAGGTGCAGTGAAATCTCCTTCTCACCTATTGTGATGATATGCCAGTGATAGGAGTCCTTAAGATGGCCGAATATGATGCCTTTTACATCAACAGTCTCATCCTTAGCTGTCTCAGTATCCGATGCAGCGGCAGGGACGGATACCACCAGCATCAATGCCATCAATATGTAAGCCGGTCTCTTCAACTCTTCTTTTCTCCTTTCATGAACAGAATCGTCTCAATTGCCGAGAGACACAGATAATAAATCATGAATACAACCGCAAATGCCAGTAACTGCTCACCTACAAAAGCGAAATAGACAAGCAGCAGCACAATGGCCAGCAGTATCTTGACAACCCTGTAGGTTAAGAAGAATATGCTGCGGTCACGGCCCTTCTTTTCATTTGTGCGCTTGAGCCAGGCCATTACTCCAAGCATTACGCCAAAAAACAGCGGAATGATGAACAGAAGTGACGTATACTGCTCCGGCCATACCGTACGCAACGCCAGTACAGAGCCTATGGTCAATACTGAAAGCGCTATCAGATATGTAATTATCAGTTTCTTCATAACTCGACACAAATTGAGAGGATGTTATCCTTAACCTCGGCGAATCCGGACCTTACAGCGACGTCGGTATGTCCGTTCGCTTCCTTATATACTATTTTGCCCTTCTCAAGAGACGAGATTATAGGGGCATGATTGTTGAGAACAGTAAATGAGCCGATAGTCCCCGGCAAGGTAACGCTTTCAACCTCACCCTCAAAAACCAGTTTATCCGGAGCTATAATCCTAAGCTTAAGCATGATTACTTCTTCAATTCCTCCTGTAGTTTCTTGGCTTTCTCGATGGCCTCCTCAATAGTACCTACATTAAGGAATACCTGCTCGGGCAGGTCATCCACCTGACCGTCCAGTATCATGTTGAATCCCTTGATGGTATCCTCAATGCTTACCATTGTGCCCTTGAC
>JAKSIV010000027.1 GCA_024398635.1 Bacteroidaceae bacterium | reverse complement strand
TTTACAACGAAAGTATAAATAATTGTCAAAATGTTTGGTTGTTTTTACAAAATGTAATTTATTTGCATCGGAAGAGTGAAACAAAACATTATTGACATATGAAAAAACTGACCGATAAGGAACTTGCAATCATGAACGTGCTCTGGGATAACGGGGCGCTGTCCATGAGGGATCTTTTGGAACGCATGCCCGAGCCTCAGCCCAATTTCAATACGCTGACCACGTTTGTGCGGCGCCTGGAGGTAAGCGGAATGATAAAGCATCAGGAGTTGGGAGCCAGGTTCTTTCTGTATGAGCCTGCAGTGGGCCGTGACAAATATGTTGAGTTGATGAACAAGGAGAGTGTAGCCCGGTTCTTTAACGGCTCATACAAGGATTTCATATCCTGCCTTGTACAGCAGCAGGAGGTAAGTATCGATGACCTGAGAGACCTTATCCGCATGGCCGAAAACGCAAAATAATAGCAGTTATGGGCAGTATAGTCCTTTACATATTGGAATGGGCGTTTGCCCTGATAGTTCTGCTTACCATCTATAAGGCGGTATTCAGCGGAACCACATTTTACCGTTTCAACCGGTTCTACCTGCTGGGAGCGACCTTGCTCTCGGCCCTTCTCCCCCTTGTGCATATTACCTTGCCTGAACAGACACCCGTAGTGAGTGACATGGCAATTGAGCGAATGGAGTTTGCCCATGAGCTTTCAGGAACATTTGTCTTTACGGCAGAGCCCGCGCCTGCCGTTACAGCCCCCGCCGACAAGTCAAGTATGTGGGCTGTGGTTCTGGTATGTATGTATTCGGCATATGTGCTGATGCTTTTGGTAGGTTGGAGCCGAAGCATAATCAGAACAAGACGGTTCCTGCGCGGGAAACGTCGCCATCGCATAAGCCGCATGGTATGGCTGGTCACGCATGATGAGGATTTCGGCCCGTTCAGTTGGATGAACTACATTGTCATATCGGATAATGAGAATGGGTTTGCCCGCAAGGCATGTCTGAGGCATGAGTTTTCACACATCAGACTTCTTCATTCCGTAGACCTGGTGTTCCTGTTAGCCTGCACCGTCGTTAACCCGGTTTGCTGGCTTGTACTGCAAGAGATAAAGATAGTCCATGAGTTTGAGGCCGATAACGAAGTGATCACCCGTTACGGCATACGGAACAGTGACTATCAGAAACTGTTGATAATGCGGACTGTCGGCGCAGAGGCCTATGCAATGGCAAGTTCCTTTAACCTTAACATTAAAAAGAGAATTATTATGATGAACAAGAACAAAACCCGGAGGAGACGCCTCATGTGGCTTCTGCTTCTAGTCCCCATGCTGGGAGTGACTTCTGTCCTGTTTGCGCGTTCTGAGAAATCATTGGACATTGATCCCTTAGGCATTAAAATAGGTGCGGAAAACAATGATGGAACCTTAATAAAAGGTAAGGTTGTAGATGAGAAAGGAAAGCCGATAGCCGATGCCATGGTGGCAGAAAACCCGTCTCAGTCAGCTGTGGCTTCTTTCAGTTTCCTTGGTTTTACGGACAAGAAAGGTGAATTCTCATTCACCACTCCCGACGGAAAGGACTTTTTCAGTGTAACTAAAGAGGGGTACAAGTCTGTCAAAATCCGTTTTGAGAACATTGATGGTGATGTTACCATTACCATGAAGAAAACAACGCCCGGAGATGAGACCAAAATTGAGGGTGATGAAGAGCATGCTGTTCCCGCATTCTTTGTAAAAGAACGCAATATGATGCGTGTGGTTGTCCTTAAAAACGGTAAGGTTCATATCAAAAATGGCGTAGTGGACAAGAAAGTCTCCTCCGAGAAGATCAAGGACTATGTAAGTCAGTTCATTGCCAATCCAAATAATGACAGCCGTTTACCGTTAATTGAGGAGTATGAGATGGAGGGCTTTAAAACTGTCAATACCACCGTCAGACATGTTATAAGTCTGGAGCGTGAGGCCGGAGCCGGTATTGAATCGCGTGATAAGGTGTTTGGCATAATTCTGAACGCCTATCAGGAACTTAGGGATGAATGGTGCCTGCAAGAGTTCGGAAAGGTATATGACGAGTGCACGCAAGATCAGCAAGGCTGTGCTAGAGGTATGTATCCCGTTAAGGTCCTGGTGCCCGAGATGAGATACTATTGCGATGTCACCGTTGATGTCTGGAAAGAGACATTGGCTGCACAGGTAGACAGAACTGACAGCAAGACGGGCCTAAAGACTGATGCAAAGAAATCCCGGGATTATGTCAGAGTAATGACCGATGTGAGCGATCTGGAGAACTATATTAATAACGTAATAGATCCTGAAAGCCGTATCCGTAGTGTCAAGCTGAGAATATATCCGGATGCATCGGCCGATGTCATATCGGACATTAAGAGGATATTGTATCAGAAATATGCTCCCGGTATCAGAACTGAATATGTTTCAGACAATGCAGAAAATCCTTTCAGCACCTTTACTGTTGTGCGCCAGACCATCAAAGCCGGCGATGTGATACAGGGCACAGTGGTTGATGCCGCTGACGGCAATCCCATGTACTTGGTAAACGTGTATGAAGTGGATTCCAAAGACCGCATTCGCGCTCATGGAATCACAGACTTGTACGGCAATTTCTCTATGCGCGTTTCTGATCCCGATGATTATCTCAAGGTGTCACAAAAGGGATATATGGAGGCCAGGAGACCGGTATCGAACGGTGAGATCCTGTTGAACAGGTTGGATGAGTATAAGTACAATGAATTCAGGGTAATAATCCAGTCCCAAGGAATACTTGCACAGAAACTTAAGTTGTATCATAAGAGCAATGGAGATGATGACGTCTTGACGGGATTTGAACCACGCAGATTGCAGCTTGACCAGCTTGGTGATTATCTGGATGATGCGGACATTGTCAAGGAGGATATACAGGAAGTCACTATTGTATATTGGCCCGATGCTTCCAGTGAGACTTTGGATGAAGTCAAAACAATACTCAGAAAGAAAGGAATGTTTAATGTGAGATATGAGGCACCTCCTGCTCCGGCTAATAAAGATGCAATTTTGGAATCCGACCCTGGACCTGATGAGGAAGACGTTTATATACTGGTAGACAAAAGTCCGGAATTCCCGGGCGGTACAATGGGGTTGCTGGAATTTATGCGTACCACAATAAAGTACCCCGCAGAGGCAAGAAAGGATACGATACAGGGTAGAGTCCTGGTTTCATTCATCGTCAACAAGGATGGCAGTATAGTCAAGCCCGAGATTGTAAAATCGGCACATCCGCTACTTGATGAGGAGGCCCTGAGGATGGTAAACGAGATGCCCGCCTGGAAACCGGGCGAGCAGAACGGCGTGCCGGTCAGGGTAAAATACACCATTCCGGTAAACTTCCGCCTCCAATAAGAGGCATACCTTTTTCAATTCTGAATAGTCTTATAACATAACACAATATGAAAAAGTTCGGTTTGTTTGCCCTTGCGCTCATTACATCCGCAAGCGTCTACGCCCAGAATGGCGTAGAGGTCGGATCCAGGTACGGTCACGGACAGGACAGTATCAAGATCCGCGAGAATATCAGCATCTATGTTGAGTATTACAAGACCAATGACTTCAAATCGGCCTACGAGAATGGCTGGAAGACAGTTTTTGAACAGGCACCGTTGGCATCGGTCAATACATACAACTACGGTATCAAGATACTGCATTCGCTCTATAATGATGCCAAAGCGGCCAAGGATGAGGAGCTCATGTCCAAATACTCCACTGAACTTTTCCAGGTTTACGAGCAGCGTCTCAAGTATATAGACCAACTCAACGCGTTTGCGCAGAACAAGGTTACGGAATATGAAGTTCTGGGTCAGTACGGTCATGACTATATGTCCTACAACCCAAGAGTGCAGATATCCAGAGCCTATGAGATTCTGCGCAAAGCCGTTGATTTGGGCAAAGGCCGCTCGCAGGATTACGTTCTTGACGACCTTATGAACGTATCGGCCCAGCGTTTCAAGAATAAGAAGGATAACGAGGAGTATCGTGAGGCTCTGCTGCAGGACTATGTGGATTGTGCATCATATATTGACGAGTTCATTAATAACCTGACCGATGAGAAAACGCTTGAAAGGGCTCTGAAATGTAAGGAAAGGATTGACGGTCTGTTCATTAACAGCGGTGCCGCCGACTGCGCTAAACTGCAGGAAATTTACGGCCCCAAGATTGAGAACCACAAGGATGACCTTGAGTACCTGACCAAGGTCGTTAAGATCATGCAGATATTTGAGTGCAACTCAAGTGACGCTTACTTTGCAGCATCTGAGTATGCTCATGCCATCTCTCCTTCGGCCAGAACAGCCAAGGCTCTGGGCGCTCTCTACTACAAGCAGCGTGAAGATACCGAGAAGGCTATCGAGTATTATGAACAGGCTATTGAGCTTGATGATGACAAGTCCAGCATAGCAGGTACATATTATCTTATGGCTACCCTCTACTTTGCAAAGGATAACTATGACCGCAGCCGTTCATGCATTCAGAAATGTCTGCAGAACAATCCCAACAGAGGTGACGCTTACATCCTCCTGGCACAGCTTTACTATGTAAAACGTGACTGGTCAAGTGAGCCCGCCCTGAACCGTTGCGCATACTTTGCAGTCATCGACAAGCTGGAGCAGGCCAAGAAGGTGGATTCTTCGGTTGCCGCAAAAGCCAACGAACTTATCAGTTCATATAAGAAGCAGACTCCTGATGCCAATGACCTGTTCATGCTCGGTTACAAGGTAGGTGACCAGGTTGAGATCAAGGGCTGGATCAACGAGACTACCACTATCCGCTAAAAACAGTACCATTGGGGCCTGACCCCAATGGTACTATTTTTGACTTCTGCAGAGTTGCATCGTATAAGAAGGTGAAATAACTTTGCAGTATGAATCTAAGGAGAGTCCTTTTGGCAGCGTTGGTGCTGATCAGTATAGGTGTGAGTGCGCAGGATTGGAGCAGTCCGGAGACTGAGTCAATGCTGCGTACTTATGTCAAGCAGATATTCCAGGTAGAGGGAAAGGTGTATGGGGTCGATGAGTATGAGCCCAATCCGTACCCTCTGCAGGGTGCCAATATCCTGGTAAAATGTCTGGGCGACACAACCGAGACCGATGGCGGGGCGGCCGATAAGGACGGCAGTTTCTGGACCTATATGTCCCGCCGCGACCGCCTTAAGGACACCCGCCTGAGCATAAGGATATCCTATCTGGGAATGCAGACGCTGGATACCATCATAGATCCGCCCATGAAACGCGAGAGCGGAATCCACACCTACACGGTCCGGCTGGACTCAGTGGTGCTGCGCAGCAATCCGCTTACCACCGAGGAGGTTGAGATTGTGGCCGAACTGCAGCGTATGTACCAGCTCGGTGATACCATAATATTCAATGCCGATGCATACGAGATGCCAACCGGAAGCGTGCTGCTGGATCTGGTGCGCCGCCTGCCCGGACTCAAGTACCAGGACGGTAAGATGACCTATCTGGGGCGTGACATCAACGAGATACGCCTTAACGGTGACCAGTTCTTTAAGCGCGACATGAGCATAGCGCTCAACAACATGCCCACCGATAAACTCAAGAGCCTTAAGGTCTATGAGGTTCCGGACGATACCCTGAACGTGATGAGTGACAACCATTTGGTAATGGACATGCAGACCAAGGAGCCCATGGACCGCACCATATTTGCCAGTGTTGAGGTGGCTACCACTGACAGATTTGACAAGTACCGTGTTTCGGTCGACGGCTCCATGTGGAAGCAGGGCGGATCTGAGTTGTACGCATCTTATAACAGGAACACCATACCGTATGAATACTCAAACCAGTTAAGGACCGAGAACTCAAACGCCAACATCTATTATGACAAGGAGTTCGGTAAGGTATCGGTCAATGCGCAGGTGAGTTACGGTGACAGTTACAATGAGAACAAGTCACAGAACTACAACAAGATGTTCATGCCCGAGTTTACGCAGAACTCATTCAGCGAGAACACCAGTTCCAATGGCGGGCACAACTGGGGCGGATCTGCCGGAGTGAACGGCCAGATAGATGAGAAGACCTGGTATAACCTGAATCTGGACCTGTCAAGGAACTGGAGCAACAACAGCAGCAGTTCGGTTGATTCCATATCCAATGAGGGCGAGGGGCTCATAAGCTCGACCGTACAGTCCAACCGCGGTGAAAGTGTAGGTTCCACATACAGCATAAACGGAGGAATGGGCAAGACATTCGGTCCCGATGACAAGTATCGTCTCAACCTGTACCTCAGGGCGGGGCGTACCGAAAGCGACGGCAGCAGCATAAACTCGTCAGAGAGCCGTTTTGCCCAACTGGGAGACAGCGTACGTAATGTCAACCACAGGATATACACACCGTCACATGGCAACAATTACAGCGCCAATCTGAGCATAAACCGCCAGATGGGAGATGCCGGTTACATCGGCCTGGGTTACAGCATCTCATACGATGACAGCAAGAGCATACAGCAGTATCAGGACATGGGCACCGACGGGTCGCTTGCCGATGTGGACTCACTTTACTATGATAAGCGCAACAGTAATCTGAACAACTCATTTGACCTGGAATACTTCTACTCGGACTCCGTGTACAGGATAAACATGTCACTGAATGCATCGCCTGTGATAATGACGATAGACAACCTGAACAAGGTGCCGGGCAAGGACGATGAGCATATCAGTTACAAAGGCATCCGTTATTCAGCAAATGCCAATTTCCGTTTCAAGATATTCCGTAAGAGTCAGATAGGACTGGGCTACAACGGGTCGAACGGACTGCCCGGAGTGCAGCAACTCTCAATGGTGACCGATTACAGCGACCCCATGAACATACAGGAGGGTAACAGCAAGCTTAAGAACTCATTCTCACACAACGTTAATCTGGAGTTCCAGTTGCAGTCATGGATGCGCACCCGCGTAAGTTACGGGACCACTTTCAATGAGATAACCACTCTGACACGCCTGGACCGCAAGACAGGTGCCCGAATCACATCGCCCGAGAATATAAACGGCAGTTGGAATGTAAGTGAGTATCTGTTCCTTACCTATCCGTTCCAGGATTTGTCGGTCAACTTTACCGCCAACCACTCGCTGAGTCACAACGTGGCATATGTGCAGTCATTCACCGATGCCGCCGCCAACAAGAGCGCCACTGACTACCATCGGGTAAGCTTGAACATGGAGGGTGCTTACTCTGACCGGTTCTGGATGATACGCGGGGATGTGGGCTATACCATGGACCACAGTAAGAGCGATTATCTGGACAAGGCCAACGGAGGTAAGCGTCTGAATGCCACTGCGGAGTTGTCGTATCAGTCTTCAATCGGACTTGGAGCATCAACCCGATGTACCTACAACCGCCCGTTCGGTTATGAGATGAAAGAGGCCAACCGCCCGGAGTGTCTGTGGAGCGTATCGGCCGAGTGGAGCTTCCTTAAGAGCCGTCAGGCCACGCTGAGCGTTACATGGCGTGACATACTCAGACAGTACAACGGATTCTCGGCATCGGTATCAGGTACCAGCTGGAACGAGAGCCGCACGTTTGGCGACACATCGATGTTTGTGATAGCTTTCAGTTACCGCTTCAACAATTTCAGATAGAGTCCTTGTGCGGGTTGCTCTTTCTCATGGCATTGGGACTAACTCCGGACGCTTTCTTTATGAATTTGCTGAATGATGCCTGGTCGGGGAAGTTCAGTTCGTTGGCAATCTCCTGAAGGCTCATGTCCGATGACAGTATCATACTTCTTGCCGTAGTGAATATCTGGTCTGTTATGATGGCGCTTAATGTCTTGCCGAATGTATGGGTGGTTATCTGATTAAGGTATTGGGGTGTAAGGCACATCTGCTCTGAATAGAACCTGACCTGATGTTCTTTGCGGTAATTGTTCACTACCAGGTTGTAGAGTTTGCGGGCCAGATGCTGCTGGCGTGTCAATGGCTTGTTGTTATCATTTTTCTCATCTGCCCTTTCCTGAAGGATGTTGTCAAGTTCCATATGATGCCATGTGACGGCCAATTTCATGAATTCCACGCGGTTGAGACACTCCTTACGGTTTATCTGTTCCACTATCCTGTCTGTGCATCGGTTTATTGTATCGGCCTCACGTTCTGTCAGTCTGATGACCGGATTGAAATAGGTCTTCATCCATCTTTCGGATTTGACAATATAACTCAGGTGAACTGACATGTTATACTCATTGGAGTTGAGCAACAGCAGCCGCACCTTGAAATCAGGATTGTGTTTCTGGAGCCTGCATGTGTGGGTGGGTGTCAGAATGAATATGCAACCCGGATCAAGGTCGTAGCTTATATTGTTGATCTCCATGACACTATGTCCATCCAGAATATAACCTATTACAAAGGCGTCTATGGAAAACAGGTATTGTGACGTGTCTATTCCAAACAGGTGAGTACTTACTACTGCCACCTGTTCGTTGAAGATGGCCACCTGGTCATAGTGAGGTAGCTTGACTATGTTGTTTATGCTGTATCTTTTCATGCTCTTGGGTTGGGTTTCGGTTTTGACAACTAAGATACAACAAAAATGATATATTGTTTCATTTTTGACAATTTTATTTCAATCTTTTTTAAAACAGGCTATTAATAATTGACCGACATTTGTCTCTCAAACCTGGGATGTCGGGATGACATTCCGGCTTGTAAAAAGGCAATGTTGGAATGAAAAGGTGTCCGTAAGTGTATTCCTGAGTTCTTTCCTTTTCAATACTCACGGATGCATGGACCCCGGATAAATGGCAGTCTTGTAAGGTTGGCTGCCATTTATTTTTTATATTTGGCGTATGAATTACCGAAGATTGGTCTTTTGGCTGGCAATGGAGGAGTGGGCTGTGGAGCATGCTCCCGATACGTTCTTTCTGTGGAACGTACGGCCTACGGTAATATTCGGCCGCAACCAGGATATGGAGGCCGAGGTAAACGTGCCGTACTGCCTGGAACACGGTATCGAGATGTACCGGCGCAAGAGCGGCGGCGGTTGCGTATATGCCGATGAGGGCAACCTGATGATATCATACATAACCAGCCAGCCCGATGTAAACAAGGCGTTCGATGAATACCTGTCCCGTTTGGCCGATGCACTGCGCTCCATGGGGCTGGATGCGGTACGCACCGAGCACAATGACGTACTGGTGGGAGGCCGCAAGGTATCGGGCAATGCCTGCTATGCCACAAAGAACGGCTGCATAGTGCACGGAACGCTCTTGTATGATGTTGATTTTGGGGAGATGGAGCGCGCCATTACTCCCTCTAAAGAGAAACTTGACAGCAAGGGAATCAAGTCCGTACGCCAGCGCGTGACTAATCTGAAAGATTGTGGATTACTTTTTGGCTTTGATGTTTTGAAGTCCAAACTTATTGATTATTTTTGTAAGGATATGCAGTTTTTAAGCAACCCGGACATAGATGAGGTGCTTAAGATAGAACAGACATATCTTGACGAAAATTTCATTAAGTATGGCCGAAGAAATTAAGAAAACCTGCCTGCACAGCAGTCACGTGGCTCTGGGTGCCCAGATGAGTCCCTTTGGAGGATTTGACATGCCCATCCAGTATGCGGGCATAACCCAGGAACACCTGGCAGTCCGTAACAAAGTGGGAATATTCGACGTATCCCACATGGGCGAGATATTCATAAGCGGACCCGATGCCGAGCGTTACATCAACCACATTTTTACAAACAACATAAGCGGCTTCAATCCCGGCAAGATACTGTACGGAATGATGCTCTATCCAAACGGAGGTACGGTAGATGACCTGCTGGTCTACCGCGAGTTTGAGCCCGACCACTTCCTCTTGGTTGTGAATGCCGCCAATATAGATAAGGACTACGCCTGGATGCTGGAACAGCAGAAAGGCTATGATGTAAAGATAGACAACCAGTCCGATATCTGGGGCCAGATAGCAATACAGGGACCGGAGTCCGAGAAGACTGTCATAGACCTGTTTGGTCTGGACTGCGCCAAGAACCTGGGCTTCTACGAGTACTGCAACGCAGAGTACAACGGCCACCGTCTGATAGTAAGCCGAACCGGCTACACCGGTGAGGACGGCTTTGAGTTATATGCAACATTGAGTGATACGGTAGAGATCTGGGACCGCCTCATAAAAGCCGGAATCCAGCCCTGCGGCCTGGGCTGCCGCGACACCCTGCGCTTTGAAGCCGGCCTCCCCCTCTACGGAGACGAGCTAAGCCCCGAAATCAGCCCCATAGAAGCCGGCCTGGGAATCTTCTGCAAACTGGACAAAGCCGAATTCATAGGCCGCGAAGCCCTGGTAACCCAAAAAGAACTGGGAGTAGAAAAGAAACTCGTAGGAATAGAAATCTTTGACCGAGCCATCCCCCGTCACGGCTACCCCGTAGAACTGCAGGACGGAACTCAAGTAGGAGAAGTAACCACCGGCTACCACAGCATAACCCTAGACAAAAGCATCTGCTTTGCCCTGGTAAAGTCACAGTATTCGGCATTGGATACTGAACTGTTCATAAGGATACGCAAGAAGGTGTTCCCGGGCAAGGTAATCAAGAAACGTTTTTATCAGACAAATTACAAAAAATAAAAGATATGAGTAAAGTAATTGAAGGACTCAAGTACAGCGATACCCACGAGTGGGTTAAGGTGGAAGGTGAGATTGCTATCATCGGAGTAACTGATTTTGCCCAGAAAGAGATGGGCGAGATCACCTATGTGGATTGCCCCGATGTTGATGATGAAGTTGAGAAGGGCAGCGAGTTCGGGGCTCTGGAAAGTGTCAAGGCCGCCAGTGACCTGTTCAGCCCCGTAAGCGGAACCGTAACCGAGGTTAATGAGGAGGTTGTTGACGATCCCAAACTGGTAAACGATGACGCCTTTGCAAACTGGATCATCAAGGTTCAGATGAGTGACGCATCCGAGCTTGACAACCTGATGGATGCATCGGCTTACAAAGCATTTATCAAGGAGTGATGGCAGGTTTCCAGTATTTCCCGCATACAGACAGTGATATTCGCGCCATGCTTGACCGCATTGGCGTGAATAGTTTAGATGACCTGTATGCCGATGTTCCGCAGGACTGCCTCTACAAGGGAGAGTATGACCTGCCCGATGCAATGACCGAGCAGCAGGTCCGCGATTTCTTTGAAGGGCTGGCTGCAAAGAATCCCAAGCTCAAGGTGTTTGCCGGAGCCGGAGCGTATGACCATTACACTCCTGCGGTGATTCCCTATATCACCCAACGCAGTGAGTTCATAACGGCCTACACTCCGTATCAGTGCGAGATATCACAAGGTACGCTCCGTTACATCTTTGAGTATCAGAGCATGATCTGCACACTGACCGGAATGGACGTAAGCAACGCCTCCATGTATGACGGCCCCACAGCCGCCGCCGAGGCAATGCGCATGATGGTAGCCCAGGCCAAGAAAAAGAACACCGTGCTGGTATCGAACACCCTGCTTCCGCAGGTAAGAGGTGTGATAGCCACATACGCCAAGTATGCCGGCATAACCATTAAGGAGATAGCACAGGAGGGTGGCCAGACAAGTAAGGCATCACTTGAGGCACTCATTGCCCAGGGTGATGTTGCAGGCGCAATCGTACCGTCGGTGAACCGCTTTGGAGTAATCGAGAACCTGACCGGTATGGCCGATGCCCTGCATGCCGACAAGGCCCTGCTTACGGTTTATTGTGACCCGTCTGCACTGGCAGTGGTAAAGACTCCCGCAGAGTGGGGTGCCGATGTAGCCGTTGGCGATGGCCAGCCGCTTGGAATACCTCTCTGCTATGGTGGCCCGTACGTGGGCTTCATGGCTTGCAAGCAGGATTATATGCGTAAACTGCCCGGCCGTATAGTAGGCGAGACCCGTGACAAGGAAGGCCGTCGTGCATTCGTGCTTACGCTGCAGGCCCGCGAGCAGCATATCCGTCGCGAGAAGGCCACCAGCAACATATGCTCCAACGAGAGCCTGATGGCACTCTGGGTGACGGTATATCTCTCACTGATGGGTCCCGAGGGTATGAAACAGGTCAATGACCTGTGCTACCAGCGCGCACACTATCTGTATGACAAGCTCCTTGAGACCGGACAGTTTGAGCCGGTATTCAAGGATGCCGTATTCCTGAAAGAGTTCGTCCTGAAATCAAAGGCTCCTGCCGCCCAGGTCCAGAAGAAACTGGCCGATGCAGGATTCCTGGGTGCCCTTGAGACCGAGGACGGTTACGTAAGTTTCTGCGTCACCGAGAAGCGTTCATACGCCGATATTGATGCACTTGTTGAATCTTTAAAGAAGTGACGCCATGAAATACTACGACAAACTGATATTCGAGTTAAGCAAGCCCGGTCGCATGGGTTATTCGCTGCCTCAGGCTTGCAGCAAGTGTGCCGATACCAAGGCAATCCCGGCCGGACTCCTTAGAGGCAAGGCTCCCGAACTCCCTGAGGTAAGCGAGGTGGATGTGGTACGCCACTACACCAACCTTAGCCAGATGAACTTTGGCGTCGACACCGGATTCTATCCGCTGGGCAGCTGCACCATGAAGTACAACCCCAAGATCAACGAGGAGATTGCCGCAATGCCCGCATTCGGCGGCATTCATCCGTTGCAGAAGGATGTACCCGGAGTGCAGGCTGTATATGAAGGTCTGGACCATGCTCTTGCCTCCATAACCGGTATGAAGCACTTTACCTTCAAGCCCTGCGCAGGTGCCCACGGTGAGCTTACCGGCCTTATGATAATCCGTGAGTACCATATGTCACGCGGTGACACCAAGCGTACCCGCATCATAGTGCCCGACAGCGCTCACGGTACCAATCCCGCCAGTGCTGCAGTATGCGGCTTAGATGTGGTTGTTGTAAAGTCAAACGCCAACGGTCTGGTCGACGTTGAGGACCTGAAACCTCTGCTGGACGATACCATTGCCGGTATCATGATGACCAACCCCAATACTCTGGGACTCTTTGAGAAAGACATAAAGGAGATTGCGCAGCTGGTACATGCCGCAGGCGGTCTGCTTTACTATGACGGAGCCAACATGAACCCGCTTATCGGTACTGTACGTCCGGGTGATATGGGATTTGACGTAATGCACCTTAACCTGCACAAGTCATTCTCCACACCTCACGGCGGCGGCGGTCCCGGAAGCGGTCCTGTAGGCGTATGTGAAAAGCTGGTTCCGTTCCTGGGCGTGAACGTATCGGGATTCAACGGCAACTTTGGCGTAATGTTGCGTGCATACGCCTATCTGCTTATGCTGGGCCGTCAGAACGTGAAACTGTGCGGTAAGCTGGCTACACTGGGTGCCAACTACATCAAGGAGTCACTCAAGGATTGCTACAAGCTGCCCATACCTACAGTATGCAAGCATGAGTTCGTGTTTGACGGACTCATCAATGACGGCGCACGTGATGGCAAGGAGGGTGCCGCAACACTTGATGTAGCCAAGCGTCTGCTTGACTTCGGGTTCCACGCTCCCACCATTTACTTCCCGCTGCTGTTCCATCAGGCCATAATGATTGAGCCTACCGAGACAGAATCAAAGGAGACACTCGATGAGTTTATTGATGTGATGCGTAAGATTGCAGCCGAGGCTGCACAGGATCCCGATATCCTGCATGGCGCACCGCACAATACACCCATATCGCGTCCCGATGAGACCACGGCAGCACGTAATCCCATCCTTAAAATCCAGGACGAATGCGCTTGCTGATAATTGGAGCAGGCCCCGGCGGTTATGAGACTGCCGTTGAGGCCGCAAAACGCGGGTTGGAGGTTACTCTTATTTCAGAAGGGCCGATGGGCGGCACCTGCCTTAATGAGGGCTGCATACCAACCAAGACATTCTGCCATTATGCAGAGTTGCTTGAACAGAACCTTAAGGCCGGATTGGAGTGCAAACCGTCATTTGCCGCTGTCGCAGAGCGCAAGCAGGCTGTCATTGAACAGCTGCGCGGCGGTATAGACATGCTGCTCAGGAACGTGCAGGTAGTTCAGGGAAAGGCCCAGTTCAAGGATTCCAAGACCGTGCTTTGCAACGGTCAGGAGTATACCGCCGATAAGATAATCATTGCAACCGGTTCGGTATCGGCCTCGTTGCCCATACCCGGAGCGGAGAGTTGTCTTACATCAAAAGAGATCCTGGACCTGAAAGAGGTTCCCGAGAGTCTCTGCGTGATAGGCGGCGGTGTCATTGGACTGGAGTTCGCATCCATATTCCGCAGTTTCGGCAACGAGGTAACGGTGCTGGAGTATTGCCCCAACATCCTGCCGCGCTTTGATGTGGACCTGGCCAAACGCCTTAAGCAGTCACTTTCCAAGCGCGGTATCAATATTGAGGTACAGGCACAGGTGACCGGCATCGACGGTAATACCGTAACCTATCTCAAGAAGGAAAAGGAGTTTACCGTCCAGGCCGATAAGATCCTTATGGCTGTGGGCCGACGTCCCAACGTGGAAGGCCTTAACCTTGAGGCTGCAGGTATTGACTACACCCGTAAGGGAATCACGGTCAATGACCTTTTTGAGACATCCGTGCCGGGAATATACGCAGTAGGTGATGTGACAGGCGGAATAATGCTGGCTCATACCGCAACCTATCAGGGACTGCATGCACTCAATGTAATATGCGGGCAGAGTGACAGCATACGTTTTGACCTGATTCCTGCTGCGGTATTCACTATGCCCGAGGTTGCAACCGTAGGTCTGACCGAGGAGCAGTGTAAGGAACAGAAGCTCCCGGTGAGCTGCCTCAAGTCATTCTACCGTGCCAACGGCAAGGCCGTATCGATGGATGAGACCGACGGCTACTGCAAGCTGATAGTATCAGAGAGCGGTGCCATCCTTGGCGCTCACCTTATGGGCGCTCACGCATCGGATCTTATCCACGAGATTGCCGCCGTAATGAACTTGAATGGCACACTTGAGCAGTTGCAGTGCGTAATCCACGCCCATCCAACCCTAAGTGAAGTGCTGCAATCAGCCCTTCACAATTGAAAATTGAAAATTGAAAAAAAAAGGTTCGGAATTTTCCGAACCTTTTTTATGCTTGCTTCCAGGCTGGCTTAGAAGCCTCCAAAACCGCCTCCAAAACCGCCTCCAAATCCGCCACCGAAGCCGCCGCCGAAGCCGCCGCCAAAGTCGCCGCCCATCATCATGAAGTCACCGCCGCCGAAGCCGCCCATGCTCATCTCGCTTACCTTGCAGCCCTTGGGGAGGGTAAAGAATGCGGGATCAACATCCTCGGCAATGAAGTTCTGTGCAGTCTGGCTTGTGGTTGACCAGTCGCTCTCAGTTACGGTTGACAGAGGAATTCCCTCATAAACACATACTGTGATATTCTGTGTGAATCCCATCTGGTTTGAGGGGCTCATTGAATACTTCTTGCAAGTAACGCCTGCAACAACCTCCTCGCCAAGCTCCTTGATCTTGTTGCGACGGATGGTCTTCTTGTCCAGGTTCATCCAGTCAATCTCACCAAGCTGACCGATCTGGGCACCCATGCCGAAGCCGCCGCCAAAGCCGCCCATACCGCCGCCACGACTGTTACGTGCGCCGCCGAATATAGGCATTACGGTTGCAGTGTTCTCTTTCTCGTTGATAGTGTAGGTTGAGTCACCTACAGATATTGTACGGGTGATGTTCTCACCGTAAACGCTGATTCTTGCAGTCTTCTTTCCGTAGTCGTCAAAGTAGATCTGCTCTCTCATATCGCCTGAGTTGAAGCTGTTCATTCTCTCCAGGAAGGTGCTGTCACCGAATGCGGCCAGACCGCCACCGCCCATCATTACGGAGAAATCGGGCATATCGCCCATATCGGATGTAACTGTGATAACTCCTGACTTAACGCCAAAAAGTACCTCTTTTACCTCTTTTTTCTTTGCGCCTGCTGAAAGGCATACTGCCATCATCAGGGCAGCCATCATAATCTTTTTCATTGTCCTTATTTTGTTTTTTGTTACTGTTTCGAGTTGTCGTAAAGAATATACCGGACAACCCGAAAAGTTAAAACGGACAACTAATTATAAATGTCAGAATAGTTTCTGTATGAGGTCGGGACGGCCTATGCGGAGCAGTTCGGATATGAGGCGCTGACGCTGGGCCGGATCATACCAGAAGAAGAACTGACGCTGAGCCTGTTTGTCGCGGTCGCTGCGGGCTGTATATACCGGTTGCATGGTGTAAGGATTGATGCCGGTATAGAATATCTCGGTACTCAGGGTCATAGGCGTGGGCGTGAAATCCTGAATCTGCTCGAGTTTGAAGTTGAGACGCTTGGTAACGATGGCAAGCTGGGCCATATCCTCCTCACTGCAACCGGGATGACTGCTAATAAAGTATGGGATAAGCTGCTGCTTGAGACCGCATTCGTGGTTTATCTTGTCAAAAGTTTTCTTGAACTGCTCAAACTGCGTGAACGATGGCTTGCGCATCAGTGCCAGCACGGAGTCCGATGTATGCTCGGGTGCAACCTTAAGTCGGCCGCTCACATGCTTCCCTATAAGCTCACGTGAATAATCCATATGGGATTTATCGGCCTTGGGATCGGGGTCGCGGTATTGCAGGATATCATAACGTATGCCGCTGCCTATACAGGCCTTCTTGATGCCGGGCACCTTATCGGCATCCTTGTAAAGCTGTGTCAGGGCCGTAAGGTCAGTACCCAGATTGGGACAGACCTTGGGCGTGAGGCAGGTAGGCCGTTTGCAGTGCAGGCATTTTGACTTGTCGCGTCCGCCTGTGCCGTACATGTTGGCTGAAGGACCACCCAGGTCCGATACATATCCTCTGAAATCCTCCATCCGGGTAATCTGGCGCAGCTCCTTGAGTACGCTCTCACGGCTGCGGCTCACAATCTGCTTGCCCTGATGGGCCGATATGGTGCAGAACGAGCATCCGCCGTAACAACCGCGGTGAATGGTTACGGAGTGGCGTATCATCTCGTATGCGGGAATACGCTTTCCGTTATAACGGGGATGGGGCAGACGGGTGTAAGGCAGGTCATAAATCGCATCCAGCTGCTGTGTGGTAAGAGGCGGGTAGGGAGGATTGACCACCACATAGCTGTTACCGATAGGTTGTATTATGCGGTGAGCCTCAATCATGTTTGACTCCTCCTCAATGATGCGGAAGTTTGCCGCCTGACTGCGCTTGTCGGCAAGACACTGCTCATGTGATGCCAGCACCTTGTCATTATCGGTAATGCCTCCCGGCACATCCTTGGTCTGGAATGCTACCTGCTTCATGGTCAGGAGATCCTGCGGGCGGCCCTCGTTCAGGGCATCGGCCAGGTCAATCGTAACCTGCTCGCCCATGCCGTATGTAAGGTAATCGGCACCGCTCATCTCCAGTATGTTGGGCAGAAGTTTGTCCTGCCAATAATCATAGTGGGTGAATCGGCGCAGAGACGCTTCTATGCCTCCAAGAACTACCGGAACATCGGGAAAGAGCTTCTTGAGAGCCTTGGTGTACACTATTGACGGGTACTCGGGACGTCCGGTATGGCGGCCGTCGGGGGTGTAGGCATCCTCGGAGCGCAGACGCTTGCCGGCGGTGTATCGGTTTACCATGGAATCCATGGCTCCGGCCGATACTCCAAAGAAGAGACGGGGTGCACCCAGCTTTTTGAAATCGCGCAGGTCATCCTGCCAGTTGGGTTGCGGAACGACGGCAACCTTGTAGCCGTGGGCTTCCAGAACACGTCCTATTACGGCCGTACCGAACGACGGGTGATCCACGTAGGCATCACCCGTAAAGAGAATCACGTCCAGCTGGTCCCATCCCAGCCGTTCGCACTCTTTTTTGGTCGTTGGAAGCCACTGAGGCATATATCTTACTCTGCAGTTGCCGGTTCAGGGTTCTCGGCGTCCCATTTCCGGTAGAGGGCAATCAGGTTGCGCAGTCCGAAAGCCTTCATGTCGCGGTGGTAGATCACGTCGATACATAAATCCAGAAGCGCCTTCTCGGAGCCCTGCGGAGTGGTAAGCAGTGAGCGGATATTCAGTTTGAGCTTGTCAAGTGACTGCTCGGTAATGATTCCGCTGCTGTCAACCAGCAGTTGGAAGAGTGAGAAACGGCGGATTGTACTCAGATTCTCATCGGACACGTTTATGCTGCGTGTTCCGGATTCGTTTGCCTGAATGCTATACATATTATTCTGTGAGATATGTTATTGCTGATTTCATTATGCGGTCACGCTCCTTTGAGGACTCGATGCTCTCAAACGGGAATCCCAACGTAAGTGTGGCATATGTGCGGTCCTTGTAACCCACACCTGCCGGCAGGCGGCTGTCGGAGTAGGTAAACAGGGTAGAGGCAAGTCCCACCGGTTTTATTACATCCGGTTTGGTGACGCCGTAACCATGCTTATCCGCAATGCGTCTTATGTCTGCCTTGCTGCGCATTCCCTTGACCTGTCTCTCCGTGTTCGACGGCAACGGTCCCTCCCAGCGGTAATGCAAGACTTCGGATGCGAATGACTCATCCTTGAGTTCCGATATCATATCGGCCCCCACGTAAGAACCGCTGCACAGCAGCTTGCCTCCTTTCTGCAGATAGTTCCTGACGGCTTTCTGCATGGCTGACGGGAACGTTGAATAATCCTTGTTGCATATGGAATCCTGTGCGGACCGTTTCTGGAGTCCCAGGATGAGATCTACTATAGCGTAGTCAGTAAGGTTGACCATACCTTCCTGGACCGCCTCACGGCTGCATGATACGAATGACCATCCGGCCTGTGCAATGGATCGGCCGTGAACGGCAGGGTAGTCAAACGTGTTGCCGGCAAGCAGTGCTCCGTTCAGGCGGTCATCTCCTATTCCCAGCGAAACCTCCTCCTCGGAGTCAATCGAGTCAAGGGCAAAAATCTGCTGGGCACCGCTCAGAATTGGGGAGCGCATATATTGAACTCCCGGATCGGCCAGTATGTCAAATCCCTGCGTGCTGTCGGTTATTACAGTCTCGGGTCCGCTCAGGCGCTGGAATCCGTTAACAACCAGCACGGTTCCCTTGCTTTCTGATGCCATGTATGCGGCGAGTGTCTCGGACGGCATGCTCTGACCGCCTTCATTTACTGCGGTTACCTTGAAACGGTACATATGGTCACGCTGCGGGACAAACCTGTATCTGTTTACGCGTGTAAAGGTACCGCCGTCAAAACCGTTGTCATCAATAGCTGTGTAGACTATGTATCCACGCGGGGTGGCAGTGGGTTCAAGGGTATCGGTCACAGCCTGCCATGAAAGTGAGAATGTGTTGCCTACAGTCCTTATGCTTAAATGGTCTACAGGCAGAGGCTGCACCACATAACTGCGGTCATGCAGGAAACTTACGTACTTTAATATCGCTTTGTAAATGGAACGCGATGCCATAAACCTGAAGTTGGGATTCAAGGCCAGGCATACGTCCCGGAAATTCTGATGTGACAGAAGCTCCAGCAGCATGGAAAGCACCTGCGGCTCGCGGCTCTCGCAGTAGTTCTTGTCCCAGATGCCGCGATATGCCCATTCACGTCCTATTATAGGAGGCAGGTCACGGTTGAGTTCGGACAGCACCATATCGGTGAGGTCACGGCTTATGTCACGGGTGTGGCCTTCGCCCAGCAGACCGTCATTGAAATCTGTGGTGCAGATACCCAATGAGCCGAAGAGTGTGTCACCATATGTGTAACCCGCATCGGTGTGCAATGCAAAATAGAGTTCCAGAGGTACTCCCAGGCCGGGATTTGCCTTATTGAAAACGGAGCCTCCAGAGAGCCAGTTTGCCATATACGGACGTGTCCAGATATCCTCGCGGTATTCATCGGCCCCCTGATACTTGCTGTATACGCTGTCCGGTGCGCCGGCGAATCTGGTATAGTAGCGTGCTCCCATGTTGTATCGCGGAGCGGTAATTTCAAGCTGATGGCTGATTTCGGTATGGGTTCCTCCGCCAAACCTTACGGCATCGGCATTGACCGTACCGTGCATCTCGCTGCTGTTGTCCAGGCTGACCATTCCCTGTGGGCTCTCACCCTTCCTGAAATGGAACGTACCCAGGTAGACCCAGGTGCCGCCTCCCATCTGCTGGTTGACGCGGAATGTCGTCGAACCGCCGGTATGGAACACTATATAACGGGCATCGTCAATACTGCTGGAGTCTGTCTGATAGGTCACATATACGCCGTAATCGCCGTCCTCCGGTATGTCGGGAATCCAGAATGCGGTTGATATGGGTATTCCGGGCCCGTTACCTGCCTGGGTGGTTCTGGTCTCTACCTGGAGAGTGTCGGGCAGTATGCGGACAGAATTCTGAGAGAATCCTCCGGCAATATGTTCTGACCATGACCCGTCCTCCCTGTATCCGGACTCGCGGCATTTTACTATAACCCCGTTTGTCTGCCAGTCACGTTCACGTGCTGTATAGACCACCGCACCGGCGTTTTCAAGCATGGGAATTATGTAAGGGTAGGCGAAAGACTGGGTCAGAAGGTCCTCGTGTGTGCAGTACAGGGGCGGACGCTGCCATTCCCAGAGACTGTCCTCGTTGTCAAAATAGAGTCCGTGGCTGGGGGTAACGGCCATGTGGATGTTGGTAAGACCTTTCTTGGGGGTATAAATGCGGCTCTCATTGTTCACCCAAGGGCGGCCGTCATACCAGGTCTCGTTCCAGAGGTTCTTCTGGCTGATGGTATTCCTGGCCCAGTTGGGGATAAGGCTTTCTATTGTTTTTGAGCCTGCGTATATCTGGATGTGGTAGCTGCTGACGTCCTCCGGTAATGATTTGCGCAGGTCGGAGTAGATTGAATCGACCAGATCGTGACGGAAAAGCTGGTAACCGAAATTCTGGTTCAGGCGGACGTCGAGCCTGCGTCCGCGACGGTTTATGTCGGTACGCTCAACCTTCAGGTTTTTAAGGTCGACGTCAGACTGGTACTGCTCGAAATGTTGCGTGACACTGGCGCGGATAGCGGCATTGTCCGTCTGAGCCGACAGACTGACAACGGACAACAGGACGGCTACGGCCGTCAAAAGGGCCACGCACCGGAACATAAACTGACTTTAAGTTATTTTTTGAGCTTGGTCAGTTTGTCAATGACCTTGGTGATCTCACTCTGGAAGTCCTTGACAAGAGCGCGGTAGTATTCCTTTGCCTTACCCGGCTCAGTGTGGCTGATACGGGTTATGAACTCGTTGTCAATTCGGAGCAGGTCAACTATCAGTTTCTCGGCTTCCTTCTGGTTGGTACCCGGAACAAGCTCCTTGTAGATGAGGCACTCGGTGAATAAGTCACCTATTACATAACTGATGTCTCTCTTGAGATCTCTGCGACTTGCCATAGTAGTTGCTTTTAATGGTTGCGTGTAACACAAAGATAAAACAAACGGCCTGCATTTGCAAGCCGTTTGAAGTTTATTTTTCCACTTATGCGGGGATGATGAAACTGATCGCTTCGGGAAGGACTTCAATGTGGAAGTCGTTGCCGGGCAGCATCTCTCCGTCAAGACAGAGCTCTATCTGTTTGTCGCTGTGGACATCGACCGTCTTGGACTGACGGTATATGAAATGACTGCTGGCTTTGGGGTTATCCAGATGCTGGCCAACCGTGTATATGGGGAGCAGACCAAGGAATCCCATAAGAGTGGTGGTCTTACAGTAACCCACATCCATCAGGCCGTCATCATTCTTGGCACGGGGTGAGCAGAAAAACTCGCCGCCTACGTGCTTGTTGTTACCCAGTGTGCACAGCAGCATGCGTTTGCCTTCATTGAGCAGCTCGCCGTCGGCCTTGACCTGAATGCGGTTGAATCGGCCGCAGAATATGGCTTTTACGATACCCCAGCGGTAGGGGTTCTTGTTGCCCTTGCGGCTCAGTTTGTTTGCGGTCGATGCAACCACAGAGTCAAATCCAAAGTTGCATACGTTTATTGAGTAGCGGTCATCGCCGACCTTGAGTATGTCTATTTTGTGGGCTTTTCCGTTAATCATGTCTTTCAGACTCAGAAAATCCTTGCCCTCATAGTACTTTATGAAATCGTTGCCGCTTCCGTATGCCAGTACGGCAAGGTGTTTCTTTGCGGCACCAACCATACCGGTGGCAACCTCGTTTATTGTACCGTCACCTCCGCATGCCACAAAGCATACCTCATCTTTGGGATGCTCTGCGCAATACTCCTTTACAAACACTGTGGCGGTCTTTTCGGCCGTGGTACGATAGATTTCGTAATCAATGGATTCTCCCAGATTGTCTATGTCGGCCTGTATCTTGTCGGCATTGCCGGCCTTGCTGGGCTCGGCGTTGATGATGAAACAATAATGCATTGTGTCCTAAATGATAGGGTCGGTAAAAAAACGTTGCAAATATAATAAGAATCTATTAAAATTTCTAAAATTCATCCCTAATTAATACCTTAGCGGCGTGAATTAAACTTGTATGATATGAAGGTATTCCCCGCATTAGGCGTTGGCGGCGGTTTGGGTTTCCAGGGATGGTTCAAGAAAAACTCACACTGGGGATATGACCTGAACTGTTTTGCCAAGTCAGACTGGAAGTTCTCCAAGGATGACAATACATGGGAGTGGTTCTTGGGAGCCGGTAGCCCCATTGACTGCAACGCAGCCATCATATACCGCTTCTAATAAACAACCAAATATTTGCAAGGATGCGCATTTTTGACGAAATTTGCGCATCCTTATTTTATATAGGTAACAGTAATAAACACATATAATCACAATGAGTACAAAAAGTGCATTACAGATTGCCCGTGCCGCTTATCAGCCTAAACTTCCCAAGGCTCTGCGCGGTGCTTTGAAGGCTGTCGAGGGTGAACCCACACAGTCAGTTGCCGATCAGGAAGAAGTTAAGAAGCTCTTCCCCAACACCTACGGTATGCCGTACCTCAAGTTTGAGCCGGCTGACGGTGCTCCCGCCAAGAAATCAATCAACGCAGGCGTTATTCTGTCAGGTGGTCAGGCTCCTGGCGGTCACAATGTGATTGCAGGTCTGTTTGACGGACTCAAGAAACTCAACCCCGCCAACAAACTGTACGGTTTCATTCTGGGCCCCGGCGGTCTGGTTGACCACAACTATATGGAGCTTACAGCCGATATCATCGACGAGTACCGTAACTCCGGCGGTTTCGATATCATCGGTTCAGGCCGTACCAAGCTGGAGAAGAAGGACCAGTTCGATAAGGGTCTGGAGATCCTGAAGGCTCTTGACATCAAGGCTCTCGTTATCATCGGCGGTGATGATTCAAACACCAACGCATGCGTTCTGGCCGAGTACTACAAGGCTATCGGCGCAGGTGTTCAGGTTATCGGCTGCCCCAAGACCATTGACGGTGACCTCAAGAACTCTGAGATTGAGACCTCATTCGGTTTCGATACCGCTACCAAGGTTTACTCAGAGATTATCGGTAACATCGAGCGTGACTGCAACTCAGCACGTAAGTACTGGCATTTCATCAAGCTGATGGGCCGTTCAGCCAGCCACGTAACTCTGGAGTGCGCTCTGCAGACCCAGCCTAACGTAACCCTTATCGGTGAGGAGGTTGAGGCTAAGAACCAGACTCTCGATGATATCGTGACATATATCGCTCAGGTTGTTGCCGACCGTGCTTCACGCGGCCTCAACTTCGGTACCGTTCTGGTTCCCGAGGGCCTGATCGAGTTCATCCCCGCCATCAAGAAGCTTATCGCCGAGCTGAATGACGTACTCGCTGCCAACCAGGCTGAGTTCGACATGATCCAGGCCGATAAGAAGATCCAGTATATCGTAAGCAAGCTCTCCAAGGAAAACGCTGCTATCTTCCAGAGCCTGCCCGAGAGCGTAAGCCGTCAGCTTGCTCTTGAGCGTGACCCGCACGGAAACGTTCAGGTATCTCTGATCGAGACCGAGCAGCTGCTGGCCGATATGGTTGGCGTTAAGCTGGCTGAGTGGAAGAAGGACGGCAAGTATCTTGGCAAGTATGCAACACAGCATCACTTCTGCGGTTACGAGGGCCGTTGCGCAGCTCCGTCAAACTTTGACGCTGACTACTGCTACAGCCTTGGTTACAACGCATCAATGCTGATCGCTGCCGGCAAGACCGGTTACATGTCATCAATCAAGAACACTGTTGCTCCTGCTGACCAGTGGATTGCCGGTGGTATTCCTATCACCATGTTGATGAACATGGAGAAGCGTAACGGTGAGATGAAGCCAGTTATCCGCAAAGCTCTGGTTGAGTTGAACGGCGCTCCCTTCAAGGAGTTCGTTAAGCATCGTGCCGAGTGGGCCCGCGAGACCAGCTTCGTATATCCCGGTCCTATCCAGTACTTCGGTCCCACCGAGGTATGCGACCAGCCTACCAAAACTCTCCAGCTGGAGCATAAGTAATAAAAAGCACACAATGGGGACAGTCCCCTTTGTGTGCTTTTTGCAATTGATATGCCGAAGGCAAAAAAGAAAAAGAAAAGGGTTTCCGTTCCTAAAAAAGGAGGACGGAAGCCCTTTTATATGATGCCCGACTGGATGCACTGGCTGGTTACCGGTGTATTGCTCGTTGTCATATCCATTGGCGCATACTATCTTTTTCTGCGTCCCTATTTCTACCGGCTGCGTCCCTGTCAGGGTGCCAGGGAGTACGGCGTCTGCCTGCCGTCAGGATTTCTGTGCTACGGCATAGACGTATCCCATCATCAGGGACAGATAGACTGGGAGAGGGTGGCGCATTCATCGGCCGAGAACGGATATCCCATCAGGTTCGTGATAATGAAGGCTACAGAGAGCAATACCTTTACCGATCCTGATTACATAGATAACATAGAAAAGGCGCGCAAGGCCGGATTCGTGTGCGGCGTATACCATTTCTATGATCCGTCAACACCTCCCGAGAAGCAGGCCCAGCATTATATAAATACGGTAACCCTCCGTAAGGGCGACTTTGCACCCGTGGTCGATGTGGAGCGTGCCGGACGTTCATCGGACCTTAGGAAGGACCTGCTGTTTTATCTTAAGACACTTGAGAAACACTACGGCGTAAAGCCAATCATCTATGCATCGGCCAAGTTCCGCAAACGCCACCTGAACAGCGCCGAGTTTGATGCATATCCCTTCTGGGTGGCACACTATTACGTAGTCCGTCCCGGTACCGATAAGAACTGGCGCATATGGCAGTTTACGGACCACGCATCGGTAGACGGCATCAGGGAATACACTGATTTCAACGTATTCCGCGGCTCAGAGGCCGAATTCAACTCCCTCCGCATAAAGTAAATTGTAGGGATTTCCCCCTGAACAATTAGGGAATTTCCTTAAACCGGGTATTATTACCGTATTATTTTTGCATTGGAAAGAAACCAATAAAACATAGGGTTATGGAAAAGTCAGTATTGTTTATGGCATTGATGGCAGTCACAATGACAGCCGGTGCGCAGAGGAACGACTTGTATTCAACCGGCAGAAATACCGGCAGTTCAAGTTCGTCATCGTCACATACTTCAACAGTGACACGTACTCCGTCATACACAGAGCCAGCCGCTACCTATGAGTCAGCAACTCCGGTAGAGTCCGCCGCTCCTGTAGTAAAGACTACCCCTAAAATCATAGTTGACCGCGATCCCGACGAGTATAACCGCCGTTATACCTACGGAACCAGTCAGATTCAGTATGAGGATGGCTCAATACTGGATGATGTTCCCACCATATATATACATGACACCATATACGTCATGAAAGAGGACGGATCCTACGTCCGTTATGAAGGTTCGTATGCCGATGGTTACAACGATGCCGTTGATGATTATTATCTGACACGCCGTCTGTACCGCTTCCGTCACGCATATCGTCCCTATTACTCACTGTATGATGACCTGCTTTGGGATATCATATACTGGGATTATTACTGGGATTACGATTACTGGTACTTCTCACACATGAGGTCTTATGATCCTTGGTATTGGTCTTATGATCCTTGGTACTATGATCCCTGGTATGGACCTTACTATTACAGTTCATACTATTATGCAGGCAGTTATTACTTTCCTAAGTATTACTACTCTCACGTCGTTTATGCTCCCATTAACGGCAGAGTGGCCGATTACAGACCTAACCGCAGTATCAACGGTGGTGGTTGGGACAGGAATCTGAGCCGTTCGACAGACCGTACTGCAGCGTTTGGTTCAAGCAACAACCGCAGCGTAAGACAGGCATCAGGCTCTGTAGCTTCAAGGTCAGTGACCTCAAGTCCGGACAGAACCGTATCGGGCTCATCAGAAAGCCGCAGCGTAGCAGCTTCCTCTTCAAGCCATAGCGTATCAGGCAGCAGCTCAAGCCGTAGCGTATCAGGCAGCAGCTCCAGCCGCAGCGTATCGGGCAGCAGCTCCAGCCGCAGTGTATCAGGCAGCTCATCTGTAAGAAGCGTAGCTCCTGCAACATCAAGCCGCTCAAGCTCCGAGCGCTCAACGCAGTCAGGTTCTACCTATGACCGTCCCAGCAGCACAAGCTCAAGCTCAAGCCGCAGCGTGTCAAGCTCAAGCACATCACGCAGCAGCAGCGGTAACAGCAGCAGCTCGAATGTATCACGCAGCACAAGCGGAAGCAGCTCAAGCCGTAGCGTGTCAAGCAGCAGTTCAAGCCGTAGCGTAAGCAGCAGCTCATCATCCAGAAGTTCATCTTCGGCAAATACCAGCAGCAGCTCAGTAAGCCGCTCAAGTTCAGCCAGCAGCTCCTCACGCAGTTCAAGCAGCTCAAGCCGAAGCGTAAGCAGCTCAAGCTCATCCGGCAGTTTCAGCTCAGGATCAAGCAGCTCAGGCGGATCATTCAGCTCAGGCAGCTCCGGCGGCTCATTCAGCTCAGGTGGCGGTTCACGCAGTGTTTCCGGCAGTTCTTCAAGAAGATAATGTTTGGAGTCAATATAAACTGAACTCAAAGAGACCATTATACCCTAATTGTAAATAAGCTAAAACATAAATATGAAAACCAACAAATTAACAATAACAGTCCTTGCAATTGCAATGTCTCTTGCAGCAGGTGCACAGACCTCTTTCGACGCAGCCAAGCTGTATGAAGAAGAACTGAACGGAACGGCCCGTTACGTAGGTATGGGCGGTGCAATGGGTGCCCTTGGAAGTGACGTATCGGTTATCAGTCACAACCCTGCAGGTATAGGTACATACCGTAATAGTGACATCAACTTCTCGATATCGTCATTCGGCACATCGGTCAATACAGATCCTCTTGCAACAAAAGCCAGCCCGCTTTTTGCCAACGGAAGGACATTCTATTCACATAATTTCAAGTCAGACCTTAATCTGGCATTCGATAATTTTGCCGCCGTATTCTCCGGATTTGATGATGACAATTATCTGAACTTTGGTATCTCATACCGCAAGCTGCAGAATATGGACCGTAACCTGGATTATGTGGATGCTTTCAATGACGTGGACGGTTATGAGGTATGGCGTGAGTACAAGGATCATCAGCGCAACAAGATCCACTCATGGGATTTCAACCTCTCATGCAACCTGTCAGACCTTGTCTACTTTGGATGGACTGTAGGAGTCCTTTCTACCGATACCTGGTCAGAGGGTTACTTCTATGATTACTATGCAGAGGGAAAGCATCCTGATTTCCCCGGAGGTTTGGATTATACCGCAGTCGACAAAATGAATCAGGCCGACGGTTCCGGCTGGAACATGTCATTCGGTACCATAATCCGTCCCATTCAGGCATTACGTCTGGGTGTTGCCATCAAGACTCCCACATATTTCAAACAGCATCTTGAGTATGCCGATTATCTGTATGCCGTAGAGGGAAACCAGAAGGACGGAAGCAAGTTCAGCAACTATGTCAACTACAAGTACTCTTCACCCTGGTCACTTGACCTGAGTGCCGGCCTCACATTCGGTATCGGTGATGTTAACTGTGCCCTGGGAGGCGAGTATGAGAGACACTTCACACAGCGCTCATCACTCTCAATAGGCAACACCAGACTGGAGAGCCAGGGAGCTGTTGACTACAAGGACTTCTCAGTGCTGAAAGTTGGTACAGAGCTCAATATAAAGAACCTCTCACTCAGAGGCGGTTATAACTACAGGGAGTCAATGTTCAACGCAGACTCATATCCTTACCTCTATGACACAGACTTTAACGGCTGGGGATTTGATGATAACGGAGACAAGGTAGTAGGCCGTACCGATTTCCAGATAGACCGTCTGGGCAAGACACACTACTTTACCGGTGGTATAGGTTACTGCTCAACTCCTGATGGTGACGGAACACAGTTCTACGTCGACCTTGCATACGTTCACGGTCTTAGAAACAGCATTGTCAATGTCAATGAATATATCGAGGATGTTGATGTAAACTACAACTATAAGTCAGACAAGGTCCTGCTTACATTCGGCTGGAATTTCTGACCGTTTCTTTTGAACTTTGAGATAATTAAGCAGATTCCGGCTGGTCTTGTTGACCGGCCGGAATTGTTT
>JAKSIV010000026.1 GCA_024398635.1 Bacteroidaceae bacterium | reverse complement strand
AATCATATGAACAAAAAAAGAGACCGGCTAAAATACTTTTTAGTCGGCCTCTTTCTTTTTTATTTCATCTTGATCCAGGCTCCCAGATCTTTCCAGGAGGGTTTCTTGCCGTGCATGAATACGCCTACACGGAATATGCGTGCGGCAATCCATGTCATTATGAAGAATGAGATGAAAAGCACGACTATTGATACGATGATCTCCCATGTGGGTATGCCGAACGGGATGCGGGCCATCATCACTATGGGTGATGTGAAAGGTATCATCGAGCACCAGAATACCAGACCGGAGTTAGGATCGTTCATTACAGTCATCATCACATATATAGCCAGGATAATGGGCATCATGATGATTCCGTTGAACTGTGCTGCATCCTGCGGGGTGTCAACTGACGAACCTATGGCTGCATACATGGCAGCATAGAACAGGAAACCGCCTACGATGTAGAGCAGAAGTTCCAGGAACAGGCCTGCCAGATAGCTTACGTTGGTAAACTTGCCTACTATGCTCATTACATCGCTGCTGCTTGCTGCCGATGCCACTGCATTTGCGGCGTCTACGCCGGCATTACCCATAATCAAAGGCATGATGAATGCGCTGGCGCCTATTACCAAAACAGCCCAGATGACAATCTGGAGAGCTGCAACCACTGCAATACCAAGTATCTTGCCCATCATGAGCTCAAACGGGGTGCAGGATGTTACCATTACATCCAGTACGCGGGTCTGCTTCTCATCAATGACAGACTGCAGTACCTGCTGGCCGTAAATTATCAGGATGAGGTAGAGCAGCATTCCCAGAACAAGTCCCATGATATATGAGGCCGATGTGGATGTTGCCTCCATGCCTTTCTCTTCGTCCTCCTGTCCGTTGTTCTTAAGGGTACGCAGACTGACACGCAGGTTTGCATCGGACAGGATCTGGTCAATGTTGTCCATCTCATACCGGCTCAGACGCTCTGTACGCAGAATACCCTGAATCTGTCTCTGAATGTTCTCTTCGATGCTCATGGATGATGCATCATTCATAATGAACTGGATGTTCTGGGGGTTGTCCACGATGTCACTGCCTATTACAAGGATGGCATATGCCTGATCTGCATTGCTGTACTGCGAACGGGCCTGTCCAAGTGTGGTTCCTTCAGAAAGCAGTTGGTAAGTTATCGTCTCGCCCGATTCCAGCTTGGAGCCTACCAGTTGTCCGGGGGTGTTGTCTACTACAACCACAGTCTTGGCCGATGACTTGCCCCACAGCATAATCAGGGTGGGGGCTGCCATGAGAGCAATCATGAACAGCGGCATAAGCAAAGTGGTTATTATGAATGATTTCTTGCGGACGCGCTCCGCGAATTCACGTTCTACTATAAGACCTGTCTTATTCATGGCTGTATTCTTTAGAGTGTACCGTTGACGGCACGGATGAATATATCGTTCATGCTGGGGATAATCTCCTGGAATGAACGCAGGTTAACATTGTCGTTAAGAGTTCCGATAACAGGACGTACGTCGGAGTCATCGGCAATATGTATCTTCTGCTGTGTGTAACCGCCAATCAGACCTTCGGGCTCACCTATAAGTGTGGCCTTGCCTTCCACGCAGCTGTTGAATTTATCGCTTTCACCGCTATATACCACCTGGAAGGTGTTTCCACCGGCCTTGCGGCGAATCTCATCAACCGGTCCTGAGAGGATGTTGTGTGATTTGTTGATGAGAGTGATGTCATCACAGATCTCCTCGACGGACTCCATGTTATGGGTCGAGAAAATGACTGTCGCACCGCGGTCACGCAATCCCAGAATCTCCTCTTTGAGAAGGTTCTGATTGATGGGGTCAAAACCAGAGAAGGGCTCGTCGAATATGAGCAGTTTGGGCTCATGCACGACTGTGGTTATGAACTGCACCTTCTGTGCCATACCTTTTGAGAGGTCCTCAACCTTTTTGTCCCACCAGCCTTCCAGGCCCAGGCGGTCAAACCATTGACGCAGTTTGCGGGTGGCGGCAGCTCTGCTCATGCCATGCATGCGGGCAAAGAAAACCGCTTGCTCACCGACTTTCATTTTCTTGTAGAGACCACGCTCTTCGGGCATATAACCTATCTGGTATATGTCTTCGGCTGTTATCTCATGGTCCTCAAACCAGACCTTTCCGCAATCGGGAATGGTCATGTGATTAACCACACGTATGAGTGTGGTCTTACCGGCTCCGTTGGGGCCGAGCAAACCGTAGATGGAGCCGCGCGGGACTTCCATCGAAACATCATCAAGAGCCTTGTGTCCCGTATAAGTCTTGGACACGTGCTCGATTCTTAAAACAGGATCCATTGAAATATAGTTAAGGTATTGTGGATTATTACTTTTTCTTGTTGAACACAGTCTTGTAAACGATGTCGGCAATAAGTTTCTGACCCTCTTCATTGGGATGGATGGTGTCAGGAAAATACTGTTTCTTGCCTTGCATGGGTGTGTTCAGGTCGACAAGAGGCAGGTTCTCTTCTTGGGCCACCTCCTTGATGTAAGGAATGACGCCGTTGTAGATCACACTGTCGTTTATGCTCCATGCATGTCCGTAAGCCGGAACAGGCAGACAGAGCCATATCTCGGGTTTGGACGGGAGTGCGCGGAAAGATTCAATAAGAGTCTTGAGGTCTTTCTTGAAGTGCTCGCTTTCCTTCCAGTTGTAGGGCTTGCTGTCATTGGTACCCAACTTGATGGTCACGATCTGGGGGTTGAATGCAAGAGCGTCTTTGTAAGCCTGCTCGTTCATGTACGGCATATCGGTATCCATCATGGTCGTGGTGCCGCTTACTCCAAAGTTGCGGACATCATACTTTTCACCCAGCATAGTGCTGAGAAGGCCCGGATAGGTGTCATGTTCACGGTCTTTGATTCCGTGACCGAATGTAATACTGTCACCCACGCAGGCTACGCGGGTGGGTTCACTCTGGCATGCTGAAAGTGTCAGGACTATGGCTGACAATACAAACAATAAACTTTTTCTCATGTGTTATTTTTTTTGTTGATCTGACATCTTATGCTTTCTGCGTGAATTGTCTCAAAGAGCAACCGGATGAATTTTTCATCCAATCCGAATTTGAGTCCTTCATTGACGAGTTCGTCCGATATGCTGTTATAGCGGTCGGGTTGTAGTATGGCAAGATTATTCAGGTTCTTGTATTCACCGATGCTGCCTGTTATACGGAACCGTTCGGCCAGATCCTGTATCAGTTTCAGGTCAACCTCTTCAAGCTTTGAACGGTAAGGCTCCATAAAGGCTGTGTCGGCCGGCTCCGGATCACGGTGGAATACAAGCTTGCCGGTCAGTTCGGCCAACTGCTCCGGAGTAAGCTGCTGGGCTCTGTCACTTAAAGCCTGTGCGGGATTGGGGTGCGCCTCAATGAACAGTCCGTCGGCTTTCATGTCAAGAGCCATCTGGGCCAGATGCGGTACAAGCTCACTGCGGCCGGCCATGTGGCTGGGATCGCATATGACGGGAAGTCCGGGTATGCGGCGGCGGAGTTCGATGGGAATCTGCCACTCGGGAGAGTAACGGTAAATCCTTTCGTTATACGAGCTGAACCCGCGGTGTATGGCGGCCAGACGTTTGAGTCCTGCTTCTGAAAGACGTTCGAATGCGCCTATCCAGAGTTCCAGCTCGGCGTTTATGGGATTCTTCACCAGGACCGGTATGTCCGTTCCGCGCAGGGCATCGGCAATCTCCTGTACGGCAAACGGACTGGTAGTGGTACGGGCACCAATCCAAAGAATGTCGATGCCGGCTTTAAGCGCAGCCTCCACATGACGGGTGTTGGCAACCTCGGTCGTCACTGCCATGCCGGTTTCTGACTTTACTTTGCGCAGCCATTCAAGGGCTGGTGTTCCGGCTCCTTCAAAGTTGCCGGGACGGGTACGCGGTTTCCATACTCCGGCGCGGAATACCTTAATTCCGAGTGCAGCCAGACTGCGGGCGCAATCCAGCACCTGATTCTCGGATTCAGCACTGCAGGGTCCGGCTACGATGGGTATCCGGCCCTGTGAGGCCTCAAGCAATTCTATCTTTTCAATCTCAATCATTTCTTGGCAAAAACTTTTCCGTCCCTCATCAGTATGTGGCCTTCATCGACCATGTAATGCAGGACCAAATCTATCTTATTCCTGTCATACGGCAGGGTGTAAACTTTCTGCGGGTCGTCGGGGTTGGCATGGAACGTATCCAGCACATCTCCCATTATTGCATCTCGCTCGCCACGGGTAAGCTCTCCGTTCACCTTCTCCTGACACAGGTCACAGCAAAGACAGGGCTTTTTCTGATGCTCTCCGAAATACTTGAGCAGCATTGCGCTGCGGCATCCGGTCTCACGTGTCACGTATTCCATCATGGCGCCGATCCTCTCTTTGAACTCCTCCTTGCGCATTGCGTAAACCTCGGGGTCAAAACGCAGCAGGTGGGTGTCTATGCGGTCACGTGTCCAGATGATCACGGGGGTGCGTCTCTCGGGGACGTAACGTACCACACCCTGGCTCTGCAGGTTCATGAGTATGGTGTATAGCTTATGGCGGTCTATCCCGGTGCGTGAACATATAAACTGCTCGTCAATATAGGCATAGTCGGTGAATATGCCGCTGTAGTTGCGCAGAATCATGTTCATGACATCTTCGGTAGCCTTGTCCTGATGTATGCGGTACAGCTCATCGCGTCCGGCGGTAAAGAGCAGTCGGGCGGAGTAGTCCATCTCGTCCAGATACTCGATGTACCCCATTCGCGTAAGGATACGCAGGGCACTGTCCGTGGGTATTACCGGAAGTGCAAAGTGCTGACAGAACTCTCCAAGCGAGAAAGAGTATGTGCAGCCTCGGCCGTCACCTACAGCCATCTCGTGGTAAAAGCCCAGTTTCTCATACACATCACGTATAAACTCCTCTTTGGGGAAGTTGTCACTGATGCGTTTGCTTACGGTACGCTTGTCGCCCGGCGAGTGGAGCAGAACCGCGTATGAACGCTGTCCGTCACGTCCGGCGCGTCCCGCTTCCTGGAAGTAGGCCTCAATGGAGCTGGGTATGTCCATGTGTATGACGGTACGGACATTGGGTTTGTCAATTCCCATTCCGAAAGCGTTGGTGGCCACCACTACGCGGAAGCGGTCACTGGTCCAGGCTTTCTGGCGTTCGTCCTTAAGTGACGGCTCCAATCCTGCATGATAGTATGTGGCGGCAATTCCTTCGGCATTCAGGAAATCAGATATCTCCTTGGTCTCGGCGCGGTTACGTACATAGACTATGCTGGTGCCGGGCACGCATTCCAGTATGTGTTTCAGTTCCAGCTGTTTGTTCTCTGTCTTGCGCACTACGTATGACAGGTTCTCACGGAAGAAACTCATACGTATCACATTCTTCTCCCTGAATCCAAGCTTATCCTGAATGTCATCGGTCACCTGCGGGGTGGCGGTGGCGGTAAGTGCCAACACCGGAACATCGGGTAGCTCCTTACGGATATCGGCTATGGTGAGATAGGAGGGGCGGAAATCATAACCCCACTGGGATATGCAGTGCGACTCATCGACGGTGAGCAGGCATATCTTGAGGTGACGCAGTTTGGTGCGGAACAGTTCGGATGACAGACGCTCGGGCGACACGTAAAGGAACTTGTAACCGCCGAAAATGCAGTTCTCCATGACGGCTATGATCTCCTCACGTCTCATTCCGGTGTGGATGGCGGCGGCTTTGATGCCGTGCTCACGCAGGTTACGCACCTGGTCCTTCATGAGTGCAATCAGTGGAGTGATGACCAGGCAGACACCGTCCATTGCCAAAGCGGGAACCTGGAACGTTATGCTTTTGCCGCCTCCGGTGGGCATGAGTCCCAATGTGTCACGACCACTCCCGATACTCTCAATAATCTGCTGCTGGATGCCGCGAAAACTGTCGTAGCCCCAGTATTGCTTGAGAATATCCAGATAGGTCATAATTCCCGGTCAGGCTTTTGTGTCGGGTGTGTTGGGTTTGATGCTCTCTATCTGAAGCAGTACTTCGCCCTGCTTGAAGTTGTTCTCCTCAATGGTATAGCAGATGTCGAATGACCGTTTGGTCTTGATGTAGTTCACGTATGAACTCTGACCGAACGCTATGCCATTGAGCGGATGACCGCTCTTGCTGTCAATCAGCTCCAGTTTGATATGCTCGTGGCCGCGTCCAACGACCTTACTGGTACCGTAATCAAAGACGTTACGGGTACGGAACACCGGTTTGCTGTTGTCGGGGCCGAATGGCTGGAACTTCTTGAGGTCACGGAAGAATTTGGGCGTGATATCCTTGAAATCCAGGTCTGCATTGATATCTATCGATGCCTCTATCTGGTCGGGCTCTATATGGGTGGATACGTACTCTTCAAAACGGCGCTTGAACTCCTCCACATTCTCTACCTTTAGGGAAAGTCCGGCTGCATAGGTGTGGCCGCCAAAGTTCTCCAGCAGGTCCTTGCAGCTCTCAATGGCCTTGTATACATCAAATCCCGATACTGAACGTGCGGAACCTGTAGCCAGGTTTCCGGTCTTGGTGAGCACGACAGCCGGCTTGTAGAACACCTCGGTCAGACGGGATGCCACAATGCCTATCACGCCGCGTTTCCACTCTGCGTTGTAGAGCACTATTGCATGGCGGTTCTCGCCGTCCTCAAGGTTGGTGACGATGTTGTTGGCCTCTTCGGTCATCTCCTTGTCATCCTTCTTGCGGTCATCGTTCTCCTTGTCAATGTTTTCGGCCAGTTCGAGGGCACGGCCAAAGTCTTTCTCAACCATCAGGTCTACAGCTTTCTTGCCGCTACTCATACGTCCGGCCGCATTCAGACGCGGACCTATCTTGAATACGATATCGTTTATGTTCAGACTCTTGTCTGTAAGCTTACAAACCTGTATGATGGCTTTGAGTCCTGTACACGGGTTGCTGTTGAGCTGCTCCAGACCGTAGTGGGTAAGAACGCGGTTCTCGCCCATGATGGGAACTATGTCCGATGCGGTGCTGACAGCCACCAGATCCAGGCTGGGGAGCAACTCGCTGAACGGAATGCCGTTGTCAAGTGCATATGCCTGCATGAGCTTGAATCCCACGCCGCAACCCGACAGGTGCTTGAACGGGTAGTGGGAGTCAAAGCGCTTTGCATTAAGGATGGCTACAGCGGGAGGAAGTTCATCATCAGGTACGTGGTGGTCACATACAATGAAGTCAATGCCTTTCTCTTTGGCATATGCTATCTCCTGGATAGCCTTGATGCCGCAGTCAAGCACAATGACCAGTTTTACGCCTGTCTCATAGGCGTAATCCACACCCTGTACTGACACACCGTAACCTTCGTTGTAACGGTCCGGAATGTAGTAGTCCAGATTGTCGTAGTCCCTTTTAAGGAAGTTGTACACCAACGCCACGGCTGTGGTGCCGTCAACGTCATAATCACCGTAAACCAGAATGCGCTCGCCACGCTCTATGGCGCTGTTGATACGTGCCACCGCCTTGTCCATGTCATCCATGAGCCAAGGATCAAGCAGTTCGTTCAGTTGCGGGTTGAAAAATTTCTGTATTTCAGTCTTACTGGTTATGCCTCTCTCAATCAGAAGGCGGCAGAGAACGGGACTTATCCCGACAGCCTTTGATAACTCATTGGCTGCCTCTGTCATCTCCGGGGTGGGGGGCACATAGTTCCATCTGAAGTTCATTATTTATGTTATTTTTTATTTTATTCATTTTGAGTATGTTATGTGGCTCGTTCGCCTTGTCAGCATCTTTTTTGGCCGTCTTTTGGCAGGACCGGTTTATTCCAAACTGCAAATATATGAAACGGCGTTCTTATTGTCAATAGTTGACTGTCATTATTAGTGAGTATTTTTAAAAATAAAGGCAGGAGCGTGTCTGAACGCCCCTGCCTTTATGGGTTGCGGCTTATGTAAAAGACTCTTACTTTATGCCCAGTTTCTTCTTGATGTCCTTGGGCAGAGCATCCTTGTGAACCAGGATGTTGATGGTCTTAAGGGCAACATAAGCATCACTTGCATACCAGATACCGTTATTGCCGGCTGTGGTGTTCCATGAGTTCTTTACCATGAAGTACTCCTTGCCGTTCTGGTCCTTGGCGATACCGAAAATCTGCATGCCGTGGTCATCGGTGGTCTCCCAGTTGTCATAACCTTCCTGACGCATCTCCTGGGTTATCTCTTTTTCCTGTCCGGGCTCACGCAGTATCTTGTTCTCCTTGTCCTCATCGGTGGGGATTACGCAGATGGCGGGTTTGGCGCGCAGGAATCCTGTCTCGGAAACATCGGCACCCCATGCGAATGTGTAGCCGGTCTTGATGGCGTTATGCATCACTTCCATGAATTCGTCGAGCGGCAGGTTGTATGAGAGGCCCCAGCGCCAGTTGTCTTGGATCTCAATGATAAACTGCTCGTAGAATGGATGGTGTGTGAATGAAGTCAGGGATACGTAGTCATCCATGTTAAGACCCAGTGACTCTGCATATGATTTGGGAGTGTAGTCCTTTCCGTTGTAAGTAAATTTCTCGGGGCACTCTCCAATGTACGCGTCGTAGATTCCGGAGAATCCTTTCTGCCATACATCACTCAGCTTCTTGAGATTGCTCTTGGCCAATGCATCCACATATGCCTTTGCCACAGCGGTGAGTTCAGTGTGGTTGATGCGCTCGCTCTTGTACATGATGCCGGGCATTACCTCCTGCGGAACCATTCCGTAGTTTTTCCAGCAGTAAACCACATCGTAGAAACTGCCGCCCTGTGCAAACTCGATGTCACCGTGCAGACGTACGGCGGCTTTTGCGCGGTCTTCCATGGTCTTGTGTACCACGAACATCTCGGCCAGGTCATGCTCGCCCTTACCCAGACGGAGCAGTTCTGACTCAAAGAATCCTATTGAAGAGAAAGACCAGCATGTACCTGACTGTGCCTGGTCCTTGACAGGTGTGATAGCCAGTGAATCAACTGTGGTGAATTGGTAACCTTTAGGTGCCTCCTTCTTCTCCTCTTCCTGTGCTGAGATACCGGCGCAGAAGAGAGCTAATGATGCGATGATAAATATTCTTTTCATACTTATAAATGATGATTTTTGATTTTCGTGATGCCAAATGTATTCTTTTTGTGCCATTCGGCAAAGCTTATAGCCCGAAAAACGTTATATTCGCGGCATATTTATCCATTGGAATCAATGCAATACTCATCATATTCCGACAGTAACGCTCTGATATATACGGCAAGATGGATATCCGGTGCTGACCAGTGCCTTCGTGAATCGTTTTCAATGTTGTCTCTTGCTGACCCGATGATCCCGTTCGGCGGTCAGGTGGAGGTTCTGTTGGACAACATCCATAAACTGATCGGGCAAGAGGGTACCCCTGTGTTGATGCGTTTCTTCCTGAGTGATCCTGCCAATCAGACTGTCGTGCTTACTGAACGTCTTGCTTTTGACTGCCCCGTATCGGTTATCGGTCAGGCTCTGCTGAACGGAACCAAGATAGCCGCAATGGTATGGTGCAGGCAGTCGGCCGCTATCTGCCGCATAGGGGAGAGAATGCACAAGGTGACTGAAAGAGGCATTGATGAATATTGGTTCACGGGCGGCCTGTCAGACAGCGAGGGTTCATACAACCAGACTGTCGCACTGCTTGATGAACTTAGCAACGGATTGGAATCGCAGGGACTCACTTTAGAGACCAACTGCATGCGTACCTGGCTCTTTGTCCAGAATATAGATGTCAACTACAAGGGCGTGGTTGACGGCCGCAATACCGTTTTTGACCGTCATGGACTTACTACCGATACGCACTTCATTGCCAGTACCGGCATTGAGGGCCGCACTGCCGATCACAAAAACAAGGTCATGCTTGATGCCTTAGCAGTTTCGGGCCCCGGAGTCCTGGTAAAGTATCTTTACGGCGAGAGCCACCTGAACCGCACTTCACAGTATGGCGTGAGGTTTGAGCGCGGCACTATGGTCGAGTACCCGGACCGCAGGCATGTGTATATATCCGGTACCGCCAGCATTGACAATAAGGGTAAGATACTCTATGAAGGAGATATCGTACGGCAGACGGAGCGCATGATAGAGAACGTCGAGGTGCTGCTTAAGGAAGCCGTTTGCGGTTTCTCTCAGGTGGGCTCGATGATAGTATATCTGCGGGATGCCGCAGATTATGCTGTTGTTAAGAAAATATTTGACACCCGTTTCCCTGATTGCCCCCGCGTAATCGTGCAGGCTCCCGTTTGCCGTCCGGGCTGGCTCGTGGAGATGGAATGCATAGCAATTTATTGAAAGGATTATGGCTAAGGGTGGTTTATCGGTACTGCTCATTTACACAGGCGGCACCATAGGCATGAAGGAGGATGAGCGCGGTATGCTCACCCCTTTTGATTTTGACGGACTGATAGAGTCTGTGCCTGAACTTAGCAAGTTCACTTGCCGTATTGACCACTTCACATTCTCCCCGCTTATAGATTCGTCGGATGTTGAACCTGCGTTGTGGGTACGTCTGGCCGAGATTATCCGTGACCGTTACGATGATTATGACGGATTCGTGATCCTGCATGGAACCGATACCATGGCATATTCGGCATCGGCCCTGAGCTTTATGCTTGAGAATCTGTCCAAGCCTGTAATCTTTACCGGAAGCCAGCTTCCCGTAGGTCGTCCCCGTACTGACGGCAAGGAGAACCTGATTTCATCGGTAGAGATTGCCGTAGCCAAGAATTCGGATGGCAGCGCTGTCGTGCCTGAGGTCTGCATATTCTTCAACTCACAGCTCCTGCGCGGCAACCGCAGCACCAAGGCCGATGCTACATCGTTCAATGCGTTCCGGTCGCCGAATTATCCGCCCCTGGCAACGGCTGGAATAGATATTCGCTACAATCGCAAGATGATAGCATCTGCTACAAGCAAGCCGTTCACTATACATACAGCACTTGATACCCGCGTGTCAATCCTGAAAGTGCATCCGGGTATTACGCCACAGGTGGTGCGCAATATTTTGCTGGGTCCGGAAACCCGTGCCGTGATTATCGAGACCTACGGATCGGGCAATGCCATATCGAAAGAGTGGTTCATACAGATTGTGCGTGAAGCATCGGCTATGGGCAAGATACTGCTCAACGTTACCCAGTGCCTGGCAGGTACGGTCAATATGGACCTTTACGCCACAGGCTGTGCCCTGCGTGATGCAGGCGTTGTTTCCGGCGGAGACATGACTACCGAGGCTGCGCTGGCCAAACTGTTCTTCCTTATGGGCAGCACCCCTGACAACGCTCAGGTAAAACAACTTCTAGACAAAAACATCCGCGGCGGAATTTCCTGATTTTTCCAGGATCCCTAGTTGGAGCGTAAAAAGTTTTGAATATTAAGCAAGTTTGGCTTTCTTTGCAATAGGATCAATTAATTGAATGCAATCCTTTGTTGCAATGAGACGCCTGATTACTTTAACCCTAACCTTATTGTTTTTTTTGCCCGCACATTTATTCGGGCAGAGCACCATACGTGGAATTGTCATAGACAGCCTAACGCAAGAGCCGCTGCCGCTTGCTACGGTTTATGTAAACGGCACTACGCAGGGAACCACTACAGATAATGACGGCCGGTTTGAGTTGAAAGATGTATCGCTGCCGGCAACGGTCGTGTTCAGTTTTGTGGGGTATCATACACGGGCTATGGATCTGGCACACAATCCCGGAACACTTACAATCCGCCTCAAGACTAATGATGAATTGCCAGAGGTGGTGGTGTCGGGTAAGAATAAGGTAAACAGAAAGGACCTGGATTATTTCAAGAGTATGTTCCTTGGTGATGACCGATGGGGTAAGCATGCAACTATCAGGAATGAGAATGTCATAATGATTGACGACTCATTTGAAACCTCATATTATACCAGACGGATAATGACATATTCCATGCGTAATGTCAATCATGGTATAGAGGAAAAATATGAGATATATGATGATACTGTAAATGTCGTTACAAAAGTACTCAGTGCGTGGGCTTATGAACCCTTGATAATTGATTTGCCTTTGCTGGGATATGAGGTGTATGTGGATCTGATCAGTTTTAATGTGGAGCAGACCAATGCAGTTATTAAGTGTGATTTGCTGGGTTATTTCTACTACAAGCCCTACATCGATGTGTCTAAACGTCAGGCAAAAAATATTGAAGAGAACCGCCAGCGGGCATATTACGGCTCCAGCCAGCATTTTCTTAAGGCTTTTGCCGATGACCGTCTTGCCCAGAACGGATATACGCTTACTATGCCGTCAACGGTCGTTAAGGGCAAAAAGAACATATCGACTAATTTGCCTGTCGATGTCAGGAGTTATTCTGCCGGTATAGGAAACGACGTTACTAAGGTGACTGGCTTAAAGGATAAGAATCTTAACATAAAGTACTATCATCGCAGTAACGGTTCTCCAGTGAATTTTGGAGAAAAAGTAAAAGGTATCCTCCGTTATTCGGAGTCCGGAATTACTTTCCTGGAGGATGAATGCTCGTTCAGTAAGGAGGGTATTGTAAGAGATAATAGCATTCGTTTTACGGGTGATATATCCAAGAGAAGAGTCGCGGCCTTCCTGCCCGATGATTATATTCCACCTGTGGATTCAAGCAGGATCAGGTCTAAAGAATCAACGGATTATGCAAGTGAGCTGATTAGGTTTGCCGATAATATCAATCAGTTCAACAGCCTGTTCCCGCAGGAGAAGGTCTATCTGGAGTTTGATAATACTGCATATTTCCAGGGTGAGAATATCTGGTTCAAGGCGTTTGTGACTCACGCCACAACCCTGGAGCGTGCGCCCAGTGGTGTGCTTTATGTGGATTTCCTCGCTCCAACGGGCAAACTGATCTTGCAGCAGAAACTCAAGATTGAGGAAGGTCAGACTGACGGCGCTATTCCGTTGATTGATGCCGGTACATATCAGACTCGTGAGAAACAGGGCGTTCTTGCGTATCCCAGCGGATTCTATGAGATAAGGGCTTATACGCAGAATATGCTGGACTTTAGCCCCGAGGCCATTTTCTCACGTGTCATTCCAGTCTATACCCAGCCCAAGTATGTGGGAGAGTATGACCGCTCGCATGTGGTAAGACATGATAATAATCCGTATAGTGAAGATTTGCGTAATGAACATAAGTGGCAGAAAAACCAGGAGAAAGACGTAAATGTAACATTCTACCCCGAAGGTGGTGATTGGGTTCGCGGATTGCCCTGCAGGGTGGCTTTCAAGGCTACAGGCAGTGATGCATTCGGCATAGAGGGGGCTATTCTGGTCTCGGGTGGCAGGGATTCTGTCTATACGGTTCATGACGGAATGGGGTCATTCATTGTAAATACCAGGGGATTTGACTGGGTGGATTTCTATCCGGCCGGCAGCGGCAACAAATATTATTTTAATCTGCCCGATCCCCAGGACAGCGGATATTCAATGATATCTGACCTGCTTTCTGACTCACTGCTGCAGATTAATATCTGGCGCACTCCGGACCGTGTGGGTGAGCAGACAGCGCTTGCCGTAACCTGTAGGGGTAGTGTGATTCACTTTGAAGAGATAAGGGATGTTGAGAACAGTCAGTTGAACATAGACTGTTCCGGTTGGCCTGTCGGGGTGTGCCGCTTGACTCTTTTCAATAAGGAGGGCCAGGTTATGTCGTCGCGCAGCATATTTCACGGCGGCAGTGGCTTGGTGAGTCCTGTGATTGCGGTCAATACCGACAGCATGTCACACCAATCCTGCGAGAAGGAGGTTGTGGAGTTTATGCTTACCGACGAGTCGGGCAATCCGTTCCGTGACCGTTTCTGCCTGTCGGTCCGTGATGCTACTGATTACGGCGGCGGACAGACCGATAACCTTCAGACCAATCTGCTGTTGTCATCGGACCTTAGAGGTTACATTCATGATCCCGCCTGGTATCTGGAGAGTGATGATGAGGAGCATAGGGAGGCTTTGAACCTGCTTACTCTGGTTCAGGGCTGGGAACGTTATGAGTGGCAGTATATGACCGGAATCAAAGAATTTGAGGAGAGACACCGTGTAGAGGAGGGCCTGACCATGAACGGATGGATACTCTCTTACAGCCGCCGCGAGCCTGTGTCTGGCATGGGTATATATGCAAACGTGATACCCGATGATGACAAGACTCTGTTTGAGGGTTTTGAATACCTGACAGACTCAACCGGTTATTTTGGTTTTGATTTGTCTGATTTTTACGGAAAAGGCAAGTTCAATATTAATCTGATGTCGACCGACAAAAACGGTGATTCCAAATATGAGAAGAGCAAGCGCATCCGCTTTGAACGGGCCGATAGACCCAACCCCAGACCGTACTTTAAACAGGAAACGGATTTGAACCACAATGATCACCGTCCATACGACTATAAGGTTGACTATACCGATTATGACCTTACTCCGGCTCAACGCCGCAGATTGGGCAGGATGATTGATGACGTTGATATTGAGGATGAATCCGAAAAACAGAGGTTTGTTGATTTTGACACTTTTACGTCATTTGAAGTCGAGGAGGATGCCGAACTTGAACTGGATCAGGGCGAATACACTACTGATCTGGAGGGGTATTTCCTGGAAAGGGGCATCAGGTTTGTTTATGAGAATAAAGAAGATAAACTTCTGCAAGAGGATATGGATATGCTCTCGGGGGTTTCCATGTCAGATGAAGGTAGTGATAATGATAACGGAAATGATAACGGCTTTTTTATAGAGAAAGAAATCGTACCTCACTTCTATGTGCATAATCTACAGAAGTTCTTTGGAGTACCTGGTCCATTTTCAAATCCCCTGAAGATTGATATGATTGATATCAAGAGCATCATTCTTTTTGACAGACCCATGTATCCCAGAGATTTTGCGGATATAATTCCTCTGGAGATTGATTACCGCCGCAAGCATGTTGATGTGGATTTTTTCAATTGGCTTGACTTCAGTGTGCAAAGATATTACCTTGTAGACGTACAGATAAAAGAGGACCGTCAACTGCTGTTTGACTGGGAGATCCGCAATTTGGGCCGCCGCACTACAACTGTCAAAGGCTTTACGCGCCCCGTGCAGTATTATTCACCGGAGTATCCCGACGGCCCGATAGAGGGCAGTCCGGATTACCGCCGCACGCTATACTGGAATCCCAACGTTATAACCGATGAGGACGGCCATGCCCGGGTGGAGTTCTACAACAACAGCTTTACCCGAAAGTTCACCATCAACGCCGCCGGCATCACCGCATCTGGTGTGCCGTATGTCTTGAATCAGAATTGGTAAGAAGTTCTCTGCCTACTCTTTGTTTACTACCGGTCTGATGCATGCTCCGGAGTAACGTTTGGCGGTTGAATTGAAGTAAACGGCTTTATACAAGTCGCTCTCCGGCATGTTGAACAGTTGCATATAATATGCACTGAAGCTGTCTTCGGTGCTTAAGGTTGATGACCAGTAAACACCGATAGTATTCATGGTGGCGGCTATTGAACCGTAGTAGTTTTCTTTAAGTCCGGCCAGAGGCAGGAAAACGGAGTTTCCCTGATATCCTTCTACAGCACTGATAAACAGCAGTCCGTCCGAATTGCCGAGTTTGCACCACATGGAAATGCAGTTTTGGCATAGTGCCTGAATCTCCTCACGCGTAGGTGTCCTCCAATTGCCACCCATGATTGCGCTTGCGGCATCATCGGCCCTTTCGAGTGTGGTGGGCTGCTCTACGTATTTGGTCAGTTTCAGGCTGTCTGTGTCGTACCATTTGTAGTTGTCCAGCGTATACTGGTCTTTTGTGCCGGTCTCTCCCCAGGCATAAAAGCTGCCGTTCTGGTCGGGGGTTTGTGCCATGAGATTGCATGTGCTCCATAATACTCCCAAGCCCAGGTCAACTGTATCATAATTCTGTCCGTCCTTGCCGGTTATCTGCGTTATTCCATGCGTAAGGTCATCGGCGGTGATTGGTCTTGCAGCCATCTTCATCCTGTGATTGACCTTGCCGGAATCATTGCTTTCATAATATGTAAACTGACCGGGATCGGTTGAAACCACGACAAACGTATTGCTTGTACCTGCCGATTTAAATGAAAGCCTCATTCCGTCAAAAGTCCAGTAGATGGGGTTTTCATCGGCTGTGCCTGTGCCGTCGTAATTGAAGAAATAGCTGTGCTCATTGTCAGACTGCCATTGACCGTAGAAACTTTCAATGCTGAAATCCCTGACTGTGACTGAGCATTCGGCAGCGTATGTTCCGCAGATGAAGGAGACTTTGCATGAACCTTTTCCTATGGCCTTTACCAGTCCGTCCTGAGTAACGGAGACGATACTCGGATTGGCTGTTTTCCAGAATACGGTTTCTTTCATTTCATCTTCCCATTCAATGCTTTCCGGACCGGCATTGTACGGCAGTATGGTTGCCTTTAGGGTGATGGTGTCGCCAATAGCCAATTCGGCGCTGTTTATGTTGATTTCTACTCCGCTTATCTCAAGTGGCTTATGCTCGTCACGGCCTTCATTCTCACATGATGTGATAAAGAAGAAACAGCTCAGGATCAATGCCGGAATTGTCTTTGTCTTCATTTTGCGAATTAAGGTTTGAGAGGGTTCAGGTCAGACTTGAACCATTCTATGAATTTGTCTATACCCTCATGAAGGGTGGTGGTGGGCTTGTAGCCGCACTCGCGCTCCAGCTTTGAGGTGTCGGCATAGGTCTTGAGCACATCGCCCTGCTGCATGGGCAGGAATATCTTGTTGGCCTGGACACCCAGGGCAGTCTCAATCTCGTTGATGAAGTCCATCAGCTGCACGGGCTTGGAACAACCTATATTATATACCTTCCATGGAACGTTGTTGGGACACTGCTCTGCTACGGGTTGGCGGTCTATCACCTGGATGGTACCCTCTACAATATCATCTATATAGGTGAAGTCGCGGCTCAGGTTGCCGTTGTTGAATACCTTGATGGGTTCGCCTTTGCTGATGGCTGTGGCAAACAGCATGGGCGCCATATCGGGACGACCCCACGGACCATATACCGTAAAGAAGCGGAGTCCTGTGGTGGGCAGACCGTACAGCTTGCTGTATGAGTGGGCCATAAGCTCGTTAGCCTTCTTTGTTGCGGCATACAGGCTCACCGGGTTGTCGACGCGGTCATCCTCGGAGAACGGCACCTTGTCATTCATTCCGTAGACCGATGAAGACGATGCATAAACCAGATACTTGACATCGTTGTGGCGGCAGCACTCCAGCACGTTCATGAATCCAACAAGGTTGCTGTCCAGATAGGCGTATGGGTTGGTGATGGAGTATCGGACCCCGGCCTGTGCGGCCAGGTTGACCACTACGTCAAACTTTTCCTGCTGGAAGAATTCCGCCATCTGACCGCGGTCGGCCAGGTCCATCTTTATGAAACGGTAGTTGGGGAACAGGGTGCTCTCGCGGATGGAGCCGTCAATGTATCGGCCGCTATGCGATATTATGCCGCATTGAGTAAGACGTCCCAGCTTGAGACGCACATCGTAATAATCGTTGATATTGTCAAGTCCTACGACCTCATCACCGCGCTGAGCCAGGCGGTAAGCCAGTTTTGAGCCGATGAATCCGGCTGCTCCCGTAACAAGTATCTTCATATCCTTTTCTAATATGGTTACAAAAATACAACAAAAAAGCGGTTTTGCTGTCTTTATGACAAAATGAATATAAAGGGCTTGGTATTGTGCATATTTATGCTCAAAATGATGTAAAAATGACTGGAATATTGACAATATGCATGTCATTTTGAATTTTTTGCATTATTAACATGAAAATATTTGCGTAATCTTTGCTGGTTTTGATGACAAATAGTAACTTTGCAAGCGGTTTTGATGACAAATTCACAAAATATACAAAATATTGCATTATGGATAAGCAAGTAAAGAATTACTTTGACAAATTCATGGCTGAGCTTATAGCCAAGAATCCCGGTGAGAAGGAATTCCATCAGGCAGTTAGCGAGGTTGTTGAGAGTGTTGCACCTTACATCCTTCAGAACCCCTACCTCCTGGATCAGAAGATCATGGAGCGTATGGTAGAGCCTGAGAGAGTAATCATGTTCCGTGTACCTTGGATGGATGACAAAGGTGAGATTCATGTAAACCGCGGTTTCCGCGTACAGATGAACAGCGCCATCGGCCCGTACAAAGGCGGCGTTCGTTTCCACTCAAGCGTTAACCTGAGCATCATGAAGTTCCTTGCTTTTGAGCAGACTTTCAAGAACAGCCTTACCACACTTCCTATGGGCGGTGCCAAGGGTGGTTCAGACTTCAGCCCGCGCGGCAAGTCAGACGCTGAGGTAATGCGTTTCTGCCAGAGCTTCATCAACGAGCTTTACCGTCATATCGGTCCTGACACTGATGTACCTGCAGGTGATATAGGTGTAGGCGGTCGTGAGGTTGGTTTCATGTTCGGTCAGTACAAGAAGCTCAAGAACGAGTGGACTGGTACTTATACCGGTAAGGGTCAGTGCTGGGGCGGTAGCCTGCTGCGTCCCGAGGCAACCGGTTACGGTGCTTGCTACTTTGCTCAGGACATGCTTGCTACACGCGGCAAGAGCTTCAAGGGCCAGACAGTTGTTATCTCAGGTTCAGGTAACGTTGCTCAGTATGCTGCCGAGAAGGCTATGCGTCTGGGCGCCAAGGTTGTTACCTTCTCTGATTCAAACGGTTACATCTACGATCCCGAGGGTATGACCGAGGAGAAGATTGCTTATGTAAAGAACCTCAAGAACGTTATCCGTGGCCGTATCAAGGAGTATGTAAAGCAGTATCCTAACGCCAAGTACTTTGAGGGCGAGCGTCCTTGGGGCGTTAAGTGCGACATCGCTATGCCTTGCGCTACCCAGAACGAGATTGAGCTTAAGGATGCTGAGAAGCTGGTTGCCAATGGTTGCTACTGCGTAACCGAGGGTGCCAACATGCCTACCACTCCCGATGCAATCGCTCTGTTCCAGAAGAACAAGATGCTGTACTCACCCGGTAAGGCTTCAAACGCCGGTGGTGTATCAACATCAGGTCTTGAGATGTCACAGAACTCAATGCGTCTTAAGTGGACCGCTGAGGAGGTTGATGAGAAGCTGCATCGCATCATGTCAGATATCCACGCTGCCTGCGTTAAGTACGGTACCGAGGAGGATGGCTACATCAACTACGTGAAGGGTGCTAACATTGCCGGCTTCATCAAAGTTGCCAACGCCATGTGCGAGCAGGGTTTGGTATAATCCTAACTATTTGATAATTTTGGGCTGGCTTAGCAAAAGCCGGCCCAAATTTTTTTAAGACCGATGGAGGAGAAAGACAATCATCATCCCGAACTCATGGCCCGCCGTATCCGCCGGATACTGCTGGTATGCAACAATTATGACAGCTACTCACTCGAGGAGGACGGCCATATTGAGGCGCAGATTGCACAGGACTATGCCGAACTTAACCTGAGTAACCCGCCTGACATTATCCGTGTTGAGACCACGCTTGAGGCATTGGAGCTGGCCAAGACCGACACATCGTTCGATCTGGTCATAACCATGTACAACGTGGGCGAGGTTGATGTGTTTGAATTCTCCAAGCGTATGAAGCAGATTGCTCCCGATACGCCCATAGTCCTGCTGGCCACATTCTCACGCGAGATATTCAACCGCATGCAGGACCGAGCAAACAGTGCAATTGACTGGTTCTTCTGCTGGAACAACTCCACCGACCTGATGATTGCCATCATCAAGCTGCTTGAGGACCGCATGAATGCCGAGCACGACATCCTGGAGGAGGGCGTTCGCGCCATACTTCTGATTGAAGACTCGGTGCGCTACTATTCAACCTATCTGCCTGTACTCTACAAACTGGTGCTGCAGCAGAACATAGAGGCCATTCGCGACACCCTGAACGAGAAACAGCAGACCCTGCGTAAGCGCTCGCGCCCCAAGATACTCATGGCCACCTGTTACGATGATGCCGTCGAGTTGTACGAGCGTTACAAGCAGAACATTCTGGGAGTGATATCGGACATAGGTTTCGTGATCCATAAGGACGATGCTCCCGAGACCGAGAAACTGGATGCCGGTATAGACCTGGTAAACCATATCCATGCCGATAACCCCACAATGCCTATCCTGATGCAGTCATCACAGGAGAGTATGCGTGAGGTGGCCGAGAACCTGGGCGTGGGCTTTGTGGTCAAGACGTCCAAGACCCTTACACATGACCTTTCAGAGTACATAGGCCGTGAATTCGGATTCGGTGATTTTGTGGTGACTGATCCTGTAACGGGTGAGGAACTGCTCCGTGCCAGTGACCTGTACGGATTCGAGAAAATTATCAAGAACATATCGGACCGCGATTTCCGTCATCTGTCCGATAAGAACTACATATCCCGCTGGCTGTTTGCACGCGGTCTGTTTGCCCTGGGCAAGCAGTTGCGTCCGCTCACCATCCATAATGATTCGGAACTGCCCGAGATCAGGCGCATCAACCTTGAGGTGATACATGATTTCCGTATCAATCAGGGAGTAGGTGTGGTGGCCAAGTTTGATCCCGCCACCTACAATGACACAATCCGTTTTGCCCGCCTGGGTAACGGTTCTTTGGGCGGAAAGGCCCGCGGTCTGGCATTCCTCAACCACATCCTGGTCAAGTATGACCTGTATGACAAATGGGAGGATGTGCGTGTCACAACACCCCGTACGCTTGTAATTACCACCGAGTATTTTGACCGTTTCATCATAGACAACGGTCTGCAGTATGTCATCAACTCGGACATATCGGACGATGAGATACTGGCTGAGTTTGTGGCATCGACCCTGCCTCGGGACCTTATTGACAACCTGAAGGTATTCATACACAACATACGTAAGCCGCTGGCCGTGCGCTCGTCGTCCAAGTTGGAGGACTCTTATTATCAGCCCTTTGCAGGAGTCTATTCAACATACATGATTCCGCGCACCGACAATGAGGACCAGCAGCTGCGTCTGCTCTCCAAGGCCATCAAGAGCGTCTATGCATCAATATTCTTTGCATCGTCCCGTAGCTACATAACCGCTACGGCCAATGTGATATCCGAGGAGAAGATGGCCATCATCCTGCAGGAGATTTGCGGCAGCAGCGACCAGGGATATTTCTTCCCCACGCTGTCAGGTGTGGCCCGATCGGTCAACTTCTACCCCATAGGGCATGAGAAAGCCGAAGACGGCATCGTTAAGGTAGCGTTCGGTCTGGGTAAGGCTGTGGTTGACGGTGACCAGGTGCTCAGGTTCTCACCCAAGTACCCCAAGCACGTGCTGCAGACATCGACCGTGGAGCAGACCATGACCGAGACCCAGAAGTCCATGTTCGCGCTCAACCTCAAGCCCGAAAAGTTTACCACATCAATCGATGATGCCGTAAACCTGGAGCGCATACCCATTGCAGACTGCGAGAAGTTCCGTAACCTTAAGCATGTGGTCTCCACCTTTGACCTGGAGAACCAGCGAATGGTGGACTCGGCATACCCCACAGGCCCCAGGTTCGTCACTTTTGCCCAGATGCTCAAGTACAAGACTTTCCCGCTGGCTGAGATTGTGGACGAATTGCTTGACATTGCCCGCAAGGAGATGAAGTGCGGCGTTGAGATTGAATTTGCGGCCGATATAGACCGCGGCGGCAATCCTAACAAACTGCCCAAGTTCAATGTGCTGCAGATACGTCCCATATCAGTTGACAGCCGCAATGTGGATGTCGATTGGGATGAGATTGATACCAGTGGCGCAATCTTGCAGTCCGACAGCGCTTTGGGTACCGGCTGGATAAAAGGCCTGACCGATGTGATATACCTCAAGATGGATGCGTTCGATACCCAGAAGACCGTCCAGATGGCCCGTGAACTGACGGCAATGAACAACCACATGCGTAATGAGGGCCGCAATTATGTGCTCATAGGCTACGGCCGCTGGGGCTCCAGCATACCGTCATTAGGCGTTCCTGTGCAGTGGGGCGATATTTCGGAAGCAAAGGTGATAGTGGAGTGCAGCCTGGAGGATTTCCGCGTGGATCCCAGTCAGGGTACCCATTTCTTCCAGAACCTGACATCGTTCAACGCCGGCTACATAAACGTAGATCCGTACTCCGGCCGGGGCGATACTTTTGAATACGATGAGCTCCAGAAACTGCCCGCCATCGAGGAGACCGAGTTCCTGCGTCACGTAAGGTTTGACCGCGAGCTTGAAATCTGCATTGACGGCCGCTCCAGCAAGGCCATGATAAAATGAAATTGAAATAAACACACAATAATGGTAACGTTCGTGATAGCTTTGATAGTCCTGGTGCTGGGCTATGTGTTCTACGGAAAATTCATTGAGCGTCTGTTTGGGGCCGATCCCAAACGTGAGGTTCCCGCTAAGGCTATGGCCGACGGCGTGGATTATATAGCTATGCCCACGTGGAAGGCCTATATGATCCAGTTCCTGAACATTGCGGGTCTGGGTCCGATATTCGGCGCCATCATGGGTGCCAAGTTCGGTACTGCATCCTATCTGTGGATTGTTTTGGGAACCATCTTTGCGGGTAGCGTGCATGACTATCTGTCGGGAATGATTTCATTGAGGCACGGTGGAGAGAGCCTGCCGCAGCTGGTGGGCCGCTATTTAGGTACATCGGTGCAGAAGGTGTTCATGGTGTTCTCCATGATACTGCTGGTGGTGCTGGGTGCGGTGTTCGTATCGCAGCCGGCCGATATACTGGTGCGTCTTACAGGCGGCGCTATGGGTATCAACACCTGGATTGCCATCATCTTTGTCTATTATCTGCTGGCCACACTCTTCCCCATTGACAAGATCATTGGCCGCTTCTATCCCATATTCGGTGCAGCGTTGCTGTTTATGGCAATAGGTATCATGATTGCGCTGTTTGTCAACCATCCGCCGCTCCCGGAGATGTGGAAGGGATTCGGTGTCAAGTATGACAGGAACCCCATATTCCCCATGATGTTCATATCGATTGCCTGCGGTGCCATAAGCGGATTCCACGCAACGCAGTCGCCCCTTATGGCCCGATGCATAACCGATGAGGGCAAGGGCAGGATTGTGTTCTACGGCGCAATGGTATCGGAGGGTATCGTGGCTCTTATCTGGGCAGCCGCCGCTACGGCTTACTTCGGTGAGCACGGAACCGACTTTACCGCCGCTCAGATTGTGCTTGACATATCCAAGACCTGGCTGGGTAAGGTAGGCGGCATCCTGGCCGTTGTGGGTGTGGTTGCAGCGCCTATCTCATCGGGCGATACCGCTCTGCGCTCGGCCCGTCTTATCGTGGCCGATTTCTTCAAGATCAGGCAGAAGTCCATAGGCAGCCGTCTGGCCATCAGCATCCCGCTGTTTGTAATCACCTTCTTTGCGCTGTTTTACAGTCTGCGTGACAAGGAGGGATTCAATATAATCTGGCGTTACTTTGCATGGTCCAACCAAACCCTGTCGGTATTTACCCTGTGGGCAGTCACTGTCTATCTGACCAAACACCGTAAGAATGTGCTGGTAACGCTCATCCCTGCCATGTTCATGACCGTGGTAACGGTGACCTACATATTCATGGCGCCCGAGGGATTCCGTCTGGCTCCGTGGATTGCCTATATCATTGCCGGCGTAACGACATTGGTGTTCCTGGCAATTTATCTTACTTGGAAAAGTCGTTTTGACAAACAAAATATAGCAGAAAAATGAAAGAACCGTTTGTTATAACCATCAGCCGCGAGGTTGGCTCAGGCGGCAGGACTATCGGTCGTAAACTGGCAGAAAAACTGGGCGTACGTTTCAGTGACAAGGAACTCGTTGATGAGCTCCAGAAGAAGCTCAATCTCACCGTAGACAGCATTGAGGAACTTAAGGGCAAGAAAAAGCGCTGGCTGGATGATTTCATCCAGATGGTGGCTCCGGTGCCCATGAGCGGCATGCTGGTGGACGGCGACAGCGATTACATAAGCGAGTACAACCTGTCACTTTCTGTAAATGATGTCTTTGAGGCAGAAAGGGAGATACTTAACGGTATTGCCGATGAGGGATCGTGCGTGATTGCCGGCCGCTCAGGTTTCTTTGTGCTCAAGGGCCGTCCCAACAAGGTGGATATCCTTATCACCGCATCGCGCGACAAGCGCATTGCCCGCATCATGGAGAAGCAGAACCTGTCCCGTCAGAAGGCCGAGGAGGTGATTGACAGCGTCGATAAGGCCCGCGACAACTACGTTAAGCGTTATACCGGACAGAGCCGTTACGACGCCCGCAACTACCACATAGTCCTCAACATGGATTACATCACCGAGGACCAAGCGGTTGCCATGATACTCTCTTATCTGGGTAAATAATCAGTTAATAAAAAGCATTAAATTGCAAACTCCACTTTGCAAAATGTGGAGTATTTGTATTAACTTTGCGGTCCGTGCACACGAGTGCGCGGACGCGTGTTATATATGGAGCAGTTTTTCAGGACACATGACTATCTGGTGGAGCACTTGCAGGCATCTGTAAGGCGTGACCTTATGGATGAGATTGACTGGTCCAGCCGTATGATAGGTATCAAGGGTACACGCGGGGTGGGTAAGACCACATTCCTTTTGCAGTACGCCAAGGAGAAATTCGGACGTGACCGTTCATGCCTGTATATCAACATGAACAACTTCTATTTCCAGGGTCACGGCATTGCCGAGTTTGCGGGCAATTTCCATAAGATGGGCGGTAAAGTGCTCCTGATAGACCAGGTTTTCAAGCATCCCGACTGGAGTAAGGAATTGCGCAAGTGCTACGATATGTACCCTGACCTTAAGATTATCTTTACGGGATCATCGGTGATGCGTCTTAAGGAGGAGAACCCGGAACTTAACGGCATAGTAAGCTCATATAACCTGCGCGGTTTCTCTTTCCGTGAATTCCTTAACCTTAAGGCAGGCGTGCAGTTCAAGGCACACCGCCTGGATGACATACTCAAGAATCATGTTCAGATTGCGCAGGAGGTGCTGCAGCAGGTCAATCCTCTGGATTATTTCCAGGATTATCTGCATCACGGGTTCTATCCGTTCTTTCTGCAGCAGCGCAACTACTCCGAGAACCTGCTCAAGACCATGAACATGATGATGGAGGTTGATATACTGCTCATCAAGCAGATTGACCTCAAGTATCTGGCCAAGATAAAGAAACTGTTCTACATGATGGCGGTGCAGGGTACATCGGCCCCCAATGTAAGCCAGCTGGCTATTGAGACCGATACGTCACGCGCCACCGTAATGAACTACATCAAGTATCTGGCCGATGCCCGACTCATCAATATGGTCTATGCCAAGGGCGACAGTTTCCCCAAGAAACCGTGCCGCGTGCTGATGCACAACTCAAACCTGATTTACACCATCTATCCTCCGCGTCAGGACCGGCAGGATGTGATTGACACATTCTTTGTCAACTCCATGTGGAAGGACCATGTGGTGCACAAGGGTGCCAAGGGATGGTCGTTCCTGGTTGACGGAAACGTAAACTTTAAGGTTTCCACTACCGAGGGTAAGACACGCCAGCAGCAGGATTCGTTCTATGCCGTTGACGGACTGGATGCGGGACATGAAAACGTGATTCCGTTGTGGATGTTCGGAATGCTTTATTGATTGACACAAGATTTTCAAAACATATTTCAAATTATGGCAAAGAAATTTATCACTTGTGATGGTAACGAGGCTGCAGCTCACGTGAGCTATATGTTCTCAGAGGTAGCCGCTATCTACCCCATCACCCCGTCATCACCTATGGCGGAGCACGTTGACGAGTGGGCCGCCCGTGGCAGAAAGAACCTCTGGGGCCAGACCGTCACAGTTCAGGAAATGCAGTCTGAGGCCGGTGCCGCAGGTGCAGTGCACGGTTCGCTTCAGGCCGGTGCCCTGACAACCACATTCACCGCTTCTCAGGGTCTTCTGCTGATGATCCCTAACATGTACAAGATTGCAGGTGAGCTGATCCCCTGCGTGTTCGATGTATCGGCACGTACACTGGCATCTCACGCTCTGTGCATATTCGGTGACCATCAGGATGTTATGGCTTGCCGCCAGACAGGCTTTGCAATGCTTTGCGAGGGTTCTGTTCAGGAGGTAATGGATATGACAGCAGCCGCTCACCTTGCTTCACTTGAAACCTGCGTTCCTTTCGTCAATTTCTTTGACGGTTTCCGCACATCACACGAGTATCACAAGATTGAGCTTCTGGATCAGGAGGATGTACGTCCTCTGGTAAAGGAGGAGTATATCAAGCGCTTCCGTGACCGCGCTATGAGTCCTGAGCGTCCTATCACACGTGGTACCGCCGAGAACCCCGAGACATTCTTCACACACCGTGAGGCCAGCAATCCTTACTACGATGCAGTGCCCGATGTAGTTGAGAAGTATCTGGGCGAGCTCTCCAAGATCACCGGCCGTGAGTATCATCTGTTCTCATATTACGGTGCAAAGGATGCTGACCGCATGATCATCCTGATGGGTTCAGCTACCGATGCAGCCCGCGAGGCTATCGACTACCTGAACGGGGGCGGCCAGAAGGTAGGTATGATCTCAGTTCATCTGTATCGTCCGTTCTCAGTCAAGCACCTGCTCGCTGCAGTTCCCAAGACTGTTAAGCGCATTGCTGTTCTGGATCGTACAAAGGAGCCCGGCGCAAACGGCGAGCCTCTGTATCTGGATGTCAAGGATGCTTACTACGATGTTCAGGATCGTCCTCTCATCGTTGGCGGCCGCTACGGTCTGGGTTCACACGATACCACTCCCGCTCAGATCATCAGCGTATTCAACAATCTGGCTATGCCCGAGCCCAAGAACCACTTCACCATCGGTATTGTTGATGATGTTACATTCACATCACTTCCCCCGGTTGAGGAGATCGCTCTTGGCGGTGCCGGCATGTTCCAGGCTAAGTTCTACGGCCTTGGTGCCGACGGTACAGTAGGTGCCAACAAGAACTCAGTCAAGATCATCGGTGACAACACTGATAAGTATTGCCAGGCTTATTTCTCATATGACTCAAAGAAGTCAGGCGGTTTCACCTGCTCACACCTGCGTTTCGGTGACACCCCCATCCGTTCAACCTATCTGGTAACCACACCTAACTTCGTTGCATGCCACGTTCAGGCTTACCTGCACATGTACGATGTTACACGCGGTCTGCAGAAGAACGGTCAGTTCCTGCTCAACACCATCTTCGAGGGTGAGGAACTGGAGAAGTTCATGCCTAACAAGGTAAAGCGTTACTTCGCTAAGAACAATATCACCGTATATACCATCAACGCTACCAAGATAGCTCAGGAGATTGGTCTGGGTAACCGCACCAACACCATCCTTCAGTCTGCTTTCTTCCGCATTACAGAGGTTATTCCTGTAGAGCTTGCAGTTGAGAAGATGAAGGCTGCTGCCTTGAAGTCTTACGGAGCAAAGGGTCAGGATGTCGTTGACCTGAACTACGCCGCTATCGACCGTGGTGGTGAGTACAAGAAGTTCACGGTTAAGCCCGAGTGGGCTAACCTGCCCGATGATGAGGCTAAGGCCGATGATGCTCCCGCATTCGTTAAGGAGCTGGTTCGTCCTATCAACGCTCAGGCCGGTGACCTGCTGCCCGTCAGCGCATTCGCCAAGCACGGAACTATCGACGGTTCATGGATGGTTGGTACCGCCGCTTATGAGAAGCGTGGTGTTGAGGCTTTCGTTCCCGCATGGAACAAAGACAACTGTATCCAGTGCAACCAGTGCGCATACATCTGTCCTCACGCTGCCATCCGTCCGTTTGTCCTGACTGATGACGAGCTCAAGGGCTTTGATAACCTTGATACCATCGAGATGAAGGCTCCTGCAGCAATGAAGGGCATGCACTTCATCATCGAGCCCTCTGTTCTTGACTGCCTTGGCTGCGGCAACTGCGCCGACATCTGCCCGGGCAACCCCAAGACCGGCAAGGCCCTCACAATGGTTCCGTTCAACCCCGATGCAGCCGATATGAAGAAGATGGCTGCCGACTGGGACAAGCTGGTTAAGGTTCCCTCAAAGCAGGATCTGGTTGACATCAAATCAAACGTTAAGAACTCACAGTTCGCTCAGCCTCTGTTCGAGTTCTCAGGTGCTTGCTCAGGTTGCGGTGAGACTCCGTATGTAAAGCTGCTTTCACAGCTCTTTGGCGACCGTCAGATGATTGCCAACGCTACCGGTTGCTCATCAATCTATTCAGCTTCTATTCCTTCAACTCCTTACACCAAGAACGAGAAGGGTCAGGGTCCTGTATTCAACAACTCACTGTTTGAGGACTTCTGCGAGTTCGGTCTGGGTATGGCTCTCGGTAACAAGAAGATGAAAGAGCGTGTTGCCAAGCTGCTCCAGGAGATGATTGACTCTGACAAGACCAGCGCCGAGTACAAGGAACTGGCTCAGGAGTGGATCGCCAACAAGGAGGATGCCGACAAGACCAAGGAGATTGCTCCCAAGCTGCGCGCTTGCATTGCCGAGGGTGCTGCCAAGGGTTGCCCCGTATGCACTGAGCTCAAGACTCTTGACCACTACCTGGTTAAGCGCTCACAGTGGATCATCGGTGGTGACGGTGCATCATATGATATAGGTTACGGCGGTCTTGACCACGTAATCGCCAGCGGTGAGGATGTAAATATCCTGGTTCTGGATACCGAGGTTTACTCAAATACCGGCGGTCAGGCCTCTAAGGCTACTCCTCTGGGTGCTA
>JAKSIV010000025.1 GCA_024398635.1 Bacteroidaceae bacterium | reverse complement strand
TTTCTTTTTATTATCGTTCCGGAATCAGATATTCAAACCTATGAGTGCCTGAGAGATATTGATCATGAAGTCACCCATGGTCTCGAACTCCTGAATAAGGTCGAAGTAATAGACGCCTGCCGTGTAGTCATATGACTTCTGCTCCATATTCTTGAGGTGTTCCTCACGCAGACGGTCACGCATATTATTAATGGCATCCTCGGCCTGATATGCATTGGAAATATCGGTAAGCATGGGATTCTTGAGATTCTGATTCATTACGTCATACGCATGCTGCATAGTGTCCAGCATCTCGCCTATGCGCTCCTTCATGAGCTTGTCAAACTTCTTCTCATGGTCTTTCTTGCGCTGCAGCAGACGTGAAATAGCCTCACCCGAATCACCCAGGGACTCAAGCTCGCCTATAATCTTGAAATAGGCCTTGACCTGCATGCGTGCCTGCTCGGAGATATCGTTCTGGCTCACCTGGTTCAGATATGTGGCAATCTCGTACTCGATACGGTCGGTAATCTCCTCATACTTGACCAGCTTCTGGCGGAACTCCTCAAAGTCATCGGTCTCACATGTATCTACAGCCTGGCGTACATAACCGAATCCCTTGGTGCATATCTCACTGTAGTGGTTGATCTCCTTACGGGCCTCAGTGATTGACAACTCAGCCAGATTGGCGTTGCTCTTGCCAATGTAAACCAGATGGAATTTCTCCTTCTCGCTGTCTTCCTTGGCGGGAACCATCTTCATCACGAGCTTCTCAAGCTGCGGTATGAACCATACCAGGATAAGGGTTGTAATGATATTGAACAGAGAGTGAACTATTGCGACACTGTACGGCAGGCTGCTTGCCAGGGTTGTCTGGGCGCTCAGTGCGCTACCTTCAAGACCAGTCTGGGACAGGATGCTGAAATCGGCCGTAAGAGGATTGGGGAATCCCATAGCCTCTACGATATAGGCATTCAGCATCATATAAGGCCTGAACAGCGCAATAACCAGTATTGATCCGAACAGGTTGAATACCAGGTGCGCACGTGCGGTACGCTTGGAACTCACATTGGTTGATGTGGCAGCCAGGTTTGATGTGATTGTGGTACCTATGTTCTCACCCAGTATGAATGCCACGGCATTGGGGAAAGTAATGGCGCCCGATGCCAGCAGCAGCATTGTAATACTGGTTGCGGCGGCCGATGACTGCAGACAGAAGGTCATCACGGCACCTATTATTATGAATAGCATGGTGCTCAGGCCCATATCGGTTATAGGAGCCAGGAAATCACGTACCGGCTGGCTTGACAAAAGCGGATAAGATGTGTCCTTGAGCATGCTCAGGCCCAGGAACAGGAACGCGAATCCTATCAGGAACGATCCAAAATCCTTGGTCTTCTGTTTCTTAAAGAACGATGTCAGTACAAATCCCACAAATATCAGGGGAATTGCAATGGCGCCCAGGCTGAACGTTCCGTCCATACTTACGGCAAACAGCCATGCTGTGACCGTAGTACCTATGTTGGCACCCATAATCACTCCTATGGCGCTCTTGAGCGTCATAAGTCCCGCATTCACAAAACTTACAAGCATAAGTGTGGTTGCGGTCGATGACTGCACCAGAACGGTCACCAAAAAACCGGTAAAGAGGCATTTACCGGTATTTGACGTCATCTTCTCAATAAATGAACGCAGGCCCTTGCCCGCAAATCTCTGAAGGCTGCTGCTCATCAAATTCATGCCCCAAAGGAACAGGGCAAGGCAGCCAAGCATCGTAAGAATCTGATAGAATAGTGAATCCACCTTTGTGTACTGTCAATTGTCGCACAAAGGTAACATTTTTTTAATGCAATCTTAATGAAATTGTAACAATTAAAGAGCCTCAATCACAAGGCCGTCGTAGGCAAACTGCATGTGCGGCGGGAACTTGGCGTTCATTATGGCGTGCATGCCTGCACGGTGGCTCATATGCACGAAATAGGTCTCCCTTGCCCCTGCCTTCTCTGCAAACAACACAGCCTGACGTACGTTCTGGTGCGTGGGATGTTCCTTGGTATGCAGGGCGTTGACCACAAGAGCCTCGGTTCCTTCCAGCAACTTGAAAGACTCCTCATCAATGCTTTTCATATCGGTAATGTATGTCAGGTTTCCTATCCTGAACCCCAAAATAGGCAGACTGCCGTGCATTACACGTATGGGCAGTATCTCCAGATCACCCACCTTGAACCTTTTACCCGGCTCAATCTCACGCAGTTCCATATGAGGCACACGGGGATTGATATTCTGGTTGAAACAGTAAGGCATGCTCTGCACGATATGACTTATCACATTGCTCTCGGCATAGATGGGAATTGTGGTCGTAGTGCAGTAAGGACGCAGGTCATCAAGGCCTCCTATGTGGTCGTAATGCTCATGCGTAACAATCACAGCATCAAGTTGTTCAATACCAGCTCTTAAAGCCTGCTGACGAAAATCCGGACCACAGTCAATTATGATTTTAGTGGTATCAGTCTCTATCAGGGCCGATGTGCGCAGACGCTTGTCATGCGGGTCAGTTGACATACATGTCTGGCAGTGGCAGCGCATCTCAGGTACGCCTATGGATGTTCCGGTTCCAAGAAATGTCAGTTTCATATGTAATTGACCTCTGTAGAAAGCGTTACTCCGAATTTCTGTTTGACATCGGCAATGATGGTGTCTGCCAGGCGCTTGACATCAGCCCCGGTGGCCCCACCCTTGTTTACCAGTACCAGCGCCTGCTTGTCATAAACGGCGGCAAGGCCCAGTGAGCGGCCTTTCCAGCCGGTTTTCTCAATCAGCCAGCCTGCCGGAACCTTAATTCCGCCTGGAGCCGGATATGAAGGCACATCCGGATAGTTACTCCTTATTATATCAAACTCCTGCTCTGTCACCACCGGGTTCATGAAAAAGCTTCCGGCATTACCAAGGACCTTGGGATCAGGAAGTTTGCTGTTGCGGATTGAAATCACGGCCTGACGTATGTTTGCCAGTGTGGGGCCGCCCAGACGCTCCACCTCCTGCTCCAGCGCTCCGTAACCCAACTTGGGCTGAGGCATCTTGGAAAGCGCATATATCACGTATGCAACCGCATACTGTCCCTTCAGTTCATTCTTGAAAATGCTCTGACGGTATGCGTAGTTGCACTCGGAGTTGCTGAAATCACGCTCAGTTCCATCGGCCAGGCATATGGTCTGCACCGTATCTATAACGTCCTTTGCCTCAACACCGTAGGCGCCTATGTTCTGGACAGCGCTGGCGCCTGCCTCACCGGGAATGGCCGACAGGTTCTCTACGCCCCAGAAACCGTTTATGGTGCACCATGCTACGAAATCATCCCATACAACTCCTGCGCCCACCTTTACGTAGACGCGGTCATCAGTACTCCCTATGATATCTATCGATGTTATTGTGGAGTGCAGTACCGTACCCTTGAAATCGCCCATAAAAAGCAGATTGCTGCCTCCTCCTATCATCAGAACGGGCTTTACAATATCCTGTAGGGCTTTTTTGAGTTCATCGGTACTGGCCCAGTCAATCAGGCTGTCAGCCCTGACATCCATACCGAAGGTATTCCTGCCCGCAAGTGAGCAATTGTCTCTTATCGTCATGCTGCAAAATTACTCATTCTAATTGTTGAAATAGCTTCTTTTTTGCTAATTTTGCGCCTTGTAAAAAAGTATCGTGATGATAGAGAAGATAGAACAGCTTATAGCCGAGATAAACGCCCTCAAGGCATCAAGTGCCCAGGAGCTTGAATCACTGCGTCTTAAGTATCTGAGCAAGAAAGGTGCCATCAATGACCTCATGGCCGATTTCCGTAACGTGCCCAATGAGCAGAAACGTGAGATAGGACAGAAGTTGAATGAACTCAAAAACCTGGCTCAGGACAAGATAAACGCCCTCAAGGAGATGTTTGATGCACAGAAGGCCGAGTCCGATAAACCCGACCTGACCCGCACCGCTTACCCCACAGTACTTGGCACACGCCACCCGCTCAACATAGTCAAGAATGAGATAATTGATATTTTCTCTCGTCTGGGCTTTGTTCTGGCCGATGGTCCCGAGGTTGAGGATGACTGGCACGTATTCTCATCCATGAACTTTGCCGAGGATCACCCCGCACGCGATATGCAGGACACCTTCTTTGTGGAGGCACATCCCGATATCATACTGCGCACACATACATCATCCGTCCAGAGCCGCGTGATGGAGGTGTCAGAGCCCCCTATCCGCATCATCTGCCCGGGCCGCGTATACCGTAACGAGGCTATCAGTTACCGTGCACACTGCTTCTTCCATCAGGTTGAGGCCCTGTACGTTGACAAGAAAGTAAGTTTCTCGGACCTCAAGCAGGTCCTGCTCTACTTTGCACAGCAGATGTTCGGACCCGATACCAAGATCCGTCTGCGTCCCAGTTACTTCCCCTTCACTGAGCCGTCGGCCGAGATGGACATAAGTTGCAACATATGCGGCGGCAAAGGCTGCGCATTCTGCAAGGGCACCGGTTGGGTTGAGATTCTGGGCTGCGGTATGGTAGATCCCAACGTACTGGAACTCAACGGCATAAACAGCAAGGAATACTCAGGCTTTGCACTCGGTATGGGTATTGAGCGCATCACCAACCTCAAATATCAGGTCAAGGACCTGCGTATGTTCTCCGAGAACGACGTGCGTTTCCTCAAGGAGTTTGAGGCAGCCAACTGATAACCCACACCTCTTATGAGAAAGAGGAAATTATATGATAAATGCAGTGAGAGACTATCTCAGGCTTATCCTGAGGCTGCAACCGAGCTGCATTTTTCGTCTCCATACGAGTTACTCGTAGCGGTCATGCTTTCGGCCCAATGTACCGATAAGCGTGTCAACATGGTCACTCCCGCCCTCTTTGAGGCGTTCCCTACTGTGCAGGATATGGCCGCTGCCACTCCGGAGCAGATATTCCCGTATATCAAAAGCGTCTCCTATCCCAACTCCAAGGCTGATCATCTGGCCGGGATGTCGCGTATGGTGTGTGAGCGGTACGGCGGTAAGATACCTGAAACAATGGAAGAAATGACATCCCTGCCGGGCGTAGGCCGTAAGACCGCCAATGTGATGATGGCCGTGGCATTCGGAGGCAATGCGATGCCGGTGGATACCCATGTTTTCCGTGTGAGTCACCGCATAGGCCTGGTACCCGAGCGCTGTACCACACCGCTTAGCGTTGAAAGAGAACTTATAAAATATTTTCCTGATTATATACTCTCCCGCGCACACCATTGGCTCATACTTCACGGCCGATACGTCTGTACCGCCCGCTCACCGCATTGTGCCGATTGTTGCCTGAAAGATTTGTGTATATACAGGAAAAAACAATAAATTTGCAGGTAAGGACTATTTCCTATACAATTATGACAAACGCCGACATCATCAGACTGGTCAAGAGAGAGGTGATTCCTGCAATAGGATGTACAGAACCCATGGCTGTAGCCCTCTGCACGGCTTACGCCGCACGGGAATTGGGATCCAAGCCCGATAAGATTGAGATATCTCTGAGCGCCAACATACTCAAGAACGCCATGGGCGTGGGAATTCCCGGAACAGGCATGATAGGACTCCCCATAGCAGTGGCATTGGGTGCTCTGTTTGGAGACCCCTCCAACGGACTTGAACTCCTCAAGGACACCACCCCCCGGCAGGTTGATGAAGGCAAGGCCTATATCAGCCAAGGATGTATAGATATTTCGCTAAAGGAAGACATATCTGAGAAACTCTATATCGAGGTCTGCTGCAAGGCCGCAGGATGCTCATCGGTTGCCATAATAGCCCATGACCACACCAACCTGATCTATCTTGCAAAGGGAGAACAGGTTATAAAGGACAACAGGAGCATTCTTTCGCAGACTGAATCCGAGCAGGAAGAGGAGGAACTCACCCTGAAGCAGGTATATGAATTTGCAACTACCGCGCCGCTGGAAGACATAGAATTCATCAATGAGGCCCGCCGTCTCAATGAAGAAGCCTCAAACATGGCTCTCAAAGGCAATTACGGCCATAATCTGGGCAAGACCCTGACCCGCCCTCTTGGCAAGGGTGTCATGGGTGACACCATATTCAGCCATATTCTTACAGCCACCAGTTGTGCCTGCGATGCACGAATGGCCGGAGCCATGATACCCGTTATGTGCAATTCAGGCAGCGGCAACCAGGGAATAGTCGCCACAATGCCGGTTGTGGTATTCGCCCGTGAGAACCACAACACAGACGAGGAATTGACCCGTGCGCTCATGCTGAGTCATCTTACAGCCGTCTATATCAAGCAGAGCCTGGGCCGATTGAGCGCCCTTTGCGGATGTGTAGTTGCTGCAACAGGAAGCAGCTGCGGTATAACCTACCTGATGGGAGGTTCATACCGGCAGGTAGCCTATAGCGTCAAGAACATGATAGCAAACCTGGCCGGCATAGTCTGTGACGGAGCCAAGCCCAGTTGCTCCCTCAAGGTAAGCAGCGGCGTATCAACGGCTGTTCTGAGCGCAATCATGGCCATTCAGAACGATGTGGTTACAAGCGTTGAAGGTATAATTGAGGATGATGTGGACAAGTCTATCCATAACCTTACCCGGGTAGGCTCACAGGGTATGAATGAGACAGACCGTCTCATCTTGGATATTATGACTCACAAGCACTGAATTTTGCATTAATATGCATATTTATACTCACTTTTGGGTATAAATAACCTTTTTTTATAATAAATAGTTCATAATCCAAGTATTTTGATTAAAATTGCACCTCAAAATAATAGGGATTCATGAAGTTTTTCAAAGTCACGATTGTCACCATACTGCTTCTTGCAGGAGTGTCTGTTTACGCACAGAACAGGTCAAACAGGAACTCAGGTTCTACTCAGCAGGTTTATACGGTTAGCGGAAAGGTAGTGGATGCCGATGACGGCACGCCGCTTGAAGTGGTCAACATCACGTTTGAGGACAAGTCATTCTGGGCCGTTACTGACCTGGAAGGAAAGTTCTCCCTGCAACTCAGGAACGGCGAGTATCACTATGAGGTCTCATACATCGGTTATGAAACCTATACCGGTGTGGTTAAGGTTGACGGAAATAACATCAGCAATCTCAACATCAAGCTTCAGGCCACCAGCCTGGCTCTGAGTGAGGTAACTGTAACAGCCAAGCAGCAGGCCATGGGCTCATCGTCAATAATTGACAAGACCGCCCTACAGCACCTGCAGCCCAAAACCATTGAGGATATGCTGCAACTCACTCCGGGAAGCGTTACACAGAATCCTAACCTGAACAGCATAGGACAGGCCTATATCCGTGAAATTGACGGAAGCGACAACAATGCCATGGGTGCCTCGGTCGTTCTGGACGGTGCACCGCTATCCAATGACGCCACTATGATGACATTCTCCACCGCAACCCGAGGCACAGCTGACCGCTCAGACCAGTCTTCAACCGGTAAGGGTGTTGACTTGCGTACCATATCGCCCGATAACGTTGAGTCCATTGAGGTTATCAGGGGTATCCCTTCGGCCGAATATGGAAACCTCACTTCGGGAGCTGTCATAGTAAAGACCAAGAAAGGCTCAACTCCTTGGGAAATAAAGGGTAAGATCGATCCCAACTCAAAGATGGGTTATATAGGAAAGGGATTTACATTAGGCACGGGAACAACTGTAAATATTTCGGCTGATTATTCATCATCATACAGTGACATCTGCTTCCGCGCCATGGGTTACGAGCGAATAAACGGCAGTCTTGGCCTGTCTCAGACTTTTTTTGCCACCCGCCCACTCAGTGTCAATTTCAAGGCATCATATTTCCAAAATCTCAACACAGTAAGGGTTGATCCCCAACAGCAGTACGCAGAGAAGAGCAAGAGTGAGAACAAGGGCGTCAGGTTTATCCTGAACGGAGACTGGAACCTGAAGACGGCACTCATATCAAACCTTTCTTACAATGTATCATTCAATTACAGTCATCAGCGTGACACCGAGAGAGATTTTATGATACTTAAGGTGGGTATGCAGCCTATAGGTTTTGCCACGGAACCCGGAGAACACGTCGCCCCGTTCCTGAACGGTAACTATTACTCAGACTATTACATAGACGGAAAGCCGCTCAGCACATTCGCACAACTCAAGGCAGACAAGACAATCCTGATCAGAGAGAATTTCACATCCCAGTTCAAAGCCGGCATTGAATGGGCCTATGATGTCAACAAAGGAGAAGGATTGGTGTTTGACCCCACACTGCCCCCTGTTATAAGTGACATTGAGACGGTTCGTCCGCGTCCATACACTGACATTCCTGCAATGAACACCGTTTCCGGTTTCTTTGAGAACAAGACAATCGCTCCCATAGGTACTACCAGACTGACGGCTCAGGTTGGCGCAAGGGCATCCAGACTGGCTATTGACCGCAACTATCTGGATAGGAGTCCTATCGCCACTGTCGATCCCCGAATCAATATGGAGTGGAGTATCCTCAATAAGAATAACAACAATTTCATAGACAACCTGAGCATAAACGGTGGTTTGGGTATAACCTCCAAGTTGCCACCCCTGGCTTACCTCTATCCTGACAAGGCATACTTTGACCAGTTGTCTTACAGCAGGATGAACAATCCTTTCTATGCCATACTGACAACTGATATCGTAAACAATACCGGCAATGTAAATATCAAGCCTTCTACCGGACACAAGGCAGAAGCCGGTTTCAGTTTTGAAAAGGGCAAGATAAACGGAATGGTTACCTTCTTCTATGAAAAGTATACCGATGAGTTCAACTACCGCGACGTAGTATTTACCCAGACTTTCAACAAATACAATTACACCTACCCCGCCGGTACAAGCAGGATAACCGGTTACGACACAGACAGCCATGAACTGACAGTGGTCTATAAGGACGGCGACACAGACAAGACGACACAGATTGCTCCTTCAAGCATGAAGACAGACTCTATGTTCGTTTCATACTCTTCACCGATGAACAGCGCCGTAACCACCAAGAAAGGTATTGAGTACAACATCAACTTCGGTCAGATTCCGGCCATCCGCACATCGCTTGTGGTAGACGGTGCATGGTACTGGATACGCCATCGTAATGAGATGAACTCATGGTCTATAGTTAACAACGTCAACGGACAGTATTATCCTTATGCAATTCTGTATCCCGGTGGCGGCGGTTCTATAACAGAGAGAGTCAACACCAATTTCAGGTTTATAACCCACATCCCTGAAGTAAAGATGATATTCTCCACCACAGCCCAGGTCGTATGGATGGAGGCTGACCAGTCATTCTATGTAGATAATGACGGTAATAACATCTGGTATCTCAGCCAGCAGTTTGACGGCTCACCCTGCCTTGCTGTCGATCCTATAGGATACGTAGATCATCAGGGCAACTATTACAACTGGGATATAGCATACAGAAACAAATCATATAAGAATGCCGGTAATCTCAGACAGGATCAGTATGATATGATCAGGACTTATACCCGACTTGGCACTTATGACCGTGAGGTTTATCCCGGACACGTCATATTCAACTTCCGTCTGACCAAGGAATTCGGCAAGAACCTTGAGGTATCCTTTATGGCCAACAATCTGTTCAATACCCGCAAGATACACCGCAGTGTTACTACCGGCGGCTACAGCTCATTGGCTATCGAACAGTATTTCGGTGCTGAACTCAAACTGAAATTGTGATTTACAACATATTATTTACCAACTTTTTATCAAAACAAATGAAAAAGGTATTATTTTTAAGCAGTCTGCTTTGTGCAGCTCTTTGCCTCACCACATCTTGTGAAGATGATGAGCAAGTGGCAAAAAAGTATGAGGTAACCGTTACCGTCACTGCTGACGGTATGTCATTGGATTCCCTCAAGGACTTCTCACTCAAGTGCCTCAATGCCAGCGGTAATGAAATGGCCGCTCAGGAAGGTGAAAACGAATTCGTAAAGACCTACAAGCTTATCGCAGGTAATTACACTCTGTCAGGTTTTGCATCAACTTCTGAGTTCAATTTCCTTGGTGAGCAGAAGTTTGTCGTAGCCGATAAGGACATGGAGGTAAGCCTCGTTCTTAAACCCTCTCCCAAAGTAAAGGGTGGCATTATCTTCAAGGAGCTCTACTACACTGGCGTTCCCTCCTACTATTTCAAGGACGGTTTCTATGAACTGGTCAACAACTCTGATGAGGTTATGTATCTGGACGGAATCATATTCACCGAGATACAGCGCGGTTATGGTGCAACAGCCTCAACATGGATGGATTCACTGGGCAATATCCCCGCAGATTTCTATCCTCTTGACGGTTATGTAATGCAGTTCCCCGGCAACGGTACAGATTATCCCGTACAGCCCGGTCAGAGCGTTGTGATTGCAACTCAGGCTTACAACCACGGAACAGAAGCAGACACACCCAAGATGGCCCGTGAACTTACCGATGCTGATGAGCCTTCACCCGCAGGTGACCTCAGCACCGCCGACTGGGAGCTCCACCTTCCTGCCCATGCAAATGTCAACTATGATAATCCTGATGTACCCAGCCTGAAAGTCATCTGGTCAAATGCCACCACATACTTCTGGATGCTCTCCGTATTTGGCAATCCTATCGCACTGGCCAAACTCCCCGAGGGTTATGCAGACGCTGAGGCTTTCGTAAACGACTCAACCAACTACCATTCAGTAGCAAGTGGCAAGCCTATCCTTTGCCTGCCCAGAAACTGCATCATCGACGCTGTTGACATCCAGCGCTCAGGTGAGGAGCAGATTGTTAAGGTATTCTGGCCTTCTGAGGATGCCGGTTACACCTATCCTACAGGTGCCAACGCTTCAGATCCCGACTATGCAGTTGACTTTGACAGCTGGGTAAGCCCTTCTTATTCAGGCAAGAGCATTCGCAGAAAGTGCATCATGGTAACTGAAGCAGGTCGTGCTTACTTCAAGGACACCAACAACTCAACTGAGGACTTCATCCTTGGTGGTCAGACAGCACTTCCCCGCAGAACATTTACTGCTGCTGACTAATACTCTTTAATTGGCCGGGTGGCGGAAACGGTCCGCCACCCCGACCAATTATTTTAAAATCAATAAATAACTACAATTACTTACAAATTATGAAGACAAGGTTCTTGTTAACGTTAATCGCAGTTGCATCAGTGTCGGCCGTTTCAGCCCAAACAACAGAGGCAGTCAGTGAAAGTCAGCCCCAGAAAGTTGACTATGAACAGGAACTGTATCTTCAGAACATCAGATATGGAACATCCAACCCTGTCTCCATTGTATCCAACCCATATACTGTAATAAACAGTTTTGACGGCTCATACAGCCGTGTCAAGGGCGATTTCAAGCCCGTCGATGGTGCCGGCAACGCCAATCTCATGGATTTCAGCATTTACGGTGCTAAGAAAATGGAAAAGATCAGCTTTGAAGGTACGCTGCAGTACAACGTTCATGATCTTAACAACTCACGGTGGGGAAACACCGTACTTTTATCTGAAAAGAATCCGTTCATCATAGCGGACTCGCTGGTTTATGACTCAGTTCCCAACAACCACGACCGCGAAATATTCAACCTTAACGGAGGTTTTGCATGGCAGACTACAGACAAGCTTACGCTTGCTCTCAGAGCCAATTACAAGGTCGGCAGTAAGGCCGATCAGTCTGATCCGCGTTTTGAAACTCACGGAGCCAGGGTAACCGTTAATCCGGGCGTAGAGTACAAACTGGGATCAAATCTGTCACTTGGGCTTTCAGCCAGTGCCGAGGTTTATCACGAAAACGTACGAATGACTGTGCAGGACATCCTGTTGGATCCTGCACACACCATAATATTCCTGTTCAATGAACTGGGCAACTACACCGTCATGAATGTAACGGGATACGACCGCCGTTATGACGGCAAGATTTATGCCGGTGCTTTCCAGACCGTTTACAGCAGTTCCAAACTGGACAATTTCCTGGAACTTGGATACGTCCTCAACAAAGAGGAGGCCACTGATGGAGGTACCAGTTACGTAAAGAAAGCCGGTCAGAACAGCATTACCACAATGAAGTTCACGGACCGCATCCAGATCAAGGGTGCCTCATTACGGCATAATATCGCTGTCAGCGCATTCATGCTCAATGAGAAAGCCAAGTTCTTCAAGCAGAACGCCAGACGTGACGAGTTCGGAATGGAGATGTGGGATGTAGTATCGGCTGAGATTACCCAGAAGGAGAAAGAAATGAATGCTGAACTCTCCTATCGTCTTGATCTGATGAAAAAGGGCGAATCTCATATGACTGCAATCATCATGGGAGGAATCGACAAGGTTACCGTAAACGAATATCCTGATGAATATTACGCAAAATATTCACTGATGAACGCAGGAGTTGACCTGACCAAACGTTTCACACTGGGCAGATTCCGTCTGTCAGCAAATGCAAACGGAAACTATTGCAAGGCCATGAGCCCTGTAGAGTATCAGCTTCCTACTGAGAATGCCGGCAAGAAAAGATTCACACGCGGCTTTTTCACTCCCAAATATGAGTATTACGGAGCTGAGTATATGAGTTACGGAGTATCATTAAGCGGCGCATACCGCGTCAACGGCAGTCAGTGGGTCAAACTGACAGCCGGCTACTCCATGGCTGATTATCTTGGAGAATACAGCCGTTTTGACAACCGTTCCAACCTGTTTGTCAAGCTGGCCTACACTCTCTGAAACCAACGGAACAATTACATAATTGAGATATGAAAAGAGTTGTAATAATTCTTTTGGTTGCCGTATTGGCAGCATCCTGCACCAGGCAGCAGACCCCGGGTTTTGCCATAGTAATAGACTCTGAGAGTTACTCTCAGGCCAAATCCGAGATTGACGGATATCAGCAGTTGGTTGAGAGCCGCGGTCTCCACCCCATCCTGGTCATTGACCGCTGGGGCATCCCCGACAGTATCAGGGCCCACCTCATAAGGCTCTACAACGCCAAGGATTATCCCATTGAGGGTTGCGTATTCATAGGCGATATCCCTATCGCCCGCACACGTGACGCCCAGCATATGACCACCGCCTTCAAGATGGATCAGGACGGTCAGTTTGACCGCACAGAGTTTACCGTAGCATCGGACCGTTTCTATGACTCTTTTGACCTTGAGTGGGATTTCCTGGAGCGCGACAGCGACCGTCCGGAGTATTTCTACTACCATCTGCGTTCAGACTGCCCTCAGCAGTTGCGCCCCACCATCTACAGCGCACGCATCATGCCACGCACCAATGATCTGGGTAACAAGTATGACAAGCTGCGCCGTTACATGCAGCGTGTAAACAAGGCCGATGAAAACAACAATCCTCTGGACCGCATGTTCTATTTCAGCGGTTACGGATACGTATCGGAGTCAGTTGATGTACGCATTGACGAGAAAGAGGAGCATTACGACCATTTTCCATGGATGAGAGGCCAGCAGTCCGGAATCACATATCTGGACTACAAGCGTGACCCGTTCGTAAAGAAACGTTTTATGACCGAACTCCAGATGCCTGAGTATGACTGGGCCGTTCCGCATCATCACGGAAGTCCCGACATTGAGCATCTCAGTGATCTGCCCGTTGGTACAGACTACTATGAGGCCATTGACTGGATTAAGGAGTATATCCTGTCCCAGGTAGCCAAAGGCAAGGCCAAGGGCCGCACCATGGACCAGATAAAAAAATCCATCAACAGCGCATATGAGTGCACATTCCCTGATGAATGGTTCCAGGGAGAGCCCTCTTACAACTTTGAGCAGGAGCGTAACCTCTACTATGCCGACTTCAAGGATTTCCACCCGCAGGTTCGCATGGTAACCCTGGACGGCTGCTACAACGGATCGTTCCATCAGGATGAAAGCATTCAGGAAGGCTATCTGTTCGGTGAAGGAAACGGCACGCTGGTGGTTATGGGTAACACTGTCAACGTACTGCAGAACAAGTGGGTATGCCACTATATAGGCATTGTTGGCCTGGGCGCACGCGTAGGTAACATGTCCAAATACGGAGCATACCTTGAGGCACATGTATTCGGTGATCCCACATTCGCTTTCACACCCGGTGCCGACCCCGGATTCGATATCAACCAGGCACTTCTCAATGATGATCCCGCATTCTGGAAAAAGCAACTGGACAATGAGTTTACCGCCATTCAGATAATGGCAATGGACAAACTTGCCAACAGCGGCGGGAACTACTCAGACCTTATCTTCAACAAGTTCTGCTCATCTCAGTCCGGAATTGTACGTCTGGCAGCCCTTGAGGAACTCAAGAAATACCGAGATGACAACTACGTCAATGCCATAATCCTGGGCCTAAACGATGCCCATGAGATGACACAGCGCTTTGCTGTGGTACAGGCCGGCGACTGCGGTGACAGCCGTATCATCCCGGCTCTGGTAAAGTTATACTGCGCAAACACCCTGCCTGAGCGTGTGGCATATGAGATAACCGGAAGCATACAGATACTTGACTCAGCCCTAGTAATGAAGGCGTTTGACGAGTATTTCCCCACCCTTACCTGCTACAATGACGCCAAGACGGTTTACGACACCAAGCGTAAGGCCCTGCTGCGCACCTGCACACGTCAGATAAAGAATGTGGAGAGTACCATATTCGACCCCGAAGAGGATGCGTATGACCGCAAGATGACTCTGCGTACCACGCGTAACTACAATTACCACACTCTGGTACCCAAGGAGTTGGAGTATCTCAAGAATCCCGATGAAGTAACCCTGCAGACCATAATGTGGGAGGCATTGGGCTGGTACGAGACATCATATCAGGCTCCTGCCATTGCAGAACTGGCACTCAAGATATCTGCCGATGAGCGTTTTGATGCCAAGGTACGTGAAGAAGCACTTAAGACATACAACCGGGTAAAATAAGCATATCATAATGAGAAAGTCAGCAATCATACTAACATTGGCGGCCGGAATAATCATGTCGGCCTGCGGTCCCAAACCGGAGTCAGGTTTTGCCGTAGTAATTGATCCCAAAAGTTATTCCGAGGCTCAGGCTGAGATAGACCGCTATCTTGAGGTGGTTCAGAGCCGCGGCCTCTATCCTATCCTTGTGATTGACCGCTGGGGCATCCCCGACAGCATCCGTCAGGAACTTATCCGTCTGCATCAGGACAGCAAACACCCCATCGAGGGTTGTGTGCTGATAGGTGACATACCTGTTCCCATGATTCGTGACGCACAGCATATGGCCAGTGCATTCAAGATGGATCAGGACCGTTTCCCGCGCATTGAGACGCATATTCCATCGGACCGTTTCTATGATTGCTTTGACCTGAAGTTTGACTACATAGACCAGGATTCGTCACGCTGGTATTACTACAGCCTGCGTGCCGACTGCCCCCAGAAACTCAATCCCACCATCTACTCGGCCCGCATAACACCCCGTGACAACGAACGCGGAGAGCGTTATGATAAACTGCGCCGATACATGCAGCGTGTGAATGAGGCTGACAGCAAGCAGATAATACTGGACCGTGTACTCATGTTCGGCGGTGACGGCAACCTGTCCGGCTCATTCGCAGCCCGCATAGATGCCAAGATGGAGTTTTATGACCAGTTCCCGTGGATGAAAGACCAGAGTCAATCAGTTGTATATGTGGATTATACGCGTGATAAGTTTATAAAGCGCCGTCTTACCGATGAACTCCAGAACCCACGTACCGACTATGCCCTGCTCTCACATCACGGTGACCCCACAATCCAGTATTTGAGCGGAGTAAGAGATCCCAGAGACTTACTCCAGACATTTGAATTCAGCAATTACCACCCGCAGACACCACTGGTATCGCTCGATGCCTGCTATAACGGATCCTTCCATCTGGATGACAACATTCAGGAGGCCTATCTGTTCGGTGAGGGCAACGGCACGCTTCTGGTACTTGCCAACAGCGTCAACGCCATTCAGGACAAATGGGTGAACCGATACACAGGACTCTTGGGATTGGGAATGAGAGCCGGTTATCTGGCCAAGTTCAGCACATTCATGGAGTTCCATCTCTTTGGTGACCCCACATTCACCTTCGTTAAGTCCGGTGATCCCGGATTTGACGTTAACGATGCTATCATCAATGCCGATGACCGTTTCTGGAAGAAACAACTTTCAAATGATTATCCTGCAGTGCAACAACTGGCAGTGCATATGCTTGCTGACAGCGGTCCCCAGTGGTCTGATGTTATCATGAACCGTTTCTGGACATCCACCACAGGTATGGTAAGACTCTCATGCCTGATGGAACTGTCACGGTTCAAGGATGACAACTTCAAGAAGTGCATAACACTGGCGCTAGATGATGAGAACGAGATGACTCAGCGCTTTGCCGTCATATACGCAGGAAAGACAGGATATCCCGACCTGGTAACCGTGATTGCAGACATGATTTGTGACAACAACCTGAGCGAGAGAGTCGATTTTGACCTTTGGAACGCCCTGCGCTCTTTTGACTCCACCCAGGTCTACGATGCCGTACATTTTGTACTCCCCGTCCAGCGCAACTTCTATGCCAACTATGACAGCATAGCAAGTGCCATTGATTCCACTCTGGAATACTACGCAGGACATCAGTTCTATGAGACTCCCAAGTATCTCACCAGCACCAAGGCCAGCCAGCAGGGTAAGCTCAATGCCATTCACAGCATAAGGCTGTCCCCTCCCCACTACTATACCACAGCCATACTGGACTATCTCAACTCCAAAGTGCCGGCTCAGGATTCAGTGATCCAGAAAGCCGCATGGGAGGCCATAGGCTGGTTTGACATGTCATACCGTGCTTCCGATATAGCCGCCGCCGCACTCAAGGTGTCTCAAGATGACAGTTATCCTGTAACGGTACGTAAAGAGGCTCTTAAGACATATAACAGGACTAAATAAAACTAAATAAAAAAGAATTATATGAGAAGATATACGTTTATACTTCTGGTGGCTGTTCTTCTGGCATCATGTGCCGGAAAGATCAACCGCAACGGTTTTGCCATCGTAATAGACAGGCAGAGTTATAATGAGGCCAAGACGGAGATTGACCGGTACATGCAGGTGGTTGAGAGCCGTGGACTCCATCCCATCCTGGTAATAGACCGCTGGGGCATTCCTGACAGCATCAGAGCAGAACTGATGAGTCTATACAACGCAAACTCCAATCCCATCCAGGGATGTGTGTTCATAGGCGACATTCCTATAGCCAAGGTACGTGATGCCCAGTTCATGACCAGCGCGTTCAAGATGGATCAGGGAGGCCGCAACGAGATGGCTGATTATTGTGTATCCACAGACCGTTTCTATGACTCGTTTGACCTGGAATGGGATTTCATTCAGCAGGATCCTGACCGCAAGGAGTACTTCTATTACTCTCTGCGCCCGGACTGCTCACAGATACTGCGCCCCACCATCTACAGCGCACGCATATTCCCCCGCACCAACGTACGCGGTGACAAATATGACAAACTGCGCCGCTACATGCAGCGTGTAAATGAGGCCGATAAGAACAACAATCCCATAGACCAGGTTCTCTCATTCGGAGGCCACGGTAACGTATCGGACTCCTGGACCGCCCGTATGGACGAGAAGATTGAGATGTATGACCAGATGCCATGGATGCGCAGGCAGGCTAAAGGAGTTGAGTATATTGATTTCCGTTACAAGGATTATATCAAGGAGACCCTGATCAACGAGTTGCAGCGCGCCGATCTGGATTATGCCGTCCTGCACCATCATGGCAGCGAGGAGGAGCAGCTGCTCTCCGGAACGCCCGTGACATCGTCCGAAGCCCTGTCCATGGACAATGCACGCCGTTACGCCCACTCACAGACACGCTCATATCTCAAGCGCGGCAAGACAGCCGCCGAGGCCAAGGCCAGCATAGAGAAGGTGCTCGGGTCTCCCATACCCGACCAGTGGGTCAAGGAGGCTACCCGGGACGATGTCGTCAAGGACGATGAGGATGCATCCTATGCCCAGGACCTGCATGTGGCTGAGTTTGACAAATTTCACCCGCAGGTACGCATGGTGTCGCTCGATGCCTGCTATAACGGCTCATACCATGTGGATGAGAGTATCCAGGAGTGCTATCTCTTTGGTCAGGACAACGGAACCATCATAGCCATTGCCAACTCCGTAAACTCCATACAGGACCGTTGGATTAACCGCTATCTGGGAATGGCCGGTCTGGGACTCCGTTCCGGCTATTTCAGCGTGTTCAACAACACACTTGAGAACCATGTGTTCGGTGATCCCACATTTGCATTCACTCCTGCAGCCAATCCCGGTTTTGATGTAAATGCGGCTGTTCTGGACTACTCACCGTCATTCTGGAAGAAACAGCTGGACAGTGATTATCCCGCGCTGCAGGTTATGGCATGCTATATGCTTGCCGAGCGTTGTGAGGGCAACTGGTCAGACCTGCTGGCCCGGAAGTTCAAGACATCACCCTATGGAATGGTCCGACTGGCCGCTCTGCTGGAACTGGCTTGCTACAGGGATGACAATTTCCTGGAGTGTGTTGAACTGGGTATCAATGACGGCAATGAGATGACCCAGCGCTTTGCCGTAATACTGGCTGCCGACTGCGGCAACGACCGTTTTGTTGAGCCTATGGTAGCGCTTTATTGTGAGAATTATATCCCCGACCGCGTACGCTTTGACCTGGGCAGCGGATTCCGTTCGTTTGACTCAGCAATCGTTGTAAACGCATTTGATAAAGTGTTCCTTAGGATGGTGAATTATGCCGATCCTGCCAACACCGGCAACACCATCAGGAAAAACCTGATAAGCCTGACATCGTATCTGGGTCCCGAATTCGCCCTGTATGTACTGTCTGATGAGAATACCGAGAAATCACGTATATCGGAGATCCATTCCATCAGGAACTACCCTGTACATTCATCGGTACCAAAATTTCTGGAGTATCTTTCAGAGCCCAAGGAACCCGCCATTCAGGAGGCCATGTGGGAGGCATTGGGATGGTTCGAGCTCTCATATCAGGCACCTCTTATAGCAGCCAAGGCCAGGGAGGTCATGGATGATACCCGTTATCCGGAACCGGTACGCAAACAGGCATTACGCGCATATAACAGACTTAAATTAAAATGAGACATATCATAAGAACTCTCACCTTTGCCGTGTTGACGGCACTGATGATTTCCTGCTCCACAAAGGAGCCCGGTTTTGCCGTGGTAATTGACAGTCAGAGCTATCGTGAGGCCAAGGCTGAGATTGACCGTTACATGGAGGTGGTCCGCAACCGCGGCCTCTATCCTATCCTTGTGATAGACCGCTGGGGCAACCCTGACAGCATCCGCCAGACACTCATCGGCCTTTACAATGATGCCGGACATCCTATTGAGGGATGCGTGTTCATTGGTGATATACCGGTAGTGATGGTGCGTGATGCACAGCACTTTACCACCGCCCTCAAGATGGACCAGTACAACCCGCAGTTCAGCCGCAACGAGTACTGCGTGCCATCAGACCGTTTCTATGACTGCTTTGACCTTAAGTTTGACCTTATAGAACAGGACCCCGAACGCAGTGAGTATTTCTTCTACAGCCTGCGCGGAGACTGCCCGCAGCGTCTGCGTCCCACCATCTACAGCGCCCGCATATTCCCGCGTGACAACGCCACCGGCAGCAAGTATGACAAACTGCGCCGGTATATGCAGCGCGTAAATGAGGCTGACAGCAATAATAATCCTCTGGACCGTATGTTCTACTTTAGCGGTGAGGGTTATATATCCGAGTCGGTAGATGCCCGTATAGACGAGAAGATTGAGCTCTATGACCAGTTCCCCTGGATGCGTACACAGAAGCAGACTATAGAGTACATAGACCACAAGAGGGAGAAATTCGTAAAGAACCGCCTCATACAGCAGATGCAGTACAAGGACGTGGATTTTGCCGTACTTCATCACCACGGAGCATTTGACACGGAATATCTCAGCAACTATCCCGATGCCGAGACCATGATAGAGGATGTGGCCATGATGCGCCGCTTTATGCGCGAGCAGATGCGTGAGGGCAACCGCAAGGGCATGAGCAAGCAGGAGGTAATGCGCCGCATAAACAACTACTTTGGCTGTGAGGTACCTGAGTCATGGTACAAGGGGGCCCTTGACCCGGACCAGATAGCACGCGATGAGCAGGATGATATAGATGAGGAGGACAACATCAACCTTCACTTCTCTGATTTCAGTTTCTACCATCCTCAGGTCCGCATGGTATCCCTGGACGGCTGCTACAACGGCTCTTTCCATCGTGACGAGAGCATACAGGAGGGTTACCTGTTTGGTCAGGGCAACGGAACCATAGTAGTTCTGGGCAACACCGTAAATGTGTTGCAGGATAAATGGGCCGACCATTTCATAGGTCTTATGGGACTGGGCATGAGAGCCGGTCATATGGCTCAACTGGGAGCCTTCATGGAGCAGCACCTGTTCGGTGATCCCACTTTCAGTTTCACACCTGCCGTTAATACCGGGATAGATGTAAACGACGCCATCCTGAATGCAGGTCCCGGCTTCTGGAAGAAACAGATGGAGAGCCCATATCCTGCCATGCAGATCCTGGCCATGGATATGCTCTGCAACAGCGGCAACTACTCAGACCTGTTTGCCAATAGGTTCCGCACATCAAACTCCGGTATAGTCCGTCTGGCTGCGCTAATGGAGTTGTCCAATTACCGTGACAACAACTTTGTGGAGTGTCTGGCACTGGCTCTTGATGACAGCCATGAGATGACCCAGCGTCTTGCCGTGAATATGGCGGGCAAATGCGGTGATGAACGTCTCATTCCCGGACTGGTGCATATAGCAGCCAAGAACAACACATCTGAGCGCATTGAGTTTGACGTTACCAATGCCTTCAACATGTTTGATTCAACGCTTGTACTCAACGAGTTTGACCGTTACTACCCCACTGTAGAGTGTTATATCAATCATGACAGCATAGGCGGCCTCATTCGCAAGGCCCTGCACAGTTTCACCACATCGACCGTAAAGGAGGTTAATAACCGTCTTTTGGACAAGACCAATACACAGACGGTACGCAAGGCCGGTGCCCGCGCACTGCGAAACAGCCCCGTACACAGCATGGTGCCTCAGTTGCTCAGCCTGCTGGACAATCCTGCTGAGGATGATCTTATCCTGACTGTGCTCTGGGAGGCAATGGGTTGGTATGACCTGTCAATCCGTGCCGATGAGATTGCAGCCGCCGCTCTCAAGACCAGCACCGATGAGAGATTCTCTGAAAGAGTGAGAAATGAAGCCCTGAGGACATACAACAGACTTCATAAATGAAACTGAGATACAGATTTTCTCTGCTTATAATACTCCTTACAACAGCATACGGTAGTGTTGATGCCCAGTATGCCATAAGACCGGGCTCTGACCTACCCAAGCTTGAGCTCCGGTCTTCCGGAATGCGTGCACAGGGACGTGGAGACCTGCCATCATCCGTGGACAACTCACAATCACCCTATTTCCCGGCCATAATCAACCAATACGGAGGCTCATGCGCGCAGGCATCGGGCATACATTACCTTTTTACGTATGAGGTAAACCGCATGCTGGAGCGCCCGGTTCAGGGTAAAACCGTCAACACATTCAGTTACAGATGGATATGGAATCTTCTCAACGAAGGTAAGGATCAGGGAGGTTTTTCCAGTGACGGTATTGAAATAACCAAGACCGCAGGTTGTATGACCGTGGCTGATTTCGGCGATGAGACCGCATATGATTTCCGCTGGCCTACCGGATATGACAAGTACTACCGTGCCATGTTCTACAAGACAAAGAAGTCCAGTACTGTAGATTTGAACTCCATGGAAGGCATCCACACCTTGATGAGTTATATGTATGACAAGAATGACGGCCATCCCGGAGGTGGAATAGCCGTTTTCTCCATATCATCCGACAACTGGGGCTATGAGGACTACAGCGGCCCTTCAGAGACCGGCTATGAGGAGATAATCAACATGAAAGGCACTGGCGGACCGCATGCCATGACGCTTGTGGGTTATGACCTCTCTGTTGAGTTTGACTGCAACGGTGACTCCATAATTTCGGATGATGAGAAAGGCGCATTCATACTTGTAAACAGCTGGGGCACCTGGTGGGGCTCCGAAGGACGCGCCTACATCCCGTTCAAGTATTTCATAGGCGCCGGTTACAATGACTCCATGACATCCTGGGATGCCCAGGCATTATGCATAGAGACAGAGTACCGTAAACCGCTTATAGGACTCCGTCTTAAACTCTCATATTCATCACGTAACGACCTGGTGATACGTTTTGGAGCCGCCGACGGATACCAGGCAACCAAGTCCGATAAGGGAGCCATACTCAACTACCCTATCATGCAAGGACAGGGGGGTGAACATAACATGCAGGGCACCCTGTTCAGCGGAGGACAGACCATAGAGATGGGATTTGACCTGTCGGCACTCAAAGAACCCACTGACAGGATGAAAGCCCCCTGCTTCCTTATAGTTCTGGCCAAGACTGTTGTGGGAAAATCAGGAACGGGACATCTTATGGATGCCACGGTATATGATTACGCCAATGACACCACATATTACAGGACCTTCAGCGAGAGCGAGAGAGGAATCAAGGTTGGATACCGTCTGATCAAACTGCCCACCACGCTTGAGTTCAGGAACAGTTATAATGAATGGTATGAGCCCTGCTACACCACCTCCAACCTGCTTGCCCAACCGGAGGATTTCACCAGGCAGCCTGACTGGAAGGACCGCACATTCGGTGTCCGCAAGGCCAAGGGAGGATTTGCCAAGATAAAGGTTACCGATTACAATCCTCAAAACAGGAAAATAACGCTTGACATTACCCACTATGAATAAGAAGATCGCATATACCATACTGTCACTGATTCTGGCATCGGTCACCCTGATATCTTGCAGGGATAAGGTCAAGGCAGAGGCGGAGCCAACTGCAGTAAAGCGTCAGCTGACGCTTACGCTCCAACCCGGCAAATGGATCTACTACAGCATATCCGACAGCACAGTGAGGGGTACAAGCGATATCGGCGATGAATCGCAGGATGCCGAATGGCACGACCGCAACGACTGGGACATAGCGCTGAGCGAGTTGGGCCTGCGTACCAACAGCGGTACGTCAGGGCGTGGAAACGGCGGTCTGGCATTGATTTCGGACAGCCTGTACAATACAGAGAAGGAGTATTCGCTTATGGGACTGGATTACAGGCCCGATACACTGGGAGTTACTGTCATAAGGCCGCTAAAAGATTGATATAACGGATTTTTTGGTTAATTTTGCGGCCAATTACACGTACGATGGAAAAGAAAGACATTTTTGAAAGCATCAGAGACGTACAGAAGTCCTTACGTAAAGCCGACAAATACATACCTCAGGTTGAAGAACGCTCCATTGACCGCGCCGAGATAAAGGAGGCCGTCAAGTTGTTCCGTCACGTAGTTTTCGGCAATTTTTTCGGAGCCCTGGACCTGTCCACATCATTGAGCAGGCTGTACACCATCCTTTCACATCAGATTGCATACATAAGCAAGATATTCAACGAGACAACTCCCTGTTGTGCCCAAGATACCGCCCAGCAGTTCATTGAGAGCATCCCGGAACTGCGCCGTCTGCTGGGAACCGATGTCAAGGCCATCTTTGACGGAGACCCCGCTGCCGTAAGCCATGAGGAGGTGATACTGTGCTACCCCTCACTGGTAGCCATGATACATTACCGCATGGCACACCGCCTGCTGGAGTTGGGCGTACCCATCCTGCCCCGCGTTATCACGGAGCTTGCCCATTCGCTTACCGGAATCGACATCCATCCGGGTGCACATATAGGTGAGTATTTCAGCATAGACCATGGAACCGGAGTTGTAATTGGAGAAACTGCAATAATAGGCAATCATGTCCAACTCTATCAGGGAGTTACGCTTGGTGCCAAGAGCTTCAAGTTTGATGAGAACGGCAATCCCATCAACGTGCCGCGCCATCCTATCATTGAGGACAATGTGGTCATCTACTCCAACACATCGGTACTGGGCCGCGTAACCATCGGACATGACACTATAATAGGCGGTAACGTATGGCTTACCCAGGACCTGCCGCCCCACTCCAAGTTTTTTCAGAATAGAGAGAAATAACATGGATAACTTGACGTAAAAATGAGTAATTTTGCGTCACCAAATGATAAATAACCATTAACAGACAGATATTATGACAATTGACAAATTCAACTTCGCCGGAAAGAAGACTTTCGTACGCGTAGACTTCAACGTTCCTGTTGATGAGAACTTCAACATCACCGATGATACCCGTATCGTCGCTGCTATGCCCACCCTGAAGAAGATCATCGCCGATGGCGGTCGTCTTATCATCGCTTCACACATGGGTCGTCCCAAGAAGAACCCGGATCCCAAGTACTCACTCAAGTACATCCTGAAGCACGTTTCAGAGTGCCTTGGTGTTGACGTTAAGTTTGCTGAGGATTGCGCTAAGGCTCAGGAGCAGGTAGCCGCTCTTAAGGACGGTGAGGCTCTTCTGCTTGAGAACGTACGTTTCTACGCTGAGGAAGAGGGCAAGCCCCGTGGCATTGAGAAGGAGGATCCCGCATACGATGCTGCCAAGAAGGAGCTCAAGGCCGCTCAGAAGGAATTTGCCAAGACTCTGGCTTCATACGCTGACGTTTATGTAAACGACGCATTCGGTACCGCTCACCGCAAGCATGCCACCACAGCCGTTATGGCCGATTTCTTTGATGCTGACCACAAGATGTTCGGCTATCTGATGGAGAAGGAGGTTGTAGCTGTTGAGAAGGTTCTCAATAACTCAGTTAAGCCTGTAACCGCTATCATCGGTGGTTCAAAGGTTTCTTCAAAGATCACTATCATCGAGAACCTGCTGCAGAAGGTTGATAACCTGGTTATCATCGGCGGTATGGCTTACACATTCGTTCTGGCCAAGGGCGGTAAGGTTGGTAACTCACTCTGCGAGCCCGATCAGGTTGACGTAGCTCTTGCAGTTCTGGCTAAGGCCAAGGAACTGGGCGTAAACATCGTCCTGCCCGTTGACTGCCTTGCAGCCGATAAGTTCGACAACAACGCCAATACCCAGGTTGTTGACAACAACAACGTACCCGACGGTTGGGAAGGTATGGATATAGGTCCTGCTTCAGCTAAGGCTATGGCCGGTATCATTGAGTCATCCAAGACCATCCTCTGGAACGGTCCTGCCGGTGTATTCGAGTTCAGCAACTTCCAGACCGGCACAAAGGCTATCGCTACCGCAGTTGCCAACGCAACTTCAAAGAACGGTGCATTCTCACTCGTAGGTGGCGGTGACTCTGTAAGCGCTGTAAAGCAGTTCGGTTTTGCCGATAAGGTATCATACGTATCAACCGGTGGCGGTGCCCTGCTCGAGGCTATCGAGGGTAAAGTTCTGCCCGGTATCGCTGCTATCAAGGGATAATTCCGAATTATTTCGTATATTTGAAACCGCGGGAGCAAAACTCCTGCGGTTTTTTGTATGGTTGTAGATGAGGATTTGAAAAAACGTGCCGGGCGCATCAAGGAGTCGCTGCTGCAAGACCGTCTCAGAGAGGCTCTGGAGTTGATAAAGACGCAGATGGCCGATGTGACTGACTGGTCTATCCTGTCACGTTTTGAAGATATCGAAAGCTCATACAGCTTCATGCTACAGTATTTCAGCCAGGGTTCGCCCGATGAACACCGCACAGAAGTGTACCGCCAACTTATACGCCGTGCCCTTATTCTCAATGACGATGTGCTGCAGGCCCGTCTGCAACCCGAATCCATGCTGCTCTACTACCAGCATCTGCGCTCCCGTCTTTCACGTACCGAGAATATAGAAGGTATACGCCTTGCACTTGAATCCTTTGTAGAAATAGATGATTCGGCTGCTCATGAGCGCAATCTGGAACTTCTGTTTGACCTTATCTGGACCAACGGACAATGGAGCTCGGGTGATTCAGCATCTCTATTGGAACTTATTGATTCTCCGTTAGTTATTGAGGATGATTCAGTATTGGTGATAAGTGCTGTAACCCTCTCTCTAATGGAGCGTTTCGATCCGCTCAAATGCCTGTTCCTGTGTCAGGCAGCCGAGAACCTGAGTATGGCCGTTTCCATACGCGCATTGACCGGACTGGCAGTAGCTTTGGGCAGCTACAACGACATCATGCCCTACTTCCCCGAGGTAAGCAGCCGCATAGCGTTGCTCCAGGATGCACCCGGCATCATGGAGCGTATGCTCAAGGTCCAGATGGCCCTGCTGCTGTGCCGTGAGACCAAGGAGATTGACCGTCGCATGCGTGAGGAATTCATACCCACCATGCTGCGCAACCCCAAACTGGGCGACCTGATGCGTGAGGAGTTGGAGCGTGACGATGTCAGTCCCGACTGGAAAGAGTGGATAGAAAAACCTGAAGTCAAGGACAAGCTCATGCAGATGACCGAACTCCAGATGGAGGGTGCCGATGTCTATATGAGCACCTTCTCGCACCTTAAGAACCACCCGTTCTTCCGCCAGATACACAACTGGTTCCGCGTTTTCAGCCTTGACCAGCCCGATGTAGTGCGCAGCCTTGGAGAAACATTCAGCAAATCAACCATAGCCAAGTCCATGCTCTCAAACGGCATGTTCTGCAACTCTGACAAATACTCATTTGCCCTCACGTTCTCACAGATACCGCAGGAACAGCGTGATATGATCACGGGACAGGTTGACGGCGAGTTCCAGGAAGATGTTCAGGAACTCAAAAGCGGCAATCTCCCGGCCGATGTCAAGGAGAACTATACTGCCCGACAGTACACTCAGGACCTGTATCGTTTCTTCAACCTGTTCAGCCGCAGGCATGAGTTCCGCAACCCGTTTGACAGCAATCTTAATCTGTTAATTGACAATCCGTTATCACCCTTACTCCAAAGTGAGGATTCGGAGCGGGCAATAGCTGCATGGCTGCTAGGCAAAGGCTATTACGATGAGGCTGTCAGCGCATATCGGCTCATGGAATCGGCAGCTCATCCCTATTCTACCGATTACCGTTTCTATCAGCAGATGGGATACGCCCTGCAACGCACACAATCATATAAGGAGGCACTTGAAGCCTACCGCCGTTCAGATATCCTTCAGTCCGACAACAACTGGACATTGCGCCATTCGGCCCAATGCCTGCGTATCCTTGGACAACCCCTTGAGGCTCTTGACCTTTTGCTTCAGGCAGAGAGAAACAGTGCCGACAACCTTTCACTCCAGATTCAGATTGGAGACTGTCTGGTAGACCTGAAACGCTACGACGAGGCCCTGACACGCTTCTTCAAGGTGGATTATCTCAAACCTGATTATCCCAAGGTATGGAGAGCCATTGCATGGTGCGCATTCCTGGCTGGCCGTATGGACAAGGCCGTAGAGTACTATGAAAAGCTGCTCAACGCCAAACCCACAGGCAATGACTTCCTCAACGCAGGCCACGCCTATTTCGTGGACGGCAATATACAGCATGCCGTCTCTCTGTACCGTCAGAGCCGTAAAATGATGGGAGAAGAGCTGTTTGACAAGGAATTCCAGAAAGACCAGCCGCTCTTGATTGAGCGTGGAATATCGGAGATGGATATCCCGTTACTTTTAGACCTAATATGATTTAACTTTTTGCTACTTTTGCAATCTAATAGAAAGTTAGAACCAAATAACAACCAATTATATCTAAAATGACAGCCAATAGACTTTTCAGAAGCATCATGCTGCTCTTGGCATGTGCTTTAGTTCTGTCCACACAGAACATCTCTGCTGCGAAAAAGGTCCAGGAAGGCCAGGTGAAAGCCTCACAGCGATTTGTGCATAACTACGGTGGCCGCGGTAACCCTTACCTGCCCCTTTGGGAGCATGTACCCGACGGTGAGCCCAAGGTATTTGAGGACCCCGACCGTCCCGGCCATTACCGTGCATATATTATAGGTTCGCATGACGTTAGCGCCAACCGCTACTGCGGTCCCGATATCCGCATTTGGTCAGCACCTATCGAGAACCTTAACGAGTGGCGTGATGACGGCCCCGTATTCACATATCAGGCAGCCAACGGACGTTGGGACGTAATGTACGCTCCTGACCTGGTAGAGGTTATCGAGAAAGATGCCAAGGGCAAGGACAAGAAAGTCTATTATCTCTATCCCCACAGCCGTGGTCCCCGTCGTGAGGCAATGGTCTGCAAGGGTGACCGTCCCGATGGCCCCTTCACTCCCCTCAACCTCGATGAGAATGAGGCTGCAATAGCAGGTAGCTGCATCGGCTTTGACCCGTCAGTTTTCATTGAGAAGATTACAGATAAGGATGATCCCGACTACGCAAAGGGCTTCCGCGCTTACGGTTACTGGGGCTACCAGCACTCAACAGGTGCACAGCTTGACCAGGAGACCATGTATTCAGTACGTCCCGGTACTTCTCCGGTTGATCCCCTGCTCCCCGCCAGCTCAAGCTACGGACGCGTTCGTGACCGTCAGGGAACAGTTTATACCGCTCTCGCAGAGGGCCAGGATCCCGGCGAATTCAACTTCTTCGAGGCTTCATCAATCCGTCAGGTTGGTAACAAGTACGTGATGATATTCTCAGGTTACTCAGGTCCTGACTACGGTCTGGGTTCAACCAACTCAGCTCTGCGTTACTGCTATGCAGACTCTCCTCTGGGTCCCTGGAAGAGCGGTGGCGTAGCTGTCGATTCACGTGGTGTTACACTGAATGAGGATGGAACCAAGCTCATGACCAGCAACTTCGCACACAATACCCACGGAAGTATCCAGCAGATTGGCGACCAGTGGTACATTTTCTACCATCGTCCTCCCAGAGGCAACGGTAACGCCCGTCAGGCCATGGTTGCTCCTATCAAGATTGAGTGGGATGAGAAACCCGTATCAGAAGGTGGTGTAGTAAAGATCCACGGATATGATCCCTATGCTCCCGATGAGATTTGGGAGGCCAAGGCTTCAAACGGTGACTGCTACAGCGGTGCCGAGGTTACATCCGAGGGCTTCAATATCTACGGTCTGCCCCCTTACGCATACTATTCAGCAGGTTACGCTTGCGTATTCATGAACAAGAACGGCGGTCAGAACCGCAACTCACTCCAGGACAACTGGGATATCTGGAACAACGAGCAGATCTGCAATGTTGACGCAGGTGATATCATCGGTTACAAATACTTCGGTCTGGGTGGTCTTAAAAAGGATTCCAAGGGTATCGAGGCATTTGACGGCACTACTTCAAAGCAGCACTCATCATTCAACGTATGGTTCAAGCGTACTGCAGGTGAAGGCGGTATCAACATCAAGGTTATGATGGATGGTCCCTGGAAGAATGAGGTTTGGAACGGTAAGGAGATCGGTAAGATCAAGATTCCTGCCAACTCACCCGTTGACAAGATTGAGAAATATACAATCGATGTATCAGAGTTTGTTGATGATGTTGAGGGCAAGCATGCCATCTATCTGGTATTCGATGCAGCCATCGACGGCCCCATCGGTCAGTTCTACGGATGCGGATTCAACAACAAGACCACATCACTCAAGCGCCCCGTACCTCCCACCCTTAACGTTACTATCGGTGGCAAGGCAATTGAGCTTCCCGCAGAGCCCGTTCACTCAAATGACAACAACGGTTACACCGACAACACTCATTATGAGATGGACTACAAGCTGGAGCCCGGCCAGAAGTCAAAGGTTGCTGTAGAGTGCCTCTGGTCAACCATGCAGTTCTGGGTAGAGCAGATTAAGGGAGATGAAGGCACTGCTGTAATCACCGCCGAGTATCTCTTCCCCGGTACCACCAGCAAGCAGACCAAGGTCTACAAGATCAACATCAGCAAGTAAGCTGAGAAAATAGAAAAAAGGTGCCAAAGGGGACGGTTCTTTTTGGCACCTTTTTTTGTACCCTTTCTTTTTCCTATTTAAAAAAACCGATATAGTATTTGCTGGTCACAAAAAAAATTCTCACCTTTGCACCGCTCAAACGGAGAGAAATCCGCGACGGGTTTGGAAGGATGGCAGAGTGGTCGAATGCGGCGGTCTTGAAAACCGTTGACCTTCACGGGTCCGGGGGTTCGAATCCCTCTTCTTCCGCAAAAGCAGGCGCAAATTTTGCGCCTGTTTTGCTTTGTTCGTCCAGCACGAACGTATTCTAATGGGTGAAAGTCCCTAAACCGCCCTGATAGTGGGAAGGTTACAGCCAAAGGCAAGGGTGTCCGCCGCGAGACGGAATCTGAAGGAAGCCGGCGGCAAACATCTGGTCTGACGGACAGAAATCCGATACAAGGCCTAAGGATGAGGATAAGACTGCAAACGAAGTCAAAGTCCAATAACTATCCGAATCATCCAAGGTAAATCGGGCAGGCATAAGATGGAAAGAGTGCGTCCATAACTGGAGAGGCCTCGCAGACGAGGCGAAAAAAAAAAATCGCCTTGCAGTAACGACGAACTGCGAGGAGTCAGCAGAGGTCATA
>JAKSIV010000024.1 GCA_024398635.1 Bacteroidaceae bacterium | reverse complement strand
TTGTTTATGAAGTTACTTTACTAACTCCATTCCGGCCTTGATGGCTTTCTCGTTGAGCGGGAGGTATTTCCAGTTGCGCTCTGAGACGGAGTGCTTGATGCCTTCCATAACGTAATCTACCTGAAGGATGGGGCGGATCTTCATGAACGCTCCAAGCAGGAACATGTTAGCAACCTTTGAGGCGTTGATTTTGGCTGCCTCCTCGATGGCCTTGATAGGGTAGATTGTGATATCGGTACGGGTGGGCTTGCGGGTGATTGTGCTGGGGGTGTAGATGAGTACGCCACCGGGCTTTACCATTGGCTCGAACTTGTCCATTGACTGCTGGTTCAGGATGATAGCAGTGCTGAACTTCTGCAGGATAGGTGAGCTGATACGGCTGTCGCTCAGGATAACCGTAACGTTTGCTGTACCTCCACGGATTTCAGGACCGTAAGACGGCATCCAAGACACTTCCAGACCCTGCATAAGGCCTGAGTATGCAATTATCTTACCCATTGAGAGGACACCCTGTCCTCCGAATCCGGCTATGATTATTTCTTCTGTCATAATGCTTGTGTCTTTTCAGGTTATCTGGGGGCGTTCATGTCCATGACAAGTTTGCCATCGACTTTCATATCGCCCAGAGGATATTTCTTGAACATATTTTCAACCATCCAGTCGTTGGCTGCCTTGGGACTCAGACCCCAGCCTGAGTTACAGTTGGAAACAACCTCTACGATTGAGGTTCCCTTTTTGTCGCGCTGGTTCTCAAATGCCTGGCGCAGAGCCTTCTTGAGCTTGCGTACGTTGGCGGGAGTGTGGACTGAATGACGTGTTACGTAGCATACACCGTCCAGCTGAGCCAGCAGCGGGGTGATGTTGAGAGGGTAACCCATGGTCTTGACGTCGCGGCCGCGGGGGCAGGTTGTGGTCTTCATACCCTCCAGTGTGGTGGGAGCCATCTGACCTCCGGTCATTCCGTATATACCGTTGTTGATGAATACTATCACGATGTTCTCGCCGCGGTTGCAGGCGTGCATTGTCTCACCGGTACCGATGGCGGCAAGGTCACCGTCACCCTGGTAGGTGAATACGAACTTGTCGGGCTGAACGCGCTTTATGCCGGTGGCAACAGCGCAGGCACGGCCGTGAGCAGCCTCAACTACGTCGAACTTATAGAAATCATAGAGGAACACAGAGCAGCCTACCGGTGAGATTCCGATAACGTCATGCTCGATTCCCATCTCCTCGATTACCTCGGCAATGGTGCGTACGACAACGCCGTGGCCGCAGCCGGGGCAGAAGTTGAACTGTTTCTCGGCCATCAGACGGCTTTTCTGATAGACCAGATTCTCAGGTTTGATTATATCGTTTACTTCCATTGTGCTGATCATTTGATATTAAAGTAATCATAGAGAGCGGTCTCAATCTCCTCGGGTGTGGGAACCATACCGCCCAGACGGCCGAAGAAGCCTACGGGCTTGCGGCCCTCAACAGCCAGACGGATATCCTCGATCATCTGACCGGCGCTCAGCTCTACCGACATGAGACCTTTTACGCGGTTCTCATCGGCCAGGGCACGGATCTGGTCGTAGGGGAAAGGATAGAGAGTGATGGGGCGGAAAAGGCCAATCTTGTGACCTTTGGCGCGTGCCAACTCTATGCTCTTCTGTGCTATGCGGGCGATGATGCCGAATGCTACGATGATGTAGTCGGCATCCTCACACTGTATCATCTCATAACGGACCTCGTTCTTCTCCATCTCGCGGTATTTCTTCTGCAGACGGATGTTTACCAACTCGTGCTCCTGCGGCAGCAGGTTCAGTGAGGTAACGAAACGACGCTCCTTACCTTCCGGGGTACCGTTGGTGGCCCAGTCGGGATATTCGGTCATGCGCGGACGGGGTGCGGGCAGATAGATCTTCTCCATCATCTGACCCAGGGCACCGTCGGCAAGGATCATTGTCGGGTTGCGGTATTTGAATGCAAGGTCAAATCCCAGTGATATGAAATCGGCCAGTTCCTGAACTGATGAGGGAGCCAGGGTGAGCAGTTTGTAATCACCGTGACCGCCGCCCTTGACAGTCTGGAAATAGTCGGCCTGGCTGGGCTGGATGGTTCCAAGTCCGGGGCCTCCGCGTGATACGTTGATAAGCAGGCAGGGGAGTTCGGCGCCCGCAATGAATGAAATACCTTCACTCATAAGACTGATACCGGGGCTTGATGATGATGTCATTACCCTGTGTCCTGTTGCTGCACCGCCATAGACCATATTGATAGCGGAAACTTCACTCTCGGCCTGGAGCACTGCCATGCCTGTGCGTGCAGTGGCATCGGTCTCCATAAGATACTCCATTACCTCCGTCTGCGGAGTGATGGGGTAACCGTAAAAGGCATCGGCGCCGGCGCGGATAGCAGCCTCGGCAATAGCCTCGTTGCCTTTCATAAGTCTCATTTCTCTCTCTTCCATAATTTACTCCTCTACTTTTACCCTATAGACCGAAATTACTCCGTCAGGGCAGATAATACCGCAGTTTGTGCAACCTATGCATGCCTCGGGGTTGGCCATGTAGGCATAGTGGTAACCCTTGCTGTTAACGGCTGTTGACATGCCCAGAACCTGTTTGTCGCAGGTATAGACACACAGCTCGCAGCCTTTGCAGCGTTCGGCATCAACTGTTACGGCACCTCTGATTTTTGCCATGATAAATAACTGTTATTGGTATGAATTATTGGTATGTGTACTATCTTGGTGAAAGCTCCTCTCCTGTATGTGCCAACTCCGTGAGATTAATCTCGAATATGAGGGTGGAATAACCCGGAATTGAGCCTCGGCCACTGGTGCCGTAAGCCATGTTTTGCGGAATGTAGAGTTTCCAGTAATCACCGCAATGCATATGCATGAGTGCGGTTGTGACACCCTCTATGACTCCGCTTACGGAGAATGAAGTGGGTATATTTACCGACGGGTCAAGCGTGGGAGTCTTGAAAGACTGGTCAACCACTTGACCTTCGGGGTAATAATCTGTGGGGATAAGGCGGACGCGGTAATTGAACCGTACGCTGTCTGTAAACTGGGGTGACTCCGTGCCGGTTCCGCTCTCAAGGACCTCACAGTATACGTAGTAGGGAGAACCCCACTGCTTGTCGGGATCCAGTCTGTATGAGAGCACCTTGAACTTATCTCCCTTGGCCGGATTCTGGGGAACCGTGCTGCTGAACCCGGATGCCATCTTTGAAATGTAATCCTGGTTGCGGCTTTTCCAGTTGGCATGGTCATCAAACTCCTTTGTCTCCTTGCAGGAGTATAGGGTAGGCATGACCAATGCCATCAGAACCGTGATAAGGGCCGACAGACGTTTCATGATCAGAGAGTCTTGAGGACGCTGGTTATTGAAACGGTATCGGAAAGGATGTTGCAAAGGTCTGCAATCTTTACACGCTGCTGCTCCATGGTGTCGCGGTTACGCAGGGTAACTGTCTGGTCCTCGAGTGACTGATGGTCGACTGTTACGCAGAACGGGGTGCCGATGGCATCCTGACGGCGGTAACGCTTACCTATTGAATCCTTCTCGTCATACTGGCAGTTGAAGTGGAACTTGAGGTCGTTCTGGATGGAACGTGCCAGCTCGGGCAGTCCGTCTTTCTTTACCAGAGGCAGGATAGCCAGCTTGATGGGAGCCAGCGGTGCGGGCAGATGCAGTACGACGCGTGTCTCGCCGTTCTCAAGGGCCTGCTCCTCATATGATGCGCACATAACGCTCAGGAACATACGGTCAACACCGATTGAGGTCTCGATAACGAACGGAGTGTAGCTCTCGTTGGTCTCGGGATCAAAGTACTTGATGCTCTTGCCGCTGTACTTCTCATGCTGTGACAGGTCGAAGTTGGTGCGGCTGTGGATACCTTCCACCTCCTTGAAACCGAAAGGCATCAGGAACTCGATATCAGTAGCTGCGTTTGCGTAGTGGGCCAGCTTGTCGTGGTCGTGGAAACGGTAGTGGTCTGCGCCGAAGCCCAGTGCCTGGTGCCATTTCATACGGGTCTCTTTCCATTTTGCGAACCAGTCAAGCTCGGTGCCGGGCTTGATGAAGAACTGCATCTCCATCTGCTCGAACTCACGCATACGGAAAATGAACTGGCGGGCAACAATCTCGTTACGGAAAGCTTTACCTATCTGGGCTATTCCGAAAGGTATCTTCATGCGACCGGTCTTCTGCACGTTCAGGTAGTTTACGAATATACCCTGTGCGGTCTCAGGACGCAGATATATCTTCATTGCGCCGTCGGCGGTAGATCCCATCTCGGTCTGGAACATGAGGTTGAACTGACGGACATCGGTCCAGTTGCGTGTGCCGCTTATGGGGCATACGATACCTTCATCCAGGATGATCTGCTTGAGCTCATCCAGATTGCCGTCATTCATGGCCTTCTTGTAACGCTCGTGCAGGGCGTCACGCTTGGCAACGTGCTCCAGAACGTTGTTGCTGGTGGCGCGGTACTTGGCCTCATCGAAAGAGTCACCGAAACGCTTGGCAGCCTTGGCAACCTCCTTCTCTATCTTTTCGTCGTATTTGGCTATCTGATCCTCTATCAGGACATCGGCACGGTAACGCTTCTTTGAGTCACGGTTGTCGATGAGGGGGTCATTGAATGCGTCAACATGACCTGATGCCTTCCAGATGGTAGGATGCATGAATATTGCAGAGTCTATGCCCACGATATTGTCATGCAGCAGAACCATGCTCTGCCACCAGTAGTTCTTGATGTTGTTCTTCATCTCAACTCCCAGCTGTCCGTAATCGTAGACAGCGCCGAGTCCGTCATAAATCTCACTTGAGGGGAATACAAAACCGTATTCCTTGCAATGCGCAACGATCTTTTTGAAAACGTCTTCCTGTGCCATAATATGCTATTATGCGAAAATTTCCGCAAAGGTACTCTTTTATTTAATATAAAGGAGACGCCGAATCTTAAAAAAGGGTAATTGGAGGCCGATAAGGAAGAGTGTGTGCAATTGTTGAAAAGTCGGGCCCCTAAAATGGCCAAGTTGGGGCTTTCGGGTTGGGATTTTTCGCTGAAAAGCAGTAATTTCGCGTTTGATTACATTAATTAGGGACAATGAGCGACGAAACAGAGGGCATGGATGAGGAGCTCCGCGACGCGGAGATATCTGAAGTTGATGAAGGACAGGATGCAGGACATTCTTTGTACCATCCGGTTACGGATGACAACGGAATGATCCGCCACCAGCTATCCGGCATGTACCAGGGCTGGTTCCTGGATTATGCCTCATATGTTATCCTGGAGCGTGCCGTTCCTCATTTTGTTGACGGACTCAAGCCCGTACAGAGACGTATACTGCACTCCATGAAACGTCTGGATGACGGACGTTTCAACAAGGTGGCCAACATCGTGGGTCACACCATGCAGTTCCACCCTCACGGTGATGCGTCAATAGGTGACGCCCTGGTACAGATGGGCCAGAAGGACCTGCTTATAGAGTGTCAGGGAAACTGGGGAAATATCCTTACAGGTCATCGCGCCGCCGCACCCCGTTACATTGAGGCTCGTCTCTCAAAATTCGCTCTTGAGACTCTGTTCAACCCCAAGACTACCGAGTGGAAACTCTCATATGACGGACGTAACAGGGAGCCGGTCACGCTGCCGGTAAAGTTCCCGTTGCTGCTGGCACAGGGAGCCGAGGGTATTGCAGTAGGACTATCCTGTAAGATACTTCCGCATAACTTTAACGAGCTTTGTGACGCTGCGGTCTCATATCTGAGAAAGGAAGAGTTCCATCTCTATCCGGATTTTCAGACGGGCGGCTCGATAGATGTGTCGCGTTATAACGACGGCGAGCGCGGAGGTATGGTGCGTATCCGTGCCAAGATTACGAAAGAAGCTGACAATAAGACCTTGGTCATAAACGAGATTCCGTTCGGTGAGAACGTGATGACGCTGTGTGAGTCCATCGTCAAGGCCGGCGAGAAGGGCAAGATCAAGATCCGCAAGGTAGAGAACCTTACGGCCGATAAGGTTGAGATACGCATTTCGCTTGCTCCCGGAGTGTCATCGGACAAGACCATAGACGCGCTCTACGCATTCACCAACTGCGAAGTAAGCATATCGCCCAACTGCTGCGTGATTGATGAGAACAAGCCTCATTTCCTGACTGTGAGTGATGTGTTGCGCAAATCGGTCGACAACACCAAGGAACTGCTGCGCCGTGAGTTGGAGATAGAGCGCGGCGAGATCATGGAACAGCTTCACTTTGCGTCACTCGAGAAGATCTTCATTGAGGAGCGTATCTATAAGGACCGTGAGTTTGAAGAGGCTCCCACCATGGATGCAGCCTGCGAGCATATTGATGACCGCCTGACTCCATACTACCAGCAGATGATACGCGAGGTGACCAAGGAGGATATCCTCAAGCTGATGGAGATAAAGATGGCCCGCATCCTCAAGTTCAACAAGGAGAAGGCCGAGGAGGCTATCGCCAGGATGAAGGCCGACATAGCCCGCATCGAGAAGGACCTGAACAATATGACGGCAGTCACCATAAAGTGGTTCAATATGCTTAAGGATAAGTACGGAGCAGATTATCCGCGCCGTACCGAGATCAAGAACTTTGACACGATCGTGGCTACCAAAGTTGTCGAGGCAAACCAGAAACTCTATATAAACCGCGCCGACGGATTTATCGGCATGGAACTCAAGAAGGATGAGTACGTCTGCAACTGCTCTGACCTGGATGACATAATCCTTTTCTACAAGGATGGCCGATACAAGGTGGTCAAGGTGGCCGACAAGCTGTTCGTAGGGCAGAATGTACTGTATCTTGACGTGTTCAAGAAGAACGACAAGCGTACCATCTACAATGTGGTTTATCGTGACGGCCGTAACGGCGCATACTTCATGAAGAGGTTTGCTGCCACGGGTCTGACGCGTGACAAGGAGTATGACCTGACACAGGGCAAGGCTGGCTCCAAGATAATGTATTTCAGTGCCAACCACAACGGTGAGGCCGAGGTCATCAAAATAACTCTCAAGCCCAATCCCAAACTCAAGAAGCCTGTATTTGACAAGGATTTCAGCGAGCTTATGATCAAGGGGCGCCAGTCAATGGGTAACCTGCTTACCCGCAACGAGGTCAAGAGCATAGGACTGAAAGCTCAGGGCTCGTCGACACTGGGCGGCCGTAAGATATGGTTTGACAAGGATATCCTGCGTCTTGACTTTGACGGACACGGTGAGTTCCTGGGCGAGTTCGACAGTGATGACCTGCTGCTTGTGATAAATGCCGACGGAGAGTATTACACTACTACCCCCGATGCCAACTGTCATTTCGATGCAGGCCTGTTGCGCATTGAGAAATACAATCAGGGCAAGGTATGGACGGCACTCCTGTTTGATGCATCACAAAAGGGTTATCTCTATCTCAAGCGTTTCAATCTGGATCCGTCAGCCAAGCGCATCAACATTCTGGGTGAGGAGAAGGGAAGCCGTCTGGTGCTGTTGACAGATACCGTTTATCCGCGTCTGTTGATTACGATGGGCGGTGCGGACAGTTTCCGTGAGCCTATGGAGGTGGATGCTGAAAGTTTCGTGGGCATCAAGGGTGTCAAGGCACGCGGACGCAGGGTTACCGCATTCAACGTGAAGGATGTCGAGGAGCTGGTGCCGCTGCGCATGCCGGAACCCGAGCCGGAGCCGGAGCCCGTGGAACCCGATCCTGATGAAAATGATAATTCCGCCGATGCGGATGATAATACTGAAAAGGTCGATGACGGACAGTTGTCGCTGTTCTAAGTCACTGTTTTCATTACTCTTTGCGGTGGTGTTGACTGTGTTGCCTCTGCAGGCTCTTGCCCAGCAGAAGGCTTGGGAACTGCCTGAGTACAAGGAGACGGTCAGCGCAGTTTCATTGGCGGGCGGAACATCTTTTGCGCGTGACACTTACCTTTCGGCTTCGCGTTACAGCGGATGGGCCATAGGTCTGGAGAGTGATATATGGACCGGTAACAATCCTGATAAACTCTTCAGATACGGCCGCTCCTACGGAAATGTTTTCTTCAGTCATCTCAAGAACCGTTTCAAAGGCGGCAGCACCCTTGAAGTGGGCGGGGCTTTCCGTCAGGCTTTCCTGTGGTCGGCAGTGGCATGCAGCCAGTGCGACCTGCTCATCGGCCCGACGGTAATCGGCGAGGGCGGACTGCTGTGGAACCGCCAGTACTCTTCAAACAATCCCGTCACTTTCAATGGTTATCTGGGCGCCGGAGTATGTGTGGACAACACCTTCCGTTTCAGCCTGTGGCGATATCCGATGGCCCTGCAGGCATCGCTCTATCTGCCGATAGCCGGGATAGGTTTTGCTCCTGACTATGACCAGACATATTACTATATGTACGAGTACGGCGATTGGGGTAAGACGCTGCATTTTATCACTCCTTTCAACAATCCCGCACTTACGCATCAGGTGGCGTTGGTATTGCCGTGCCGCAGCAGCCGTATAAGGATAGGATATTCGTTCGATTACATGCGGAACAGTCTGGGAGGTCACAGCCGTAGCTTGGGCAACGGAATGTTCACCCTGGGTTGTGTTTACAGATTTGAGACAAAAGAGTGGAGTTTATGAACAGCAACCTCAAAAACAGGATATGGGTCTTGGCGGCATTGGTCATGATGCTGCTGCCTGCGGGCTGTTCATGGAATGAAGAGTCACATGACAGGGAGTTTGCCGACACTCCCCAGGGGAATTTCATGGCTCTGTGGACCATAATGGACGAGCGTTACTGTTTCTTTGACCTCAAGAAAGAGCAGTTCGGCGTCGATTGGGATGAGGTCAAGACAAGGTATGCCGCGAGCATATCGGACGATATGACCGACAGGTCTCTGTTCGAGGTGCTCTGCAACATGATAGGTGAACTGCGTGACGGTCATGTCAACCTGACCAGCGTGTACGACCTGGGCCGTAACTGGTGCTGGAAGACCGACTATCCTGCAAACTATTCAAAGGACCTGCAGACGAAGTATCTGGGCAATGATTACGTAATAGGCGGCAACGGATATTATTACTGCATACTGGATGACAATATAGGTTATCTGGTGGTTGAGAGTTTCGAGTCCGCGATGTCTGACAGCCGTCTGAACGTAATGTTCAATAATATGGCACTCTGCAACGGCCTCATTATAGACATACGCGACAACGGCGGCGGGCTGCTGACGGCATCGGAGTCTCTGGCGTCACGCTTTACCGAGAAGAAGGTTACCGTGAGTTACTGCTGTTACAAGACAGGTCCCGGCCATAATGATTTTTCCAGGAGATACAGCAATGAACTCAGCCCCAATGAATATAACCTGAGATGGATCAAACCGGTGGTGTTGCTCACCAACCGCGGCTGTTACAGCAGTGCTAATGACTTCTCACTTATAATGAAGGCATTGGACAATGTGACTCTCATGGGTGATACGACCGGTGGCGGAGGCGGTCTGCCGCTCTCATCGGAGCTTCCCAACGGATGGGTGGTAAGGTTCTCGTCATCCCCCACATTTGATGTCGAAATGAATCATGTGGAGTCAGGTGTGGCACCCGATATCCGTTTGGATATGAAGGATGAGGATATCCTTTCAGGAAAGGATACCTACATTGAAGCTGCACGCAAATATATCAATGACAAATTAGTTAATCCATAATTATATGAAAAGAACACGTCTGTTTATTGTTGCCGTTCTGGTTATGCTACCTGTGATGGCAATGGCCGCAAAAGCCAAAGTATTGAAGATTGATTTCAAGAATCCCATTGCCGAGCGCAATGTGGGAGGCTCCTCGTTTGACATCATGTCTCTGGTCCAGGGAACTCCTAATTCTGTGACTCTTTTGAGCTATATCAAGGCAATCGATGCCGCCGCAGAGGACAAGAACATAGGAATGATTTATATGACTCCCGAGAATATCTCATGCGGAACAGCCCAGCTCGAGGAGATCCGTTCGGCTCTGGAGCGTTTCAAGGCATCCGGTAAGCCCATCGTCGCTTATTGCAGGACATTGGGTAACGGTTCATACTATCTGGCATCGGTAGCCGACAAGATCATACTTGATCCGGCATCGGAGAGCACCATCACAGGCTTGAGCTCTCAGATGATATTCCTGAAGGATATCCTTGATGCACTTCATATCGATATGCAGCTTATCCGCCACGGTAAATACAAGGCTGCCGGCGAGATGTATATCCGCAGCAGTGCAAGCCCTGAGAACCGTCTTCAGAATCAGGAGCTTGTAAGCTCAATCTGGGACAGCATGACCGCCGAGATAGCTGCATCACGCGGTTTCACACAGGAGCAGTTCAACAGCTGGGTTGATAATCTGGAGATGTGCCATGCATCGGATTTCAAGGATAAGGGCCTGATAGACGAGACCTGGTACAAGGATGAGGTTGAGCAGTATCTCTGCGAGCAGAACGGCGCCAAGAAGATAGGCGAGGTTGGCTTTGTCAAGATAAACAAGTATGCCACCAAGTTGAAGAAGGGTAACCGCAAGAACAAGATTGCCGTGGTATATGCCGACGGTGAAATAAAGGACAGCGGTACCGATGCTGACATAGTAGGCACCAAGATGGCCAACACCCTCCGTAAGGTACGTGAGGACAAGAAAGTCAAGGCTGTAGTATTCCGCGTAAATTCTCCCGGCGGAAGTGCACAGGCAGCCGAGGCTATCCGTCATGAGATTCAGCTGCTGCGTGCCGAGAAGCCGGTCATTGTAAGTTACGGTAACTACGCTGCTTCGGGCGGCTACTGGATATCGGCCGAGTCTGACCAGATATTTACTGACAACACCACCATTACCGGTTCGATAGGTGTGTTCGGTCTTATTCCCAGCGTGGGAGATATGGCCAGCAAGGTTCTTAAGGTCAATATCGAGACTGTAGGAACATGTGCACACAGCGACATGATGGGTGGTGTCCGTAAGCTTGACGATGCAGAAGTTGCATATATCCAGAAGCAGATTGAGAAGATATATGATGACTTTACGGGTCTGGTATCAAACGGCCGCGGAATCTCCAAGGACAGTGTTGACGCCATAGGTCAGGGTCTTGTGTGGTCCGGTGTGGATGCAATGCGTATTGGATTGGTAGACCGTAAGGGAGGACTTCAGGATGCCATCGATTTCGCTGCCGAGAAGGTAGGCCTGGGTAAGAAGGATTACCGTATCAGTCAGTATCCGGTTGTCAAGGAGGTTTCACTGTTCCAGATGATCTCCGGCAATGGCTCTGATGACTCGGAAGAGAACCTGACTACCAGTGTTGAGATGGATCCGTCTCTGGCCGATATGTTCCCCGCTATTGCAAGGATGCGTGAGATGCGCAGCCCTGTAATCATGGTCAGAATGGAGAGTGTTATGGAAATAAAGTGATGTTTGGCGTTTACAGCTAAAACAACTACTTTTGTAGCGCGTTCCGGATTTGGGACGCGCTTTTATTGCGGGCGTGGCGGAATTGGTAGACGCGCTAGACTTAGGATCTAGTATCTCAGATGTGTAGGTTCGAGTCCTATCGCCCGTACGAATATGGGGTGACCATTTGGCCACCCCATATTCGTACGGGCATAGGACAAAAAGTCAACCACAGGAACAACGCCTACAGGGCCTGTGTCAAGCGCCTGCTGACAAGCGAACGCGGCATGTACCACCGCAGCAACAGGCCCGTAGAGCCGGAGCTCTTTCCGCCAAAGTGTCCCACACTCACCCCCTTGAGAATACGTTCTGTCGCGGGTTGTTGTGGGACACATGCTCATTTGGAAGGTGTGTAACACAACGAACCCCTCTGCAAGCTTTGTAGAGGGGTTTTCTGTGGGGCACTTTGGCGAATTTATCCAAGGATGGCTTGCTCAATTGTCAAGGATATGCTATATTAGCGCTCCGTTGGACAAATATTACTAATCTATAAAACAAACTTATGTTTAAGGGACAACCTAAGGGCCTGTTCGCATTGGCATTAGCCAACACAGGCGAGCGTTTCGGCTACTACACTATGTTAGCCATTTTCCTGCTTTATCTGCAGGCAAAGTTCGGATTCTCTGCAAGTACTGCCGGTCAGCTTTATGCCACATTCCTTGCAGTGGTCTATTTCATGCCTGTGGTAGGCGGTATCCTGGCCGATAAGATCGGTTTCGGAAAGTGCGTCGTAACAGGTGTAAGCGTGATGTTTATCGGTTATCTGTGCCTGGCCATTCCCACCCCGGCATCAACATTCGGTCTTATCCTCATGATTCTGGCTCTGGTGCTCATAGCATCGGGAACAGGATTGTTCAAAGGTAACCTGCAGGTGTTGGTAGGTAATCTGTATGATGATCCCAAGTACTCGGCCAAGAGAGACTCCGCATTCAGCCTGTTCTATATGGCAATCAACGTAGGTGCCATGTTCGCTCCCACAGCTGCTACGGCACTCACCAACTGGAAGCTTGGATCGGCCGGTCTTTTCTATAAGTCCGATGCCCCCGCAATCGCCAACCAGATTCTTACCGGTGATATGTCAAACCTGCAGATCATGCAGAGCTATGCAGACTCCATGAGCGGTGCCGCCGGCAAGAGTATCACAGAGTTCTGCCAATATTATATCGACAATCTGTCCGTAGCTTATAATCTGGGATTCGGCGTAGCTTGCGTATCACTGATATTCTCAATCGCGATTTATCTGGGTTGCCGTTGCTGGTTCAAGCATGCTGATGTCAAGGCCGGTCAGGCTTCATCATCCGATGCAGCTGCAGCAGTAGAACTCACTCCCAAACAGACCAGAGACCGTATCATTGCTCTCGTATTGGTTTTTGCAGTCGTTATTTTCTTCTGGATGGCATTCCATCAGAACGGTTCATCACTGACATACTTTGCACGTGACTACACTCAGCCCTTCGTTACAGGTCCGCTCAAGGTGGGATTCAACATCTGGGCTCTGGCTCTGATTGCAGCATCCATCTACACGCTGTTCGGTGCATTCCAGTCAGAGACTTCAAAGGCCAAGACCATTTGCGCTGTGGTAACACTCGCTCTTTGGGGCGGTGCATATCTGCTCTACCGCGGAATGGAAGATCCGCGTGCCATCCTGCCGCAGGAGTTCCAGCAGTTCAACCCGTTCTTCGTCGTTGCCCTGACTCCCGTATCAATGGCAATATTCGGCGCACTGGCTAAGAAAGACAAGGAGCCTTCTGCACCTAAGAAGATAGGCCTGGGTATGCTTGTGGCAGCTCTGGGTTATGCCGTTATGCTGCTTGCATCGGCCGGACAGCCCACTCCTTCAAGTCTGAACGGCGCCGTATCACCTGATCCGGTAGTACCTACATACCTCATCAACACCTATCTGGTATTGACATTTGCCGAGCTGCTGCTCTCACCTATGGGTATCTCATTCGTGAGCAAGGTGGCTCCTCCCAAGTACAAGGGTCTGATGATGGGTTGCTGGTTTGCAGCTACCGCTATCGGCAACTACCTGAGCTCCATCCCGTCAATGCTTTGGGATAGGGTACCTCTTTGGCTTAACTGGACAATCCTTATGGCACTCTGCCTGATTGCAGCATTGATCATGTTCGCAATGCTCAGGAAGATAGAGGCTGCTACAGAGAGTTGACGCCTTGAAAGATTTTGCAGCGATAGATTTTGAAACTGCCAACAACGAACGCTCATCGGTATGCTCGGTGGGCGTTGTTGTTGTGCGTGGCGGTGAGATTGTCAACACTTTCTACTCTCTCATTCAGCCCGAGCCCAACTACTACAACTACTGGTGTCAGCAGGTCCACGGGCTTTGCTGTGCCGATACAGACGATGCGCCTGTATTCCCCAAAGTATGGGAGCAGATAGAGCCTCTCATTGAGGGTCTTCCGCTTGTGGCGCACAACAGCCCTTTCGATGAGGGCTGCCTTAAGGCTGTGTTCCGGGTCTATCAGATGGATTATCCGGATTACGAGTTCTATGATACGCTCTGTGCGTCGCGCCGTAAGTTGCGTAATCTACCCAATCACCAGTTGCAGACTGTCGCCGAGGCTTGCGGTTATTGCCTGGAAAAACATCACCAAGCCCTGGCCGATGCTGAGGCATGTGCCTGGATTGCCCGCGAGTTATTATAAGAGAATGTTGCTGAGCATAATCACGATGATGATTATGGGAGCAACCCAGCGGACCATGAAATAGACAAAACTGAATATCCAGCGTGGAGTAGAGGATGAATTATGGCCGGTCAGTTCGTCAAGAAAACCGGCCTTATTTATGCGCCATCCTGCAAACAGAACCATTATCAGACTGCCCACGGTAATGAGTACATCCGATGTTATCACGTCAAAGAAATCGAATATGTTCATGCCCAGGATGCTGATGCCTGACAGCGTGCCCTGTGAAAGAGAGCAGATACAGCCAAGGATTATTATCAGTATCATACTGGTTATGACAGCCGCGTTTCGGCTCTGCTTCCACTCCTCAATGAAATAGCGTACAACCACCTCAAGCATTGATATGGCCGATGTCACGGCGGCCAGCAGCAGTGAGAGGAAAAACAGAATGGCTATGATGCTGCCGCCCGGCATTGAGGCAAACACTCCCGGCAGGGTGATGAACACCAGCCCGGGGCCTGCGTTTACAGCAGGTGTGGTGCCGTTCATGAATGCTATCGCATATACTGCAGGGATGATGGCCAGACCGGCAATGATAGCAAACAGCGTATCTATCAGACCTGTGGTTATGGCAGTCATGGCTATATCCTCCTTGGTCTTGACATAAGACCCGTAAGTAAGCAGGATGCCTATGCCTATGCTCAGCGACATGAATGCCTGTCCCAGAGCAGTTATGAGAACCTTGCCGTCTATCTTGCTGAAATCGGGTATCAGAAGATATTTTGTACCCTCCGATGCTCCCGGCAGTGTGAGTGAACGGATGGCCACCAGTATGATGGTGACTGACAGTACCGTCATCATAGGTTTGGAGAATTTCTCTATTCCGTTTTTTACGCCACCAAAGTTGGCTGCAGCCGTTATGACCAGAAATATAATGGTGTATACCAGCGGCTCCCATGTGGAGCTGATGAATCCTCCGAATGCCCCTGAGTAGTCGGCATCGGGAGCAGTAAAGCTGAATGTGCAGGCTTGTACCAGATACTTTACGGACCAGCCGCCCACCACTGTGTAGAAAGCCATAATGACAATAGGGGTGAGCAAAGTGATGAAACCAGCCCAGCGCCAGCGGGGAGCGCCCAGATTGTCATATACGCGGGTTACATTGGTACGGCACTTGCGTCCAAGCGTAATCTCGGTCATCAGGACCGGAATGCAGATGGTAAGGAGCAGGATGAGATAGACAAATATGAACGCACCGCCGCCGTTCTGTGCTGCCAGAAACGGAAAACGCCACAGGTTTCCCAAACCTACAGCCGATCCGGCCATGGCCAGGATCATTCCTACATGGCTGTCAAATCTCTCCCTCTTCTTCTCCATACGGACAGCTGTTATGCTTTGATGTTGGGCTCCTCAAGTCCGTAACCGGCCTTCTTGTCAACGGCTTTGAGACGCATTGCCAGCAGCAGGGCTACTACACCGAACAGTGCAAAAATGATCATGGGGAGGGTGTAGTTGTACTGGGTTACCTCAGCTCCGTTAACTATGCGTACACCGTCCTTACAGTACTTGTCAAGTATGCCGCCAATGAGCAGAGGTACGAATCCCAAACCTATGTTCTGTACCCAGAATATCAGTGCGTATGCAGAGCCTACCAGCTTTTGCGGAATGATCTTGGGAACGCTGGGCCACATTGCAGACGGAACGAGTGAGAATGCCACACCCAGTATTATCATGATGAATGCTGCAAACCACCAGTAGTTGAGCAGAGGCAGTGCAAACAGCACGTGTACCAGAATGAGCAGCAGTGAACCTATGATCATGATTGTCGCACCCTTGCCTTTCTTGTCATATATGCCACCAAAGAGCGGAGTCATGATGAGGTTGCCGAAAGGTATCAGGCTCGGTATGATTCCTGCCAGAGTCGTACTTACGCCGTATTTGTTCTCCATCAGTGATGCGGCGTATTTCATGAACGGGAACACTGCTGAGTAGAACATGAGACAGAGCAGGGCTATGAGCCAGAATCCGCGGTTGGTGATTATCAGTTTCAGGTCCTTTACCTTGAATACGTCATCGGGATCACCCTGCTCAAGAGCGACTTCGGCATCGAACTTCTTGTCCATGCGGCAGAATACCAGGTAGGCCAGGAATCCTATGCACAGCAGAATGGCCGAGAAGAGCAGCGGGGCTGAAAGCGAGAAATGCTTTACTATCATGGGGCTGAATACCAGAGCTGCTGCTGTACCCAGACGGGCAACTGCAACCTGAACGCCCATGGCCAGGGCAAGTTCCTTGCCTGCAAACCACTTGGTTATGACCTTTGAAACGGTTATACCGCAGTTCTCGGTACCCACTGCGAATATGGCGTAACCCAGGCAGGCTACGAATACCTGCGTACGCATTCCGAATACGGTTCCGGCTTCGGCTCCCGGTGATATGTAATTGACTGCGTAGTATTTGATGAGAGCACCGGCAAACATCAGTATACAGGTTACTATACCGGTAAACCTGACACCCATCTTGTCCAGAATGATACCGCCGAATATAAGCATGAACAGGAACACGTTGAACCAGCAGTAGGCCCAGTTGAACTGGCCGAACTCAAGGCTGGTCCAGCCCATCTGCTCCTCGAGCATGGTCATGAGGGGTGAAAGGGCATCGGTAAGGAAGTAGCCCCACATCATGGTAAATGATACTATAATAAGGGCGGCCCAACGTGCACCCTTGCTCTCACTGATCTTTTTGGTTACGGTCTGTGACATATTTTTATTATAATTATGATTATTCCGAGGTGCAAAATTATGAATTTCTTACTAATTTTGCAGCGTTGCTGAGAAGCAGATTGAGTGATACCCAAAATTTATTGAAAGAGGATAACTTACAAGATTGTATTTAAAGTGAATTTAGACGTACTAACCGCCGTGTCCCCCATAGATGGACGTTACCACGGCAAAACACAGGAACTTGCGTCCTATTTTTCAGAGTTTGCACTGATAAAGTACAGAGTAAGAGTAGAAATCGAGTACTTTACCGCACTTTGTGAATTCCAGCTCCCGCAGTTGGCCGGTGTTTCGCGCACCTCTCTTGACGGACTTCGCCTGATATGGCAGAATTTCAATGAGGATGACGCCGCACACATCAAGGATATAGAGAAGGTTACCAATCATGACGTCAAGGCTGTTGAATACTTCCTCAAGGAGAAGTTTGACCTTGTGCCGGAGTTGGTTCCATATAAGGAGTTCATACACTTTGGACTTACATCACAGGATATAAACAACACTTCAGTACCCCTGTCAATCAAGGAGGCTCTTGAGAATGTCTATTATCCTGCAATCCAGTCACTTGTTGACAAACTTGAGGAGTATGCCCAGCGCTGGAAGGATGTTCCCATGCTGGCACGTACCCACGGACAGCCCGCATCGCCCACACGTCTGGGTAAGGAGATTGAGGTCTTTGCATACCGTATGCGCGAGCAGCTCAAGCAGCTCAAGGCTGTTCCCATGTCGGCCAAGTTCGGCGGTGCCACCGGTAACTTCAACGCTCATCATGTCGCATATCCCCAGATTGACTGGAAGGCATTCGGTGCCAGGTTCCTGAGCGGGAAACTGGGACTGGTGCGTGAGGAATATACTACACAGATATCCAATTATGACAACCTGGCTGCCCTGTTTGACGCCATGAAGCGTCTTAACACCATCCAGATCGATATGAACCGCGACTTCTGGCAGTACATATCGATGGAGTATTTCAAGCAGCAGATCAAGGCCGGCGAGGTGGGCTCAAGCGCAATGCCTCATAAGGTCAATCCTATTGACTTTGAAAATGCCGAGGGTAACCTGGGCATGGCCAACGCCATTCTGGAGCATCTGGCCCGTAAGTTGCCGGTATCACGTCTGCAGCGTGACCTGACAGACTCAACGGTTATCCGTAACATCGGTGTTCCTTTCGGACATCAGATGATTGCAATAGCAAGTTCTCTCAAGGGTCTGGGCAAACTGCTTATCAACGAGCACAAGATTGCTGCCGATCTGGACGGATGCTGGAGCGTGGTGGCCGAGGCTATCCAGACCATACTGCGCCGTGAGGGTTATCCGCATCCTTATGAGGCTCTCAAGGCCCTGACACGCACCAACAGTCAGGTAACTCAGCAGTCCATAAGTGAATTTATTGACGGACTTAACGTTAACGACAATATTAAACAAGAACTTAAAGCCATAACGCCTGGCAACTATTTCGGCGTGTGATATTAATAGTCAACAAAATCTAAATCAGATGAAGCCGTGAGGGCTTTCTTAAAACAATTAAAATTATGATGGAAACAGAGAATGGAAACAGATTCTACGACGAGAGCGGGAATCAGGATGAACAGGAGAACAGCTTCAACAGATTCAATGGTAATTCCGATGAGACGAGTCAGAGTGCTAACCGTAGAGAGGGACGTCCGCGTTTTGTAAGGGTTGATTACAACAACAATCGCCCGCAGTATTCACGTGTGGATCGTCCGCAGCGTCAGGATGGCGATCAGGGTTACGGTCAGGATCGTCCCCGTCGTCAGTATGGTCAGAATTATGGAGATCAGGGCTACGGCCAGAACCGTCAGGGCGGTTATCAGAACCGTGGCTATAACAATAACCGTCAGCACGGACAGCAGCGTTACGGACAGAACCGTCCGTATAACAATAATGGTGAAGAGGGTCAGCTCCGCTTCTACAGAGAGCGCGTCCAGGGTCAGGGCGGTGAGCAGCAGGAAGGCGGCTACCAGCGTCAGGGCGGCTATCAGCGTCAGGGCGGTTATGGCCAGCGTCAGGGTGGTTACGGCCAGCGTCAGGGCGGTTATCAGCGTGGCGGCTACGGTCAGCAGGGCGGTTTCCGCAAACCCATGCAGAAGCGTCAGGACAACCGTAAGCGCATAGAGTATCAGGATGTCATTCACGATCCCGAGGAGGAGATACGTTTGAACAAGTATCTGGCAAATGCCGGTGTATGCTCACGTCGTGAGGCCGATGAATTCATCCAGGCCGGTGTCGTAAAGGTTAACGGTCAGACCGTAACCGAGCTGGGCACCAAGGTGCATCGCGGTGACAACGTGCTGTTCCACGATCAGCTGGTTAGTATCGAGCGCAAGATTTACATCCTGCTCAACAAACCCAAGGATTGCGTTACCACAGTAGATGATCCTCAGGAGCGCAAGACAGTTATGGATTATATCAAGGGTGCCTGCAAGGAGCGCGTTTATCCCGTAGGCCGTCTTGACCGCAATACAACAGGTGTACTGCTTCTTACCAATGACGGTGAGATGGCAAGCCGCCTTACACATCCCAAGTTCCTCAAGAAGAAGATCTATCATGCACGTCTGGACCGCGCCGTAAGCGCCGAGGATCTGCAGAAGCTTCTTGACGGTGTGAATATCGGCGAAGAGGACGGCGATATCGTACGTGCCGATGAGGTGAGCTACGTCAACGATGACAAGACCCAGGTAGGTATTGAGATCCACTCAGGCCGCAACCGTGTGGTACGTCGTATGTTCGACGCCCTGGGTTATCGCGTAACCAAGCTTGACCGCGTTCAGTTTGCAGGTCTTACCAAGAAGCGCCTGCGTCGCGGTGACTGGCGTTTCCTCACCGAGAAGGAGGTCAACATGCTCCGTATGGGTGCATACGAATAAGTACGAATTAAATCTGAAACAATGGATATCAAGAGAACAAGGATTGCCGACCTCCTTAAGCGTACAGATTTCGGTCAGGAGGTAGTCGTCAAAGGTTGGGTGAGAACAAAGCGTGGAAGCAAGAGTGTGAATTTCATTGCTCTCAATGACGGCTCGACAATCAAGAACGTTCAGATTGTTGCTGACCTTGAAAAGTTCAGCGACGAGCTGATGAAGCAGATCACCACCGGTGCCTGCCTGAGTGTAAAGGGTACCATGGTCGAGAGCATCGGCTCAGGTCAGGCTGTAGAGGTACAGGCATCTGAGATTGAAGTGCTGGGCCTTTGCGGTGATGACTATCCCATGCAGAAAAAGGGCCAGTCATTCGAGTATATGCGTCAGCATGCCCACATGCGTCTTCGCACCAATACATTCGGTGCGGTTATGCGCATACGCCACAATATGGCAATGGCTATCCATACCTATTTCCATGAGCACGGATTCTACTATTTCCACACTCCGCTTATCACTGCAAGTGACTGCGAGGGTGCCGGCAATATGTTCCAGGTAACCACCAAGAACCTGTATGACCTCAAAAAGGATGATCAGGGTAAGATTATCTATGATGATGATTTCTTCGGTCAGCAGACCTCACTTACCGTAAGCGGTCAGCTGGAGGGTGAGCTTGGTGCTACCGCTCTTGGCGCTATCTATACTTTCGGTCCCACATTCCGTGCCGAGAACTCCAATACTCCGCGCCATCTGGCAGAGTTCTGGATGATTGAGCCCGAGGTTGCTTTCCTGGATCAGGAGGAGCTGATGGACCTTGAGGAGGATTTCATCAAGTACTGCGTAGGCTGGGCTCTTGACAACTGCAAGGATGATCTGGAGTTCCTCAATCAGATGATTGACAAGACTCTTCTGGAGCGTCTTAACGGCGTACTTAAAGAGACATTTGTACGTCTTCCTTATACCGAGGGTATCAACATACTTCAGGATGCCATCAAGAAAGGCAAGAAGTTTGAGTTCCCCTGCAACTGGGGCGATGACCTGGCCAGTGAGCATGAGCGCTACTTGGTTGAGGAGCACTTCAAGAAACCGGTTATCATGACTGACTATCCTACAGCCATCAAGTCATTCTACATGAAGCAGAATGAGGCTACTCCCGATGGCGGTTCTATCGGCTATAAGGGAGTCAAGGCTCCCGCACCCACCATGCAGGGTACCGATGTGCTGTTCCCGCAGATTGGTGAAATTATCGGTGGTTCAGTACGTGAGGCTGATTACGATAAGCTGATGGGTGAGATTAACCGTCGCCAGATGGATATGACACACCTGTGGTGGTATCTTGATACCCGCCGTTGGGGTTCATGCCCGCACGCCGGATTCGGTCTGGGCTTTGAGCGCCTGATCCTCTTCGTAACAGGAATGCAGAATATAAGGGACGTCATCCCGTTCCCCCGCACTCCCAAGAACGCAGAATTCTAAAACAGTACAATTGGGGACAGACCCCTTTTGTACTATTTCCAATCCAGGCCATATAGGAAGATAAATATAAATAGCCTCCAGAGTATAATCTAGAGGCTATTTTTGCAAAATAGTACAAAAGGGGTCTGTCCCCAATTGTACTGTTTTATCGGCGGGAAAGTTTGAAGTAAAGGCGGAGGGACCAGGCCAGGATGGTGACCATGGCCCAGCGGAACAGCAGCATCCAGTACCACATTCCGCCTACAGCAGCAAAGAGCATCAGGTCCTCCAGGTTGCTATGCGATATTCCTATGTGCGTGTTGAGCAGGCGTATGCTCCTGTCTGATATCTGACCGCGCTCCATCTCATCCATGATTGCGGCCGATCCGTACGAAAGACCCACCACATTGGCTACTATCCAAAGGAACGATGTCTCCTTAGGCAGACCGAACAGCGTAAGCAGCGGACTGAACACTTTCGATATCCAGTTCATGATGCCGTACTCATAGAATGCACGCTGCAGGACATTGAGCAGAGTGATAAGAACTGTCATCCATACGGCCAGTTTCATCAAGCCCTTGAACCATACCATGAACATGGGCCAGAACTCACCCTGTATCTGGAAGAACGGAATCTCAGAGAGATTGACTGCCGTTGCATCATACACAGGCCGTCCCGGCAGAACCAGGTTCATAATGATACCCAGGGAGAGTGAGCCTAGTGTGCGTATCAGCACAGTATATAATGCGGGTGCTCCGGTCTTTTTCTGAACGGCCGTCTCCACTACCATTGCGTGGGCTGCCAGTGTCATGGTGCCCAGTATGGTGATCTGGCGTGCGGTAAGGTCAATGGTCGATACCACCGCAATGCACGAGTATACGTTGATGAAATATCCGCTCACATAGGCCAGCGACGTGTCACCGGGCAGTCCGAAGATTCGGAACACAGGACTCACTGCAGCCGCAATCCAAGCCAGTATTCCGGTATATTTGAGCAGGAACATTATAAATGAAACGATGGCGGTTATCTTGAATATCCACCATATCGTTTTCATCGCCCTTGGCACCGCCTGGCGAACAATTCTCTTGAGTTTTTCCATAATCGGCCGCAAAGATACTCAAAAACGACGCAAAGGGGTCGTTTAATAATGCGTCATTTTGCCCCGAGAACGATATGAAGGCCGAGGCGCTTCACCCGTCACTTGACCGCTGGAATTTCTAGGCGGCCGACAGGTACGTGCAGTTTGCCAAGGACAACGGACTGTGGGCTCTCGGCCACACTCTTGTATGGCACAACCAGACCCAGATTTCTTTTTCAACCATGCCGACGGCACTCCCAAGAGCCATGACGAGATGGTTGAGACCATGCGCAGTTACATTGAGACGGTGGCCGGCCATTTCAGCGGCAAGATCGATGCCTGGGATGTGGTGAACGAGATAATTGACAATGACGGCTCATACCGCAAGACCCTGTGGACCAACGCCTTTAACGGTGATGGCGATGAGGTGGTACGTCTGGCATTCAAGTTTGCTCACGAGTATGATCCCAACGCTGAACTCTATTATAACGATTTCAATGTATGGCGTCCCACCAAGCGTGACGGTATAGCCCGCATGGTGCGAATGCTCCAGAAAGAGGGAATCCGCATCGATGGCATCGGCATACAGGCACATTGGGGACTCAATTTCCCCAAGGATGAGTATATAACCGCCGCGATTGACACATTCGCAGCCTTGGGCGTAAAGGTCATGATAACCGAGCTTGATATAGATGTTCTGCCGCTCACCAAGGAGGGTCAGGTTATAGGCAAGTCCCTGCAGGACCCCATGTTTCAGTTAGAGGAGTTTGAGACCTATCTGGATCCGTACAAGAACGGTCTGCCCGATGATGTCCAGGCGCAGCTTACGGCCCGATATGCTGAACTGTTCAACATATTCTACAGCCGTCGCGACAAGATAGACCGCGTTACGATATGGGGCCTGCATGACGGCATGTCATGGAAGAACGGCTACCCCATACCCAACCGCACCAACTATCCGCTGCTCTACAACCGCGACCGCACACCCAAACCCGCACTCCAAGCAGTGCTCAACATCCCAAAGTGACGCAAAGGGGGCAGACGCAAAGGGGTCGTTTAAGAATGCGTCATTTTTGAGAAAGTGACGCATTCTTAAACGACCCCTTTGCGTCACGTCCGTAACCGAACGGATGGGTGTTGTCAGCCGGCTTGAGCGACAGCTTGGTGCCGGCAATGGTTATCACGCTGGACAGTGCGTCGCTAAGGTTGTTCACTGCATCGAGCACGATGGCAACCGAACTTGCCAGAATGCCTACAAAAGCCTTGAATGCAGCCAGTAGCACATTGGCAATTATGCCTATTACACTTGTACGTATTATTTGCTTGGAACGATCCATAAGATAGTGCTTTACTAATCAGCAAAAATACAAATTATTGTAATTTTGGAGCCTGTTATCACCTATTACATATGCAGTTGATTAAAAGAGCGGTATTCCTTTTAGCGTCATTACCGGTCGTTTGGGGAGCAAAAGCCTCAAATGAAGACTGGATGTCGCGCTTGCCGGATACTGTTAAGGTGTGCAGGGTGTCCATTCCCGGCACGCATGATTCCGGAACGGCTGGCGTGGGTATCCTGACGCGTCATTATGCACGTACCCAAAAGCTCTCTATAGCCAATCAGTGGGATGCCGGAATCCGTTTCTTTGACCTGCGTCCCAAAATTGAGGACGGAACACTAAGGATTTATCACGGCCCGGCAAACTGCCATCTTGGATTCGAGGAGGCTTTGCTGATAATAAAAAGGGAACTTGAGCAACATCCTACAGAGTTCTGTGTGGTTATGACCAACAGCGCGGGAGGCGGTCTTGAGGGCGTCGATATGACAATGGATCTTATAAACACTCTCTTTGATATAAAGATGCTGGCTCAGTTCAATGCAAAGATGACTGTGGCCGATATTCGCGGGCGAGTTCTTTTTATACATAGGGACTACCGGACAAACGGCAGGGATTGGCCCGGCACCGTAGTGTATGGCTGGCCCGGAAACGGGTCGTCGCATCACGTTAGGATGATGTCATCTGAAGAAAAGAGTGCCGTTGTCTGGGCTCAGGATTATTTCACTGACGGGGGCAAGGGCAATTATGTGGACTCCAAATGGGATAGAGTTGCGGCTATGATAAGGGAGTTTGCATCGGCCCCTGAGGGGGTGTGGTGCATTAACCATGCGTCAGGATATACAGGTTCGGGTATCAGCACCAACATAAACCGTAACGCAAGGATTACCAATGCCCGCCTGCTGGAGTACCTGGGTAACCATAAGAAGCCTGTTGGCATTGTACCTATGGATTTTCCCACACAGGAACTTATTGATGCCATCATTTTTTTGAATACCTTTACAACAGAATAACTGCAGACAATGACACTTAAAGAATTTCTTAATAATGGTGACAAGTTCGCCAAATATATAGGTATAGAGCTTACCGACGTAAAACCCGGTATGGCCAAGGCAACCATGACCGTAACGGAGAATCACATGAATGCCGGCAATATATGTCAGGGCGGGGCGCTGTTCACACTGGCCGACCTGGTATTCGCAGCTCTGGTCAATCAGGGAGAGAACATGGCTTTTGCCATCAACTCCACCATATATTATCACGTATCGGCCAAACTGGGCGATGTGCTGACTGCCGAGGGCCATTTTACAAGCCACCATCCCAAGATACCCGCAGCCCAGGTCCAGGTCAAGGACCAGAACGGCACAATCATTGCCACTTTTGATGCGCAGGGTTATACCAAGAAGATGCCGGCTCCATTCAGCGGATTGGAGTAATAATCAGATAAATACAAACCTTAAACAAAAGTCATATGAAAACCGGAATCATTCTTTCAACAATTCTTGCTGTAATCATTGCCATGCCCGCTATGGCCCAGCGTAATTCTTCAAAGAAAGCCGGTGCGGTTGAACTCTCATTCAACTATCAGAAACAGTCAGGAGCAGGCTCCAACCAGTGGGCCGTCTGGATTGAGAACTCAGAGGGCAAGGTGGTCCGCACCCTTACCGTAACTTCATTTACATCAAAGGGCCGCGGAGGCCGTCGCGGTTACACATTCCGTCCCACCTGCGTTCCCACATGGGTAAAAAACGCCAAGGCAGAGGAGATGACCGATGAGCAGATTGACGCCGTAACCGGTGCCACTCCGTCTCAGAGCGGAATCCAGACCTATACATGGGATTTCAAGGATGCTAATGGCAAGGATGTCCCCGCCGGTGATTACAAGATCTGCTTTGAGGCTACCCTCTACTTTAACAGCATCCTGCTCTACAGCGGCACATTCTCAACCAAGGACAAGGCCGGTGAAATCAAACTCACCTCAACCCTTACCGAGGAGGATGAAGCCCACAAGAACATGGTTACCGAAGTAAAGGCTGCAATCAAGTAAATATCAGAACGTTGCAGTACCCTTAAGTGCGGCGGCCGATGAACAGTCGGTCGCCGTTACTGTTACCTTACCTGTGGCCGATGTACGGCGGATATAGGCGGTCATGCGTCCCTGATAAGTATTGAAGACTGCACTCTTGTGGCTGGTTTTGTGTGCCAGGACATCGGCATTATCGACTGCTATCAGCTGTGCGCCTTCAACTTTCAGTTCAATGGTACGGTCATAGTTTGGGCAGATGTTACCTTCGGCATCGGCAATGAATACTGACAGTATCTCCACATCATCAAACCCGGTACCTGCTTTGCCTCCAGTTTTTTCAATGCCTATATGAGTGGGATTGCCTACGGTAACTGAATCGCATTTTGCTGCCAACACTCCGTCATTATATCCTCTAATACTTATAAAGTGACGCATTCTTAAACGACCCCTTTGCGTCAACCCCTTTGCGTCATATATGCTTCCGGACTTAACGGCTTTGCCGTCTGTCCTCCGGATTTCTTCTTTTTCCCCATATTGATTCTTTTTCGTAAATATACGACTTTTCAAGAAACCAAAGTACGCATCGGGCTGTTGATTTAGGCGGTGGGGCTATAAATCAAGATATTTCCGTAAATTTACCGAGGCAAACCATTCACTTATGATGACATACGAGGAATTACTGGCCGAGAACTGGCGGTTGCACGATGAGGTCGAGACATTGCGCGCAGAAAATCGTCATCTCCGGTCAATGATTCCGAACAATCAGTTCGAAGATACGGTAGCAGAAACGATTGTCCCTAAGGTGCCGGATACAAAGCAAAAAACAAGACAAGAAACAATCGGCTCAAGGATTGAACTATTCAGAAGCCTTTTCCGGGGACGTGAGGATGTATATGCCCGAAGGTGGACAAATAAATCCGGAGACAGCGGATATTCTCCCGTATGTGAAATCGCATTCAGAAAAGAACTCGGCTGTGGTCGGCCTAAAGTACAATGCTCTGATTGCAAAGTGAAGAAATGGATTCCGCTGAACGTAACCGCGGAGACGGTTACTGTAAATTATTCTTGAAAACTCAGCGGAATTGAAAGAAAATGCCCATTTTCGCTGAGTTTTAGAATGTACTCATAGGCCTTCTGCGTGCATAAAACGCATATTTCCATCAAATAATAGTGTAAATCTGCACACAAAAATTTGATGCTTTTTCATCGATGATTTTACCCAATAACCATAACTAAAAATTACAATCATGTATTTCAATCAAATCGATGAAAAGAGACGCACGGCGATTTATGTGCGCATCTCCACTGCAATGCAGAAAACGGACAGGCAGGTCGAGGAACTTGTCGCCTTCGCAAAGAGCAACAGACTCAATTTTGACGAATCCACAGACATCTACAAGGATATCATCAGCGGGTTCAAGGACGGCGAGGACTCATATCCTTGCTGTGATGTCGCAGTATGAGATTGAACTATTCGCCGCCCGCGGCATTGACGGAAAAATATCCTCTATGAAGAACCGTGGGGCATATAATGGCGGTCCGTGTCCGTACGGCTCAATGCATCCGGCATTCCCTGCTCCTTCAGGACACGAATCGCTGCGGCCAACCAAAGACGAATCAATAAGGGGTTTAGCACCATAAGTTCCACGAGCCGGATCCGTCCAATCCTCTCCCGTCACGAAAGAGAAAGAACCGGGTTCTGCTCACAGAATTCGACGTCAAGACTCCCCATACACGGATTATCGACGATGAACTGTTCCTCAGGGTCAATAAAATATTCGAGGAAAGGGCATTCAACCGGAATCAGAGCATCCGTCACGGGAACCTCTTGAAAACTCTGCTCCGCTGCGGAGAATGCGGAAACCGCTTCTGTGCCGTCACTCTTCCGATGGGACGAAGTTACAAGTGTGCCGGAAGGACGGGAGCCTGCAAGGTGAAATGCAGCGCAGGGGCGAGCGTTCTGATGTCCAAACTCGACGGCCTTGTGCTCAAACTGTGCATCGACAAGTTCGCAAAGTACGACCTGCAGCAAAAGGCCAAGGGGAAAATTCAGAAGCTGGACACCGGTATTGAGGAGAAAACACGTATGTTCAACGAATACAGTGCCCGGCAGAAAGAGGCAACGGAAAACTACACCACGGTTCTCAAGCGTGCCATCCGTTATGCCAGGGACGAAGCCGAGGCCGACGCATTGGTTGCGGAAGCCAAGGAGGACTACGACAGGGTGTCAGCAGAATGCGCTGCGAGTCTTGAGAGAATCAAGGCTGAACTTGATGGGCTGAAACATCTTAGGCGCAGCCTCTCTGACATCAGGGACAGCAAGACTCCTTCCAAAAAGAGCGATGAGATAATGTCAGACTGCAGTCTCGTGAAAGACTATATTCACGAATACATCACCGACATTGTTCTATACAAGCCAGATGAATCTTGGGTGCTCGTGATTGTCCATTTCGTTGACGGCAGCGAGCGCTGGGGAACAATCAAGAACGAGCGGTACAAGAAGTCGGAACTCCGGCAGGATGACCTCTTCGACAAGGTGAAATACACCGGATGGCTTGTCAACAATGACGGTCACCGCTTTCATTATGACAAGGAAAGTCGCTTGTTCTCAGAACTGAAGTACGGCAAAGCAATCGGGGAATATTCTTTTGCCGCATTCGACGAACTTGTCAAAGATAAAGGGATGTTCGGAGAGTTTGCGCCGTATGATTTCAAATAACGCGACGTCTACCTCTTATAATCAACTGCGGCCCCTGCCGATTGGCAGAGACCGCAGCTTGATTTTATCAGTTTGATTGCAAGAATGTCACTTGACCTCTTTCACGAGGCGGACCGGGAAGCCGTATTTGCGGCCGTTGACAGTGATGCCCGTCTTGTCAACCTTCGGCAGAGCGGTAGGATTGCTGTAGAAATATACATTACCTACGGTCAGAGCGGATTGCTCAGCATTGTAACCTTCGAGGATGAAGTAACGAAAATCGCTGAAGTCATAAGGATCGCCACTTGCGAATGCGGGGAACTCGCTCAAAGCGATGTCAAGAGCATTCCATTGACCGGCGGTAAGTGTCTTAACCACACTATTCTTATAACCTTGACCACCATCGTCAACGCTCAGGCACTCAAAGGTAATCTTAACCTCGGTACCGGTTGCAGGATAGAGGTCAACGTGGAGCATGTTATATCCGCTCATGTCGTAGAAGTCTTCAGCCCAATTGGTATAGATTTGCCAAGTCATCTTGCTCATATAGTAGATGGTCTCGCCGCTCTCGAAGGTCAGGAGTTTAGGCATTGCGCCGGGCCAATCCAGAGGCTCAAAAGCATAGGAGGTAGTAAGAGCAGCACCAAGGATAGAAGCACCATCCACGGTAGGAGCAGCAGGAGCGGTAGTAGGAGCATCTTCCGGCCATACAGGAGTTTCATGGCAAGTGCCAGTAGCTGCGGTAGAAGTATAATCGCCATTGTAGAAGAGGATGTTTGCCCAAGCAACAGGACCACCTTCTTTAGTAACCTTAACGGTGAGGCATTTGAGATCATTCATCGATTGTTCGCCAAAGGTCTCTTCAACGTTGACATTTACGCTATTCCAACCGGCTTTATATTCGCCCGGGATAGTAATCTCAGCGGTAGGATCAGTACCATTGAACTCCAGTTTTACGACAGGAGCATTTCCGTCTTCAGCAAACCAGATATCGAAGTGGAGGTTAGCATAATCAGCCACACCGGCGCCCTGCCAATCGGAAGCGAAGCAGTCCCAAGCCATCGTCTTGGCATATTTGAAGTTCACACCGGCTTTGCAGGTATCAACCCAGCCACAACCACCCCAACCTTGAGGCCAATATCCGAGGTCGTTGTTATACGTTTCGCACATGATAGCTTTCACGTTAGCAGCATCCACAGTCGGAACTTGAGGAGCAGTAAGTTCAGGAGCAGGAGGAGCATCAAAGACACCATCAAGGGTTACCCATAACTCATAAGAGTCACCTAACGTGATGGAATAGTCAGCGAGTTGAGCACCATTACCATTGTTGAAGATCAAGCTCTCACTTTTACCGTCGTATTCGCCTTCAGCAACGAGGAAAATAGGATCGCCTTCGTCTTCACGTTGAGCCTTGAAGCCGGGCCAACCACCACCGAGGTCGTTGCCACCATCACCCCACATATAGAGGTAGAGGGGATCCCAGCCAGTGAGGTTGTGAACAATGATATCCGTACCAATCTTTGCGCAAGGAGCAGCGAAGCCATAACCTTCACCATCATATTGGAGAAAGATATCGGTGGTTTCACCTGTTGTTTCATTACCTAAGTCCTCACCATCCAATTGAACTTGTACAGCCCAGCCAGCATCGGTACCGAAACGGAGTTTGAACTCGGTGCCTTCCTCAACGTCTTTGATTTCAGCATACCAACAATCGTTGAAGTCTTCGTCCACGGTTCTCTGCATCCAGACACCATCAGTCCAGTTATCAAAGCCACCCATCACGCGTACGCTGTCTGCATAAGCAGCGATTGCATCGCAGAACTCAGGCAAGTAAGCGGTAATGGTGTAGTTGTGTTTGGGTTTGTCAGCACCGCAAGGAGTGTTGTGGTTCTTGAAATATTCCACCTCATAGATGTACGCACCGATAGTGGGCCATGTGCAGTTAGCCTCATCTTTGGTGTTACCTGCGCCAATGGTAGCCGTTTTAGTGCCGGGTTGAGCCATGTTAATCCAAGCTTCAACGTCACCGGATTGGAAATCCCAAGAGAAAGAACCATCCTTCTTCAGTTGAACGGGGCGACCTTGAACAGGGTCAGAAGCATCTTCTACCTCAACAACAGACCATCCTTCAAAGCCTGCCAATGCCTCGAAATGAAGCATTTCAGCAGGATTGGAGAAAGACCAACCATTGTAGGAACCTGCCCAAACGATGTCATTACATACTTGCTCGTCAAAATACAAGCAGATTACACGGGCCGTTAAATCATAACCGGCGTCAGACAAATCCGTTACGGTAGGAACCGTAGCAGGTTGTGCGAACATACTTGCGCTCATCAGCGCAGCTGCAATAAGTGTAAATATCTTTTTCATACTCATTCGTCAATTAATTGTCAGAC
>JAKSIV010000023.1 GCA_024398635.1 Bacteroidaceae bacterium | reverse complement strand
TTAGGACATCTCTGTCTACTCTGACGTCGGTTGTATCATTGATATTGCTCATTGACAGACTACAGTAATATGCAGGAGAATCACGACAATACATCTCTTGACGAGGAGAAAGGCAAGGAGATGATTATGCTTGCCAAACTGATGTCCAATATGCCAAATTATGAGGAAGAGGATGAGGGCATCAACATCATGGAATATGTCAAGCAGCTCTGGAATGGTCGCAAGACTGTTATCATTTGGACCTGTGCATTCATTGTGCTGGGTCTGATTGCTGCTCTGACAATGAAGCGTACGTACTCTGTGAGTACAGTGATGGTTCCGCAGTTGAGTTCCAAATCTTCGAGCTCGTCACTTAGCAGTCTAGCATCACTTGCAGGATTTGACTTGGGTTCTTCAGGTTCTGGTGCAGAGTTGTCACCGCTTATCTATCCGCAGATTGTAAGCAGTGTGCCGTTCCGTCTGGAGCTGATGAATACTCCCATTCATTACTCCAAGTGTGATACTGCAATCAGCATGTACGATTACTCTCTGAGCGATTACGCTAAACCGGGACCGATAGGTAAGGTTTTTGTCGCAATTAAGAAATATACCATAGGGCTTCCGGGAACTATTCTTGGCGCTATCCGCGGCAAGAAAGAGCCGATTGTGCTACCCGGTGGTGAAGGTGAGGGCGAGAGTGCTCCCAAACCACTTGTAATCAATGAGGACGAGGAGAAGGTTCTGAAGGCGCTGGCCCAGAATGTTTCATTGGCCGTAGACAAGAAAGAGGGTTACGTGACTCTGAATGTTACAGGTTCGGAGCCTATTCAGACCGCTGAGCTTGCAATGGTGGCACAACAGCTGTTGCAGCGTGAGATTACACGTTTCTGTGTAGAGAAGTCTCAGAGTGAACTGGATTCAGGCCCGATATGACGAGATAAAGAAGGAGACTGAGGCATATCAGGATCAGCTGGCAAGGGCCAATGACCGTGCGCAGAATGTTGCAACATCACGTGACGATATGGATCGCGTGCGTATCCAGAACAAGTACAATATCTCCAATTCAATCTACAGCGAGCTGGCTAAGCAGCTGGAACAGGGTAAGATGCAAGTCAAGAAGGACACTCCGGTGTTTACTGTTGTGCAGCCGATTGCAGTACCTACCAGAGCGTCAAACAGCCGTGCCAAGACGTTGATTATCTGGACGTTCTTTGGATTTATCCTGGGTTGCGGCTGGGTAATAGGCAAGGAGTTCTGGCCCAAAATCAAGGAGATGTTTGCTTAAATTGAAAAGTGAAAAATGAAAATTGAAAAAATGTTCGGAAAACTTCCGAACATTTTTGTTTATAACATATTTTCCTTTGCTAGGGGAGACCAGGGGCCGTCCTGTGCCATGAAGATGATGCTGAGCTCAAAGACCTCGAAGGTGTGCCATTGGCCCTTGGGGATATTTACGCCAAAGACGCCTGTATCGCCACCCATGTGGATGCGCTGCATCTCGACTCCCTTATTGTTGTAGAATACGGTATCCATCTTACCACGCATAAGCATTACGGTCTCGCTTGAGAGGTTGTGTTTGTGGATAGTGGTGTGGGTGCCGGGCAGCATTACGTTGAGCATACGCTGTGACTGGTCATCCTCGGAGTTGCGCAAGTCATAGTTCATTCGCAGACGGGGTGATTCCTGGGCCAGCATCTGGACCTTATCGAGCAATGAATCATCAAGTACTACCTGACGCTCCATGAACTTGCGGTCGATACCCTTGAATACGCGGAACATTGCCTTACGGACATCCTCAATGCCGCCGCATTCACCGTCAACCTCCTGATACTTACCGGCATTCTTGTAGTAGGTGATAAGGGGTTCTGTCTGTTTGTGATAGGTTTTGATGCGGTTATTGATGGTCTCCTCATTGGCGTCATCGGCACGACCCTCAATCTCGGCGCGGTGTTTGATGCGCTCCTTGATGGTCTCATCCTTGATCATGATTGAGATGACGGCATTGACCTTCTCACTGCGACGTGACAGCATCTCGTCCAGGTCAACTGCCTGGCCAAGGGTGCGTGGAAATCCGTCAAGAAGGAATCCGGCTACATCCTTGTTTGCGTTGAATGTGCTCTCTATCATACCCTCAACAACGCTGTCAGGTACAAGGTTACCGGCATCGATGAGTTCTTTGGCCTGCTTGCCAAGCTCTGTGCCGGCAGCTATTTCGTTGCGCAGCATCTCACCGGTACTGATGTGCTTCAGGTTATACTTATCTGATATTGCGCCGGCCTGTGTGCCTTTGCCTGCCCCGGGAGGGCCAAAAAGGATGTAGTATTTCATAAGTGTTGGTGTTATCTGTCTCTTTTGACTATTGTTTCTTTGCAATCGGACGCGAAGATAATGAAAGGTTACCTAAGTAGGATATACTAGTCCAGTTTTTGTAGCGTTTATTATAACCTCAATTCCGCAAGAAAGTTTGATGATGGCAGAATAATCGTGTCCCAGAGGTAAAGGCATGGTCTGAGGTGTCGGTATTTGCCTTCAATTCTGACCCTGACACATAAGTTCAGCGTTCAGATGTCCTCGTCAGTCCATTTGTGCGTGATTTTCCAGAGTATGTTGCACGTGTGGTTGGCGGTCCTGTTCAGACCGCTCCCGTTTCAGTTATGTTTTGGTTTCTGTTTCAGGTGCACTCTCCCGCGACTTCATCGCTGAGCTTTGTCCTCTGTACCACAAGCCTGAGATTCCTGTCGGAGAGGAACGAGTCCCACTTGAAGGATGCTCGATGCAGTCTCCTCCCGTGAGGTAGCAGCCAAGCAGCGATGCGAAGATGTCTCCGTGGCTGAAAGCGAGAAGCGTGCCGCGAGGCCCAAGGGTCCTGTCTATAACACTCCGTACACCGGACTTGTCCAATGTTTGAAAATTGGAAATAAACCGCCGAAAGGGTTGATGTTGTCGGATTTTGTCTGTAATTTTGCCATGTCAGTGATAACGCTTATTGTTTGAATGCAATCACTAAATTAGGTGAAATCCCTGACATTGCCAAGGCCTGATAAGCTTTTGTTTATCAGGCCGTTCGGCAATCTTTTACGAAAAATGTTGCGGAATTAATGATTAATTAACTACCTTTGAAGTTCAAAAGAACTTTCCTCGTTTACAAGTATGGTATAGAAATCTTCTCTAGTAGGTAAAATACTGTTTTCGGCAACCGTTGCCATTGTCTCATTTACTTCAGTATCAGCTCAGTCTGCAGCAGAGATTGCCGCTGCCAAATCCATGGCCCGCTCATACGGATACTCGGATTCAGAGATTGACGCGATGATGAACCGTAATAACGGCACGCAGAGTGGCAAGACCACATCACCGCTGCAGAATAATACAAATGTCAGGAGGACGGAAATGTCAGACAGGGGGATGGATTCCGATAATGCCTTTTATGATGAGTTTGGCAGACCAAGGGTCAAATCTGCGTCTCTCTATAGGACAGATCAAGGGCGTGACAGTGAATGTACTTGGTGAGGTGAATGTACCGGGCATGTACACGCTGCCGTCTCTGTCATCAATAACATCGGCCATATTTATGGCAGGTGGCATTAAAGAGACAGGTTCTGTAAGAAATATCAAATTGTACCGTGGCGGCAAGCAGATTTCTTCATTTGACCTTTACGATTTTATCTTTGAGGGAAAGTTTGATGAGAACCTTAGGCTGCAGGATAACGATATCATATCTGTTGACGGAGCAGGTAAGCTTGTGAGCGTGAGCGGCGCTGTGACCCGTCCGATGACCTATGTGTTGAAGGATGAGCAGACTGTCAAAGACGCTCTTGATTATGCTCTCGGATTCAAATACAATGCCGTTACTGACAAGATTCATTTGGAGCGTATCGCATCAGGGCTTGGAATGGTTTATGACCTGACTGATAGCCAGTTTGGCTCATTCAAGGTTGAGAACGGCGATAAGATTTCAATCAAGGAGAACCGTACGTTGTTTGAGAACCGTGTTACCATAAACGGTGCCGTGATGTATCCCGGATCATATTCAATCGGTGACGGCATTACCACCGTCAATTCTTTGATTGAAGCTGCCGGCGGTCTGCTTGAGAACGCATATAAGGAGCGTGGTCAGATTAACCGTATGGACGAGGCAAGACAGCGCGTGTTTGTGTCATTCAGCGTGGATGATGTCTTATCCGGTAACGATATTGAACTGGTACGTGAGGATATCATACGCATATATACTCTTGATGAACTCAGGACCGATGCAGCCGTACGTATCAACGGATTCGTAAACAATCCCGGCGATTTCAGATTCAGGGAGGGAATGACTCTTGGCGATCTGGTTATGAGCGCTGGTGGTTTCAAGGATGGTGCTGACCTTAAGAAGATTGAGGTTGCATCAATCGGTTACCGTGAGATAGGCGAGGTTCATGACTATGACCTTGAGGAGAATCCGGATGCTTATAATACAGTCTTGAAATCTTATGACGTAGTTTCTGTACGCCGTCAGACATATTTTCGCGAGCAGAGTATCATTGATCTGCGCGGTGAGGTTATCACTCCGGGTAAATACGTTATTGACAAGGTTGTAGTAAGACTGTCAGATGTACTGAACCGTGCAGGCGGATTCACTCCCGAGGCATATGTCAATGGCTCGAAACTTGTCAGGGTTTTGACTGACGAGGAGATGGAGAATCAGCGTACTGCATATGAGAAGGCTATTAAGAACCTTGGCAGGGAGGATTCAATTGACTATTCGTTCCTGGCTGACCGCTATGACGTGGGTATCGACTTGGAGAAAGCTTTGAAGAATCCGGGCTCATCGGCCGACCTGGTGCTTAGAGACGGCGATATCATTACAGTGCCCCAGATGAATAACGTGGTCCGTATATCGGGCGGCGTATATGTTCCTACGGCTACATCATTTGACGAGAAGTACAAGTGGAAGGATTACGTGAGTGCAGCCGGCGGATTTACAAAGCAGGCCAGAAAGAGAAAGATATACGCTATCTATATGAACGGTAAGATTGCGTCGCGCGGCCGTCATTTCAAGATGGAGCCTGGCATGGAGCTTGTGGTTCCTGAAAAGAAAGAGAGCGAGAACAGGCGTATGACTGCTACCGAGATTGCGGCAATAGCATCGTCTACAAGCTCTGTCGCAGCTATGATTATCGCTATAATGAACCTTCTGAAATAATCACGGATATGGATAACAACAAAACAGATAAGACACCTCAAGACATTGAGATTGATGTTGTTGCTCTATTGACCAAAGTATGGGCTAAACGCTGGTCCATAGTGAAGGTTACGTGTTGTTTTTTCGTGTTGGGTATTGTGGTTGCTTTGATAACTCCTCGCAAATATACTGCTGTAAGAGTTTTCATTCCTCAGTCCAACGCATCGACGGGTAGGTCAGGAAGCCTTTCATCATTGGCATCATTGGCCGGAATAAGCCTTGGAGACGAACTTCAGGATGGTCCTATGAGTCCGCTAGCATATCCGCATATCCTTTCAAACGTTGAATTCCAAAAGGAGTTGATTATGACTCCGGTCAATTTCAAGGGATTGGATGAGCCCGTGTCATTGTATGATTATTATACTGATCCGCAGTATGATAAGCATCCATTTCTGACAGGTTTAAAGAAATATACCATAGGTCTTCCGGGAACTATAAAAGAAAAGATGCGTGGTGATGAAGACCTTAAGAGTGATTCGCTGAGTAAAGGTGTCATTTCAGGTAGCCGTATCCTGAAAATGACAAGAAAAGAGTCTGTGGTCGAGGCTGAGCGTCTGGCATCCGAAGTGGCTCTTGCACAGCAGCTTTATACATCTTTGGCAAATAACCTGCTTGCCGCAAAGGTTAAGGTGAAGGAGGAGAACGTGGTGTTTACCGATATTTCACCCGTATCTGTGCCTGATAAGCCATCGAACTCAAAGAGAAAGACTGTTATGGTGTGGACATTCCTTGGATTTATTCTGGCCTGCGGATGGGTTATCGGCCGTGATTTTGTCAGGGAGCAGTTGGCCAACGCCAAGAAATAAATCAGTTTTTGGGTTAAAAAACAGAGCCTCCCGTCTTCGCAGACAGGAGGCTCCAGATTAGCTGATCCGGTTTTTTGCCCGGAATAGTCAAAAAACCGACGCTGCACAAAGGTAGTATATGCGCGCCGGATTTATTCCATCGGTTTGGAATTTTTACTAAGTTTGTAAGGACTAACCTGTTACTTTAATGAGAAATCAATTTTTTTGCTTTTGTAGTTGTTGTAGGACTGTCATTGGCGGGTGTGACCTGCTGAATCAGGAGGTTTTGATTGATGAAAACGTGAAAACGACTGTGACGGACTCCACGACCATTCGTCTCATGAACAGCGTTCCGGACTCTACGCAGCTGATTATCAATACTGAAGCCTTATGGCATGCCTCTGTTTCAAAGGGCGGCGAATGGTGTAAGCTTTCAAAGTATGATGGCCGTAAGGGTAGGGATACCCTATGCATTAGGAGCGTAAATATACGTTTGACGGTGACCGGTTGCAGATTCATATTACCAGTGGCAAATGCTCTGACGGTGATCTCGATGTGCTTGTGCCGTTAGTTGATACGGTTATGAAGGTTTCGTACCAGTATTTTAATACCTGCAGCCTGTCCGGAACGCTACGAAGAGAGAGATTATATACTATTAACTAACAAATAATTACTGAAATATGACTCAAGGTAATGTACGTCCGGCCTCGATGGAGCGCATCACGACTCCGGCTCTGGCCAAGAAATTCATTGACGAACAGATTAAGGAGCTGCGTGCTCAGATTGGTGACAAGAAGGTGCTGCTGGCTCTGTCCGGTGGTGTGGATTCATCGGTCGTGGCTGCTTTGCTCATCAAGGCTGTGGGCAAGCAGTTGGTATCGGTTCATGTGAATCATGGTTTGCTGCGTAAGGGGGAGCCGGAGCAGGTGGTTAAGGTGTTCCGTGATGAGCTGAACGCTAACCTTGTTTATGTGGATGCGACTGACCGTTTCCTTAATAAACTGGCCGGTGTGGCCGATCCTGAGCAGAAGCGCAAGATTATCGGCGCTGAGTTTATCCGCGTGTTTGAGGAGGAGGCTCGTAAGCTTTCCGGCATTTCTTTCCTGGCTCAGGGTACTATCTATCCTGATATTGTTGAGTCGGGGCCGGTTAAGTCTCACCATAATGTTGGTGGCCTGCCTGAGGATCTTCAGTTTGAGCTGGTTGAGCCTATTAAGCTGCTGTTTAAGGATGAGGTTCGCGTGGTTGGTAAGGAGCTGGGACTTCCTGATAACATGGTTTATCGGCAGCCGTTCCCGGGTCCGGGTCTGGGTGTGCGCTGCACTGGCGCTATTACACGCGACCGTTTGGAGGCTCTGCGGGAGTCCGATGCAATCCTGCGTGAGGAGTTTGCTAAGAATGGCTTGGAGGGCAAGGTTTGGCAGTACTTTACCATCGTTCCGGACTATAAGTCAACGGGCGTAAAGGACAATAAGCGCTCCTGGGATTGGCCGGTCATTATCCGCGCGGTCAATACTCGCGATGCTATGACTGCTACTATTGAGGAGATTCCTTATAAGCTTCTTCATCATATTACTCAGCGCATAATTACTGAGGTTCCTGGAGTTAATAGAGTATTATATGATTTGACTCCGAAACCTACAGGAACCATCGAATGGGAATAAAAAAACGGTGCCAAAGGGGACGGTTCTCTTTGGCACCGTTTTTACTTATTTATTAGAAGTATTGATTAGGTTGTCGTTTCGATGTAATTTTGCGGGCAAAATTAGGGACAATGACTTTACGTGAACTGAAGATTGGTGAGAGTGCGGTGGTGACCGCTGTTGGGGGTGAGGGCGCTTTGAGACAGCATTTTCTGGATATGGGGCTGTTGCCGGGCGTTGAAGTTAAGCTCTTGAAGTTTGCTCCTATGGGGGATCCTATGGAGCTTTTGGTTCGCGGTTATACATTGTCTCTATGTCTTGAAGAGGCTGCAAAGATTCAGATAAAGAACACAAAGGGGTCAGACCCCAATGTGTTCGCCGAGGTTGCTCAGGATATTGAGCAGATTGATTTTGGATACAACTTGTCACTGCACGAGCACAACTCGCACCCGGGTTTGGGTGAGGCAGGTAAGTATCACGATCCTACGCATGAGAATGCACTGCCCAAGGGTACGGTGCTCAGGTTTGCGCTGGCCGGTCAGCAGAACTGCGGCAAGACTACCTTGTTTAATCAGCTTACGGGTTCAAATCAGCACGTGGGTAATTTCCCGGGCGTGACTGTGGACCGCAAGGACGGCCAGATAAAGGGTCATCCGGATACGTTGGTTACGGATCTGCCGGGTATTTACTCGCTTTCGCCTTACACGCAGGAGGAGACGGTTTCACGCCAGTTCATAATTGAGCAGAAGCCTAATTGCATTATCAATATCGTCGATGCTACCAACATTGAGCGCAACCTTTATCTGACGGTTCAGCTGATGGAGCTGGGCGTGCCTATGGTGCTGGCTCTCAATATGATGGATGAACTTACCGGTAACGGAGGCTCGGTACGCGTGAATGAGATGGAACGCATCCTGGGCATTCCGGTGGTTCCCATTTCGGCCGCGAAGGGCGAGGGTATCAAGGAGCTGGTTGAGCACGCTATTCATGTGGCTGAATTCCAGGAGGTTCCGGCACGTACGGATTTCTGCACCAAGGATGATCACGGCGGCGCTGTTCACCGCTGCCTGCACAGCATAATGCACCTGGTTGAGGATCACACTGAGCGCGCAGGCATTCCGGGCCGTTTTGCTGCCGGTAAGCTTGCAGAGGGTGATGCTCAGGTACTTGAACAGCTGCAACTTACGCAGAATGAGAAAGAGACCATGGAACACATAATCCTGCAGATGGAGGAGGAGCGTGGAATGGACCGCGCGGCTGCCATTGCGGATATGCGTTTCTCGTTTATAGAGCGTCTTTGCTCACAGACGGTCATCAAGCCGCAGAAGAGCCGCGAATATATACGCAGTCGCCGCATAGATAAGGTGTTGACGGGCCGTTGGACTGCAATTCCCATCTTCCTTGTGGTTATGTGCCTGGTAATTTGGCTCTCAATAGACGTTCTCGGTGCTCCGTTGCAGGATTGGCTGGATCAGGGAATTCAGTGGCTGGCTGGCATTTGCGTTGCCGGTATGGAGAGCGCAGATATATCGCCGGCAATCATTTCATTGGTTGAGGACGGTATATTCGGCGGCGTTGGAAGCGTGCTGAGTTTTGTGCCTATCATCATCATTCTGTTCTTCTTTCTTAGTCTGATTGAGGACAGCGGATATATGGCACGTATCGCTTTCGTGACCGATAAGCTTCTGCGTAAGCTTGGTCTTTCTGGCCGTTCTATCGTGCCGCTGCTGATAGGCTTTGGCTGCTCTGTACCGGCTGTGATGGCTACCCGTACGTTGCCATCGGCCCGTGACCGTAAATTGACCATTCTGCTTACTCCGTTCATGAGCTGCAGCGCCAAGATTCCTATCTACGGATTCTTTACCAATGCTTTCTTCCCGGGTAAGGGCGGTCTGATTCTGGCCGGCCTGTACCTATTGTCAATACTTGTGGGTGTGATTGTGGCTCTTGTTACCAAGCTGTTCCGCAAGAATTATGTGGCTGCGCCGTTCGTAATGGAGCTGCCCAATTACCGCATGCCGGGACTCAAGAATGTGAGTCATCTGCTGTGGGATAAGACGAAGGACTTTGTTCAGAGGGCCTTCACTGTGATATTCGTTGCAACTATCGTGATCTGGCTGCTGCAGACGTTTGATTTCCGCTTCAATATGGTGGAGAATGGCGAGGGTAGCATGATGGCCTGGGTTGCAGGCGTATTAGAGCCTCTGTTCCGTCCGCTTGGTCTTGGCGATTGGCGTATAGTGACATCGTTTGTTAGCGGATTCCTTGCTAAGGAGAGCGTTGTTGCAACGATGGAGGTGCTTGGCGTAACGGAGTCACTGACTGTAATCACTGCTGTGCCGATGCTCATATTCAGCCTGCTCTACACGCCTTGCGTTGCTGCAATCAGCAGTGTTCGCCGGGAGTTGGGTGACAAGTGGGCAATCTACGTCGTAATCTTCCAGTGCGTCATTGCCTGGGTTGTAGCTTGGTTCGGATATTTAATTGCTCAAGCAGTACTATGAACGCCGCAACCATCATAGCAATCATAATAATAGCGCTACTTGTGATAGCAGCGCTATTTGCCGTTCATCGCAGCCGCCGTAAAGGCAAATCCTGCTGTGGCTGTCCTATCGAAGGTTGCTGTCAGAAAAACTAAGCCATAAATTCCTCTACGTCATCAGGATGGTAGGGGATGATGTTTGCGCCCAGGACGCGGCAGCCGGATTCGGTAATCAGGATGTCATCCTCGAGGCGGATGCCACCAAAGTTGCGGTACTTCTCAATTGCGTCGTAATTGAGGAAGTCGGTATGCATATGCTCGGCCTTCCATTTGTCGATGAGGGCAGGGATGAAGTAGATGCCGGGCTCATCGGTCATTACGAAGCCGGGTTGCAGACGGCGGCCGCAGCGCAGGCAGTTGGTGCCGAACTGCGTTGAGGGGCGTACCTCATCGTCAAAGCCTACGTATACCTGGCCCAGTCCTTCCATATCGTGTACATCCATACCCATCATGTGGCCCAGACCATGCTGCAGGAACATTGCATGGGCTCCGGCAGCAACGGCATCATCGGTATTACCCTTCATCAGGCGCAGATCCTTGAGGCGGTCTGTCATGAGACGGCAGACATCCAGATGCATGTCCATCCACTTGAGATCGGGGCATGCCTTCTCAATTACAAGGTCATGGCAGGCCTCGACGATGGAGTATATGTCACGCTGTTTTGGTGTGAAACGGCCGCTGACAGGCATGGTGCGGGTGTTGTCGCTGCAGTAGTTGTTGACGGTCTCGGCACCGGCATCGACCAGAAGCAAGCGGCCGGGTTCAAGCGGCTTGAGTGAAGGATCGCCGTGGAATATCTCGCCGTGCATTGAAACGATGCTGCTGAATGAAACTTTTGCACCGTAACTCATTGCTATTCCCTCCATTATGCCGCCAATAGATTTCTCTGTCACACCGGGACGGCAGTGTTTCATAGCTGCGCAGTGCATCTCATAACCTATGGCCATGGCGCGTTCAATCTCCTCGATTTCGGCCTCGGATTTTATGGAGCGCATGCTCACGACTGCCTTTATAAGTTTGACCGATGCAGCTGCCTTGGTCTTGAGCGGGTGTATTCCCAGCATATCGGAGAGCAGGATCATGTGGTCATGGCGGTAAGGTGGCAGGAAATGCACCTCTCGGCCCAGTTTGAGGGCCGATGCCACCATCTCCTGAAGCTTGCTGAACGGGGCACTGTATTGTACTCCGCATTGGGCTGCCAGATCGGCCACTGATGGTACGAATCCGGTCCAGATAATATCCTCAATATCAATATCATCGCCCAGAAGCCACTCCTTGTTGTTATCGGCGTCTATCACACCGGCCAGTCCGTCGCGGTCCTGTCCGAAATAGTACAGGAACGAGCTGTCCTGACGGAATGTGTAGCCGTTGGCGGGGTAGTTACAGGGGGCGTTGTTGTTGCCCAGGAAGATTATGAGTCCGCTGCCCACCTTGTCTCTCAGTATGGCTCGGCGGTTAGAATAGGTCTGCTTATCGAATAACATATGCCAGTTAGTTTTGTGTAAAGATACGCATAATATTTCCAAAAGGTGCCAAAAAGAACCGTCCCCTTTGGCACCTTTTTTTAACTTTGCACTGAAATCCAAATCTTATATGTAGAAGACCCTAAAAATGACGTGTATGAAACGAGTTCTTTCAATATTGATGGTTCTGATGATGACTGTGACAGCAATGGCACAGCTGACATGGAAGAACGAGAATCTCAGATACGGCATGTACCTGGGACCGATCAGGGCCGGCGACGCACAGCTTGTAACCAAGGTAACTACATATAACGGACAGAAAGCGGTCAGGATGGAGCTTATTGCCAGGACTACAAGTGCCGCCGAGAAGATTTTCAGCCTGAATGATACGCTCATCACGATTGTAAGACCGGAGGATTCATCGCCGATCTATTTCCGTAAGCATTGCTTTGAGGGTGATGACACAGTGCGGGAGAGGGTAAACTTCAGCAAGACATCCGATGGCAAGTGCGTGGCTCAGATGCGCAAGGATTACAAGGATGGTCGTGTAAAGGAGCGCACCGAGACATCAAAGACCATGGTCTATGATATGATCAGCGTCGTTGGATTTGCCCGTGTGATTGATTCAAAGACCTTGTACAAGGGTAAACGCATGAATTTCAAACTGGCCGATGCAGCCGAGATCCTGGATGAGACTCTGATTTATCAGGGTAAGGAGAGTGTCAAGATATCGGGCCGCAAATACGACTGCATGGTATTCAAACTGGTCGAGCCGTATGTGGAGAAGGGCAAGAAGAAGGAGCGTGAGATCCTGAACATCTATGTTTGCGATGATGCGGCAAGGACCATCGTACAGATGGATATCAAGTTCAAGGTCGGCACAGCAAAAGTTAAGCTGCTCAACTGAACAAAAGGGTGCCAAAAAGAACCGTCCCCTTTGGCACCCTTTTTAACCTTTGGGGTTAAACTTTATATAAGTAGAAAGGATCAAAGTATAAACCTTAAACAATAAATGCAAATGAGAAAACTTATGGTTGCCGCCATGATGCTTGCGGCAGTGAGCCTTTCAGTAAATGCGGCTAAGAAGGATAAGACGGAGCCCGCAGAGCCCGTTCTTGGCATTAAATCAGGTGTTATCACAATGGCCAATAACATGGGCCAGTTCCAGGGTATGGGCGGCGGAGCCGGTTTCGGCGGCGGCGCAGGAATGGGCGGTTTTGGTGGCGGTGCCGGCATGGGCGGCGGCCAGCGTCCTCAGGGCCAGGGCGGCCAGGGTGGTCAGCGTCAGATGAACTTTGACCCCAGCCAGATGGTTACTAAGATTTATTTCGATGATTACGGCAAGAAGACCGTTACAGTTACCAGCCGCGGTGAGGCAGGTACCACACGTTCACTTGCTATCGGCGAGGATAACTACCAGATCAACGACGCTGAGAAGAGCGCTACCAAGATGCCGTCATTCGGCGGACGTCGTGGCGGTCAGGGCGGCGGAGGCGGCCGTGGCATGGGTATGATGATGGGCGGCATGGGAGGTGCCAGCACAACTCCTATGTTCGACTGGGAAAACCTGGATGCCAAGACCATAAAGAAAAATAAGATCAAGGAGCTTGGTGAGGAGGAAGTTGCAGGTGTAATGTGCAAGATGTACTCCGTAACCCAGAGCAATCAGGGTTATTCAACCCAGATGACCGTATGGGTTTACAAGAACCTGACAATGAAGAGCGAGACCTTCTCAGATTACGGTACAATGACCCAGAGTGTCGAGAAACTCGAGGAGACCGATGTTGACCAGTCTCTGTTTGAACTCCCCGCTGATTATAAGGTTGAGGAGATGCAGATGAACTTTGGCGGCGGCGGCATGGGCGGCTTCGGCGGCGGCATGGGCGGCGGTGACTTCGGTGGCGGCATGGGAGGCGGCGGCTTCGGCGGCGGCATGGGCGGTGGCTTCGGAGGAGGCTTCTGATCCAACCCTACAGATATAATAAACCCCGGAAGGAGCACTTCCGGGGTTTGTTTTTTATCGTCTCAGTATCTTCTTGCCGTTTCGGATGATTATCCGCGATCGGTCATCGGCCGGTAGGCCGAGAATGTTGTACGCAGGTGCGTTGTCATCGGCTTTCAAGAGGGGTACGTTGTCATAAACACCCTCGGTGTAGTCGGTGATCTTGACCCTGCCGTCGCAGTATTTATCCAATGTAATCTTGATCTTTACGCTCTTGACCGATATGCTGTCGCCTGCTTTGGGCTTGGCATAATTGGCCACAATGATGTTGAAGGGGGATTCATTGTAGGTCGATGACCAGCCCATTCCGTTCTCCTGCATGCCGTAATAGAGGGTCCAGGGGCCTTCTCCGCAACGCTCGGCCTTACCGATGGTTGTGTCGTACTCTGCAATGTAGAACATGAATTCATGTGCGCCGGGTGTAAGGGCGACGGTGATGTTGTGGTTAACATCCTGATAGATATCGTCTTTGTCACCTAAACTCATTAACTTGGTCTGGCCGTCCATTATGAGTGACACGTGGTAGTTCTTGAATTCCGGATCCTCAAAATCCTGTGCGAGCACCTCTATGTAACCCATATTGGGGGCATGCCAGAAATTGACTTTACACTTGTATCCGACATTGAATTCGGCGGGTGAGCTGATATACTTTCCGTATGAGATGACTGCCTCATGCATCTTGCTCAGCGGTGCAAAATCCTCGAGATAGGGTGCAATGGTCTGGCCGTCAGCATACTCGAAATAGAAGGTGTAATTGCCCGGCTCAAGCTCGACAAGATCTTTGGGAGTGTAGGGTTCGGCATCTTTCCATGCGGGTGTCATCTTGAATGTCTTGTCGTATTTGTTATCGGTGCTCTTGATATGTATTGAAGCCGGAATGGCCTGCATCTTGACTCTTGTTCCGTCCGACGGGTATGCCGATACGGCTTTCAGGTTGGTAAAGAAGCCGCAGTTGGGCAGTTCATACCAGCCGTCGCTCAGACCTCCCCAGCCGTAATTGACATGGAACTTGTCTGTGCCGTTGTACCCGTCGATATTGAAGGAGTGGCCTGCACCTGGGTTGTTTCCGGACATTATAAGCGGTCTGCTTTTCTTGAGTGATGCGATCATCTCACTTTCAATGGTTGCGGCATTCTCAAACAGGTCATAGTCATAACCGAACACATTGTCCAATGCACCGCGCTGGGTGAAGATGGATGTCATGGTTCCGTCCACGTCAAAGTATGCGTGTTGTGCAAGCGCAATTCCGAAAAGGAAACTTGACAGCTCTTTCATGTCGGAGTTGATCTTGTCAAAATCAGGGGTGTAGGCGTATGTGTAGTGTAGTAGTTGCCCTCAAAAGTCTTCTCCATATCATAGAAATAGGGCGATTCAAGGTCGCTGTAAGCCTGATTCCTGCCTTTGAGATCGAGTTTGGTGCAATGGCGGTAGTAGTTGAGGACCTGTGCCGTGGCGATGGTGGTACATCCCACAAGCGTAGGCACTCCGTTTACCGTGGGGAAGACCTGGTTGTAGGGGTCGCCCTGATTCCACTGTGTGGTAAGCATCGGTCCGATAGAATCGGCCTTTGATCCAACCGCGTTTCTTGCCTGTGCGCGTGAAGTGTTTTCCTGTACGGGCATATCGGCATAAGTGTCAATGAAGGCCTGGAATGCGGGAGGCATGTTGTCAAGGTCGAGAGGACTGTCGCCGTAAGCCACGACCTTGTCGCCGTGCAGGATCTTCCAGCCGTCGGCCTGTATTATTCTGACGTTTCCGTCCTGATAAATAACCTGAGCCATTGATATGGCCGATACCAAAGTAGTGAGCAGCAGTGCTGCCAACATCTTGAGTATGTGTTTCTTGATCATATTAAAAAAGATGTGTTTCATTAATCATTCAATGATTTCGAGCTGGCGGAGGAGTGCGGCGGGCTGGGGGTCATGACCGCGGAAATCGCGGTAGAGCTGTGCTGCATCGACGCTGCCGCCCTGTTCGAGCAGGTGGCGGAACTTGCCGGCTGTCTCCTTGTCGAATATTCCCTTTTCCTCAAAGAGGCTGAATCCGTCGGCGGCCAGGACTTCGGCCCACTTGTATGAGTAGTAGCCGGCTGCATAACCGCCGCTGAATATGTGGCTGAATGAGGTTGAGATGATGCACTCGGGTACTGAGGGCAGGACATCGGTCGAGAGCAGGGCATCCTTTTCAAACTTTATGATCTCACCTTCAATGGGTTTGGTCTGGGTGTGGTAGTTCATGTCCAGGATGCCAAACTGGAGCTGGCGCATGTGATAGTAGGCGCTCAGGTAGTTCTTGGAGGCCTTGATCTTGGCAATGAGCTCATCGGGCAGGGGTGCGCCTGTCTGATAGTGCTTTGCGAAGGTGTTCAGGTACTCCTTCTCATAGGCCCAGTTCTCCATTATCTGTGAGGGCAGCTCAACGAAATCGTGGTCGACACTGGTTCCGGTCATGGACGGGTAGCGGCCTTGTGCCATGATGCCGTGCAGCGAGTGTCCGAACTCATGCAGCATGGTGGTGAACTCATCATGTGTAATCAGTGAAGGCGTGTCGGCCGTGGGTTTGGTGAAGTTGGTTACCAGACTTATGAAGGGACGCTCTACAACGCCGTCCTGCTCCTTGAGGTCGCGGAATGAGGTCATCCAGGCACCGCTGCGCTTGCTAGCACGGGGGAAGAAATCGGCGTAGAAGAGGGCCAGGAATGAGCCGTCGGCATCGGTTACCTCATATACCTTTACGTCAGGGTGATAGACGGGTACATCGGCCGGTTTGAAGTTGATGCCGTAAAGTGTGTGTGCCAGGCTGAATATGGCATCGATGCAGTCCTCAAGACGGAAATAGGGCTTGAGTTCCTCATCGGTGAGGTTGTACTTGGCTACGCGCTGTTTCTCTGCATAGTAGCTGAAATCCCACGGGCGTATCTGATCGCCGTCAAAGCCAATTGACTTGGCATATTTGTTCAGCTCTGCAACCTCCTGCTTTGCCTTGGACAGGGCGGGAGCACGGAGCTTCTCGATGAAATTCCATACGGCATTGCCGTTCTTGACCATGCGGAGCTCTGTCTTGTAGTCTGCATAGTCCTTGTATCCCAGCAGGGCGGCTACCTTATAGCGAAGATCTGCAATCTTGCGGATGGTCTCGGTATTGTCCCACTCATCGCCGTAGGCGCGGCGGTTGTAGGCGCGGTACATCTTCTCACGCAGGTCACGGCGGTCACTGAACTTCATGAATCCGCCGTAGCTGGGAGCTGACAAATCAAAGAGCCAACCTTCTACACCCTTGTCCTTGGCTGCCTGTGATGCCATGTCGCGGATATAACCGGGCAGTCCGGCCAGATCTTTCTCATCGGTCAGGACCATCTGGAAATTGTTGGTGGATGCCAGCTGGTTCTTCTTGAACTGGAGGGTGAGCAGAGAGAGCTGCTCCTCATATTCGCTATAGAGTTTCTTGTCTGCCTCGTTCAGGTTGGCACCGCTGCGCTCGAATGACTTGTAGGTGTCTTCAAGCAGCTTCTTCTGGTCAGGTTCCAGATTGAGGCTCTCGCGCTGGTCATAGACGGCCTTGATGCGCTTGAAAAGCGGCTCGTTGAGGCTGATGTACATTGAGTACTCCGTTGCCATGGGCGATACCTTCTCGGCAATCTCCTGAAGCTCTTCGTTGGCATCGGCCTCAAGAAGGTTATAGAATATGGAGCCTACCTTGTTTACAAGGCTTCCGGAATACTCCAGAGCCTCTATGGTGTTCTGGAATGTGGGGGGCTCGGGATTGGCTACTATGGCGTCAATCTCCTGCTTGCCCTGGCGGAAAGCCTCCTCGAAGGCGGGCATGTAGTGGCTGTTTTGGATCTTGTCAAACTGAGGCGCACCGTAAGGAAGCGGTGATTCTGTGAGAAAAGGGTTGTTATGCATGTTGCAAGCGGTTAAGAGTGTAACGCTGAGGATACACGTGATGATTCTGTTATTCATACATTTTTGGTTGTTGTTGACTGCGAAGTTACAAAATAATGTTACCTTTACCGAAATAAACGGCGATTATGTACAAGAGAATAACAGCCATAGTTTGCGTTGTCCTGTTTCCGATGATGATGTTCGGACAGAATGCTGCAATCCGCGCCACCTGGTTCGTGGATGGAGCCAAGACTGAGTTCGAGAACCGCTCACACACTGCGCTTGAATCAATGGAGCAGGGTACGAGTGTGGTATATGCCACAAACGGTGTGGAGCTGATTCTGACCAAGCTGCGTATGAACAAGACATCAGGATCAGTGGTGAATGATGACCGTAAGGAGACCGGACGTAACTCTGCTTTGTTGGCCGATGGCGGCAGCAACGTGATCGTTGAGTACTGTGACGTGACATCGCACTCATCGCAGGCCGATGGAATTACCGCAAACGGTGAAGGCACTAAGGTGACACTGCAGGAGGGTACGGTTACAACCAACAAAAGCGCATCGGCGGGCGTGGATGCAATGCATGGCGCAAAGGTGACTGTACATAAAACCGAGGTGAATACATCGGGCAATCAGAGTCCGGCTTTCTATACCCTTGACGGCGGAGATATCGTTGCAACCGAGGCGTTCGGTCTGACCGGAGGCCAGGCTTCACCGTCGTTCCACTCATCGGGAATGATTCTTGGTACAAAATGCCGCATGACATCGGCCAAATGGACGATAGGTAGTGTCGAGGACGGACAGCTGCTGCTCAACAAGAGCGAGCTCAATGCAGGCGGAATATGCGGATTCCTGCTTTACAGTACCGGCTCGAATGACGTCCAGAGTAATCTGGACCTGACAGGCAATTCCATCAGTGTTGCAGAGGGTCCTCTCTTCTTTGTGACCAATAACAATAACGCGCAGATAACGGTAAAGGGCAACAAGATAAGCTGTAAAAGTGATGACCTGATGTATGTCAAGGCCGATGACTGGGGCGTGAAGGGCTCCAACGGCGGACACGCGACGCTTTGGGTCAACAAACAGTCTCTTTCCGGTAACATATTTGTAGACAGTATAAGTTCTCTCCAAGTCAATCTGAACAAGGGCGCAAAGCTGAACGGTCAGATAAACGATAAGGAGAACCGTTGCGCACAGGTTCACGTCAAGGTAGGTGCAGGTTCCAGTTGGACATCAAAGGGTGAGTCTTACCTGACATCGATAGTATTTGACCAGCCGATGGCAAAGGGACTTAAGCAGCTTAAGGGCAAGCATACCATATATTATGATCCGGCCGATCCTGCAAACGCACCCCTAGAGGGAAAGGAGTACAAGACCGGTGGCGGCAAGCTTTGTCCGTTAAAATAAGGTATTTATGAGAAGGTTTCTGTATACTGTGCTGGCTCTGATGCTCGTGCTGCCGGTAGCGGCCGAGGATGTGGAGATTACTTTCGATAAGCTGCCCGAGAAGGCGCAGAAAGTAGTTCAGAAGGCGTTTCCTGACAACAAGGTCAAGAAGGTGGAGATGGAACGCAGGGCCAGCCTGATACAGTATGAGGTCAAACTGTCGGGAGGCGTCAAGATGCAGTTCTCAAAGGACGGCACGTTTACGGAGTGTGAGTACGAGAAGGGCTCCGTGCCGGCTGTGCTGATTCCTGCAAAGATCAGGGATTTCATGGCTAAGGAATTTCCGGGCAGGGAGATTCGGCGTATTGAGCATGACAGCAAACTGTTCGAACTGCTGCTGGACAACGGCGATGAACTGAGCTTTAACAGTTCATACAGGCTGATTGATATTGACCGTGCTGTAATAATAGCGGAGTAGGGATGAAAGGACTATCATCAAGAAAGTTTTTTGCAGGAGCGCTGTTCATGACGGCAATCCTGATGTTGGCTTCATGTATTGCCAACAATCATATTGACAAAACTAAGCACAGGACTGTGTTGGTTTATGTCGCTGCCGACAACAACCTGTCCAATATTGCCAACTCCAACATCTATTCCATGAACAGTTGCATAAGCAACGGCATGGACAATTACAATCTGCTGGTGTTTGTGGACCGTAAGGATGTGGCTCCCGCACTGCTTCACATTCATAATTTCAAGATTGATACGATTGCCAAATACCCGGAGAGGGATACATCGGACCCGATGGTGTTCAGGGAGGTTATTGATTACGTGAAAGAGAAGTATGAATCAGATTCTTACGGATTGGTGATGTGGTCACATGGTACCGGCTGGCTGCCTACCAGACAACTGCATTATGTGGCTCCCAATATGAAATACGCCCAGTCCCGTGACGGAAAACCAGCCCCGAAGGCAAATGAGGAGAGGATAAATCCTTTTGCCCCGACCAAGGCGTTTGCATGGGAGGACCGTAAGGGCGAGACTCCGTCTTATTCATGCATGGATCTGCAGGAGATGGCCGATGCAATTCCCGACGGCTTTTTTGATTTCATACTTTTCGATGCCTGCTACATGGGTAATGTAGAGGTTGCGTACGCACTCAGGAACAAGGCTGACTACATAGTGTCATCTTGCTATGAGATAGTTAGTGATGGCTTCCCGTACCATATTGTTACGCGTGATTTCCTGAACGGCAGCTTACGTAAATGCTGCGATGAGTTCTATGATTACTACAACTCAATGAGCGGATGGAAGCAGATGGCCGGCATTTCGATGGTCAAGACCGATGAACTTGACAGCCTGGCTAGATGTTTCCGTAAGATCGTGAATGAATACAAGGATGCCATTCCGAATATGGATGTCAGTGACGTTCAGTGCTTTGACCGTTTTACCAACCATGTATTCTTTGACCTTATGGACTTTGTCGATAAGCTTGACGTACGCGTATGGCTTTATGCGGAGTTCATGGTGCAACTGGATAATTGCGTTCCGTACAAGAAGACGACACCTTATATTTTCCCGGGTGACAAGGAGGAGATTCCGGTGAATTCATACAGCGGGCTTAGCATTTACATTCCTCTGGCCAAGTATGATGCATCGGGCCTCAATGATGACTACAGGGAGACGGAGTGGAGCAGATTTACTGATTACTAGAACAATAAATACTGATATGAGAAGAAACCTTTTTTGCGCAGCATTGCTTTTTGTGAGTGTTTTGACCGTGGGTTGCAAGAGTGACCCCACACTGTCACGTGACATAAAGAGTTATGATGATCCCCTGATGCAGAATGAGAAGAAGATCACGGCTATCATCAAGAATATGACTCTTGAGGAGAAGATCGAGATGCTTCACGGCAAGCATTACTTTACATCCGAAGGTGTTCCCACACAGGGTATTCCCGAGATGAACTATGCCGATGGTCCTTTTGGCATTCGTGAGGAGATGGAGCCTCTTTCATGGAATCCTCTGCATTGGTCGACAGACTCCGCTACATTCTTCCCCACAGGATCGGCCCTGGCTGCAACCTGGAGTGAGGAGATGGCATATTTGTATGGTACAGGAATGGCCCGTGAGGCACGTCTGCGCGGTAAGGATATGATTCTGGGTCCTGCAATAAACATACAGCGCATTCCCACGGGAGGCCGTACATACGAGTATCTGAGTGAGGATCCTCTGCTGAGTTCGCGTATATCGGTAGGATACACAAAGGGTGTCCAGGACAACGGCGTGGCTGTGTGCGTAAAGCATTTTGCACTGAACAACCAGGAGACCAACCGTGGCAGCGTGAACGTCATAGTAAGCCCGCGTGCCATGCGTGAGATATATCTGCCGCCGTTTGAGGCAACAGTTGTTGAGGCCAACGGATTCGGCGTGATGGCAGCCTACAATAAGATAAACGGTACATGGTGTGCCGAGAATCCCGTTTTGCTGGATGATATCCTGCGTAAGGACTGGGGATTCAAGGGTATGGTAATTTCTGACTGGGGTGGTACACACAGCACCGTGGGATCTGTTACAGCCGGTCTGAATGTGGAGATGCCCAGTAAGGACTATATGGGTCAGGCTCTGCTGGATTCTGTCAAGGCCGGAGTCGTATCGGAGAAGGTCATTGACCAGCGTGTACGTGAGATCCTGCGCGTACGTCTGGCTGTTGAGCCGGTTCCTGCCGATAAGGCCAACAAGGTTATGACCGCTCAGCCCGAGGATGCCGAGATTACATATAAGGTTGCAGCTCAGTCAATTGTACTGCTCAAGAATGAGGGCGGACTGCTTCCGATAGATTTGAGTAAGGTAAAGACTATCGCCGTAATCGGTGACAATGCCGACAAGAAGATGTCCAACGGCGGTGTAGGTGCAGGTGTGAAGGCTCTGTATGAGATTACTCCGCTGGCAGGTCTTAAGAACCGCATAGGTGACAAGGCCAAGATCGTATATGCTCAGGGTTATACCTCACAGCAGGCACGTGGCGGATTCGGAGGATTCGGCGGTTTTGGCCGTCGTAGTGCTGCTCTTGCTCAGCCGGATAATACTGCCCAGAAGCTCAAGGATGAGGCTGTGAAGGCTGCAAAGGGTGCCGATCTGGTTCTGTTCATAGGTGGTGACAACCGTCAGTGGGAGACCGAGGGCAGTGACCGCCGCAGCATGGATCTGCCTTACAACCAGGAGGAGGTGCTGGAGGCTGTTGCCAAGGTTAACCGCAACGTGGTGTTCATTGCAGTGGCCGGTGCTCCGGTTGATTTGAACCGCGTTCAGGCCTGCAGTCCCGCAATAGTACAGTCCTGGTTCAACGGAACTGAGGGCGGTAACGCATTGGCCGACATTCTTATCGGCAAGATATCACCCAGCGGCCGTCTGCCGTTCTCATATCCCATCAAGCTTGAGGACAGCCCCGCATATGCAACAGGCAGTTTCCCGCAGACCGATGCTCCCATCAACCAGGATGTGTTCGTATCGCTGGTTCAGAAGGACGAGAAGGCCGAGGAGATGTTCAAGGGCGCTACAGGTCGCGGCACAGCGCTTTACGCCGAGGATATGCTGGTGGGTTACCGCTGGTTCGACACCAAGGAGAAGCCTGTGATGTATCCGTTCGGATATGGTTTGGGTTACTCTGAGATGGAGTATACTGATTTCAGTCTTGTTACTGAGACTCCCGAGCAGAAGCCTTATAAGGATGGTGACAATATCATGTTCAGCATCACACTTAAGAATAACGGCAAGTACGATCAGTTGGATGTTCCGCAGGTTTACGTACATCGTGTTGATTCAAAGATTGAGTGGCCATACAAGGAGCTCAAGGCGTTCGGCAAGTACAACGTTCCTGCAGGATTGAGCGTAAACGAGGGTCTGATTATTCCCGTTGAGGACCTGAAATACTGGGATGAAGCTAAGCATGACTGGGTTTTGGAGCCCGGCAAGATCGAGCTTTTGCTGGCTCACGATGCCGGCAATGTCGTTGCCAAGCTTGAGGTGGAGCTGAAGTAAAAATGGTTAGGAAACAAGTTCACACATATACGGTAAAGAGTTTTGAGTGCGACCGCAACGACACTCTACGTCTGCTCACACTGCTTATTCTGTTCCAGGATATAGCCGATGACAGCGCAAACGAAATTGGTATCGGCTATGACTATCTGCGTACTGTCGGCAAAGCCTGGGTGCTGATAGCAATGAATGTGGAGATTGACCGTATGCCGCATCTGGCTGAGGAGATTACCCTTAAGAGCTGGCCATCGGATACATCGGCCCTTTATACCGAGCGTGAGTTTGAGGTGTGGAGTGCAAGCGGTGAGCGTATTATACGCGCCTGCAGCCAATGGATTGTGATTGATTTTGCGTCACGCCGTCCTGTGCATCTCAAGGAGTGGTTGCCTGAGTATGAGCCTATCCGTGAGAAGGTTATACTTGAGGGAAGGTTCCCTAAACTACCCGCTGTGGAGCGCGAGGATTACAGTGAGCGTTTCCTGGTACGCTACGATGACATAGACCGCAACAATCACGTTAACAACGCTATATACCCGCTTTGGGCCAGCGAGAGCCTGGTTCCCGAATATCGTATAGAACACCTGCCTGCACGTCTTGACATTAACTTCAAGAAGGAGGGTTTGTTTGGCGAAAAGATCCTTGTCCACACTCAAATGGACGGTGACACCTCTCTGCACAGCATCGAGGCCGTTGAAGACGGCCGTGAGCTAGCCCGCGTTCGCTTCGGCTGGAGATAGTACCATTGGGGACGGAACCGTCCCCAATGGCACTATTCTCCCTCGACTTTGCAGCCGGAGGCGGGGAAGGCTTTATCGTCTAGCTTGAACTTGGGGGTGCAGAAGTAGATGAGCTCGGCACGGGTAAGTATGGTGCTGTCGGCATCCATCAGCTCGGCCTCGATGAACGCTACGTTGCGCATCATCTTGGTGATATGGGCGCGAACGGTAATTTCGTCCAGCAGGGTAGAGACGGGCTTGAGATACTCCATGTTCATCTTTGAGGTCACGCCGTTGGTCTGCAGCTTGCGGCAAACCACCCAACCGGCAGTCTCGTCAATCAGTAGCGCCTGAATGCCTCCGTGAAGTGTATTCTGCCAGCTCTCATAATCGTGAGTGGGTTTGAACTTGGTAACTATGTAGTCACCGTCTTCCCAAAATTCCTGATGAAGGCCGATGGGATTGTCTGGACTACAAACAAAGCAGTTATAGCCTTCTGTGCCTATCCAAGGATTTATTATTTTTCTCATACTCATATATTTTTTAAAAAAGAGCCAATTGGGGTCTGACCCCAATTGTATCATTTTTTGTTTTTGTCTTGGTAGAGGAAGCGGCGGATCTTATGCGTGGCGGTCTTGCTGAAGGGTTCTTTCATTACCTCCACGTCCTTGATGCGCAGGAACTGGCTGACCTTTGAATTGACAAATTCCATCACCTCTTTTTTGCGCTTCTCCAGGTTCTCCAGGAACTTTTCCTGTCCCTCAAGATTCCAGTCAACAGCGCCCTCGTTAAACTGCACCAGAGCTACCAGCTGTCCGGAGCGGCTTATCACGAGCGATTCATTTACATCCGATATGTTATTGATGACGCTCTCAATCTCCTCAGGGTAGATGTTCTCGCCCGATGCACCGATGATGACGCTTCCGGAACGGCCGTGTATGCAGTAGCGGCCTTTCTTATCAACGCTGGCGATATCGCCGGTACGCATCCAGCCGTCATCGGTAAAGACAGCTTTTGTGCGCTGGTAATCCTTATAGTAGCCAAGCATTACGTTGGGGCCTTTAACCTGAAGCTCGCCCTGACCTGTTATAGGGTTGACATCGGCCAGACGAACCTGAACCTGGAACGATGATGTGCCGGTGCTGCCCAGATGGGTGCGTTTGGGGCCGGCGTCACAAATCAAAGGTGCAGTCTCAGTAAGACCGTAACCTATTGCATATGGGAACTTTATGTTGCGCAGAAAGCGTTCAACCTCAACGTCAAGCTTGGAGCCGCCGATGCCAAAAAAGCGTACACGGCCACCGAACTGCTGCTTGACTTTCTTGCCCACAAGGAAGTAGAGCACACGCGGGAAATGCTTCTTGAGGTAGCGCAGATACTTGCTGCCAGCAATTGTAGGGAAGATTTTGCTGCGTATGACTTTTTCAATTATCAGTGGAACGGACAGTATGGTTGTAGGGCGGACGCGTTTCAGTGCATCGGCCAGAATGGTAGGTGTAGGGGGCTTCTGGATGTAATAGACAGGGCAGCCGGTGCTGAAAGGATAGAGCATACCGATGCTCATCTCATATGTGTGTGCCAGCGGCAGGATGGACAGGAAAACGTCCCTGCGGCGGTGTACCTTGTGAGCGTGCCAGGCTGTGAGTATGTTGTGGCAGAAGTTGCGATGGCTCAGCATGACGCCTTTGGCGTTGCCGGTTGTGCCCGAAGTATAGATGATGGCGGCAATATCCATGGGTTCGGGCTGTTTACCGCGACCGTCACATGTGTAGCGGTCATCTTGGGCCTCGATGAAGTCAAGCGTGCTTATGTCAATGACTAAATGCAGCTTGGAGAGTGTTTCCTGACTGATTTTGGGCAGTTGCTTGCTGCTCACGAATATGGCCTTGGCATCGGAATGGGTGAGAATGTTCTCCACCTCGTTAGGCGAGAGTTCGGGCAGCATGGGGACTGCAATTCGGCCGCTGGCGGTGATGGCAAAGAATGCAATGGCCCAGTTGGGCATATTCTCGGACAGGATTGCCACCTTGTCATCGGCATTGATTCCAAAGGTGGAGAGTACGCCCGATAGCTGCAGACATTTGTCCTTGAACTGCGTGAATGTATAGCGGCAGCCACCGTCAACGTAGTCCGAGACCATGCGGTTGCCGTTGACTGCAGCAGAGTAATCAAGTACTTGGGCAAGTGTTGTGAATCTGTGCCTCATTTAGTGATGTATTTTTCAGGATGACGTCCTTTTAAGTTCATGCTTTCATAAATCTCCTGGATGCGGCGGGTATCGGCGTTGGCATCGTCTGTAAGCTCAAATTTTTGATCTACAGCCACTTTCTTGCGGCCCCAGTCAAAGTAGCAAAGATAAACGGGTATGCCGGCGGCTTTTGCAATGAAATGATAACCTGTTTTCCATCGGCCGATAGGCTTGCGGGTGCCCTCAGGGGCGATTGCCAGATGCATGAGGTCTGTCTTTTCCATCTCCTTGAGGACCGATCTTACTACAGATCCCGGATGCTTGCGATCTACCGGTATTCCGCCGATGGCTCTCAGTATCCAGCCCAGAGGCGGGAAGAAGAGGCTGCTCTTAACCATACAGAAGGTCTTGCCGCCAATGGAAACGTAGAACAGGTACGCTACCACAAAGTCCAGCATCGATGTGTGGGGCACTCCCAATAATATACATTTTGGCTCAGGTGGCATGAAAGGGCTCGTCTCCCATCCCCAAACCTTCAATATCCATCCGCAGATTTTACGCCACATAGTTTAGCCTTGTTTGATTCAGGCTGCAAAAGTACTGTATATTGATGCAAACAAGCCTATATAATATTTAATTGTGGTAAACGGTGGCGAGTTTGTGGCGAATTGATTACTTTTGCAGGCGTTTAAAATACTCAGAGATGACGAAATCATACGAGGAGATTAATGAGAAGATCCGGAAGGGTAAGGCGGTGGTTCTGACGGCCGAAGAGGTATCAGAAATGGCCAAGACGATGAAACCAAAGGAGATTCTTGAGAAGGTCGATGTAGTAACTACCGCTACGTTCGGCGCCATGTGCTCCAGCGGCGCATTCCTGAACTTCGGTCACGCCAATCCGCCCATAAGAATGGAGAGGATTGAGATAAACGGAGTGCCCGTAAGCGGCGGTCTGGCTGCTGTAGATACATTTGTGGGCGCTACGGACTGCAATCCGCAGAATCCCACCTATGGCGGCGCACACATAATCCAGGAGTTGATTGACGGCAAGGAGCTCACTCTTGAGGCATGGGGTAAGGGCACCGACTGCTACCCCCGCAAGCATATCAAGACATCGATATCGCTTAAGACCATCAACGAGGCAATCCTGATGAATCCCCGTAACGCATATCAGAACTACAATGTGGCTGTGAACTCCACAGACCGCACGCTCTATACTTACATGGGTACTCTGCTGCCTCATATGAAGAACGCCTCTTACAGCTCTGCAGGTGAACTCTCACCGCTGCTGAACGATCCCGAATGCCGCACCATCGGCCTTGGAACACGCATATTCCTGTGCGGAACGCAGGGTTACGTGGTCTGGAACGGCACTCAGTTCAACTGCTCAAAGCCTCTGAACGAGTATGGCGTACCTATGGGCAATGCGCGCACATTGGCCCTGATGGGTGAGATGAGAGAGATGTCGAGCGAGTTCCTTCGCGGCGCATATTTTGAGAAGTACGGTGTTACGATGTACGTTGGAGTGGGAGTGCCTATTCCGCTGCTGGATGAGGACCTGGCTCACCGCGTAAGTATACGTAACAGCCAGATTGATACATTCATCGAGGATTACGGCTGCAAGGGTGACCTGATTGGTAAGGTCAATTACGAGCAGCTGCGCTCGGGCGAGATTGAGTTTATGGGCAAGAAGATCCATACCGCTCCGCTCTCCAGCCTCAATAAGGCACGCAAGATTGCCGCTATTTTGAAGGAGTGGATTGAGAAGGGACAGTTTGAACTGACCGCTCCTGTAAGGCCGATGCCCACTGGAACGTCACTTCAGGGACTTAAGGATTTGAACTTGTAAATCAGCACGTTATGACAAAGAAAGTAGTTATATCATTCCCCGATGGCGAGGCCAGCCGCCCGCTGATCTATGAGCTGATTAAGAAGTACGATATCATGGTCAGCATCATCAAGGCTGATATCGACGGCGGTCGCCGCGGTAAGCTGGTTCTTGAGCTGGATTCTGACTCCGATCATATTGCCCAGGCAATTGATTTCATGCAGAAGAGCGGCGTGGATGTAAGCCCGCTGGAGAAGAAGATAAGCTTTGATGACGCTAAGTGCATAAGCTGCGGCGCATGTACATCGGCCTGTCCTTCGGGAGCACTGTCAATAGGCGCTCCTGACTGGAAGCTGCGTTTCCAGCCCGATAAGTGCGTGGTTTGCAAGCTTTGCATAACCGCATGCCCGCTCAAGCTTTTCCACATTGAGTTCGCAGACTGATGGAATATAAGGAACGCAGCTACCGAAGCCGTTTCTCAAACGATGGGAGACGCTGGTTCTGCGTGAAATTCCTTGAATCAGACCTATGGATAGGAGTCGATAACGGCTCCTATCGTGCATCTATGGAGCAGGATATCTATACCATGCTGGTGGATTTGCGCCGCGGGATGGATGCGTATCTGCTAATGGATCCTGCATACAAGACAGCTCTCACGCCTTATGAAGCAGGATTGGAGGCTCCGGATATACTTAAAGAGATGTCACGTGTGAGCCACAAGACCGGAATAGGGCCCATGAGCGCAGTGGCAGGTGCTGTTGCTCTTAAGGTTGCCGATTTCATAAAGGGCAAGTTCAACGTAAAGGAGGTAATCGTTGAGAACGGAGGTGATATTTACGCAGAGGCCCTCAGCGACATGGATATCAGCGTATTCGCCGGCGGGTCGCCGCTTTCCGAGAGAGTGGGGCTGCACATACCTGCATCGGCCTTTCCTCTGGGTATATGTACATCGAGCGGTACAGTAGGCCCTTCACTGAGTCTGGGCCGCGCCGATGCCATGATGGTTGTGTGCCGCGATGTCCTGCTGGCCGACAGCTACGCTACCGCATTGGCCAACCGCATTCAGACTGTAAATGACCTGCAGCCCGTAACAGACCGCATATCAAATACTCCCGACATACTCGGCGCCTTGGCCGTGAAGGATGACCGCATGGCTATATGCGGTCAGTTTGAACTCCGCTTGTTCAGGTAAGTCCTTTTTGCTATATTTGCTGAATATAGACAGATCGGGTATGAAAAGGATCTTATTCTTTTTACTTGCTTTTTCTTTTGTGCTGAGTGTCAGTGCCCAGGATATTGTCCGTACGCGCAATTGCCGTCCTAAGGAGCCTGTGCATCATGTGGTACAGCAAGCAGCCCGTCGTGCTCCTGTCGTGGCGAGTAACAACCCGTATATAGGTGACCGCCGTCAGCTGGTAGTCATGGTCGTGTTCAAGGACCAGGCGTTCAGTGATGACAAGACTGTGACCATGTCTAAGTGGAACAAGATCCTGAATGCCAGGAATTACAATGAAGGGCAGTACATAGGCTCATTTCATGATTATTTCTATGAGCAGAGCTACGGGCAGTTGAATATAAACTGCGATATGTATTACATGGAGGTTGACAGCATGAAAAAGTACCGCAGTACGGCTGTTGATGACGAAAACTCCAAATATCTGGTCCAGGATGTGGTTAATAACATCAAATCTGAAGTGGATGACTGGTCCCCTTATGACTGGGAAAATGACGGCTATGTGAACCAGCTGCTTATTATCTATTCAGGTAAGGGACAGAATGACGGCGGAGACAGTAATACCATCTGGCCTCATCAGTGTTGGCTCAGCGAACATGATGACTGCAGTCCCATTACCGTATCCAGTGGTGGAAAAGACTTCCTGGTGGATTCATACTGCTGTACACCGGAGCTTTCCACCAGCAGTCTCCGCAGTACATTCGGAACCCTTTGTCATGAATTCAGTCACTGCTTTGACTTACCGGATTTCTATGAAGGAAGTACTCAATATTTGAGCTATTGGGATCTGATGGATTATGGAAATCAATGCGGTAACGGATTCCGTCCCTGTGGCTACTCAGCATATGAACGCGCTTTCATGGGTTGGCTCACTCCTGTTGAACTGACATCGGACACAATAATTAAAGGTATGCCTGCCTTGTCAGACCGCCCAACGGCGTATATGATTCGTAATGACGGCCATCCTGACGAGTATTACCTTATTGAGAACAGGCAGAATAAGGGGTGGGACACAGAACTGCCCGGAAACGGTATCGTTGTTTTCCATGTGGACTATGACAAGGATATATTCCTTTATGGTAATGTAAATACCTCCAAACAACAGCGTTATGTGATTATTCCGGCTAACGACACCATATATACCTCAAAAAAATATATTAAGGGCTGGGCATATCCTCATAACGGAAACAACAGTATCAAAGCCTGCCGCAACGCTCTACAACGCCAACAGGGATGGCACATTGTTTATGTCCAAGCCTATAACCAGCATGTCTGTCAAGGACGGTTTGGCATGGTTTAAATTTGAGAGGGATTACACCGGGATAAACTCTGTGAAGGCGAATTATGCGGATGATGCATGGTATACGATAGATGGCCGCCGCTTATCGGACAAACCCGTGGTTCACGGACTGTATATCCATCGCGGTGAACTTATGCTCGTTAAGTAAATGTTAAAAAATAATCTGCTTCATTTTTGAGATGCATTTATCCGGCCGTTTGCAGGCATAACAAATCTGCCGAAACGGAAGAAAATTCAGATGGATGCGCACCTCTGAAAAAGCAGCAAAAATTTGATTTAATTTGTTGATTATCAATTATATAGTATAGGAAAACTGGAGAAAATTTCTTAAATTTAAGAGTAAATGCAAGTCTCTTAAAATGACAAAGAAAGCTCCTCCAGAAGTCCTTTCGCCAAGTGATTTGGCGTATATGTCCACGCTGAACGAAAGAGACAGAAGATGGTTCCTGGCAACTAAGGCCGCATTCGCAAGGCTGGTGCCGGGCGCAGGAGTACGCTTCCCCAGCATCCCGAGTGGACGCGGGCTGTAGTGCAAATCATCGAGCCGCACACGGCGGGGCTCCCTCAGGATGAGAATGTTGTATGGATATCCTTGAGCGTGACTCTTCTGATAGCCGAGACTTCGCCGCTG
>JAKSIV010000022.1 GCA_024398635.1 Bacteroidaceae bacterium | reverse complement strand
TTCGGAATTCCGTCATTGATTCCCATTATCAAGGCATCAAAAGACAAGCAGTGTCGGTCAACACATTCATCTGTATGCACAATTAAGTCAGACGCGCTACTAAATGTAATGCTTTGATTTTCACAAATTTCTCCATTGCACTAATGGTGACTGAGTTTTTAAGAAATCAAGGCCGGAACATCACATCGACATTCCGGCCTTGTATCAATGGCTGCTTATCCGCCTTCTATTTGAACAAGTCATCCAACGTTATTGTCCTTGTAAATACGCCGGAATTCTTGCCTAGCTTCAAGCCAAACGTTGTCACGAGCGTAGGTTGTATGGAAGAGCGTTTGCTGACGTGTTCCTTGAGTGCATTGACGCGACCTCTGATCACGTTGGTATTGGAGCGAGCGAGGCGACAAGCGAGACCGCGGTCCTGGAAGGCCGCAAAGCGGAATGGAATGGAGCGCGTTTACGGAGTAAACTAAAAAAAGGTCGAAGGGTGGCGCAGCCACCCTATGTCATAGTTTGGCGGTGGAAAACAAAAAAGGGCCACCGAAGTGACCCTCTTTTATTTAGTTTTCCGGAAATTAGAAACCTCCAAATCCGCCAAACTGTGACATGTCAAACTCTTCTACCTTAACACCAGCGGGAACCTCGAACATAGAAGCGTCAACTGCCTTCTCCTCGAACTTCTTGCAGGTCTGGCCGAAAGTACCGAAATCAGAAGTCATCTCGTTCTTGAGCTGGATGCCTTTGTAGATCCATACGGTCTGCTCTGACTGGTTGCCCATCATGTCGATAGTCATAGTGTACTTGGTGCACTCCTTACCGGCAACGGTCTCCTTGCCAACTTCCTTGATGTTGTTCTCCTTCTTAACCTGGTCGGTCAGATTGTTCCAGTTGATCTGAGCACGGTTTCCACCACCCATGCCAAATCCCATACCACCGGCGGGGAACTTGGTAGCGGTCTTCTCAGCATCGTTGATGCGGATCTGAGCACCGTCCTTATCTGTGATTGTGCGAGTCTTGCCTTCGCCACCCATGAAACCACCTTCTGAAACCTGAGCGGTCTTCAGACCATAGTCGTCGAAATAGGTCTCGGTGATCATCTCGTTACCCATCATATCCATAGACATGGTGATAACACCTGACTTAACTCCGTAAGGAGCATTGGCCGGAGCCTGAGCGTTGGCCAGAGATACTACTGCCAGAAGGGCAGCTGCCAAAAACATCTTTTTCATTTCTGTTTGTTTTAAGTTATTAATTAGTAAAAGGTGAATTCAAAACAAATTCATTCTACTATCATATAAACCGCACAAATGAAAGTTAAAAAGGAAAAGTAATTTTTTTAAAAAAATTTATGCGGATACCTTTTTTTAATCCAATTCCACCTCTACCTCCTCCAAATCATCGTCTGAATCATCATCGGGAAGATCGTCAAAATCAAATTCAAAATCAGCTCCGGCAGCTACCAGTTCATTATGCAGTTCACCTGCATCCTTTGAACGATGTACTATATGCTCCGTCTTCCAGGTGGCATCCAGCTTGTTGCTCTCGCTGTTGAGTTCTTTCCATAAGATATCCTTAAGCTGATGCAGGCCCAGCCCACTCACACCCGATATGAACACATGGGGGATATCGGCCGGAAGATTGGGTTCAAGCATTCCCATAAGCTCCTCATCTATCAGGTCACACTTGGTGATGGCAAGCACACGTTGCTTGTCGAGCATTTCGGGATTGAACTGCGCCAGTTCATTAAGCAGAATCTCATATTCGCGCTTAATGTCATCGGTATCGCCTGGAACCATAAACAGAAGCAGTGAGTTGCGTTCAATATGACGCAGGAACCTGAGTCCCAGTCCCTTACCCTCGCTGGCACCTTCAATGATACCGGGGATATCGGCCATAACAAAGGACTTACCGTCACGATAAGAAACAATTCCCAAATTGGGTTCCAACGTAGTGAAAGGATAGTTTGCAATCTTGGGTTTGGCAGCTGATATGGCAGACAGCAATGTAGACTTGCCTGCGTTGGGAAATCCCACGAGGCCTACATCAGCCAACAGTTTGAGCTCAAGCACCACCATACGCTCCTGCGCCGGTTCGCCGGGTTGGGCAAAACGGGGAGCCTGACGGGTTGCCGTGCGGAAATGCCAGTTGCCAAGACCGCCGCGTCCGCCCTTGAGCAGTACCACTTCCTGACCGTCATCTGTAATATCGCAAAGATATTCACCGGTCTCGGTATCATAGGCAACAGTACCGCATGGCACCTCAATGATAACATCATTACCATCCTTGCCAAAGCATTTATTACTGCCGCCGTTGCCTCCATTCTCGGCAAAAGCATGACGTTCATAACGAAGATGAAGCAGAGTCCAGTAGTTGCGGTTACCCTTAAGGATCACGCTACCGCCCCTTCCGCCGTCTCCGCCGTCGGGGCCTCCGTTAGGAATATATTTGTCATGACGCAGATGGGCCGATCCGCGACCGCCCTTGCCCGACCTGCAAAAGATCTTTACGTAATCTACAAAGTTGCTTTCAGCCATATATACAAATGTAAGGTGGGGTCAGATTGACTCCACCTTCTCTATTATCTCCTTGATCATCAAGTCCTTGTCACCCTTGAAGGTAAACTCAGACAACACACCTTCCTTCTTGAACCACTCTATGAGCGGATGAGTCTGTGTGTAATAGACGTTGAAACGTTTCTTGATGGTCTCCTCGTTGTCATCGGCACGACCTTCAATCTTGGCACGGTTAAGCAGACGTTCCAGAAGTACATCCTCACTGACAATCAGGTTAAGGGTGACCGTTATCTTTTCACCACGCTCACGAAGCATCTCCTTGAGCGCCTTAGCCTGTACTATCGTACGTGGAAAACCGTCAAATATCACACCGGGACCGTCAAGCATGGTGTCATAGACACTTGCAAGCATGTCAATGATAAGGTCATCAGGTATGAGTTGTCCTTTCTCGATATATCCTTCGGCTATATTTCCCAGCTCGGTTCCAGCCTTTATTTCGGCACGGAGCACATCACCGGTAGAGATATGATTATAACCGAATTTTTCAACCAGGGCAGCACTGTAAGTCCCCTTTCCTGAACCGGGGGCTCCAAAAATCACTATGTTGTCCATTGCAAACTGTTAAGTTACTTCACTATCTTATAAATATCACGTGAATTACGGCCAAAGCCGTCATAATCCAATCCGTATCCTACTATGAAGCCGTTGAGAATGTTCATTGCCAGGTACTTGAGGTTAATATCGACCTTAAGTTTGTCAGGCTTGCAGAGCAAGGCACATACATTGACCGATGCGGCATTCTTCTCGGCCAGTGAATCCAGGACATCACGCATGGTATAGCCGGTTTCAACGATATCCTCAACTATGATAACGTGACGGCCCTCGACATTTTCCTGAAGACCCATAAGCTCCTTGACCTTTCCGGTGGTATCAGTGCCCTGATAAGAGGCCACTTTCACGAAAGAAACGTTACAGGGTACATTGACATCCTTGAGCAGGTCGGCAGCGAACATGAAAGAACCATTCAGAATGCACAGGAACAGGGGTTCTTTATCTTTGTAGTCACGATTTATCTCTGAAGCAACTCTTTTGATTTCCTTCTGGATATCCTCCTCCTTGAGGAATACCTCAAACTCTCTGTCCTTTACCTGAATGGTTCCCATACGTCTTTTTGTTTTATTATGCGAAAATACTCAAAAAGCGGGGGAAAACAGATAATCTGTCCATTTTTATGAGTGACCGGAGCAAGAAAAGACCATTTTTAACAAAATAACCGTACATTTGCCAAGTGCAATTGCCAAACCATGGACCAAGTTCTAGTTAAGGAATGCATAAAGGAGTTGCGTAGGACATACTCATCCGACGATATCATTACCGTCGGTGCAGATTATGTGCAATCATTGCTGAAACCCCGTGACCCAAAGGCTCACAAGGGATCGTTCGGTCATGCACTGCTCTATGCCGGCAGCCGCGGAATGGCCGGCGCCGCAGTCCTTTCGGCCAAGGCTTGCCTGCACTCGGGCGTAGGGCTTCTCACCGTCTGCACACCATCGTGCAACAATGACATTTTGCAGATTTCCGTTCCGGAGGCAATGACCATCGCGGCAGATGACCTCTATGCCAACACAGACCTAAGCCGATACAATGCCATCGGAGCCGGCCCCGGATTGGGCCAGGATGAGTCACAGACAGCCATTCTGGAAAAATTGCTCAAGAATGCATCATTTCCCTTGGTACTTGATGCCGACGCCATGAACATAATTGCTAAAAGCAGATACCTGCTGGAGTACATTCCTGCAGATTCTATTATCACGCCCCACCCCGGCGAACTGCAACGTCTTACAGGCCCAGCCGCTGATTGGAGCGATATGATTCAAAAAGCCCGTGCGCTTGCATCCGACAACCATATCACAGTGATAGTCAAAGGTGCTCCCACCATAACCATATCCCCAAACGGAACGATGTATGTAAACACCACCGGCAATCCCGGTATGGCCACGGGTGGTTCGGGAGATGTACTGACCGGAATCGTCCTCGCACTGCTTGCACAGGGATATCATAAAGGACAAGCCGCTCTTATTGCGGTATATATACATGGACTGGCAGGTGATATCGCCGCCCGCGAACTCAGCATGACCGCCATGTCATCGGGCGACATCGCAAACAGCCTGTCACAGGCATGGAAACAAACAGAAAAAACATCAGCACTATGAAAATAAAGACTCTGACCCTCACAGCTGGGTTGCTGTTATCGGTTCTGACCGCATCGTCACAAGGCACCTCTGCCCCCTATCAGCCTGGCATTACACAGGATGCGGTATCCTACTGGCTTCCCAAGACCCAGCTCACTGTCACGGTAACCGCACAAAAGCAGATATTTAAGCCCGGCGAATTCTCACGCTATGCCGAGCGTTATCTTCGCCTGAACGACGTAAAAGACAAAGCCGAAGAGGTTTGGACAATAACCGATATAAGCATATCTGAAACCGGTATTCCAGATAAGGACAAGCTATATACGCTGACTTTTCCTGCAAAAGGCAACAGGCCTTATATAGAACTTACCAATGATGGCATTCTGTCGGCCGTAAATGTACGCGTTAAGGAAACGGTTTCACAGACCGCCCCGGCACCGGTCAAGGATAAGGAGAAGAGGCTCAACCCACAGGAGTTTATGACCGAAGAGATACTTATGGCCGGCTCTACGGCAAAAATGGCAGAGCTCACTGCGAAGGAGATATACAACATCCGTGAAAGCCGCAACGCCATAACACGCGGGCAGTCCGATTTCGCGCCTACTGACGGTGAGTCGCTCAAATACATGCTTGAATCACTTTCAGCTCAAGAAACCGCACTGCTGACATTATTCAACGGCACCCGTGAGACCCAGGACGTAACCTTTACCATCAACGTCACTCCCGACGAATCAATAAACAAACAGATCCTGTTCCGTTTCTCGACCAAACTTGGAGTCCTTCCCGTAGACAATCTGGCTGGTGAACCCGTATGGATAGACATCACTGACAGAAAAATGGCCGAAGGTTATGGAGTGAATTCCAGCAAGCAGAAAAAAACATCCGCCAAAAAGGACTCCCCTTTCCTCTATTACCGCATTCCCGGACGCGCGTTCGTCAAGATATACAACAACCGTATCTCTTTCGTAGAGCAGGACGTACAGATAGCGCAGTTCGGAAAGGTTGAAGTCGTATCATCAACCATTATGGGAAAGAATGCCGATACCAAGATAACTTTCGACACTACGACAGGTAATGTAAAAGGGATCAACGAATAACCGGCACACATATCAAAAATAAGGGCGGCTCCAAAAGGAACCGCCCTTAATCTTTCTGTCAATCTAAGGTTACAGCAATATGTAACGCAGAATGAACAGAGCTGTAAGAACCCACATCATTATGCTGATCTTCTTGAACTTACCTGTAAGGGCGTTCAGTACAACATAAGAGATAAGGCCCAGCATGATACCGTCAGAGATGCTGTATGCCAAAGGCATCACAACCATTGTGATGTAAGCAGGTATGCACTCTGAGAAATCATTGAAGTCAACATCCAGGATGGATGACATCATCATTACACCTACCAGGATCAGAGCAGGAGCTGTTGCTGCTGACGGGATACCCAGGAATACGGGAGCAAAGAACAGTGCGATTGCAAAGCATATTGCTACCGTAAATGAGGTCAGACCTGTACGTCCGCCCGAAGCGACACCTGATGCACTCTCAACATAAGTGGTAGTTGTGCTGGTACCGAAAGCTGCACCTGCAACGGTTGCAATGGCATCGGCCATAAGAACCTTCTTTACACCGGGAATTGTACCGTCAGGATTGATGGCATTGGCCTTCTTTGATATGCCGATAACAGTTCCGATTGTGTCAAACATATCTATGAACAGGAATGTAAACACAACAATCAGCATATCGACAGAGAAGATGTTATGCCACTCAAACTTGCAGAGAATAGGTACGACCGAAGGAACTGAACTTACCACACCGTCAAACTTGGTGATACCGAACGGTATACCGATGATAGCGGTAACGATGATACCGATCAGGATTGAACCGGGCACCTTAAGGATCATCATCACGGAAGTGATGACCAGACCCACCAGAGCAAGCAGAGCTGTACCGCTGGTGATATTACCCAGGGCAATGATTGTACCGCCGTCATCAACGATGATACCGGCATTAACCATACCGATGAATGCTATGAACAGACCGATACCGGCGCTTACAGCACTCTTCATTGCTGACGGAATGGCATTGATGATAGCCTCACGGACGTTGGTTGCGGTAAGAACGATAAAAATGATACCTTCAATAAGGACGGCTGTCAAAGCAAACTGCCAGCTGTAACCCATGGTGAGGCATACAGTGTAAACAAAGAATGCATTGAGGCCCAGTCCGGGAGCAAGTGCATAAGGCTTCTTGGCGTACACAGCCATAAACAAAGTACCTACAATGGCAGCAAGAGCTGTGGCGGTAAATACGGCGCCTCTAGGCATACCCATACCCTCCAGTGCACCGAAAATATCGGGGTTGACTGCAAGGATGTAAGCCATTGTCAGGAAAGTGGTGATACCGGCTACAATCTCAGTCTTGACATTGTGCTTGGCGGGATCAAACCCTAAAACTTTAAGAAATGACATAACTGTATTGTTTTAAAGTTATACCATATACCTTATTAGAAATCCCACTTAAGACCTACGCAGGGATTGAACATGAAGCCCTCGTTGTATGCAAAGTTATAGCTCAGCTCAACCTCGCAGCCGGCGCTCAGATTGGGGCAGTTGAAGAACTGACCTACGTTGTACCAAAGCTGAGGCTCTGAAATGAATGTAAGTGAACTCTCGCACTTGTCCCTATCGGCCCAGAGGTAAGTATCCTCACCCCAGATATCGGCAAAACCTGAGAACTTAAGACCCTCTACGCCAAGCAGGTTGTTCATACCCCATACAAATGTGAACTGCAGAGGCAGATGGCTCTCTGAACCCTTGAAGGTCTTGTACAGAAGCTCAAATGTGAATGTGTTTGAGAAATCGTCGTTGTGCAGGAAATACTCAGCACCGAACAACCAGTTGCGGCTGCCGAAACCTACACCACCGTTGAACTCGATATGTGCGCTCAGTGCACCAAGGCTTGACTCCTGCCAGAAGTTGAGAGAACGTGCAATCTCAAAATAGCTGCTGCGGGCACCATAAGTATTAGGATGGATCTTTACACCTGCAACTTCCTCGTCACGGTAATCCTTGTTGTAATAGTCATAATCAACAAAGAAGAATGTGCTACCCCAATCATCGCTCTTGAACATCTCAAGAGTAGTGGTAACATGCTTACGGTTCTCTCCGAAATCATAGAAAACCTGGAGATTTGTCTGTGCAAAAGCACCTACTGCGAGCAGGCTGAATCCTGCAAAAGCCACGATTTTTTTCATATCAGAACTTTTAGAGTTAATAAATGAATTATGATGAATAATAATTAACCGTTGTACTTGGGATAGTCGTGCAGAGGCTTCTTGAACTCCTCAGGCAGATCCTGACCCTCGGCAGTAGCGCGCTTGCCGCTGGCGTAATCGCTTGTAAAGTGGAAGTCGTTGCCGGGAAGAACAGCATTCAGGATGATACCTACCAGAGCGGCAACAGCCAGACCTGACAGAGAAATCTTACCGAATGAAATGCTGCCGGGACCAAAGTTGATACCGATGGCCAGCACCAGAATCAGAGCTGCTATGAGCACGTTGCGGTTGTTGGTAAAGTCAACCTCGTTCTCAACCAGGTTACGTACACCTACTGCCGAAATCATACCGTAAAGCACCAGCGACACACCACCTACCGTTGCAACAGGCATTGCGTAGATAATCTGTGCGAACTTGGGGCAGAATGAGAATACGATAGCCAGACATGCTGCAATGCGTACAACCTTGGGATCAAACACCTTGGTCAGATTGAGCACGCCTGTATTCTCACCGTATGTGGTGTTTGCAGGAGCACCGAACAGAGCTGCCAGAGCGGTAGCGCAGCCGTCACCTAAAAGAGTGCGGTGCAGACCGGGATCGGCAATGTAGTTGCGGTTACAGGTTGATGAGATGGCGGCGATATCACCGATATGCTCAATCATGGTAGCAAAAGCAATAGGAACGATAGCGATGATTGCAGTCCATACGAATGACCAGTCAGGATTCTTGAGAACTGCGAATGCTGTGTTCTCCCATGCAAAAGGCATTCCGAACCATGCAGCATCCTTAACGGCTGAGAAATCAACCTGACCGAAGCATGCGGCTACGATATATGAGCCGATAACACCCAGGATGATAGGAATGATCTTTATCATGCCCTTACCGAAGATGTTGCAAATCACGATGATCACGATAGCCAGCAGTGCGATCCACCAGTTGCTCTGGCAGTTGTTGATGGCACTTGATGACAGGATCAGACCTATTGAAATGATGATAGGACCGGTTACCACAGGCGGGAAGAACCTCATGGTACGACGTACACCGTAGAACTTGAACAGTGCGGCCAGTACGAAATAGAGAAGACCTGCGCAGAACACGCCGATGCATGCGTAAGTCAGAGAAACAGCTTCAGTAAGACCAAGACCTACGCCGAACTCCTTTACAGCTGCATAACCGCCAAGGAATGCAAATGAAGAACCCAAGAATGCAGGAACCTTCATCTTTGTGAACAGATGGAAAATCAGTGTGCCGATACCTGCGAACAGCAGTGTAGCCGATACAGACAGACCAGTAAGAAGCGGTACCAGAACGGTAGCGCCGAACATAGCGAACATGTGCTGGCATCCCAACACAAACATCTTACCACCACCAAGGGTACTGGCATCATAGATGCCTTCCTGTTTTAACTCCATGATTGATAACTATTTTGGTTATGATTTGTTTAATTCTGTTTCAACGTGTTAGCAAAAATAATTTCACGCGAAAAAATGTAAAAGAAAACAGGGCCATTTTTTGGCAATTGTTGATAACTTTCCGCATTCGGTTGAAAACCTTTAAAATCATCAGAATTCCGTCACGTTTTTTTCCGCAAATACTACTATTTTTGTGCATTCGGTAGGACTATTATGCAGATACATTTCCAGATAGAATACATAACCCGCTGGGGTGAGAACCTGTTCCTGTGCCTCAACATGGCTGACGGTTCGGTTTTATGCCTTGACATGTACAACAACGGCCAGGGTACATGGTTCACCGACTATGAGATCGATGATGACGAACTTGCAGCAGGAGATGTCACCTATTGCTACGTGGTCCAGACCGATGGCACGATAACCCGTCGTGAGGAGGGCTCACTCCACTCTATCCCTTTTACACGCGCCAAGCGGCTCGTGCTCTCGGACCGTTGGAAGGACTATCACGGAAGTGAGATGGAACAGCGTACCGTGGCCATACCTTACGTCCATCACAACCACCGCCCACGATGGAAAGATGCCGGTACAGCCATCCCGGTTTTTTCACTCCGGTCAGAGAGGGATTTCGGAATAGGCCAATTTACAGACCTGAAGCTTCTTGTGGATTGGGCTGCCGCTACAGGACAGAGTATCATACAGACACTGCCGGTCAATGACACCACCATGACCGGCACATGGAGGGACTCCTACCCCTACAGCGCCAACTCATCATTCGCCCTCAACCCGATATACATTGACCTGGAACTTGTCGGGACACTCAGTGACAAAAAATATCTCAAAAACATAGAGAAGGAACGCAAGTCACTGAATGCTCTGCCCGCCATAGATTACGAGAGGGTTTTCAAGCTCAAAAGTGACTATCTTGACCGGCTATATGCAGAATTCGGCGAGCAATGTTTCAAGAGCAAGGAATACAGGGCCTTCTTCAATGCAAACCGTTCCTGGCTGGAACCTTATGCACTCTACTGCTTCCTGCGTGACAAATACGGCACAGCCGATTTCCACCAGTGGAAAGAGTCGGAGTTCGGTCCCAACCTGTTGGACAGGTACTGTACTTCCGGAGGAGTGCATTACCACGAAATCCGCAAGCATTATTTCATACAGTTCCATCTTGACAAACAACTCACAGATGTAAAGAAATATGCTAACCGCAAAGGCATACTCCTGAAAGGTGACATACCCATCGGAGTGAACCGTCACAGCTGTGATGTCTGGATACATCCCGAGCTGTTCCACACCGACTGCCAGGCCGGAGCTCCGCCCGATGCCTTTGCTGTAGATGGTCAGAAATGGGGAATGCCTACTTACAACTGGGACAATATGGCCCGTGACGGATACGCCTGGTTCGTAGCCCGGTTCCGCAAGATGGCCGATTACTTTGATGCATACCGCATAGACCATTTGTTGGGATTCTTCCGCATATGGGAAGTTCCGCTCCAGTATAACAGCGGCCTTATGGGACGATTCAATCCCGCTCTCACCTACACTCCTCAGGAGCTATGGGACCGCGGTTTCCCGTTCAGTCCCGCACAGCATGCCACAGCACCCGCCGGCACCCCTGAGACCAACGTACTCTTTCTTGAGGACATGCATCGGCCCGGCACATATCATCCGCGCATAAACGCCTTTGACACAGCCGTTTTCAGATGGCTGCCGGAGAATGAACAAGCCTCATTCCGCAGCATTCACGACGAATTCTACTACAGCCGCAACAATAATTTCTGGAGCGACTCCGCCATGTCCAAACTACCCACTCTCATTGATGCTACCGATATGCTTGTATGCGGTGAGGATCTGGGTATGATTCCCGCCTGCGTCCCCGAGATCATGGACCGTCTGCGCATCCTGGCCCTTGAGGTACAGCGTATGCCCAAGAACATGGGCGTAACCGTATCGGACCCCGCCACCTACCCCTACATGTCGGTCTGCACCACATCGACTCACGATATGAGTGTGTTGCGCACATGGATTGAGGATGAGATGGAGCCCAACAGCGTGATATCGGCAAAGAAAGCCACTGTGGCAGCATGCACCAGCGTCATATCGGCCCATCTGGCATCGCCCTCCATGCTGGCTATATTCCCGCTTCAGGACTGGCTTTCCATGAGCAGTTCGCTTCGATACAAGGATCCGGCATCAGAACGTATCAACGTCCCTGCCGATCCCAATAACTACTGGCACTACCGCATGCATCTTACCCTTGAAAAACTCTGCTCCGCACGTAAATTCAACGACGAAATCCGCCAGATGCTTTATCTTTCAGGTCGCTAAATTTTACTAACTTTGCGACCTAAAACAAAAAGTCCATGTTCGAAAATCTATCCGAAAGACTTGAAAGGTCACTCAAGATACTTAAAGGTGAAGGCAAGATCACCGAAGTCAACGTAGCCGAAACCCTAAAGGACGTTCGTAAGGCATTGCTTGATGCCGATGTCAACTACAAGGTAGCCAAGCAGTTCACCGATACCGTAAAGGAGAAAGCCCTGGGCATGAACGTGCTCACATCGGTCCGTCCCGGCCAGTTGATGGTCAAAGTGGTACATGACGAACTTGCGACCCTGATGGGCGGCGAGGCCGTCGATATCGACATCAAGGGACATCCCGCCGTCATCCTGATGGCCGGTCTGCAGGGTTCCGGTAAGACCACCTTCAGTGCCAAACTTGCCAACCTGCTCAAGACCAAGCGTGCCAAGAAGCCGCTGCTTGCAGCCTGCGACGTCTACCGTCCCGCCGCTATCGACCAGCTCAAAGTTCTGGGTGAGCAGATAGGCGTAACCGTATATACCGAGCCTGGCAATAACAAACCTGTCGAGATTGCACAGAACGCAATCAAGGAGGCTCGCGCCAAAGGTTATGACGTAATCATCATCGATACCGCCGGCCGTCTGGCCATTGACGAGATGATGATGCAGGAGATAACCGCCATCAAGGAGGCCGTAACTCCCAATGAGATACTCTTTGTGGTTGACTCCATGACCGGTCAGGATGCCGTCAACACCGCACGTGAGTTCAATGAGCGTCTGGATTTCAGTGGTGTAATTCTGACAAAACTTGACGGTGACACCCGCGGCGGTGCCGCCCTGTCCATACGAACCGTCATCAATAAGCCCATCAAGTTTGTCGGTACCGGCGAGAAGATGGATGCATTCGATGTCTTCCACCCCGAGCGTATGGCAGACCGTATCCTGGGCATGGGCGATATTGTATCGTTCGTGGAGCGTGCACAGGAAAACTTTGATGCCGAGCAGGCCAAGCGCCTCCAGAAAAAGATGGGCAAGGGCAAGTTTGATTTCAACGACTTCCTGGAGCAGATAGGTCAGATCAAGAAGATGGGTAACATGAAGGACATTATGGGCATGATACCCGGAGTTGGCAAGGCCATCAAGGATATTGACATAGATGACAATGCTTTCAAGGGTATAGAAGCCATGATTTACTCTATGACCCCGCAGGAGCGCAGCAACCCTGAGCTTTTGGACAAGAGCCAGTCACGCCGTAACCGCATAGCAAAGGGCAGCGGTGTTCCGCTTGCCGAGCTCAACCGCATGCTCAAGCAGTTTGAGCAAACCCGCAAGATGATGAAGAACGTGGCAGGCGCCAAGTTACCTAACCTGGGTTCAATGATGAGACGATAAACAAAACGACATATGCAACTGATAGACGGTAAGGCAGTAGCCGAACAGGTAAAACAGGAGATTGCGGCACAGGTAGCTGCAATGGTAGAGAAAGGTCAGAAACGCCCCCATCTGGCAGCCATTCTGGTTGGCCATGACGGCGGCTCGGAGACATACGTAGCAGCCAAAGTCAAGGCATGCGAGGTTTGCGGATTCAAATCCACACTGATCAGATTCGAGAGCGACATAACAGAAGATGTACTTCTGGCTAAGGTTGCAGAGCTCAACAACGATCCCGATGTAGACGGATTCATCGTTCAGCTGCCCCTGCCCAAGCACATCAACGAGCAGCATATCATCGAAGCCATAGACTACCGCAAGGATGTTGACGGATTCCATCCCATCAACGTAGGCCGCATGAGTATAGGACTGCCCTGCTTCATATCGGCCACACCTAACGGCATCATGGAGCTGCTCAAGCGCTACAATATCGAGACCCGCGGCAAGAAAGCCGTAGTTCTGGGCCGTAGCAACATAGTAGGCAAGCCCATGGCCAGCCTTCTCATGCAGAAAGCCAACCCCGGTGACTGCACCGTAACCGTTTGCCACAGCCACACCGCAAACATTAAGGAGGAGTGCCTTAAGGCCGATATCATCGTCGCAGCCCTGGGCCAGCCCGGCTTTGTTAAGGCCGATATGGTCAAGGAGGGTGCCGTAATCATTGACGTAGGTACTACACGCGTGCCTGATGCCACCAAGAAGAGCGGATTCCGCCTGTGCGGTGATGTTCAGTTTGACGATGTAGCTCCTAAGTGCAGCTACATCACTCCCGTTCCCGGCGGCGTTGGTCCCATGACCATCTGCTCGCTTATGAAGAATACCCTGCTTGCAGGTCAGAAGTGCATTTACGAATAAACCGTGACCAGGTCTGCCATATTTATCGGGATATGGCTGATATGCACGCCAGGCGCATCGGCCCAAACCCCTGACAGTATCTCCCTCTACTTTGCCGGAGATATGATGCAGCATAAGGCCCAGCTTAACGCGGCATTACAACCCGACGGTACATACAACTATAGCGGCTGTTTCACTCAGGTAACCCCTGAGATTGAGGCAGCCGATATTGTTGTCTGTAACTTTGAGACCACCCTTGGTGGAGCCCCCTACTCCGGTTATCCGCAGTTCTGCTCACCCGATGAGTACGCCCAGGCCGTCCGCGATGCCGGTTTTGACATCTTCCTTACAGCTAACAACCACTGTATGGATACCCGTAACCGCGGTCTCATACGCACTCTCGATGTACTGGACAGTCTGGGTATAAAGCATCTGGGTACCTATCGCAGCCAAGCCGAGCGCGACTCGCTCTATCCCTATATCATAAAGCACGGCAGCATTCGCATAGCCCTGCTCAACTACACCTATGACACCAACGGTATTCCCGTAGCCCCGCCCTGCATAGTAAATTACATCGATACAACCGTCATAAAGAAGGATATTGCCCGCGCACGCCAGCTCAAAGCCGATTGCATAATTGCCTGCATGCATTGGGGAACCGAATATATGACCGAACCGGACAGACAGCAACGTCAACTTGAAGACTGGCTATACGCCCACGGAGTGGATCATATCATAGGCGGTCACCCTCATGTGGTACAGCCCGTTCGCACCTTACCGGATTACCGGAACCGCCCCATACGACATCTCACAGTCTGGTCACTTGGCAACTACATATCCAACATGAGTGCTCCCAACACCTACAATGGCCTAGCTGTAACGCTCTACCTCAAGAAAAACGTCCTTGATACCCGCATGACACATTACGACATACATCCCAATCACACTGAACGGCCTAAATACGTTGTCGTTCCAGAAAAATGACCCATTGGGGACTGTCCCCTTTGTGCCATTTTTTTACCTTTGCAAAAACCATTTTCTTATGAGATCCTTACTAGCCACTATCTGCGCTATTCTGCTGAGCATTTCAGCAAGCGCCAAACTTACAATCCAGGAAATCCGCACTGCCTCAAACAACGTCATTGAACTCTATTTTCTAAGTGATACTCTTGATGTCAATGAGGTCGATATCTCTGATGCCTCTCAATGGAAGGTAAACGGCACTCAGGTACTGGGCGTGAACCGTACCGCTGCAGCAGCCAATCAGTGCGATCACTTTATCTACCTGACCGTACCCACTCTCAAGAACGGTCAGAAATACAGCATCGAGACCCCATACGGCAATTACAGTTTCAAATTCTCTGACAAGGAGATATTCTGCGAGGCCATCAAGACCAATCAGGTTGCATACAGCGCATTGTCTACCAAGCGCTTTGCCAACTTTGCCATATATCTGGGCAACGGCGGTGTAAAGAAGATTGACGGTACTCTGCCGGGTTACACCGTATACCAGTTCAAGAAAAACAAGATCGGCAAGAAAGTTACATCTGGCCAGCTTGTAGAGATTGGCGATGACCGTTCATCGGGCGATTATGTATACCGCATTGACTTGTCACAGGTTCCCGAAGGCGGTCCCTATAAGATTGTGGTTGACGGCTACGGCTCATCATACCCCTTCGGCGTAGGCGGACAGTTCTCACAGAAACTCTCATACGTAAGCTTCCGTTCACTGTTCAACCAGCGCTGCGGCATACAGATCATAGAGCCCTACTCAGATTTCAGTTACCGCACCAAGTGTTGCCACGAGACAATATATCAGACCTATGACCGCATCGGTGAGGCCCGTCTGGTAGTAAAAGGCACAGAACCCACCATCCGGGCATGGGGCGGTTATCATGATGCAGGCGATGCCGACCGCCGTACCTACCACATGGACGTACCCAGCACCCTGCTCACCACTTTCGAGGCATTCCCCGACCTATTTACCGATGACCAGTTCAATATCCCCGACAAGTTTGACGAGCAGTTCAACATACTGGGCAAGGGCAACGGAATACCCGATATCCTTGACGAGGCCGAATGGGGCACAATGTTCTGGAAATACTTCCAGGAAGAGGACGGACAGATTCCATGGGGTACCGAGACCAACGGATACTCACCCTTTACAACCTATGATTTTGAAGACCATCTGTTTGGTTCCGAGACACTTGACCCGCGCACATCAAGCTGGGCATCGGGCCTGTTCTATCACTTTGCCCGCATCATAAAGCCCTATGACGAGGCCAAGAGCAAGGAATATGTGGAGCGTGCCGAACTTGCATACAATGCATCAGTCCGCGTTTATGCAGAGCGTAACCGCCAGATGCCGGCCTCCTTCCAGATGTATTATAATGTAGAGAAATACCTGATGACCGGTGACGAAGCATGCCACGAGTATGTAAAGGCACATGCCCTTGACGCCGCACAGATGCAGAGCACTTACTATCAGGGTTCAGAGATATTTGCCGAGCGAGGCTGGCTTGCTTCATATTTCTTCAGCTACCTGCTTGCGCCCGCCAGCAAGACTGACCCGGCAACCGTGCAAAAATTCATGGACATCCTTAACGCAACCGTTGCTTCACAAATGACGGTATTCACACAGAACGCCTATCCCAACGGAGTATCCCTTAATGTGAACTGGTGGGGCAGCAATGTAGCACAGGGGCAGTACTCGTTCCCCATCGTGCTTTTGTGGAAGCTCACCGGCAAGCAGGAGTATATAGACGCAGTAAGCCAGATGATGGACTACGCTCTGGGCCTGAACCCGCTGGGCAAGTGCTACATGACCACTCTTGGATTTGACCAGGTACACTGGCCGCATGACCGCGAGAGCGCTTACACCATTGAACAGGGCTGGGGTCCGCGTCCCGGAATACTGGTATTCGGTGCCGGCAACTATGTCCGCAACTATCCCAGCTACCCGACCATAAGCCGTAACACCACTCCCCGTGAGCGTGCCTACATAGATATTCTTGACAACTATCAGAATAACGAATATACCATTTACCAGAGCCTCTGTTTCCCGTCTGTAGTCTACCCCATCCTGGCTAACGGCTGCACTTGGAAACCCGGCACTAAAGACCCCTATAAGTGAACGAGATAGTATCTGCAATTAATAAGTTAGTCTGGAACCCGGGGCTGGTTGTACTGCTGCTGGGAGCCGGATTGTTTTTCTCCATCTGCACGCGCATGGTGCAGGTACGACGTTTCGGCATGATGGTCCGTTCGCTTTTCAGCAAGAAACGCGGCACAGACGGCATATCATCATTCGAGGCATTCTGCATAGCCCTTTCGGGCAGAGTCGGCACTGGCAATATAGTAGGTGTAGCCACAGCTATCGCCTTTGGCGGCCCAGGAGCCGTCTTCTGGATGTGGGTGGTTGCGTTCTTCGGCGCATCAACCGCATTCGTAGAGTCCACCCTGGCCCAGATCTACAAGTTCCGCCACACAAGCGGATACCGCGGCGGCCCCTTCAACTTCTTTGAGGACGGACTGGGTAAGCGCTGGCTTGGAACAGTCTTTGCCGTCATCACCATCATCGCCTGCGCCGTCTGCCTTACAATGGTACAGTCCAACGGCGCCTCATCAACCATGCATAACGCATTCCCCGTCTCCACCCTGACATCGGGCATAATCATGGCCGTCCTGCTGGGCATCGTGATTGTAGGCGGAGTAAAGCGTATAACCAAGGTCGCATCGATCGTAACCCCGTTCATGGCGTTCGGTTACATTGCTCTGGCCATCGTGGTCGTTGCTTACCATATCAGTGACGTTCCTGCAGTATTCAAGAGCATATTCACCAATGCTTTCGGCATCAACCCCATAGCCGGCGGCATCATCGGCTCCACCATAGCAATGGGCGTAAAACGCGGCATATTCTCAAACGAGGCCGGTCAGGGAACCGGAGCAATGGCATCGGCTGCGGCCGATGTCAACGCACCTGCGCAACAGGGTCTGGCTCAGGCCTTCTCAGTGTACGTCGATACACTGTTCGTCTGCACCGCAACCGCCCTGATGATACTCACATCGGGCACATACAACATTCTGGATTCAAACGGTGATATGATAGTGGCAAATGCTCCCGAGCTTGGCAACAACTACGCCGCATTCACGCAGAATGCCGTCGATACCGTGTTTGCAGGATTCGGCAGCCAGTTTGTATCAATCGCCATGATATTCTTTGTCTACAGCACAATCATGGCATACTACTTCTATTCGGAGTCAAGCATAATCTACCTCTTCAGAGGCAGGAATCCCAAACGCGAGAAACTGGTCATCCGCATCCTGCAGGCCGTCATGCTGGCATCGGTAGTTTACGGAGCCGTACGTGAGGCCGATGTGGTGTGGCAGCTGGGTGATATAGGCATGGGAATCATGGCGTGGTTTACAGTCATCGCTATCATCCTGCTATACCCCAAGGCAATTAAGGCACTCAAAGATTATGAATTTTTGAAGCAGTGAGAGGAGAGACTAAGCTCGCTTAGGCTCTCCCGAGTCGCGACAAAAATCAACAACGAAGTTGTTAACAAAAAGAAAGTAACATGAAGAAGCTGGTATCTATAATAAAGGACAAGGAGAGACTGCACAGGATACTTTTTGAAGGAACCGATCCACTTTCAAAGCCCGTTGACATAGCAATAATGATTGCCATCGGACTATGCGTACTCATGGCATCATTGGAGAGCGTGGTCAAGGTCAGCGACTTCTCGTTCCAGGCCCTGATCCATCTGGAACTGAACGGTGTAGGCATTCTCAAAGCGTCAATAATAGTACTTGAATATGTCCTGAGCATACTATTCGCCATAGAATACGTATTATGAGTCTATTGCTCGCCCGTAAAACGCGAGTATGTACTCAGTTTCTTTGGCATCATAAACCTGATGGCCACCCTGCCCCAGTTGCTCAGCATATTCTTCCCGCCGCTCAGATACCTGGCCCTGATGCGTACATTCCGCCTGTTCCGCATATTCCGAGTACTCAAACTCTTTGCTTTCCTCAATGAAGGTTACATGCTGCTTGAGAGCATCCGCAAGAGCCTAGTCAAAATCATGGTATATTTCATGTTCGTTGTGGTTCTGGTATGTATTCTGGGCACCATAATGTATATAGTAGAGAGCGGTACACCGTTTACCAGGTTCACAAGCATCCCTACCAGTATCTACTGGGCAATAGTTACACTTACCACTGTAGGATACGGCGACATCACGCCGGTAACGGCATTAGGCAAATTCCTTTCAGGAATAGTAATGATTCTGGGTTACACAATAATAGCTGTCTCCACCGGTATCGTATCGGCCACAATGATTAACTCGTCAAACAAGAAAGGAAAGGACGGCCGATGCCCCCGCTGCAACGAGAAGACAGATCTCAACGCAAATTACTGCAAACACTGCGGCGAGCGCCTGCATTAAAAAAGAGAGCCAAAGGGGACAGACCCCAACGGCTCTCTTTTTTACTCCTTATTTTCTTTTATGTCTTCAGAAGTGTTCCCAGCTTTCTCCTCCGCGCGTTTCTGGAGAAAGCGCTCTCCCAAAGACTTCTGATGGAACTTGAACTTGCGGTCTCCCCAATAGTCCCTCATCTTATTGGCTTCCTGTAATCTCTTGAAATAATACATGGCTGTAGCAATTATTGGTTAATGCAATAATACACAAATAACTTCTTATTTCAAAGAGATTTTCCAAAAATTAAATCTATTAGTTTGATTATTGATTTTGTATTCGGCTATTTGTTACAGACAATAACCAATTAATCATTTTGCAATATGTCACTTTGGAATCTTAGCAAAGACATTAAGGAATGATGAAAAAATAAGTTGGTAAAGATTTATGAAAGATTTTCTTAACATCTGCATTGGCAATGCGTCATTAAGGCGAAAATAATGACAACAGATATCTTATTAATATGAAGATGAAAACAGCTGCGGCATTTATTGCCCTATGTAACGTATGCTTTGTGTGCAACGCCCAGAATCTGACAGAACTGAAAGGCGTGGTAATGAACGACGCACTTGACGAACCGTTGGAGTTCGCATCGGTCGCTCTTATCAGAAATGACAGTATAATTACGGGGGCAATGGCCGATGAAAACGGCGTTTTCAATATGTCAGCCACAAAAGGCAGATATGTGCTTCAGGCATCATTCCTTGGTTTCAAAGATGTGGTTATGACATTGGAACTGAAAGGCGCCAGTGTTGATGCCGGCACTCTGAGATTGGAAGAAGATGCCAATATCCTGAATGAGGTGGTCATAAGAGAAACCCTTCCAAAGACCGAAATCAAGGGCGATGCCGTCATTACCAGCATTGAAGGTTCGATACTTGAACATGCGGGCAATTCTCTTGATGTACTGGGAAAGGTGCCCGGCATGATAAACAGGAACGGCACTCTGGAAGTGCTTGGCCGCGGAGAGCCCGAATATTACATTAACGGCCGGAAGGTCACGGACAATTCAGAACTGCGCAATCTCATGTCCGAAGATGTCAAATCCATTGAGGTGGTCAGCAATCCCGGAGCCCTTTATGGAGGCGATGTACGCTGCGTTGTGCGCATCAGGACCGCGAAACGTCAGGGTGAAGGATTCAGTTACGCCCTTACAAGCCAGGCCAAGAAATACACTACCTGCAAGGATTTTGATCCGTCATGGACCGTTCTTGATCTGAACTACCGTAAGGGCGGCTTTGATCTGTTCGGAAAAATTGTCTACTGGTCAAACCACGGATATCAGATTTCAGACATCCGCGGCGGTACCAGGACATTGAAGGACGGACAGCTGATGTCACAAATTCAGGACGGAACGCTCAACTACATATCGGAACAAGGGGGCATACAGCATATTTTCGGTGCCAACTGGCAGATTACTGACAACCATTCCATGGGCTTGAAGATTGACAAGAGCACATCGGGATACATGAACCAGGACTTTGTAATTGACAATGATTTTGTCGTGAACGGCATTACTCAGGACCACGTCCATTCAATAAACCGCACAACGACACCGGAAAGTTACCAGTGGAACGGCAATCTGTATTATGACGGAAATGCAGGCAAAATGAACATCAACTTCAACGCCGACTTCATGATAGGCCGTGCACACAATGAAACCAGGATTAACGAGAACAGCTGGACATTGCCCGCATCGATGGAATCACATGCAACGGCAAACGGTGATATGTATGCTGCAAAACTGGTGCTGTCCTATCCTGTCTGGAAGGGTCTGCTGCAGTTCGGTTCTGAAGAGACATATTTCACTGGACTGCAGAAATATTCCATCAACAAGGCCGATATTCCCGCAGCCGATGGAGAGAACATTGAAAACACCATTGCGGGTTTTGCCCAATATTCCGTGAGTCTGCCTTTCGGCCAGTTGAGCGCCGGTCTCAGGTACGAACATGTGGATTTCAGATATGATGACAATATTGATGACAACAATGACATGTCCCGCCAGCTTGATGACTGGTTCCCATCAGTCAGTTTCTCAACGCAGTTGGGTGAAATTGGCATATCATTGAGCTACACTGGCAAGACCCTGCGCCCCAGGCTTCAGTACCTGACCAATGAGATAACATACGACAACCGCTATACCTATCAGTCCGGTGACCCCAGGCTGCGCAGTGAAGCCCAGCGCACACTGACGCTGAGCGCTGCCTGGAAGTGGCTGGCATTCAGTTCATCGTACGAAAGGGTGGACAACAATATCACACAGTGGGCATCGCCTTTCAATGACAACGGCGTGGTAATGCTCCGCTACGCGAACATGAGTGACATTTGCCGCAATCTGAATTTCTATCTTACAGCATCACCGACATTCGGTGTGTGGAATCCGCGCTACACCATCGGACTTGACAAGCCGTTTCTCAAACTGCACGTTTCTGACCCTAGTGAAACTGCAGGAGAGCGCGTCATTAACCGCGACAAACCCATGTTCTTTGTCCAGACCAACAATGCCTTCCAGTTCAGACACAGCTGGCTGGTAGAAGTGAACTTTCAGTACATGAGCAGAATGAGTCAGAATATTGCAGACATAACCCGTCCGCTGAACAGTCTTGACCTTAGCGTGCAGAAGTCTTTCCTTAAGGACGATGCCCTTACCCTGCGTCTGTCGTGGAATGACATTCTGAACGGAATGATTGAATACATTGATGTCGATTACGGCTGCTATTCATTTTTCCAAAGCAATGACCACCGCAACCCAGGCATTGTTCTGCGGGCTTCATACAGATTCAACAGTGCAAACAGCAAGTACAAGGGTACAGGCGCAGGCCAGTCTGTCAAGGACAGGATGTAACAACTTGTAATGGTTATCCCACAAAAAAGCACGTTCCGCTGCATTTTCCACGGAGAGCAGCGGAGCCCCGCTCCAGCTGCGGGATATCTGCGAGAACAGCTTGTGCCCGATAGGGTTGAACTTGGAACAGTAAGGAGGATGATGCATAACGAGAAGGTTCATATCAAGTCTGGATGCAAGGTCCATGAGATCCTGCTTGACTATGTGGTGGGAGCTGGAGTTGGAACCACCTCCAGAACGGCGGATTCGTCCATTGTCGGGAGTGTAATCGGCTTTGATTTCCTTGATGCCGTTATACAAAGTATTTTTGCTGGCTCCAACAAATTGACTAACTTTGTCCACGCCACGTCTGCCAAGGGCAAGAGCCTCGGTTGCGAGAAAGCGTCTTCTCTGGTATTCGCTGAGCGTAGACATAAACGACAGTTTTTCTGTTGTAAGCACTTCTGGAGGAGGCTTCGTAACCATTTTTATAAGTATTGGATTTACTTACAAGTTACGAAATTTTCTCCAGTTTTGCAAATATATCTAATTGATAATCAAATATTTAACTTATTATTTGTGGTGGTTATGAGGCTTAGGAAAAGACTCGTCCTGACTCCGTTTTCAAGGGGCTTCCAGAATGATTCATATGCTCCAAAACTGTCACAGGTTATTTTTTAAGATTTACTAAGATCTTGGGTAAGCCCAAGAGGAATTTTTATTTTCACGACAAATGCGTTCTCAGTCCCCGCAACCTGGCTGAGCTCAAAGAACAAAAGAAAGAAACAAAAAAAGAGGCCGAATGACCTCTCTGCTTTTGGGTGCCCGGTGGGACTCGAACCCACGACATTCAGAACCACAATCTGACGCTCTAACCAACTGAACTACGGGCACCATATGAAGTGCTTTCCGCGAAAAGCGGTGCAAAGATACCCTATTTTTTGGAAATCTAAAACTATCGGGCATCCTTTTTTCAAAAAACATCACTATGAAACCCTTCAAATCAATAATCATTTTTTCAGTTATTCTTCTGGCCATTACTGCTTGTGCTGAAAAAGGTGACAAGGTATAACCACTCTGATGGTTCCGCTGGACGAAATCCGTAGTATAATCAGATAATATCGATCCACTCTGCCTCGCCGCCCCAGATTTCCAGAAAGCGAAGGAAACCTGCGTTGCTGACCACTACACTGGCAGTATTCTCGCAGGGATGGAACGATACGCGCTCTGCAGTCTTAAGCTCTGAGTCAAGGAAGTATTTTACGCGGTGACCGTTGTCAAACAGTTCTTTCGGGTTTACGCCCTCCTTTACCCATCCAAAATCGCGTGAACCGTCGGGATTCTTTATTGCGGGATGCTCCGCAAGATTCATATCATTAATGAGGCCGTAGGCGCAAACTGATCCGGGAGCGACGCCCAGGCATCGGTCCATTCGCTCGGGACTGGCAAAACTGAGTTTACCCTGCTTTACGATATGCTCCAGCCCATGAATGTCCAGGTTCTTGTGGCACTCAAAACTTGCCATATAGTGACGGTTACCCTTATGATTGCGGAAAAAGAGATTCTTACAGTGAGTGGAGTCAATATTCTTCCAGTAAGCCAGCGCCTCCTCAATGGTTGGCAACGGCGGATGATAATGCACCTGATACTCTATCCCGTGCTCTTCCAACCAGCTCAATACGAATTCTGTCTTTGTCATTTCTCAAAGTGTTGGTAATCCCTGAGAGAGTTCCAGTTACCTCCCCATTTGAAACCATGCTCGGTAAAGATGCGGTAACAGGCATCATCCTCATCAATCTTGCACGGAAACTCCCACATCCTGTCCATATAAGCCTCTCCCGGTGCAGGCAAGACCGTCTCATTGACATAAGGAAATCTGTAATATGGATTGTAGAGAGGATTTATGTCTATCGCCATTCCTTTGGCGTGTTTTGAAATCTTGTCCGATGGGCCCGTCAACGAACGCCAGTTGAAAGCCGATGTGTTGTTGTCGGCCATGGAGAGTTTATCATCACCTTCATAGTAGTCAACAAGCCGCACCTTCTCAATGGGATATGACATATCATACAACTCACGCATGATTTCAAGGATATCGGCCGATATCTCCTTATTGACCACAAGCTCGCCTACTACGGCCTGGCCATCCATATTACGGTGTATGATAAACAGATAGCGTAGATTACTGCGTGGAATGGTACAGTCCTCCTTATAGGAACGTCCCTGCATGAAATCAAATATCACATCAGGAATTTCCATGCAGACAAAGAATGAATCTACACCATATTTTTCCAGGAGCTCATCGGAAACTATGCATCCGGGACCGAACGTCATCTGCTCTTGGGTAACGGTCTGCCGGCAAGCCGTCATCAGAAACATCATCGATATGAATATCGCTCCAAATAATCCTCTTCCTTTCATAAACACACAAAAATACACAAATAATTCGTATGTTTGTTTTTGGTATGACAAATAACAGATACGCGTTATTCTTTGACATTGACGGGACTCTGGTGAGTTTCAACACCCACCGGATACCGGAATCTACCATACAGGCGCTGACACAGGCTAAGACCAACGGATCAGAGGTCTATATAGGCCAGGAGACAGTGCGTTATCAGCCCATCCCCAAGCAGGATGTAATAACCTGCGTATTTCAATGTGATATAAAAGGTGCCAAAGGGGACGGTTCTTTTTGGCACCTATTTACTATATTTGTGATATGAAACCTATAATTATTGACCTAAAGGACTATGAGCTTTCCGGAAGCGGAAAGCTGGGTGAGAGTTACATTAAGAAGGATAACCCCAATATCCTGCTCAAGCTCTACTCCACACAGCTGGAGAAAATGGGACTTGACGAGTATGAAAGGGCGTGTAAAGTATACAAAATAGGGTTGCCCTGCCCCGAGCCAGGAGAGCAGGTACGTACCACTGACGGCCTGTTCCCCACCATCAAGGACCAGTTCACCAATTACATAAAGGAAAATCCCTTCCTGACCGATGATGAGCGCAGCGGCATAATAAAGTACATCAGCAACCTGCCCGATGCCGATACCGCCGTTCACGGTGACCTGCATAGGCTCAGAATACATATTTCTGGGCGCACTTTTGCTCATCACTCTCTACTCATTTTTCCAGATAATCGGCCACAATATCCGTCCTAAGGTGGGCGAAAAGCCCATAGGCATGAATATCATCATCCAGATTGTGATGATTACGGCCGCAGCGCTGGTATTCTTTGCAGTATCGGTTCTGGTAAACAGCCAGGGAGCCGTAGTCGTCAGCACCATAGTAGCAACCCTCATCACCAAGCTCGTCTATTGATGCAGACATTTGGGGACATTGGGTCGTGAGGGATGTATTTATTGTAATAATTTGTCCTTCAACCCTGCGTACGCTGCAAATGATGCGTCTGGAAGTATCACAGCACAGTTGGCCGATTGGTTCGAACTCCGTTTTGGACGCAAGGCTCCAGCCGGGCATCCGCATCTGCTGGTTGAGATAGGCATAGAATCTACGCTGGACCGCACGCTCCAACTCATAAACCGCCACCACACCTACCAATGCGCTGTAGATTGTATCAATGACCTTAATGAGCGTGGCATCGATACAGGAGCGCACCTTATCCTGGGGCTCCCGGGAGAGACTGAGCAGGACTGGATGACACACGCCGAACGCATATCGGCCCTACCAATCAAGACGCTCAAACTGCATCAGTTGCAAGTGGTAAAAGGCACCGCGCTGGCCAGGATGTATGAGCAGGAACCGTTTAAGCTCTTTACCGCACAGGAGTACGCACAAGTCGTTTCCAACTTTATAAAGACAGCGCGCAAAGATCTGTATTATGACAGATTCGTCTCCGAAACTCCAAAGGATATGCTTATAGCCCCCTCCTAGGGCATCAAACCGCAAGCCTTCAATCAAATGATTGAGAGAATTCTGCTGGCCACCTCACCGGGATGATCCACCAGCATCTGGCCGTGATTCATCTTAGGAAATACCTCAACATGGGCCGATGGGTATAACTTTAGAAGATGCTCCACCTGCGGCTTGGCAACGAACGCCTCTTTAGTACCGTACCAGAAGTGGATATCGGCCCCGTATATTGCCTCCAATTTGTTGGTATATACTGATTTGTAACCGTCCAGAACTGACCTACGGCCACCAAACGGAAAGACTTTGCGGCACTCGTCAAGCAGTACGTCAAAGTAGTGTGAGTGGAACATAAAACGCCAGAATCCGGTCCAGTGATAGCATGTCCACACGTTGAAACTTTGGTAATAGCGTAGCGGGCCCTCAAGCCAGCGGGGCAGCGGCAGCAGAGGCGCAGCATCCAGGATTGCGTGGTCAATCGTAACCTCGTTGCGCTCCAGCACTCGTGACAGGATCTTGCCGCCAAGCGACAGACCGTAAACGCAATCAACCCTACCCCAACAGTTTTCCTGAATGAATTTTATCACACGCCCGGCTTGTCCATCCACCGAATCAAACCGCGTGCATCGGCCCAGAGTAAAACCGTCCACCTGGAAAGCGTAAATCCGGAACTCCTCCTTAAGCAACTCTATAAGCGGAAAGAATATCTGATATGATACGCCCAGACCCGGCAGCAGCAAAAGGACAGGCTTACCTTCGGTCCCGGCCACGTACCACCCGTCGTCTGTAAACGATTCCTGCTTCATTGCTCAACTGTTGGGGATGAGATCCTTGATTTTGGGCTGGTATTTGCGGGAAACCGGGAGTTTGGTATCGCCTACTGATACTGTGTCCTGTGACTCCAGTTTGGCGTACTTGCTGTTTACAAGGAAGGCCCTGTGAATGCGCACGAATCCGGGACCCAGCAGCGCCTCCCATTGGGAGATTCCGGTGCGGTTATTCAGCGAACGGCCATCGGCTGCATGGACAATCACTTCTGTATCACATGATTCCACGTACGTGATTTCACTGGGAAGCAGCGTAACTTTCTTGCGCATGGAGCAGAACGTGACGGGAGTCTCAAGTTCCGGATGCTTTACTGTGAGCCATCGGTCTATAAAAGAACCACCAATAGCCAGGATTGACACCAATATGGATATAAACAGAGGATTTACGATCATGGACGGGAGAGGCATCTGATGCATCTGATAGTAATCACTTCCATGTCCACCTATACGTTGGTACTGAATGAACGTGTTTGTGGCCAATATAAGCAGATACTCAAGAACCAGAATGGCCAATACGACATATATCACTCCCTGTATGCCATCACTGCGTTTTTTAAAAGAGACCTTGGGCAGCAGATATTTGGCCCCAAGTGCGCCGGGAAGGAACATTGTACCCATAAGCAGCGACTCCTGGAACGTGTATCCGGTACTGGAAACAACCAGCGCCGCTATCACTACAGACAGCATCCAATAGAGTATGGTTATAAGCGTTCTCATATCACCCACGAAGATAAGAAATCACTCCCGATAATCCCAGCAATACGCCGCCCAAATGACCGACATTTGGGATTTGGGGCTAAAACGTGGGATTTGACACCGTTTTCAAAAGCAACATTTGGGATTTGTAAGGCAAAACATGGGGAGGCAGCGGGCATCGGCCATTAACTTTGCATCAGTTCAAACCTTAAAACAAAAAAATATGAGTTACATCATCGCACAACTTCCAGGAGGCATTCTTTCTATCCTCACTATTCTGCTGGTGCTGATATTCCTCAGTGCCTGGAAAGCTCCCCGTTGGGTTCGTCCCATCGGTTCTATCGCGTTAGGGTTCTGCGCCCTATCCTATATATTCTGTTTCTTTGAGGGACTGTACGATATAAACAGAGCTCAAGACATAAGTCCCGCCGTCATGCTTGGCGGATTAAAAACCTGGAACTGGATGATAATTTACGGAGTGTTCATCTACTTTGTATCACATGTAATCAGTTTCATCCAGAAACCCATTCATTAACCAATAATTAAAAATGTAACCGCTATGATTATTACAAATATCAAGTTCATAATGCAGTCCACCACCCCGTTTATTGCAGTAGCCTTTATCTTGCTGTTGGCAGCAATCATATATGTGGCAAAAAAGTGTCCTGCCAAACTCCATTCCTTAGGAATCGTAACGATTGTATTCGGACTGCTCTGTTTCTCGGTAGCTTTTGTCAGTGTGTATGACTGCCTTCAGGTGCATTTATCCGACTGCGACTATCAGATATTCGCTTGGGAGAAGATGATGTCGGGAGAAATCATAACCAGAGAGGATTTCTCCTCAGTAGAGAGCATCTGGAAATACCTGGTTTCACCCCTTGCCGCTGCACTTTCCATTTTATTCTGGAGCATCCTTGACTACATCATTGCCCGCATCCTCTACATCATCCGCACCCCCCGCATCTGAAAAGAGGGACATTGGGGACGATTCCCATTGGGATATGCCGGTCTTGTTACGCAGCTTGCGGCCATCGGTTGTATGGATATAGACCTCGGTATCGCAGGACTCTATGTACAGCATCTGGCTGGGAAGCAGCGATACGCGCTTTCTATCGGAACAGAACGTTATAGGGCCCTGAATCTCTTCGTTGTCCTTGTTGAGCCATCTGGTTACGATTGAACCTCCTATGGCCAGGACCGATACAATCACCGTTATTACCAACGGATGCATCAGGCCCAAGTAACGATGCGAAAACCATAAAGGATTGCTTATATCCCTGCCATTTATTCTTAGAACTCCCGGACTAAGGATAAAGCTATATGAGGCAACCAGAATCAGATATTCCATAATCAGGATAGCCAGACATATATAAATAACGTTACGTATGCCCTCACTCCTTTTCTTGAACGATACGGTTGGCAGCATCTTCTTGGCTGCAACAGCTCCGGGAACGAACATCAGACCAATAAATAAGGCACGGAAGAATTGGGTATCGGACGCAAACATAATTATCAGTGCTACTAAAAGCACGGATAAAACCCAATAAGCAATGATAAAGGTTGTTTTCATAAACAGTCAACGTTTGTGGTTCTGCGCACGAAGTTAGTGAATCATATTTCAACCCACCAATAATCAGGCGGTCAAATCCCCCTCAAAACGGATTTGTATGCAAACAGTAGGATTTGACATGACAGCAAGTCACAGACAGGGGGATACAAAACTCAAACCCACGCGAATATGGAAGAAGAATTAATGGAAATCATTGAAGAAGCTCCCAGTGCCCTTGAGGTATTTTTCACCCGGACACTGCCCACGATGCCACCTATTTCAATGTGTCTTATAACACTTATGCTGTTATTTGTGTTTCTGTGCGCCTGGAAGGCTCCCAGATGGATCAAGCCTGTAGGCTCGATTGCATTGGCAATTGCCCTTATTTCCATCACCTGGCCATTCCTGAGCACTTTCCGTGAGGATGCTCTTGTTGATTACAGAATTGCTCCTATGGTATACTATGACGGAATAATCAGGTTTACGCTGCTCCTTATTAACGGAGTATTGGTATTCATCATTTCACGCATCGTATACCTTATTCAGAAGTCACGCAACTGATTGTCTAACCGCACAAAATTGACATTATGAAAGAATTCTTTATAGGCACCGCACAGTATCTGTTTTCATCGTGCCCCGCATTTGATATCACAGTTTACATCATTATGCAGCTGGCCACATTCGCAGCCGCATGGAAGGCTCCAGGCTGGATAAGGACCATCGGAAAGATTGCATTAATGTTATGCATATTCTGTTTCCTGCATAATGCGTATGTCTTTATTCAGGACATCAGCATAAAAAACCCCACCATTATGATGTCAGGCAGCAGCCGCGAGTTCAGTGATTTCTTAAGGACAAATCCCGATATCTACAAACTGATAAATCGTGATTTCAGACCGTTGATGATAGAAGATATGGCAGGTGCCGTTTCATCAGTCTGTCTGGGAGGTTTCACATACCTCATCAACAGCATCACCTGCATCATCCGCCTTCCCAGACTCTAGAGTCTTGACTTGAAGTCGGCGTAGCTGAAGGATTTAAGGAGGGTGTAGTCGGAGCCCTGCTTGAGGTAGATTGACGGCAGGGGCATACCGTTAAAGGTGTTGTTCTTGACCATAGAATAGATGGCCATATCCTCGAATATGAGGGTCTGGCCTTCTTTTATGGGGGCATCAAATGAGTACTCCCCTATTATATCGCCCGATAAGCAAGTGGGGCCACCCAGACGGTATGTGTATTTCTTTTCCTGAGGCAGGCCGCTGTCTCTTAGCGGGGGCCGATACGGCATTTCAAGCACATCGGGCATATGACATGCGGCCGATGTATCCACGATTGCTATGTCCATTGCTCCTGCGTGATGCTGCACCTCAAGAACCTGTGTGTGCAGATAACCGGCATTAAGCGCGATTGCCTCACCAGGTTCCAGATAGACTGTATGGCCGTATCCTTTAGACATACGTTCGATGCAGCGCTCCAGACGCGGAATATCGTAATCGGCGCGGGTAATGTGGTGTCCGCCGCCAAAGTTTACCCATTTCATCTTGGGGAGCCACTCACGGAACTGCTCCTCAAAGCCGTTTAGAGTAGTCTCCAGGTCATCGGAGTTCTGCTCACAGAGAGTATGGAAATGCAGGCCGTCAAGCAAAGCGACCAAATCAGCGGGTGCCTCAAGGAACTCATCCACAGTCACACCCAGCCTGCTTCCGGGAGCACAAGGATCATAGATAGCATGCTCCGTGGGTTGTGTTGAGATCTGCGGATTGATGCGCAATCCCACCTGAAGACCTGCTTGTTTAGCCCTAGGACCAAACAGCGCCAGTTGACGTATTGAATTAAAAACGATATGATCGCAGATGCCCAAAATCTCCGGCATATCCTCCTCGCGGAACGCAGGAGAGAAAATATGATTCTCGCGGCCAGGCATCTCCTCGTGGCACAAGCGGGCCTCAAAGAGTCCGCTTGCGGTAGCGCCACAGAGATATTTTGATATAAGCGGATAGACAGCATAGCAACTGAACGCCTTCTGCGCCAGCAGGATACGGCATCCGGTACGGTCCATCACGCCGCGCAGCACCTTGAGGTTGGACTCCAGGCGGTCGCGGTCAATGACGTAACACGGAGTATGCAGTTGGCTAGCGTCCATCGTAAAAATCGGATCAAAAAAAATCAGTCTACAAGTACGGGATTCTCATCCACAACCCAAGGCAGGCCCCACTTGTTCAGGGCATCCATGTATGGATCGGGATCAAACTCCTCGACGTTGAACACGCCTGCGCCCTTCCACTGACCGGTCATAACCATCATAGTACCAATCATTGCGGGAACGCCTGTGGTGTAAGAGATAGCCTGTGAGCCTACCTCCTTGTAGCACTCCTGATGATCGCAAACGTTGTAGATCTTAATGCTGCGCTTCTTACCATCCTTGGTACCGGTATAGATGCAGCCTATGTTGGTCTTGCCTACTGTACGCGGGCCCAGTGATGCAGGATCGGGCAGCAGAGCCTTGAGGAACTGGATGGGAACAATCTCCTTACCCTCAAACATAACGGGATCTGTGCGGAGCATGCCTACGTTCTCAAGACACTTCATATGAGTAAGGTAACTCTGGCCGAATGTCATAAAGAAGCGGATTCTCTTTACACCGGGAACGTTCTTGGCAAGTGACTCAATCTCCTCATGATGAAGCAGATACATATCCTTCATGCCAACCTGCTCAAAGTTGTACTCGCGCTTTATCTCCATGGGCTTGGTCTCTACCCAGTGACCGTTCTCCCAGTATGAACCGTTGGCCGATACCTCACGCAGGTTAATCTCGGGGTTGAAGTTGGTTGCAAAGGGATAACCGTGGTCACCGCCGTTGCAGTCCAGGATATCGATAGTGTCGATCTGATCAAAATAATGCTTCAAAGCGTATGCTGTGAATACGCTGGTCACACCCGGATCAAAACCGGTACCCAGGATAGCGGTGATGCCGGCTTTCTTGTACTTATCCTGATAAGCCCACTGCCATGAGTAGTCAAAATAGGCGGTGAAACCGAGCTCTTTGCAGCGCTTCTCGTAGATGGCGCGCCACTTGGGATCCTCGGTGTCCTCGGGCTCGTAGTTGGCTGAGTCAACGTAATGTACACCGCATGCAAGGCAGGCGTCCATGATGGTCAGATCCTGATACGGCAGAGCCAGGTTGAGCACTACATCGGGCTTAACGCTCTTGATCAGGGCAATCAGCTCGTCCACGCTGTCGGCATTCACCTTAGCTGTGGTAATCTTGGAACGGCTCTTACCCTCGGCCTCAATCTTTTTCTTAAGGTCATCACACTTGCTAACCGTACGGCTTGCAATGCAAATCTCGTCAAAAACCGCGTCGTTCTGGGCGCACTTCTGAATCGCAACTTGGGCTACACCTCCGCAGCCAATAACCAATACCTTTCCCATTTTATTTGATGCTTAATAGTAATTCACGAATAATCTTGCAGGCAGCAGCTGTGGACGCTCCCGTCTGGTCATAAGGCGGACATAATTCATTAACGTCCAGGCCGATAATATTGCAGCCGCGGCAAACGGTCTTGAGTGCCTCAAACAGCTGCATGAAAGTAACGCCACCGTACTCGGGAGTACCTGTGCCGGGGAATACCGACGGATCCATAACATCCAGGTCGATGGTAAAGTACACGGGCACGTTACCCAGACTCTTAACAACCTCTGCAAGTCCGTCAAAGCTGAACGGATGCAAATCAGTATGACCAGCGCGTGCCCATTGCCACTCAGCGCGCTCACCTGAGCGGATTCCAAACTGATGTATACGGCCGTCACCTACCAAATCATGGCAGCGGCGTATTACGCAGGCGTGAGACAACTTTACATCCAGATAATCGTCACGCAAATCAGTGTGAGCGTCAAAATGGATGATGTGTACATCAGGATACTTCTTGAATACCTCGCGGAATGCTCCAAGAGTTACAAGATGCTCACCTCCTATCATGAAGGGGATCTTGCCATCCTTAAGAATCGTGGCGGTACGCTCCGATATCTGATCCAGAGCCTTCTCGGCACTGCCTATGCAGAGCTCAATGTCACCGCTGTCAAATACACTGATATCCTCCAGGTCGCGGTCCAGCCAGGGACTGTAGGTCTCAAGCCCGAAAGACTCGCTGCGGATTGCGTGAGGCGCAAACCTTGTGCCCGGGCGAAATGACGTTGTGGAGTCAAACGGTGCGCCAAAGAGCACTATGCGGGCATCGTTATAATCGGCATCACAGCCGATGAATGTCTCAACGTTCCTTTCCAACATAGCTTAGTCCTTTATGGTCTCCACATCGGCAAGCATGCGCTCCACATATGCGGGCAGGGCAAAACAGCCTTTGTGCAGATTTGTTGTGTAATAGTTGGTCTTGATTCCAAGCTGGTTCCATGCATCGGCATCCAAATCCAATACCGGACGGTACTTCTTGGATGCAAAGCCAAAGAGCCAGTAACCCGATGGATATGTAGGGATATGTGCCTGATACACGCGGCTTATCGGGAATCGGGCCACAATACGCATGTGGGCCTTCTGGGTCTCCAGACGATCCTCCTCGTAGAAGGGGCTCTGATGCTGGTTAACCATGATTCCATCGGCCTTGAGTGCCTTGTAGCAGCTGCCGTAGAACTCGCGGGTAAGCAGACTCTCACCGGGACCGTAGAATCCGGCCGAGTCAACCACGATCAGGTCATACTCATTCTCGATATGGCGGATGTAACGCAGCGCATTCTCGGTGTAGATGGTCACGCGCGGGTCATCCAGTGACTCTGCCATCTCCGGAAAATACTGGCGGCAGGCCTGGACCACGCCCTCGTTAATCTCAATCAGGTCAATCTGCTGGATTGACTTGTACTTGAGCAGCTCACGTACCACACCTCCGTCGCCCGATCCGAATACCAGAACCCTCTCGGCATTGGGATTCACGGCCATAGGAATGTGTGACAGCATCTCATCATAAATAAACTCATCGCGCTGAGTAAAGATGATGTAACCGTCGACAGCCAGAAAACGACCGAACTCGGGAGATTCAAAGATATCCACCCTACCCAGATCGTTCTCGGCGGTGTAAAGGTGCTTATCTACCTTTACGGAGAACTTTACGTTCGGAGTATGCAACTCAGTAAACCAGAATTCCATTTCTAAGACAGAATCAATATGTTGTACTTTCCTTTATCACATTCAGACGCTCTACCTTCTCATCCTCGGGACCTGTCAGCTGACAGCCTTTCTCCTTTGCGTAGAGTATGTAGTCAATGATTTCCTGCGTGATACGCTCACCCGGGGCCAGGATAGGAATTCCGGGAGGATAGCACATGACAAACTCCGTACATATACGTCCGTTGGTCTCACGGATGGGAATCATCTCCTCCTTTGGTGCATAGAAAGCCTCCTGCGGAGTCATCACCACCGACGGGTTGATATATTCATGATCGAACAGACCTGAACGGTCGCGGCTGTAACGGCGCTTGACGTCAACCAGAGCGCTCACCAGACGTTCGACCTCACGCATACGGTCACCTATCGATATGTAAGCCAGCACGTTACCCATGTCACCCAGCTCCAGCTGAATGTCATACTCGTCACGCAGCAGGTCATAAACCTCAATGCCTGCAAGGCCGATATCCAATGTGTATACTGTCAGTTTAGTGGGGTCAAAGTCATATACGCTGTCACCGTTGATCAGCTCCTTGCCGTAGGCGTAATAACCGCCAATCTTATTGATCTCGGTGCGGGCGTAATTGGCTATGCGCATCACCTCGGCAAACAGCTCATTACCGCGCAGGGCCAGGTTACGGCGTGAAATATCAAGACTTGAAATAAGCAGATACGATGCGCTGGTGGTCTGAGTAAGGTTTATCACCTGACGCACATAACCGGCGCTTACTTCGGGACCGGTAAGCAGGAACGAGCTCTGCGTTAAGCTGCCGCCTGACTTATGCATTGAGACCGATGACATATCGGCCCCCGCAGCCATAGCGGTTATAGGCATATCCTCGCCAAAGTAGAAGTGTGTGCCGTGAGCCTCATCGACCAGCACCATCATTCCGTGCTCGTGAGCCAGCTCAACGATCTTCTTCAGGTTGGAGCAAATACCGTAGTATGTGGGGTTGTTCACCAGGATGGCCTTTGCCTCGGGGTTCTCCTCGATGGCGCGCTCCACCTGTGATATCTTCATGCCAAGGGCAATACCCAGACGGCTGTCCGTATCGGGATTTACGTAAATGGGAGTTGCGCCGTTCACAACCAGAGCGTTGATCACGCTGCGGTGCACGTTACGCGGCAGGATTATCTTCTCGCCGCTCTTGCAGGCGGTAAGCACCATAGTCTGTACGGCCGATGTCGTACCACCCACCATAAGGAATGCGTGTGCGGCACCGAATGCCTCGGCAGCCAATTCTTCGGCTTCTTTGATTACTGAAATGGGATGACACAGATTGTCCAGGGGTTTCATTGAGTTCACATCCAACTCAACGCACTGCTTACCAAGCAATGAAACGAGCTCGGGGTTTCCCCTACCTCTTTTGTGACCAGGTACATCGAAGGGTACCACTCTGTTCCTGCGGAACTCCTGCAGAGCTTCATAAACGGGAGCTTTTCGCTGATCCATCTACTTCAAAAACGTTTTAAAAGTTCAACCATCCAGCCTTTTTCCTGACCCTTTTTAAAGGGGACAAAAAAAAGACATAAACAATAAAACCTCTCTTGTTTACGTCTTCGGTACGCCGGCAGTAAGGCCTTTGTACTTTCAAATCAGAGTCTATATAGTAAACAAATACTTTTACTACTCTTCTTATTGACCGTTTTCCAAGTCGGGCGGTTATAAAGTAACCAACTTTAAAAAAGGGGTACGTTTCAGTACACAATGTGCGTTATGCGCACAACTCAATAATAGGAAAACTCTGATTCAATCCATTCTGCTTTCCTGACCGCAAAGTTACTGCTTTTTTATTACCCCCC
>JAKSIV010000021.1 GCA_024398635.1 Bacteroidaceae bacterium | reverse complement strand
CCTGGCCCTGAGGAGCCTGTGCCTCAACTGAGGGGCCGCCAAAGCCGCCGAAGCCGCCCATACCACCGGCCTGCTGGCCTGCAGCGCGTGCGTCAAGGCAGTCAATTACAATGATGAACGGAAGAGCCTTACCCTCGGCGATCAGGTTATCCATGATCTGACCGGTGTGGCCCTGCTCTGCCCAACCGTGCTCGTTCTCACCCATTCCGTGCATCAGGTACAGAACCGGGAACTTCTTGGTTGTGTTGGTGTAGTACTCATTGGGGAAATAGATGTAGCAGTGACGCATGGCTTCAGTTACTGTTGACCAGTAGAATACCTCGTTTACAGAACCCTGCGGAACATTCTTGACCTGCCAGAAATCCTGGTCGTCTGACGGAACCTCGATTCCGCTGCCCCAACGGCTTGCACCATAGTAGTAGAGGCTTCCCGGATCGGGTACGCTTGCACCGTCAATGTTGAGCTGATAGTAGTGGAAACCGGGATCCTGAGGAGCCGAAGTACCAGTCCATACACCATTCTCGTTCTTGCTCATTGAGTATATCTTGCCATCAATGTCAAGTCCTACGGATGTAGCGTTGGGGGCCGATATCTGGGCACGTACCATACGCTGTGAGTTTACCATAGGATACTGATGATTTGCCTGATTGTTTGATGCGGGCTTGAAATCTTCTGTTACGTTCTCTGTTACTGAAGGTACGGTGGGATTTCCCTGACCGCGACCGCCGAACTGGGCATACGCTGAAATTGTAGCGAGTGCCATGAGTGAAAGGATAATTTTCTTCATTTTCTGATTATATAAAAGTTTTTAGTTTTCGCACACGTTCTGCAAACATACGAATAATATTTCCAAATATAGAATAATAAGACGAAAAAAGCGGACAGGATGGAATCCGGCCCGCTTATCGGAAATAATATGCCCTTAATTATTTCTTATAGTTCTTCTGAGCAAGCGCAGCTTTCTCATCGGCAGCCTTGTTGGCAGCCTTTTTCTTTGACTTCTTGGCTGCAACCTTATCCTCCTTGGAGGGAGTGAAGTCGCGAACCAGATAATATGTCTCTTTGGGATCGGAGTTCTTGTCAAACAGCAAAGGATAGTTTGATGTGCCCACCCATGAATCGCGGTCTGATACATTCCAGAATGTCACCACGTCAATGACATCGGCATGACGGCGCAACACATCGAAGAAACCGGTATACCTGTCATTGAACATCTGCTGCTTCTCGGGAGTAAGCTCCTCACCCTGGCGGTTCATGTTCAGGCCACCGCCCATCTCACGGTTAAGACGGATGTCAAGCTCCGTGAACTGGATATGATCGACAATCTCGGAATACTTCTCAATAGCGGCTTCTATATCCTCGAGTGAAGGCTCATATACGCTGAAATGGCCCTGCATGCCGATACCGTCAATGGGAACACCGGCCTCTTTCATCTCCTTGACCATATTGTAAATCTTGTCGCGCTTGGCAGGAACCGCTGCATTATAGTCGTTATAGAACAGAAGTGCATTGGGATCGGCCTCATGTGCAAATTCGAAAGCCTTACGGATGAATTCGTCACCGCCGGCAATCTGTTTCCACTGTGAAGGACGCAACGGGTCGGTTGCATTGGCATCATCGGTAACAGCCTCGTTAACCACATCCCAGCAGTAAACGATATCGCTGTATCGCTGCATGACGGTGGTGATATGAGTCTTCATCCTCTCATACAGTTTCTCCTTGCTTGCCTGCACGTTCTTGCCGTCGGCATCCTTGTCCTGGAACATCCATCGGCCCACCTGGCTATGCCATACAAGGCAATGGCCACGCAGTTTGATACCGTTGGCACGGCAGAAATCGGCAATGGCATCGGCGTTCTTGAAGTTCCACTGATCCTCTTGGGGCTGTACCGACTGCGGTTTGAAATCATTCTCGGCCGTAATACTGTTGTAGTTGGTCAGGATGATCTCCATATCCTTGGGATTTCTCTCAACGTTGAGGTTACCCATGTTCACGGCAACGCCGATTGAAAAATAGTCACTGTAAGCATCCTTCAGGCCCTGAGCCTGTACGCTTGCGCCTAAAACAAGAGCCATGGCGCATAATACTGGTCTGATAATTCTCATCTTGTATTTGAACTAGTTAGTAAAATCAATTTAGCCCGGCCGCTATCTTGCGGGCCTTATCCATATGTTTCTCCAGATTCCTGATGCGACTGGCATCACTGGGATGGGTACTCATGAACTCCGGGACATACTGGCTGTTGTTCTCCGACATACGCTGCCACAAAACAGGAGCCTGCTCAATGTCATATCCGGCTATGGCCATGATATAAAGTCCTATTTCATCGGCCTCTGATTCATGTTTGCGTGAGTATGGAAGCAGATAGCCGTATTCCGTTCCCACAGCAAAAGCCGCCTCGAACAGTACACGTCCGTTCTCGGATGTTTTCTGCTCAACGACCTGTCCGGTAACACTGCCCACAACACTTGCAAGTGCCTGCTGTGACATACGCTCGTTTCCGTGACGTGCTATTGCATGCGCTATCTCATGGCCCATTACCACAGCTACCAGATCCGGAGTGTCAAGCAGAGGCATTATGCCCTCGTAGAACACGACCTGACCACCCGGCATGCAGAAAGCGTTCACCTGATCATCCTGCACCAGTTTGAAACTCCAGTTGATGCCGTCCAGAACGGACTGTTGGCACTTGCTGGCAAGGTATTTGGTGAGAGCCCCCGATATACGTTCGCCTACCTCCTGAATAACAGCCGCCTGAGCTTTATTCTCTGATACCTTGGCAGTAGCCATCATCTCGTTGTATGATTCGTTCGAAAGAGATGTAATCTCACTGTCTGAATAGAGCAGCATACGGTTACGGCCTGTAAAAGCCACCGAACTGCATGCAATGACCCCCGCTGTCAGCAGCAGGCAAAAAAGCGTTTTGATAATCCTTCTCATATCGTTTTGTTTCTTAGTCCTCGGTTTCAAGTATTTTCTTTATCTCCTCATCGGTCTTGTAGAGTTTGTCCTTACAGAACTTAATAAGCTCACGGGCCTCCTTAAGACTGTCGCTTATCTGGTCTATATCCATCTTGTTTTCCTCAATCCCGGAAACTATCTCTTCCAGGCGTTTCATCGCTTCTTCGTATTTCATTGTATCGTCAATTATTAGGTTTATAATCATAAAATTTCACTCTCAACGCTGCCGTCTGCAAACGCAGTAGTCAGTCTGTCACCTCTCTTAAGGTCCGATGCGCCCTTGACCACATGGCCGTTGCACCGTGTAATCGAATAGCCGCGCTTAAGTATTGTCACCGGGTCAACAGCCGCTATGCTCTTATCGATGATTTCAAGTTTATGGACATGGGCGGTAAGCATGTTTCGTACAGCATTCACGGACCTCATCCAAACAGTTTCCAGGATCTGCTCCTGACGCGTTCTGAGTACCGCGAACAGTGATGGCAGCTTTTGCGATATCCTCTCTATTCGGATATTCTCGGAGTTCATTCTCCCTGCAATGGCATCTCCCATCCTCCGGGTAAGATTCTCCAGCTCGGATGCGCTGTCAAATGCTCTGTTTATGATGAACTCTGCCGCCGCAGTCGGTGTCTTGACCTTGGTATGGGCCACCACGTCGGCAACCGTATCATCACGTTCATGGCCTATTCCCGTAATCACAGGTAACGGGAAATTAGCTATGTTGTATGCCAGATCATATGAATCGAAATAACTCAATTCACTCACGGCACCGCCTCCTCTTATTATAATGACCAAATCGAAATCATCCCTGCGCTCTGCAACGGCATTCAGGGCCGATATTACGCTACGCTCCACATCATCGCCCTGCATAAGTGCCGGGAACAGCTTGACATAAAACCTGAAGCCGTAGATATTGTTCTTTAACTGGTCACGGAAATCGCCCCATCCGGCAGCTGTGGCCGATGATATCACCGCAATCCTGTTGGGCAGAGCAGGAATTTCAAGTTCATGGTTAAGTCCTATCACGCCCTCCTTTGCCAACTGTTCCAGAATCTCCTTACGGCGACGGGCCATATCACCCATCGTGTATGTCGGGTCAATATCCTGAACCACGAGAGAGTAGCCGTAAACCTCATGAAACGTAACGGTAACCTGGAGCAGGACTTTCATTCCCACCTTAAGCGTCTCGCCCGTCTCAGCCTCGAAATAAGGTTTAAGCTTAAGCCATGTACCACGCCAGATATTGGCTTTGGCCTTGGCCAGGAAGTTACGTCCGGTAGGATCTTTCTGCACCAGTTCTATGTAGCAGTGTCCCTGACTTGACGGACTTATGCTGCTAATTTCAGCCTGTACCCAATAGGCATCGGGTATCTCAAACTGCAGTGTACTCTTGACACGCCCGTTAAGTTCAAGTAATGTGATCGGTTCCATAGTATCAAATTATCAAAAATCATTTTCCCTCTTTATCTCATACACCTCAAGGTTGCGGAATGTCTTGCCTTCAACCTCCAGACGTACCAGAGTACGTACTTTCTGCCACCCCTGCAGTCCTGCTGCACCGGGATTGATGAAAAGCATCCCGTATTTGCTGTCATGCATCACTTTCAGGATATGCGAATGACCGCATACCAACAAGTCCGGAGTCTCTATTAGCAGCTGCTCACGTACGGAGTGGTCATAATGGTCCGGCGAACCTCCTATGTGTTTAATCATGATATTGGCATCCTCCACCTTGAAACGGTATATCTCCGTGGTGAAACGGCGTACATCCTGTCCGTCACAGTTACCGTAGACGGCACGTACGGTGGCTATCTTTGACAGACGCTCAAGAATCTCGTACGACCCCACATCACCGGCATGCCAAATCTCGTCACACACCTTAAAGAAGGTGGCGTAGCGGTCATCCCAGTATGCGTGGGTATCGGACAGGATTCCTATCTTTTTCATATTCCAAGACGCTCTTTTGCCAAAGATACGATTATTTCGGCGCACTTTTCATATCCCAGGGTGGTACTGTTCAGACAAATGTCATAAACAGCGGTATCGCCCCATGTGCGGCCGGTAAAATAGTTGTAGTACGATGAACGCTTGCGATCGATGTCCTCAATCAGAGACAGGGCCTTGGACTGTGTCATGCCCTCGCCGGCATGGCGCATCACGCGGGCCACACGGTCATCGATATCGGCCGCGATAAACACGTTCAGAAGGCGCTCGCTGTCACGCAGCACGTAATCGGCGCAACGGCCAATGAATACGCAGTCCTCGGTCTCATGTATCTTACGGATGGCATCGCTCTGCATATTGAATATGGATTCATTGCTCAGATAGTTGTTTGACAGTCCGTTGATGCTGCTCAGATGGTTCATGAACAGCGAACGCAGCCCCTTGCGGGTCTTCTCCTCGTCGGCTTCGGCAAAGAACTGTTCGCTGAAACCGGTATCCTGGGCGGCCTTTTTAAGAAGGCCCCTGTCATACACTTTAATGCCAAGTTTTTCAGCAACGATTGCTGCTACGTTTCGGCCTCCGCTACAGAATTTGCGGCCTATGCATATACAATAGTGCTTGTCCATATCATGCCATTTTTTTAAGTTTACTTACTTGAGGTATCAGGAGGGAGAATCCCAATACGACAGACAGTATATCCGATGCAGGCAGACTGTACCAGATACCGTTGATACCGTAATAATGCGGCAATATTATAAGGAAAGGAATGAGCAGCAGTACCTGACGGGAAAGTGACATGATTATGGACTTGCCCGGCATTCCTATGCTCTGGAAAAAGTTTCCTATCACCATCTGCGAACCTATAAGCGGGAAAAAGATGAAGTTTATCTTCATTCCGTTATGAGCTATGGCTGTCAGCTCGGGGTCATTCGTGAATATCCGTATGCAGAAATCCGGCAGGAACTCGCCTACGGCAAATCCCAATGTGGTTACGCACGTGCCGAAAAACATGGTCAGATACAATACCCTGAGCACTCTGTCAAACTGACGGGCACCGTAATTGTAACCTGCAATGGGCTGCATGGCCTGGTTAAATCCCATGACCATCATCACCACCATGAATCCTATGCTGTTTATAATGCTGTATGCACCTATGGCCACATCACTGCCATACTTGAGCAGGCCGCGGTTTATGAGCAATACGACAAAGCAGGCAGCAGCATTCATAAGGCAGGGAGACAATCCGATGGTTATTATGTTCCTTACCAGGTCACCACGCAGACGGTATGTACCCCTCTTAAGGTGAATGAGTTCACTTTTGTCCGATAACTGGAAGCACTGCCATGTAAATGCCAGAACCTGTGAAATGACGGTAGCAATGGCTGCGCCTTTGATTCCCCAGTGGAACACCATAATGAAAAGGTAATCCAGCAGTGTATTGAGCAGCACCGTACCTATAGTGGCAATCATGGCCTTGTTGGGATGACCCGCAGCCCTCAATATGCAGTTGATGCCCAGATAAAGGTGCGTAAACGCATTACCCGCCAGAATGATGACCATATACTCACGTGCGTATCCTATGGTGACTTCGGTAGCGCCGAACAGTGTGAGTATCGGATTGATGAACAACAGTGACAAGGCGCCGAATATCACGCCTATAAGTATGTTCATTGTCACAGAGTTACCCAGAAGCAACTGGGCGCTCTCATGGTCTTTCTGTCCCAATTTAAGTGAAATCATGGTGCCCGATCCCACGCCTACCATTGATCCCAACGCAGCCGAAAGGTTCATCAACGGGAAGGTGACTGCCAATCCCGAAAGAGCCATCGCTCCCACTCCATGTCCTATGAACGCGCGGTCCACGATATTGTAAAGTGATGATGCAAGCATAGCGATCATGGCCGGTACAGCGTACCTGATAAGTAGTTTTCCGATTCTTTCCGTACCCAATTCCTGGGGTGTCTTCAATTCTGCCATCTGTGTTCTTATAAATCATTGCAAATATACGCTATTTCCGTGCACCCTTTCCTTCACCAAAAGTCAAAAACTCTTAACTATTTTTTAATAAGTACCATTAAACTTTTGACATTTCCCGATATCTTATCTTTGCAAAGTGAAATTTTTATTTTCTAACCTAAATAACAAAGCAATGAAGAAGATTTTATTCGCTATCGCAGCTCTGATGGTTTCAACCATGAGTTTTGCACAGGGATTTGGCGGCGGTTTCGGCGGCGGAATGCCCCAGGGTATGAACATGAATCCTGAGGATATGGCCAAGCGTCAAGCTGACCGTCTCAAGGAGCAGCTCGAACTGACACAGGTTCAGTATGATTCAATCTACAACTACTATCTTGCAAGCAGCAAGGAGCAGGCAGCACGCCGTGAGCAGATGCAGAACGGTGGCGGTCAGATGCCCGCCGAGGGTGACATGCAGGCCATGATGGAGCAGATGCAGAAGCAGCGTCAGGCTCAGGAGGCTAAGATCAAGTCATTCCTTACCGATGACCAGAAGAAGAAATATGACGCCATTCAGGAAGAGCGTCGTCAGCAGCGTGGTCAGGGTGGCCAGGGCGGCTTTGGTGGCGGCTTCGGCGGCGGAATGCCCCAGGGTGGTGGTTTTGGTGGCGGACGTCCCCAGTAATCATCCTTAACCGTTTACAACGGGAGTGCGGGAAACCGTTCTCCCGTTTTTTTTGTATATTTACCACCATGAAACGGTTTTGCTGTCTGATTGCTGCCATACTCATTTTGGGTTCGGAAATGTTTGCCGACAATTCCCCCGAAACATCGGATGACCTCACCCGACAGCTCATGCGTTTTTCGGGCAATATACACCAGTTCAACAACATATTCCCTCAGGAAAAGGTCTATCTTGAATTTGACAACACCGCATATTTTCAGGGCGAGATAATCTGGTTCAAGGCTTTTGTGACACACGCCACCACTCTCAAGCGTGCACCCAGCAAGGTTCTCTATGTGGATTTACTGGCCCCTACCGGTCAACTCATACTGCAACAGAAACTCAAGGTAATAGCCGGCCAGTGTGACGGAGCCATACCCCTATGGGATGCGGCTACAGCACAAGCACGTGAAAAACGTGGAATAATGGAGTACCCCAGCGGTTTTTATGAGATAAGGGCCTATACCCAAAATATGCTTGATTTTAGCGAAGAGGCCATATTCTCACGCGTTATCCCCGTTTATACCAAGCCCAGGCAACAAGGTGATTTTGACAACTCACACGTGGTGGTCAAGAATGACAATCCACTGGTTGATGTAATCCGCAAGGAAGCCGATGAGGATGACGGCAAGGTAAATCTGTCTTTTTTCCCTGAGGGAGGTGACCTCATTGCGGGACTTCCCTGCAACGTTGCTTTCAAAGCCACCGGTGCCGACGGTTTTGAAATTGACGGAGCGCTGGTTTTCCAGGACAGGTCCGACACCGCATACACCATCCATGATGGAATGGGCCTGTTCAGCATCATACCTAGCGGCAATGAAGCGGTCCAATTCATTACCCTAGACGGCAAGAAATCCCGATACAGCCTGCCAAGAGCCTTAAAAAGCGGCTACTCCATGACCGCCCTGCCCTGCTCCGATTCCCTGCTACAAATCAGCATTGCTCGCACATCGGACCTTATTGGCGAGCAGACGGCTATAGCAGTCACCTGCCGTGGTGATGTAATATTCTTTCAGGAAATCCAAGCCGATGAGAACACACAACTTGACATAGACTGCTCCGCATGGCCAGTGAGTGTTTGCCGCATGACTCTATACAACAAGAATGGCAAGATACTCTCATCACGCAGTTTTTTCCACAACAACGACAGGTTCCGGAGCCCCTCAATATCATTCTCCACCGACAGCATGTCACGCCAGCCTTTCAGCAAGGAGATAATCAAATTCAAACTGACCGATAAAGATGGCAAACCTATTCGCGACCGCTTCTGCCTGTCTGTCCGCGATGCAGATGATTACGGAACGGGAATGTCTGATAACCTGCAGTCCAACCTGCTGCTGTCATCGGACCTTAAGGGTTACATTCATGATCCGGCCTGGTACCTTGAGGCGAATGACTCCGAGCGCCGTACTGCGCTCAATCTGCTTACCCTTGTCCAGGGATGGGAGCGATATGAATGGCAATACATGACCGGACAGAAGAAATATGCCGAGAAACACAGAATAGAGGACAGCCTCACTATGAATGGTTGGGTACTCTCCTACTCCAAGCGCAATCCCGTATCGGATATTGACGTGTATGCATCGGTCGTACCTGAGGATAAGACCAGATTCGAGACATTCGAGTATCACACCGATTCTACGGGATACTTTGGATTTGACCTGACCGATTTCTACGGCAAGGCCAAGATGACCATCAACCTTATGTCAAAAAAGAGGAACGGAAAAACCAAGTTTGAAAAGAGCACCCGAATCAAATTCGAACGCTCCGACCGCCCTGACCCCAAACCGTTCCTGAAACAAGAGATTGACCTGACCCATAACAAGCGCGCCAAAAAGAAGGATGAGCCCGACTTTACCGACGACGGACTGCCGCTGGTTATCCGCGAGGATCTGGGTATAGTACTGGATGATGTGGATATTACCGAGAAGCGCCAGTTTGTGGATTATGACACATTCACCTCATGGGATGTCGAGAAGGATGCCGAAATGGAACTGGACCTGGGTGAATACACGACCGATGTAGCCGGATATTTCCTGGAGCAGGGAATTCGTTTTTACGACGATGACGACGAGCCAATCAGACCCTTCTACTATGTCCACAACCAGCAGAAAGTACTGGACAAAAAACCTTTTGATATCCCTACGGCTATTGACATGATCGATGTCAAGAGCATAATAGTCTATGACAAGCCCATGTACCCCAGTTACTTTGTGGAATTCACCCCTCTGCTGGTCGACATGCACAGAAAGCGTCTTGATACCGACTGGTTTTACTGGGTTGAGACATGCTGGTCCCGTTTCTATCTGGTAGACATACAGATCAAGAACGATAGGGAGTTGCTATCGTACAATGACATACGCAATCTGGGACGCAGGACCACCACGATTGACGGTTTCTCCAAGCCAGTGGAATTCTATTCACCCCAATACCCCGAAGGAGGCATTTGCGGTGATGTCGATGCACGCAGAACTGTTTATTGGAACGCCAATGTCGTAACCGATGCCGAAGGCAATGCACGCGTGGAATTCTACAACAACAGCTACTCCACACACTATACCATAAGCGGCGCAGGAATCACCGCATCGGGAATCCCATACATCCTTAATCAGAATTGGTAATCAAAAAAAGTAAAATTGGGGTCTGACCCCTTCTGCACTATTTTAGAACAGACTGCAACCTATCAGCACCATAAGCTGGGCTGTAAGGATGCGCAGGAACATGGTGAGCGGATATACTGTAGAGTACGCCACTGCAGGGGCGTCATGCTCTGTCTGGCTGTTGGCAAACGCCAGAGCAGGAGGATTGGTGCTGGCACCAGCCACAAGTCCCAGTATACTGTAGTAGTTCATGTTATGACGTTTCCTTGCAATAAGTGCCACAACGAATACAGGTATGACTGTTATGAGCAGACCGGCCAGCATGAATGTAAGGCCGTCGCCCGATGTGATCGTCTCAACGAATGTGGCACCTGATTTGATGCCTACGCTGGCCAGGAAGAGTGCTATTCCGACCTCACGAAGCATCATTAGAGCGCTGGCCTTTGTGTATGTAACCAGACCAAGTTTGTATCCGAACCGGCTGATAAGTATGGCCACTACCAGCGGACCGCCGGCCAGACCCAGTTTCAAAGGAGTGGGAATACCGGGGATTGCGATTGGAATGCTTCCAAAAAGCACACCCACCAGGATACCTATGAACAATGTAGCGATGTTGGGTACATCCAGACGTTTCATCTCATTGCCTACACGCTGAGCCACGGCTGCCACACTGCTCTCCTTACCTACCACCGACAGACGGTCGCCCAGCTGAAGTGCCAGGCTTGCCGATGCGAACAACTCAGTACCGGAACGTACCACACGGGTAATGGTCACATCATAGATACTGCCCAGATGAAGCTGACCCAGAGTCTTGCCGTTGAGTTTCTCCTTGGTTACTACGATACGGCGTGAAACCAAAGGCTCGGTACCCTTCACGTTATCCCATTCAACCTCAACGGTCGTGCCCAACAGGGTACGGATAGCCTCGCCGTCATCCTCGGAGCTCACTATGCTCAGCTGGTCACCCTTATAAACTACGGTATCCCTATGCGGAGTAACCACCACACCGTCATGCAGCAGACGGGAGCAGATGAACTCACGGTTGATCAGGCGTCGGAGTTCAAGAATGGTCTTGCCGTTCAGACGCTCATTGGTCATTTCCAGATACTGCTTCATGGGCTTGGTGCTGGTATCCTCCTGTTTCATGCCCTCAAGCTGCTCGTTCTCCTTGTCATCCTTGATACGGCAGATGGCCTTCACGATCATCGGCACCATTATTACACCCACGACGGCAAGCGGATAAGCACATGCGTAACCGTTCGCAATCTCGGCTGTGCTGCCGCCCATCTGACGAAGGGCCTCTTCGGCTGCACCCAGACCGGGTGTGTTGGTCACAGCACCGCTCAGCACTCCCACCAGCATAGGAAAGCTGTCGGGGTCATTACGGTCAAACAGGAGCAGGTATGCGCCTATGGCTACAACGATATTGAGGAATATCAGAAGTATCGCCAGGCGGTTCATGCGTATACCGCCCTTGAGAAATGAACTGAAGAATGAAGGCCCCACCTGAAGTCCCAGACTGTATACAAACAGGATAAGACCCAGGTCCTGGACAAAACTTATGGTCTTCATATTGCCGGTAAACCCGAAATGAGCCACCACAATTCCGGTAAAAAGCACAAATGCAACACCGAATGACACACCGCGGAACTTGAGTTTTCCAAGCAATACTCCTACGGCAATAACGAACGAATAGAGCAAAAGAAGATGGGCTATTGATTCAGTGTCAAAAAGAAGAGTCCTAATCCAATCCATTATAAATCAGTGTTTTGTTCAGATATGAAAACTTGTCCTATTTTTCAGCTGCAAAGTTACTTACATTTTGCCGATATTGACCTTTCGGACTCTATTATAAAACCTTAAAAATTTATAGTTATTCACGGAATATAAATCTATAAGATTTAAGTAGGTTTACTCAATCTAATTATATAACTTTGCCAGACTGACTGCTCCGAAAGGGCGTCAGATAGAGAATTATACTATCAAACAAGTAATATTTTATGTCAAACAAGAAAGAAAAACTCTTCTCAGAGTTCCCACCCGTGTCCACCGAGGAGTGGATGGCCAAGATAACAGAGGACCTAAAGGGTGCGGATTTTGAGAAGAAACTCGTCTGGAGAACCAACGAGGGTTTCAAGGTACAGCCGTTCTACCGCCAGGAGGACCTCAAAGACCTTGACACAGAGACCAAACCCGGAGAATTTCCCTACAAGCGCGGCACCAAAGCCTGCAACTCATGGTTTGTACGCCAGGGTATCAGCACCAAAGACATCAAGGAGGCCAACGCCAAGGCTCTTGACATCCTTAACAAGGGCGTCGATTCACTCAGTTTCTGCTGCCGCGGCCGTCTTATCGAGGGTGCCGATCTGGAAGCACTGCTCAAGGACATCTGTGCTGATTGCATAGAGCTCAACTTCAGCACCAAGCCCCAGCTGGCATGCGCACAGGCTCAGGCTCTGGTTGACTATTTCACCAAGAAAGGTTATGACCTGAGCACCCTGAAGGGTTCAATCTCATATGACCCCATCGGCTCAATGCTCAAGAACGGCGTTGAGTGCGGTCTTGATGATGCCGCCAAGCTCATTGAGATACTTGAGCCTCTCAAGAAGTTCCGCGCCCTCACCGTCAAGGCTTCAATGCTCACTGACAGCGGCGCATTCTGCTATCAGGAGCTAGGTTACGCTCTTGCATGGGGTAACGAGTACATGCGCGCCCTCACCGAGGCCGGCGTTCCCGCCGATGCAGTAGCCAAGAAGATCCAGTTCAACATGGGTATCGGCTCCAACTACTTTATGGAGATTGCCAAGTTCCGCGCAGCACGTATGCTGTGGGCCAAAATAGTCGAGGCCTACAAGCCCGAGTGCCACTGCGGCAAGAACCCCGAGGACGGCATCTGCCGCTGCTCATGCAAGATGTTCATCAACGCAGTCACCACCAAGTACAACCAGACACTGTTTGACCCGTACGTAAACCTGCTGCGTTCACAGACCGAGGCCATGAGTGCCGCTCTGGCAGGTGTCAACTCAATAACAGTCACCCCGTTCGATGCAGCATATCAGAAGTCTGATGAGTTCTCGGAGCGTCTGGCACGTAACCAGCAGCTGCTGCTTAAGGAGGAGTCACACTTTGACAAGGTTGTAGATCCCGCCGGCGGTTCATACTACATAGAGAATCTGACCGAGGCATTGGCCGAGCAGGCCTGGAACCTGTTCCTCTCCGTAGAGGATGAGGGCGGTATGCTGGCACTGGTAAAGGCCGGTAAGGTTCAGGAGGCTGTAAACGCCACCAACGCCACCCGTCATGAGAACGCCGCCAAGCGTAAGGAGTCACTTCTGGGAACCAACCAGTTCCCCAACATCAAAGAGATGTCCGAGGGCCGTGCCCCCAAGACCTGCTGTTGCTGCTGCAAGGCAGAGGGTGAGGCAACCATCGCAACCCTTGACTCATCACGCATAGCATCAGAGTTTGAGGCATTGCGCCTGCAGACCGAGGCCAGCGGCCGCCGTCCCAAGGTGTTCATGCTCACTATAGGAAATCTGGCCATGCGTCAGGCCCGCGCCCAGTTCTCGGGTAACTTCTTTGGCTGCGCAGGCTACGAGATTATTGACAACCTGGGCTTCAAGACCGTCCAGGAGGGAGCTGAGGCAGCACGCAAGGCAGGAGCCGATATCGTGGTGCTCTGCTCAAGCGACGACGAGTACGCCGAGTACGGTCCCGCCGCATTCAAGGCAGTAGGTGACAGCGCAATCTTCGTGATTGCCGGTAACCCCGCCTGCATTGAGGACCTCAAAGCCGCCGGTATAGAGAATTACGTCCATGTACGCTGCAACGTACTTGAGACTCTCCGTGATTTCAACAGCAAGCTTAACATCAAATAATCCGCAGTTATGAAACCCGATTTCAAGAATATAGACATCAAGTCCGCAGCCCCCAAGGAGGCTCTTTGCGGATGCAAGACAAAGGCAGGTGCCGATGAGATCTGGAAGACTCCGGAGCACATTGAAGTAAAGCCTGTATATACCAAGGAGGACCTGGAGGGCATGGAGCATCTGAACTATGCCGCCGGTATAGCTCCTAACCTGCGTGGTCCCTACTCGACCATGTATGTGATGCGTCCCTGGACCATCCGTCAGTATGCCGGATTCTCCACAGCCGAGGAGTCTAACGCATTCTACCGCCGTAACCTGGCCGCCGGTCAGAAAGGTCTGTCAGTTGCGTTTGACCTTGCCACACACCGCGGCTACGATGCCGACCACGAGCGTGTGGTAGGTGATGTAGGTAAGGCCGGTGTATCCATCTGCTCGGTCGAGGATATGAAGGTGCTGTTTGACGGCATACCTCTTAACAAGATGTCAGTATCAATGACAATGAACGGTGCCGTTCTGCCTATCCTGGCCTTCTATATCGTATCAGGTCTGGAGCAGGGTGCCACACTTGAGGAACTTCAGGGAACTATCCAGAACGATATCCTTAAGGAGTTCATGGTGCGTAATACCTATATATATCCGCCCAAGTTCTCCATGAAGATAATTGCCGACATATTCGAATATACATCACAGAATATGCCCAAGTTCAACTCAATATCAATATCCGGTTACCACATGCAGGAGGCAGGTGCTACCGCCGATATTGAGCTGGCTTACACTCTGGCCGACGGTATGGAGTATCTGCGTGCAGGTATCAACGCCGGCATGAACATCGATACATTCGCACCGCGTCTGTCATTCTTCTGGGCCATCGGTACCAACCATCTCATGGAGATTGCCAAGATGCGTGCAGCCCGTCTGCTCTGGGCCAAGATAACCAAGAACTTCGGCGCCAAGAACCCCAAGTCAATGGCTCTGCGTACACACTGCCAGACATCGGGTTGGTCACTCACCGAGCAGGATCCGTTCAACAACGTTGGCCGTACCTGCATCGAGGCTATGGCAGCAGCCCTGGGTCACACCCAGTCTCTGCACACCAACGCTCTGGACGAGGCCATAGCACTGCCTACCGATTTCAGTGCACGTATTGCCCGTAACACCCAGATTTACATCCAGGAGGAGACCAACGTATGCCGTGAGGTTGATCCGTGGGCAGGCTCATACTACATTGAGTCTCTGACCAACGAGATAGCCCACAAGGCATGGGAGCATATCCAGGAGATTGAGAAGCTGGGCGGTATGGCCAAGGCCATCGAGACCGGTCTGCCCAAGATGCGTATCGAAGAGGCTGCAGCCCGCACACAGGCCCGCATCGACTCCGGCGTTCAGACCATCGTAGGTACCAACAAGTACCGTCTGGACCACGAGGATCCCATTGATATCCTTGAGGTCGATAACACCGCCGTACGTAACCAGCAGATTGAGCGCTTAAAGCAGCTCCGCGCTAACCGCAACGAGGCCGATGTACAGAAGGCTCTGGATGCCATCACCAAGTGCGTCGAGACCGGTCAGGGCAACCTGCTTGCTCTTGCTGTCGAGGCTGCCAAGGTGCGTGCATCACTGGGTGAGATTTCTTATGCCTGCGAGAAGGTCGTAGGCCGTTACAAAGCAGTAATCAGAACAATATCAGGCGTGTATTCATCAGAAAGCAAGAAAGACGCAGACTTTGAGAGAGCCTGCCAGCTTACAGCAGAGTTCGCAAAGAAGGAGGGCCGTCAGCCCCGTATCATGATTGCCAAGATGGGTCAGGACGGTCACGACCGCGGCGCCAAGGTTGTAGCCACCGGTTACGCAGACTGCGGTTTTGACGTGGATATGGGTCCGCTCTTCCAGACTCCGGCCGAGTCTGCCCGCGAGGCCGTTGAGAACGATGTCCACATCCTGGGCGTCTCCTCACTTGCCGCCGGTCACAAGACTCTGGTTCCGCAGGTAATCGAGGAACTCAAAAAACTGGGCCGCGAGGATATCATGGTAATCGTGGGTGGCGTTATCCCCGCACAAGATTATGACTTCCTCTACAAGGCAGGTGCAGCCGCCATCTTCGGCCCCGGCACCAGCGTAGCCAAGGCAGCTTGCCAGATCATGGAACTCCTCCTCGCTGAGTAACAGCTCCACTCCCCCCAAAAAGGTGCCAAATGGTCTTTCCGCTTGGCACCTTTTTTATACCCCACCCCGCCAAAGTGTCCCACACCCACCCGCCTCAGAACCATCTCTCGGGCCGATGAGTGTGTTACATCCCCTCATCTGGAGCCCGTGTCCCACACCCGCCCTCTTCCCAGCCCCCTCTCGCCCCACCTCCCGTGTTACACTTTGGCAAGATTTTAAGGAAAACTTGAAGGGGTATAGTCTCTGATAGTTTGCACCGCCGGACTATGCCCCTCCAAGTTTTGCTCACCCAGCCAGCCCAGCACCAAATGCAACAGTTTTGCAACGCCTAATCCTTGCATCTCCCCTTATATGCACATAGTTTTGCTGCAAATAAGACAGGAGTATGAAGAAGTTATTTGCTATAGTATCATCTGCATTGTTGGTCGCGGCCTGCAGCAGTACTCGCGGCAATCTGTTGAGCAGGACTGAGTATCATGATGATGAGGTTTCTGAGCGTGAAGAGTATCATTATACAGATGGTAATCTTGCTCTTGTTACCCGTGTCATTTATTACAACAACGCACCGGACTCCTCCTGGACAGAGTATGAAATCAGGCATAACGGCCAGACTACCGATACCATTGAAACAATCAACAGCATCAAAAGGAAAATAAAGAGTAGTGACGGCTCCATAAGGTCCTATCATCTTGTGGGTGATGAATGGAAAGAAGATTCTTATTATAACCTTGATACGTTGAATAAATACAATAAATACGTATCAGACGCACTTATCTGTAAGTATGACAATAAAGGGAGAATCATAAGCAGTCAACCACGTCTTACCGATGAGACCCAAGACTATCATCCGTCTTACTTATCAGATACATTACGATATACCCGCAGGGGCGTAACAAGGATTGAATACTCAAACACCTACAGTGATGGTTGCTATCATAAGGAACCAAGCATGATGTTCAAGAGCCGCTACAGACACGGATTGAGGACCAGATTTGTAGTCTACACAGTGAAAGACGGTAAATTCCGTCCGCAGTCCATAAATAAGACAAAGTATGATTTCCGCGCAAGGGTTCCGCTCAAATCATTCACCTATGACCCAAGAGAGCCCATTATACTCAGGAAACCTTATCCAAAAACCATTTGGACTTATGAAAAATAAATGAATTATGAGAAGGTCGGTAGTAAATATCATTTGTCTGCTCCTGTTTGCAGCGGGAGTTTTGGAATGCACGCCATCTGAGTATAAGCCTGTTGATTACAAAGAGATACATTACTTTGGAGTGGACGAATCACGTATAGATAGGCACACCCGTTACTTTTATATGGATGGGATTATAAATGCCAAAACAGATGTCCGATATGACAGCACCTATACCGAATATGAGACAAGGAGATATGATGACAGGATTGATATTGTTGAGATAAGCTGGAACTACTTGCATGATACCCTGAGCTACGTTATAAAGACAATAAAGACTTATAGCCTTGACGGAGTTATTGAGAAAGCCACAGATTACTCTTTATCGGACACCGGATGGGTGGAAACCGGGTATACAACTTACAATGCATCGGGACAAAAGACAGAGATTGTAGGTTACGGAATGTATCATTATTGGTATTCATATGATTCTTTAGGCCAATACATAGGGTGCAGGTATCGGTATTTGGGAACAGACAGTTATTTGTCAATAGATACCGTAATATTCTCCAATGACAGATTGAGTGCCGTTGAGACAACAACACAATGGTATGATGGCAACAGTATACCCAGAACCACAAGCAAGGCTCTTTATAAACTGGACAGACAAGGAAGAATCATCCAAAAAGAAACCGTAGATCCCGATGAGACAGACTCCCTGTATTATGGCAGAGTCTTGATTACTGCAAGGTACAATCGTCGCGGACAACTTGTTTCCACAACTACGAGTAGCATGGCCTATGACGAAACTGACTACAGATTTACTGAGAAGACTGTGTACCGATACCACCGCGGTCTCAAGACCTGGGAACTGTACTATAAATATGAAAATTGCCGTTGGCAACTGTACAGAATATACAGATACAAATATGACGTCCGCCACAAACTCCCGTTGGAGCGCACTTTACGCCACGGGTACTATGAAAATGTGCACAACAATCTGCTGAGATTCATTGCAATAATGACAGAGAGAGTTGATGAAAGATTAGTATGGACCTATGAAAAGTAAACTACATACCAAGAGATCGGCCCCAATTGTACTATTTTTCCAAAAACTGGAACAAAAATTCGCAAAAGGGTGAATTATTCGCAGACTTGTTGTTATATTTGCATCAGAATATAAAATCTAAGACTATGAACATTGATTTTGATTCAACGGCTTTAGAAGATCTTTATTCAAGTGGAACTACGCTTGATAAGCGATACAAACGGCTTCCTGAAGATATTGTAAAACGGTATGTCAAAACTGTGAACTATCTTAAGGCCGCCCGAAGAATTGAGGACCTATATCTTATAAAGTCGCTCCATTATGAAAAGAAAAAAGGTGATTTGAAGGATATGGAGGCTGTTTGGATCAATAACCAGTACAGACTTTTGTTCCACAGTTCTCCCGATGGGAACGGAATAGTAGTAAATGCATTATTGACAGATATTTCAAAGCATTATGAGTAAGAAAAGAATAACCCCGCTTGAAGCCACACATCCAGGGGAGATGATAAAGGACGAACTTAACGAGCGTGGCATGACTCAGAAACAACTCTCAGAGGCTACAGGCATTAAGCCTTCGGTCTTGAGTGAAACCATTAATGGTAAACGCAGCGTTTCACTTAATATGGCTGTTGCCCTTGAAAAGGCATTTGATATTCCTGCCGATATATGGATGAATATGCAGACAAACTATGATTTGGATAAGGCCGATATCGCCAAAAGGGACAACCAGCGTGAGACTATCCCGGTTGTAATACCCGTCCGCGACCATAACCTTCTACTGGAACTTGCCCGCAAGTTCGGCTGGGCCTGTATGTGACACAATAGTATCGTTTCCCTGTGCTATTTTTGTTGTAAATTTGTGAAAACAAAAACTGACCGATGATAGTATGTATAGCCGAGAAGCCCAGCGTGGCAAAGGATATAGCCGATGTGCTGGGTGCCAAGACAAAACACGACGGGTACATTGAGGGTAACGGTTATCAGGTAACCTGGACCTTCGGCCATCTTTGTACCCTTAAGGAACCCCATGACTACACACAGAACTGGAAGAACTGGAGTTTGGGCAGCCTGCCCATGATACCGCCCCGGTTCGGAATCAAACTGATTGAGGATAAGGGAATAGAGAAACAGTTCAAGATAATTGAGTCACTCATGCAGAAGGCCGATGGCATTATCAACTGCGGTGATGCCGGCCAGGAGGGTGAGCTCATTCAGCGCTGGGTGATGCAGAAAGCCGGCGCCAAGTGCCCCGTCAAACGTCTGTGGATATCGTCCCTGACCGAGGAGTCCATACGCGAAGGATTCAGCCACCTGCAGGATCAGGATGCGTTCAAGTCACTCTACGAGGCCGGCCTGTGTCGAGCCATAGGTGACTGGCTTCTGGGCATGAACGCCACCCGTCTGTACACCATAAAATACCGCAACGGCAATAACCGTGGAGTGCTCTCAATAGGTCGCGTCCAGACCCCCACCCTGGCACTGGTTGTAAACCGCCAGAAAGAGATTGATAACTTCAAACCCGAGCAGTACTGGGAGCTCAAGACCGTATATCGCGACACCACCTTTTCATATACAAAGGGCAAGTTTACCAAGATTGAGGACGGCCAGGCACTGCTGGAAGAGATCCGCCCCCTGAATTTTGTCATAACCGATGTAACCCGCAAGGAGGGCAAGGACTTTGCCCCGCGCCTGTTTGACCTCACGTCGCTTCAGGTGGAGTGCAACCGCAAGTACGGGTATTCGGCCGATGACACCCTAAAGACCATCCAGTCACTCTACGAAAAGAAGATCACCACATACCCGCGCGTGGATACCACGTTCCTGAGCGATGACATCTACCCCAAATGCCCCGGCATACTCAAGGGCCTCAAGGATTACGCCCAGTTCACCGCCCCGTTAGAGGGACAGAAACTGCCCAAGTCCAAGAAGGTGTTTGACAACAGCAAGGTGACCGATCACCATGCCATCATACCCACCGGAGTCTATCCTAACAACCTGAGCCAGCAGGAGCGCGCGGTATTTGACCTGATAGCCCGCCGTTTCATCGCCGTCTTCTACCCCGACTGCCTCTACGCCCAGACCACGGTCCTTGGCAAGGCCGGCCGCGCCGAGTTCAAGACCACGGGCCGCGAGATCCTCAAGCCCGGATGGCGCCTGCTCTTTGACAAGGAAAAGACCGATGAAAAGGCCGATGATGACGAACGCATACTCCCCCAGTTCACCGTCGATGAGAGCGGACCGCACCTGCCTGAGCTGCAGGAGAAGTGGACACAGCCGCCCAAACCCTACACAGAGGCAACCCTGCTCCGTGCCATGGAAACGGCAGGCAAACTGGTAAATGACGAGGAGTTGCGTGACGCAATGAAGGAGAACGGCATAGGCCGTCCTTCAACCCGCGCCGCCATAATCGAGACTCTCTACAAACGCGGGTATATGCGCAAGGAAAAGAAAAACCTGTACCCCACGCCAACGGGTACAGGTTTGATAGACCTTATTCACGAGGAACTCCTCAAAAGCGCCGAGCTTACAGGCATATGGGAGAAACACCTGCGCGAGATAGAACGCGGTCAGTACCAGCCTGCACAGTTTATGGATGACCTCAAGCAGATGGTAACCACCCTTGTGCACGACGTCCTCTCGGACAACTCCTCCAGACTATGACCCATTAGGGACAGTCCCCCTGTGCCGTTTTTTTCAAAATGGCACAGGGGGACTGTCCCTAATGGGTCACTTTCTAACGTATGTGAGGAAGGAGTATGCGTAAGGATTCTTCTCGTCCGGATCGTGATCCTCCTTATTTACCAGATGCCAGCTCTCGTCGCTGCCAAACTCCGGAAAGAAGGTATCGGCCTGGGCGGGAGTATCATGAACCAGCGTGATTTCCAGTTCATCGGCCATTCCAAGAGCCTGGGTATAAACCTGGGCTCCGCCTATTATGAAGACCTTCTCATCACGTGAGCAGTGACTCAGGGCTTCATCGAGTGATGCATAGACATCGGTACCGGGAAATATTGCGCCCGGCTGACGGGTAAGCACGATATTACGACGGTTGGGCAGAGCACCTTTAGGCAGAGACTCAAAGGTCTTGCGGCCCATGATTACCGTATTGCCTGTAGTGAGCTCCTTAAAACGTCTAAGGTCTGCACTCAGGTGATATATCAAGTCCCCTTTATAACCGATAGCCCCATTCTGAGCTATTGCGACAATTATCGAAATCATACTGAAACCTCGGCTTTGATATGCGGATGCGGGTCATATCCCTCAAGCTGGAAATCCTCATACTTGAAATCGAATATGCTCTTTACGTCAGGGTTGATTATCATCTTGGGCAGCGGACGCGGCTCACGTGTAAGCTGTAGACGGGCCTGCTCCAGATGATTCAAGTAGAGGTGGGTATCGCCGGTGGTGTGTATGAAATCACCCGGTTTGAGACCCGTAACCTGAGCCATCATCATGGTGAGCAGGGCGTATGACGCTATATTGAACGGCACACCCAGGAACGTATCGGCACTGCGCTGATAGAGCTGAAGACTCAGCTTACCGTCGGCCACATAGAACTGGAAGAATGCGTGGCAGGGCGGCAGGTTCATATTCTTAAGGTCAGCCACGTTCCATGCGCTCACGATTATGCGGCGTGAGTCAGGATTGTTCTTGATGGTGTCCACAGCCTCTGATATCTGGTCAATGAAACCGCCCTCATAGTCAGGCCATGAACGCCACTGATAGCCGTAGATATGACCCAGATCGCCGTCAGGATCGGCCCACTCGTTCCAGATACGAACTCCACGCTCCTGCAGCCATTTGGCGTTGGTGTCACCGTTCAGGAACCAAAGCAGCTCATAAATGATTGACTTAAGGTGCAGTTTCTTGGTTGTGAGCAGAGGGAATCCCTCCTCCAGATTGAACCGCATCTGGTGCCCGAACACGCTCAGGGTACCTGTTCCTGTACGGTCTCCTTTCTGCACTCCCTCGCGGAGTATCCTTTCCAGCAAATCTAAGTACTGTTTCATCAGATTATTCTTTTTTCTTGTCTGCGAATATACTGATTTTTTGGCTTACCTTCGCAGTAGAAATCACGCAAGGTTATGCCTTTCTCAAAGGAATTTATCAACATATTGGATGAGATACTTGAGGCCGATGAACGCGACCGCCTGCTCAAAGCTCTTGAGACCGATCCACAGGTAAGTATCCGCTTCAACCCTCTCATTCCCGATGCCCGCAGCCTTGTGCTCGAATCTCTTGAATGCAATGCCGATGACCAGGTACCCTGGGCAGAAAACGCAGATTACCTTGACCACCGCCCGCAGTTCACATTGGACCCGCTAATTCATCAGGGCTGCTACTATGTCCAGGAGGCATCATCCATGTTCCTGGAGCAGGCCGTACGCAAATGCGTAGCGGGCCCCGTAAAAGCCCTTGACCTGTGTGCCGCCCCGGGCGGTAAGTCCACCCTGCTGGCATCGTTGCTGCCCCAGGGTAGTCTGCTGGTAAGTAATGAAATACAGCGCAGTCGTGCCCAGATTCTGGCCGAAAACATGACAAAATGGGGCCGCACGGAAGTAATGGTCACCTGCAACAGCCCCAAACAGATAGGTCAGTCCAGCCTGATGTTTGACCTGATTGCCGTCGATGCCCCCTGCTCCGGCGAAGGCATGTTCCGCAAGGATGAAGGAGCTGTTGCAGACTGGAGCCTGCAGAATGTCGATATGTGCGCCGCACGCCAACGCCGGATAATTGAGGATATATGGCCCGCTCTTAAACCGGGAGGATACATGATTTACAGCACCTGCACGTTCAACCGCCACGAGGATGAGGATAACGTGCGCTGGATCATTGACACATTCGGTGCCGAAGCCATACCTGTTGAGACTGATCCCGAGTGGAGTATATCAGGTTCACTTACCGATAAAGACCTTCCGGCCTACCATTTCATGCAGCACCGCACCCGCGGCGAAGGCTTCTTTATCTGTCTGCTGCGCAAACCGCAGGGCGCCTTCCGCGAGATGCCCTCCAAACCTGTAAAAACTGACCCCGCAGTTCCCGCTGAGTGCCGCAACTGGCTCACAACCGAAGGCGACTATGAGTATTACATAAAAGGTGATTCAATTTACGCCCTACCCGCCCCGCTTGCATCGGACATGAATCAGGTAAGCAAGGAACTCTATGCCCTTATCCCTGGAATTGAGATTGCCCAGCGCAAGGGTCACGATTGGGTACCGGCCCATGCATTGGCCATGTCTGCATCACTTAACAGGAATTATTTCCCGGAAGTTGAGGTGACCCGCCAACAGGCATTGGCATACCTGCATTGCGACGCGCTCCATCTTGAAGACGCTCCACGCGGCATAGTACTGCTGACATATAAGGAGATCCCGCTGGGGTTTGCCAAGAACCTTGGTAACCGCGCCAACAATATGTATCCTCAGGAATGGAGGATAAGGATATCGGTAAGCTAAAGATTAATTACCGCCAAACAGACCGTATGTAGTTCGTATTACACGGAATTCGGTACGGCGGTTCAGCTGATTGCAGATCTCCTGCTGCGTATCGGGCAGACTTGTGATAAACTCTTCGGTCAGTACAGTTCCCTCTTCAAGGAAATCATACTTCTCTGCCACCTTTTTGTTTATGGTCTTGGGCACCGACTCTCCGTATCCGCGGGCGGTCAGACGTTTTTGGTCTATACCATTCTTGATCAGGTACTCAACTACGCTCTCGGCACGCTGCTGTGACAGGCGTTTGTTATAATCGTCATCGCCCACATAGTCACAATGGGCACCAATCTCGATGGTCACTCCGGCATTGTCCTTAAGCAGCTGAACCAGCTCATCCAGCGACTCAGCCGATTCGGCACGTAATGTAGCACGTCCAAAGTCAAAGAATATATTGTCTATCATTACCGGCTTGGATATTGATGACAACGGAAACTGCAGTACATATTCACGGTCCTGGTCGGTACTGTCGGCCGTCATCTCCTGCTTGTAGTTCATGAACCCTTTGGCTGTGCCAAGCAACAGGTAACTTACTCCGGGATTGATACGCTGCGTGAACGATCCATCCTCCCTCACATTGAGTTTCAGATTGGTACCGTCATTACCGATAAGATATACCAGAGCATCGGGCAGTTCATAACCGTCCTTCTCATAAACCCACCCCACTATATTGTGTACGGTCTCGGGCAGCTCGAAAGAATAGATATGGTCACGCCCGCGGCCGTCGTTACGGTTGCTGCTAAAGAATCCGCGTGTATAATCACCCTCAAATGTCATTCCGAAGTCATCGGATGCAGAGTTTACGGGAGTGCCCAGATTCGTGACGGTCCACGTTGAATCACTAGTACTGACAGCCTTGAAAATATCCAGTCCGCCCATGCCAGGATGACCGTCCGATGAAAAGTAGAGCTCACCGTTACGACGGAATGTGGGGAACATCTCGTTGCCTGGCGTATTTATATCCGGACCCAGATTCACGGCGCCGATAAGACGTCCTCCCATCGGTACCCGCCACAGATCCATACCGCCGTAGCCGCCATCCATATCAGATACAAAGTAGAGCCACTCTCCGTCAGGCGATGCCGCCGGATGGGCATAGTTGTAGATGGTATCTGATGCCGAGCTGTACGGCTTGCCTGCAGACCATGCGGCATCCGAACGCGAAGACTCATATATCGTAGCCGGACGGGGCAACTGAGGATCGGACGCACAGTATGTATAGTACATGGTCTTGAAATCCGCACTGAACGAACAGGTTCCGTCCTCGTATGGAGTATTTGGACCGCCGTCTATCTTTTCCGGTTTCTGCCATTTACCTTTCTCATCCTTGCGTATCAGAAAAAAGTCACAGCTTTTCATACCGGTTATGCCGTTTATGTCATCACCTGTACATTCGTTACGGGTTGACGTAAATATTATCTGGTCATACTCCGGACTTGCATATACCGGCGACCAATCGGCATATCGGCCATTCATCATGTTATCCCTCTTGACATCATAACGGGTAGGATTGTCTTTCCACTCCTGTATCAGACTGCATGACTGCAATCCGTTTTGGGCCAAACGATCGTCCGGATCATATTCCAGCGCGATCTGATAATTCTTCTCGGCATCTTTGAGTTTGCCGCTGTAACGCTGCATATCGGCCAAATGACGGTATACTATGCTGTCAGGGTACTTGTAACGGACAGCATTCTGATAGGCTGCAAGTGCACGGGGTACATAATTGATATGACGGTAACTCTCACCCAGTTTAAAGGCTGTGCTGGCACGCAGCTCCTTCTCTTTCAAAGAGATTCCGGCATACGCCTTCTTGTACTTTGCAGCCGCATCCTGATATTCTCCCAAAGCATAGCTCTGGTCACCACGGCGCAGACTGATTTCTGCCCCGCAGCTGCATAACAGCAACAGGGCCGCCACAGAAATGTATGCAGCCGTTCGTTTCATACACATTATTAACGTGAAAATACCCTCTATATTGCAGCAAAAAAGAAAGGCCTCCTGAAATAAGGGCCTTTCTTAAAAACCATATCAACGTGTAAACGTCAATCTTTCTTTTCCTTACCGGCAGAATAGACGATGTTCAGAGCACGTGCCTTACGAAGCTCCTGCTTCACATCAGTTACGATACCCATCTGAACACCCTGGTCTATCTTGAGAGACATCTTCATGAAAGGCTTATCCTTCTCATACATGCTCTCACGCTCTGAGATAACGAACTCACGGATTGCCTCCGGCTCAGCGAAATAATCATTCAGCTGAATACGGGGAGCGGCACCGTAGATGGCACGATACTGCTTTGAGGGAGGACCGATGTAGATATGTGACACCAGTGATTTTCTCTCAAGCTTCTCAATCTCAGAACCTCCAGTAGGAGTCTTGACCTGAACCTTTACCTCAACGTCACGCATGGATGTTACCATCATGAAGAAGAACAATACGGTAAAGATAAGGTCCGGAAGTGACGAAGTATTCAACTCCGGCATTTCTCTCTTTCCATTACTTCTGAATTTACTCATTGTGCAGTACCATATTGTTTAGGTTCAGCTTCAGATATCTTGTTTGAGTAGACACCCTTTACAACAGACTGCTGTGTCTCATCGAGATCAACAAAATGCTTACCGAATGTCTTTCTTGCCCAAGCATCTCTCAACTCACTATAAGCTTTTGACAGCTCATGCTGGACTTGGAAATAAACCTCGTAATTGGTGGTACGGTCTGTCTGCAGTGAAATCACATGCTTAACTGTCGTGAACACGACACCGTAACCCTCAATATCGTATTCCTCATGAATAGGAAGGTTTACATTATCGTCAGGATTTGCGATGAACTCCTTGGCGATATCCTTCAATTCAGAGACTTCGATTACGCGATTTATAACACCATTCTTGACAAAGATCTCGTTGTTCTTGTTGACCTGGACCGTCATAACGTTACGCTCCTTGATCTTCATCTCCTGCTCTACTGCATCCGGATCCCATTCAGGAAGACGACGGGACAGACCCGAGTCAGTATCCATTGATGTGGTCACCAGGAAGAATATCAACAGGATAAACGAGATATCTGCTGTCGAAGACTGGTTAAGTCCGGGAACTTTTCTTTTACCTTTTCCCATAACTCTGTTTTTTCAATTAGTCTTCTGTTACTTTCTTGCCTTGAAAATTCCGAGCATTGAAAGAACGGAGCAGATTACTGAAACAACCACGAGAGCGTAAATGGAATACAGGCATACGTCTGAAATCTGAAGCTCCCAAGCGGTCTTAACAAGCACACCGTCACCCTTGCGTACAGGAGTGGTGCTTGACAGGAAATAAGACACGACGAGAACAACGAATGTAAACAGGAATACCCAACCGGCGAAACCTGTTCTCTGCTGTCCTGATGTCTTTGTCTTGAAGTTCCTGATAGCTGCTACGATACCGAATCCCAGCACTGCAGCGACGCCCAGGCCTACAAGAGTGTAGAGCCATATCAGCAACAGACCGGTAAATTCAGGATCTGTCAGGTTCTTTCCGTTGCTGAAAGTGGTATTTCCGTAACCCACGCCGAAGAACAGTATCAGAACCACGGCTGAAAGTACGAAAAGAACACCTAAAGCCCAGGAGTTAGCCTTTATTTGTTTATTATTCTGGTTTTCCATAACAATTCCTGATTACTTTTTGAACTTCAGGTTGTACTTCATGATGATGTCAAGCAGAGAAACTGAAGAGTCCTCCATATCTGTGTTAAGAGCCTCAACCTTACTCAGGATGTAGTTGTAGAACACCTGAAGGATAAGAGCAACGATAATACCGAAAATAGTTGTGATAAGAGCAACCTTCATACCGCCGGCAACAACGTTAGGTGAAATATCACCAGCCTTCTGGATATCATCGAATGCCATTACCATACCGATCACAGTTCCCAAGAATCCGAGTGAAGGAGACATTGCAATGAACAGGGTGATCCATGAGAGGTTCTTCTCAAGGTTTGAAGCCTGTACGCTACCGTAAGAAACTACTGAACGCTCAACTACGTCAAGACCCTCGTCGATACGAAGCATACCCTGATAGCAGATTGAAGCTACAGGACCACGTGTATCGCGGCAGATTGCCTTGGCACCTTCAACATCACCATTCTCAAGAGCAGCCTGGATATCCTCAAGGAGCTTCTTGCTGTTGATCTCAGAAAGACTGAGGAAAATGATACGCTCGATGCAGAGTGCAAGACCGAAAATCATAGCGATGGCAACAAGAGCCATGAAACCGGCGCTACCCTCAATGAACTTAACCTTGATAGTCTTGTGAAGGCCCTGACCCTCTTCTTCCTCTTCGGCTTCAGCGGGAACTTCAACATCTTCAGCGGCTGCGAGTGAATCAACAGCGGCAGAATCATCCTCAGCAACCTCCTCGATGGCAGGTGCTTCTGTCTCTTCTTGAGCATTAATTGTCTGGTTAACTCCGAAAGTGAGGAGTCCCATCATTGCAACGAATGCAAATACCTTTTTCATTTGAGATAATTTTTAGTTATTGGTTATATTAATTGTAATCAAACAATAATCAGTTTCTATCCGCGGAAAGACGGGGATTCGAACCCCGGATACGCTTTTGGCGTATACACGCTTTCCAGGCGTGCCTCTTCAACCACTCGAGCATCTTTCCCTTCAGGCACTATAATCCCATAGCGTCTAAAACGGGCGCAAATTACAACATTTTTAGTGAATATAACAACCAAAGGTTATTAAAACATGTAAAAAAGCCGTCTTCTGCGCCGTTATTTTGCGTACTTTTGCAGCAAATAACATTCAAATATAAGGTATTATCCTTTAATAATGAAACCTGAATTCAGAATAAATAACATACTACGCCCTCTGGGGTGGCTTTACGGACTTATAACCGGTATCAGGAACCTTCTTTATGACAAAGGACTTAAGAAAAGCACAGCCTTCCCGTTTCCCGTAATCAGCATAGGAAATATCACCGTGGGCGGAACCGGTAAGACTCCCCATGCAGAGTATACCGCCATCCTTCTCAAGGACCGTTTCAAGACTGCCGTGCTGAGCCGTGGCTACGGCCGTCACACCAAGGGTTTCTTCATGTCCGATGCCCATTCCGACAGCGGGCTCATAGGCGATGAACCTCTGCAGATCAAACGCCGTTTCCCGGATCTGGAGGTAGCCGTCTGCAATGACAGGGCCAAAGGCATAAACCGCCTTACGGCAATGTGCGCCCCACAGGTCATCATACTTGACGACGCATTCCAGCATCGCAGGATCACACCTTCGCTCAATATCCTGCTGGTAAACTGGCACCGCAATATACTGGATGACGCAATGCTCCCCGCAGGACACCTGCGCGAGAACCCCAAAGGCCGTCGTCGTGCCGACATAATAATCGTCACAAAATGCCCGGAGGACCTGGATAAGAAATCCATTGACGCAGTGGCACAGAGGCTCAAGGTAAGACCTGACCAGCAGGTATACTTCTCAACCCCCGATTACAGCCAGCCCTATCTCATAGATGATTCCGGTCATCCCCTGCAGTTACCCAAAGCACCCGTGCTGGCAGTAACAGGAATCGTATTCCCGGCACTGATGAAATCCGAGCTTGAACGTCAGGGACATCAGGTCGTACTGATGGACTACCCCGACCATCACCGTTTCAGTAAGCAGGACATTGCCAATATCACAGACCATCTTGAGGGTCTGGGACCTGACGCGATCATAGTGACGACCGCCAAAGATGCCGCACGACTTTCGGACCTTGACCTTGAAGAGAGCCTGCGCAAGAGAATATATGTACTGCCCGTAGGAGTCCGTTTCCTGCGCGATGCAGCCAAATTCGAAAAGGCAGTCATCGGACATGTAGAATCATTCGGAAAAAAGAAAACAGAATAATCATGGCAGAAACCAAACGCACCGAGATAGCTGAGCTTGGAGAATTCGGTCTGATAGACCATCTTACCAAAGACCTCAAACCGCAGAACGCCTCCACCCTCTACGGAGTGGGCGACGACTGCGCCGTCCTGGACTACTCGGGGCAGGAAAAAGAGGTTCTGGTTACAACCGACATGCTGATGGAAGGCGTACACTTTGACCTTACATACGTTCCGCTCAAACATCTGGGTTACAAGAGCGCAATGGTCAATATTTCTGACATTTACGCCATGAACGGGACTCCCCGCCAGATGACCGTATCGGTTGCTCTGAGCAAACGCTTCTCGGTTGAGGATATGGAGGATTTCTACGCCGGAGTGGTGCTGGCATGTCAGCGTCATAACGTGGATCTGGTAGGCGGTGACACCACCTCGTCCCTGACCGGACTGGCTATCAGCATAACCTGCATAGGTGAGGCGCAGAAAGGCAAGGCCGTCTATCGCAACGGAGCCGGACAGAACGACCTGATATGCGTATCAGGTAACCTGGGAGCCGCTTATATGGGACTGCAGCTTCTGGAGCGTGAGAAGGCCGTATTCAATAGCACCCCGCACAGCAAGGACGAGCCTTTTGCACCTGATTTTGCAGGTAAGGAATACTTGCTGGAGCGTCAGCTCAAACCCGAGGCACGCGGTGATATCATTAAAGAACTGCACGAGGCCGGAATCCAGCCCACCGCCATGATGGACATATCGGACGGTCTCTCATCTGAGCTCATACATATCTGCAAGCAGAGCAACACCGGTTGCAGCATTTACCAGGAGCGCATACCTATTGACTACCAGACAGCCGTCATGGCCGAGGAACTCAACATGGATGTCTACACCTGCGCCCTGAACGGAGGCGAGGACTATGAACTCCTCTTTACCGTACCCCTGACCGACCACGACAAGATCATCCAGCTCAAGGACGTCAAGCTTATCGGCCACATGACAAAGCCCGAACTTGGCCGCCACTTAGTGACCAAATCCGGGCAGGAAGTCGAATTAAAAGCCCAGGGTTGGACTTCCAATCTTTAAATAGATTTTTCGATATTCCAGACAAAAGCGCGGAGGCCGAGTTTTTCGGTCGCTACGTCCATTGCATGCAGTTTGTCAAGGATGATGTCAACCTTGTCATCATCAACCATGCTGATGATGCCCGAGTTCATTGAGGGCCATGCGTGGTTACCGTAGTGAGGCTGTCCCGTCTTGGAGCCCCTGCCCTGCAGCTGCTCCACCATCGAGAATCCGCGACAGTTGTTGGTAGTGAGCATCTCTATGATACGCTCGGTATATACCTGATCAAAAGTTATAAGTATTGCTTTCATATCTTTGCTGTCTTGTCGTGAATGAACTGATCCTTGTTCTCGGCCCAGAACTTAGCCAACTCAAGCTGCCTGCGGTGTTTGCGGCGAGCCTTCTTGACGCCAACGCCCTGACTGATGCAGTACAGTGTAGGAACAAGTATCAGAGTCAGTATGGTTGAAATGGTAAGACCGCCTATGACCGAAATACCCAGCGGGCGCCACATTGCAGAACCCTGACCCTGGCTGAGAGCCATAGGAATCATACCCAGGATGGTAGTCAGTGTGGTCATAAGTACCGGACGAAGACGGCTACGGGCAGCGGTAACCGTTGCCGTAATGGCCGACATTCCGCGCTCGCGGCACAGTTTGGTATAGTCAATGAGCACGATACCGTTCTTAACCACGATACCAATCAGCATTATGGCACCCAGGGCACTCATAAGGTTGATTGATGTATCGGTAATGAAGAGAGCCACCAGCACGCCACTCAAAGCGAACGGTATGGAGAACATGATGATGAACGGCAGAGTCAGTGACTCGAACTGCGCTGCCATCACGATGAATACAAGCAGTATGATAAGCAGAGCCAGAGTAGCCATATCAGAGAATGACTCCTGCTGATCCTCATAGTCACCGGAAATCTGAATGGTAACACCCTCGGGCAACTCCATTCCGGCAATAATCTCCTGACCTGCATTTACCACATCACTCAAGGCCGATCCGCCCGCAATGACGCAGGTAACCGAGTTAATACGCTGACGGTCCTTACGCTGGATGGTAGGCGGAGTGAATGTCTCCTCCAGGTGACCCAGATCCCTTACGCGAACGGCACTGTTGCCACTGCCGTAAAGCAGGATATTCTCAATGTCATTCAGCTCGGTACGATACTCGGGAGCATAACGTACCTTGATGTAATACTCCTCACCGTCCTCACGGAAGTAAGAAGCTGTAGCACCATAGATACGGTTACGCAGGTAAGTAGCTGCAGTAGAAAGGTTCAGACCATGCTGGGCCAGTTTCTCGCGGTCAAACACAACCTGATATTCAGGCTGATACTTCTCGCGGCTTATATAAGCCTCACCCACTCCAGGCACATCCTTGACCTTGCTCAGGAACTCGGCGGCAACGGCATCGGTCTCATCAAAATCATAACCGTAGATCTCAAACTCGGCTGTTGACTGTCCGCCCATGGTCATACCGCCACCGGCAGTAACCATGAAACGTTCAATCTCCGGACGTGCGTTCAGGTCGGCACGCATCTGAGCCACTACATCATCCGATGAGATGCTGCGGTCTTTCAGCTCCTTCAGTGAAATGGTAAATGATATGATGTGAGTACCATTGGTCTGCATTGATGCAAAGGTGTTGTTCTCATCGGCGGCACCCACACGGTAGTTGCAGGTTACCAGATCCTCGGCATAACGCTTCATCCAAAGGTCAGACAGCTCCTGGGCCACCATGCGTGAACGGTCCGTATTGGTGTTCATAGGCATATAGATTGTGGCCGATACACGTGACTGCTCATCGGACGGGAAGAACTCGGACTTTAGGTCGCCTGCCGAGAAGAGTGATGCCACGAATATCAGGATACAGGCCAGCACGATCCAACCGCGGTGACGTACTGCATGGTTGATGCGGCGTGAGTACCAGCGGTCCAGTCCGTCCAGAGCCTTCTGGATAGGACGGTAAAGTATGGTATGTATGCGGCTGCCCTTCTTCTCCAGCTTAAGCATGCGTGAGCAGAGCATCGGGGTAAGGGTAAGTGATACTATAAGTGAGATACCTATGATCACGCACATCATACCACCCAGCTGCTTGAACATCACGCCGGCCATACCAGACAGCATGGTAAGCGGGAAGAATACTGCGAATATTGTCAGAGTTGATGCCATAACGGATACAGCCACCTCATTGGTAGCATGAATGGCAGCCTGCTTGGGATCGGCACCATGCTCGATATGGGTAGTGATATTCTCCAACACCACAATGGTATCATCCACAACCATACCGATGGCAATCGTGATACTACTCAACGATATGATGTTAAGAGAACCGTCTGTGATGAACAGGTAGATGAAAGATGCAATCAGTGACAACGGGATGGTGATAGTCACAACCACCGTAGCACGCCAGCGTCCGGTAAACAGATAAACCACCAGAACCACGAACAGCAGGGCATAGAGGATTGTCTCGGCCAGAGAGTTTACGGTCTGTATGATATCCTGTGATCCGTCGTTGATGATACCGATATGGATATCGCTGGGCAGGTTCTTTTCGATCTCGGGCAGAGCGGCGTTCACCTTGCGGCAAATCTCCACCGTATTGGCACCGGTCTGCTTCTGAATAACCATCATGGCACCCTGTACACCGTTGTTGTATGACTCCTGAGCACGCTCCTGAGTACGGTCCACAATCTGGGCGACATCGCTCAGATATACATTACGGCCACCGATGGAGGCAACCACCAGCTTGCTCATGTCCTTGGGGTCCTTGAACTCACCGTCCACGCGCAGGGCAAAGGTCTCGTTACCGATATCGATGTTACCGCTGGGAATACTACGGTTCTCCTGACCGATCATGGCCGCAATAACCTCAATGGTCAGGTTGTAGGCCTCAAGCTTGGCAGGATCGCAATAGACGTAGATCTCACGCTGCGGGGCACCGGTAACGGATACCGTACCTACACCGGGGATACGTGCCAGCGGATTGACCACATTCTCGTCCAGTATCTTATAGAGCGCGCCCTGGCTCTCACCCGCCTGGACAGAGAGCAGCATGATAGGCAGCATACTGGTATCAAACTTGAATATGATAGGTGATCCGGCACCGTCAGGCAGCGAATTTGACACCATATCCAGTTTGTCTCGCACATCGTTGGTCAAATCGTCGATATCATGGCCGAACTCAAACTCCAGCTGTATGACCGATACGTTTTCCGATGATTTTGAAGTGATATGCTTGATATAACTACAGCTGTTCAGCGTATTCTCAAGCGGACGGGTAACATTGTTCTCAATGTCCGATGCGCTGGCACCGTTGTAGTATGTGAACACCATGATGGTGTTGGTCTCAATATCCGGCAGCTGGTCAATAGGCAGTTTGGTGTATGAGAATACGCCGAATACCACCACTGCGACGAAACACAGCGCTGTCAGAATTGGTCTCTTGACCGAACCTTCGTATAGACTCATATCGTAAACGCTATGTTATTTCTCAACTTCAACCTCCTTGCCGTCGGCCAGTTTTGCCAGACCGGCAATCACGATCTGTGCACCGTTCTCAACGCCCGAAAGCAGCTCGTAGCGGTCACCCAGGCGCTGGCCCAGCTCAACCTTGCTGTAACGGACCTTTCCGTCCTTATACACATAAACAAAACGGTCACCTGATCCTGCACGCTTATCGATAGCCAGGTCAGGAACAACCACATGGTTCAGGGTACCCAGATTCAGGGTAGCACGGGCAAACATACCCGGACGAAGCTTAAGGTCCTCATTGGCCACGTTCAGCTCAACCGGGAACGTATGTGTCATGGCATCGACGGTAGGATAAATCAATGAAACCTTACCCTTGAATGTCTCACCGGGATATGCATCGAGCTCAATGCTCACTTCATCACCCTTCTTTACCTTTGAGTAATACTGCTCTGATACGTTGATAGTCAGTTTCACGGGAGCCATTTTCTGGACCACCAGGATGGCCTGACCGCTGTAAAGGTCACCGTTGTCATAGTTACGTGCGGTAACCACACCTTCAATGGGGCTTTCCAGACGGGTGTTCTCCTTAAGGGTCTGGAATGACTTGCGTGCCACCTCAAGCTGAAGTTTCACGTTATCCCATTCTGACTTGGAAACGCCGCCTACCTGATAGAGCTGGTCAATGCGGTTGAATTCAGTCTCCAGATTCTTGAGCTGCATCTCCTGCTGGCTCAATGTAGTCTCATCCATCTCAACCAGGATCTGACCCTTCTTGACATTGTCACCAACCTCAACCTTGATCTTGCTTATACGGCCGGGAGCCGAAGGAGCGATATTGTTCTTAACCTCACCTACAATGGTAGCAGAGTAAACCAGAAGCTGGTCAACCGGCTCCTCAACCACTTCTGCCAGCTTAACCAACGGCTTGGCGTTGGGATCCGGAGCCATCGGGCCTACGGCAGCAGTCTGCTTTTTCTGCCCGCAAGCCATAATCAGCATGGAGCATAACGCAATTCCTAAGATTCTGAATGCTTTCATATATCCTTTTTGTTTTTGTTCCTTGATTAATTTTCCGATACTGGAATGTTGTCCTCATTGCCAAGCACCTTGTCCAGGTCTGCCTTGGCTGCCAGATAGTTGTAAATGGACTGGCTGTATGTAAGCTTGGCCTGCGTAAGAGATACCTCACTGTTATTCAACTCCAGGATAGTACCCTTACCAATCTCATAGCGCTTGCTTGCTATCTCACGTCCCTTCTCGGCCTGCTCGATAGCCTCACGGTTGCTGGCCACCTGCTCGGCATTGGCCTTCATGTTGTCAATGTAACTGCGGGCCTGGATATTCAATTGCTTTTCGGTGTAACCGATATTCTCACTCAACTGGCTAATCTGCAATTTGGTACTGCGCAGCTTGGTAAAGTTACCCATACGGAAAATGGGCACTGACAGTGACAGTACTATCGATGAGCTCTTGGCCCAAGTATAGTCAAATACGTTCCAATTGTCATTGTACAGAGACTGGAAAGCGTATGTTCCTGCCAATGCAAGAGTAGGCATAAAGTTCATCTTCTGCACCTTGAGAGTCTGGTTCAACATGGTCTCGTTCAATTTCAACTGACGCATGTTCGTGTTGTTCTCAAGAGAGAAGTTTCCTGCCTGAAGAGCCTCGCCGTACAGCTGGTCCTCATAATCTTCAAGGCTGCCTTCAATCACTATCTCGGTCTCAGGGTCAATACCCATGAGAACCATAAGCTGCAGCTTGGCCAGGGTAACCGCATTACGTGCCTGAATGACCGTAGGGTTAAGACTGCGCAACTGCACCTCGGCACTAATCTTGTCATACTCGCTGGTGCCGCCCAGTTCGTAAAGAGACTTGACTACATTGAAATTCTTCTCGGCCTGCTCCAGACTCTTGCACAGCACATCATAACTGTCCTGCGCCAGGATAACCTGATAGTAAGCCTTGGTAACCTGATTAACCAGATCCAGTTTTGAGCTGCGGCTCTGCTCATAGGCATTGTCCAGATCCGTCTTGGTCATGTTCATGGTTGAATAGACCGTGGGGGCAAAAATAGGCAGACTCACCTGAATCTGTCCGTTCCATGTACTGGTATTGTCCTGACCCATCTTGAACTCCATACCGTTCAGTTTCATCACTGCAGCCAACACGGTATACTGTACTGTTCCGCTGAAATCGGCGCTGGGCAGAAGTGCCTGCCAGGCCTCATCCTTGCTGATCTTCTTGACCTCAATCTGCTGCTCGGCCACCTTTATGGTAGGGTTCTCGCTCACTGCAATCTTAAGGGCATCATCCAATGTGAGCTTAAGAACATTGTCGGACTCCTGAGCGTTTACCGTAACTGCCAGCATCACTGCTGCAATCAGGATTCCGGTCTTTCTTAAAAGATATCTTTTCATTATCTGCCGAATTTAATTTGACAGTGCAACAGCACTATCGGGTGTAAAGTTAAACATTATTTTGAAATACTCCAGCGGTGTCAGGTATCCGAGTGATTTTCTCGGTCGATTATTCAGCTTCCATTCGACCTCGGCAATGAACTCATCTGTCAGTGTGCTGAAGTCCGTACCTTTGGGGATGTACTGGCGTATCAGGCCGTTGGTGTTCTCGTTTGCACCTCTTTCCCAGGAGTGGTACGGTCTTGCAAAGTAGAACTGGACTCCCAGTTTCTCTGCAATCTCCTTGTGTCTTGCGAACTCTTTTCCGTTGTCAGCCGTTATTGTGTGTAACATTTGTTTGTATGGCGACAGGGCCTCTACTGCTGCCTCGGCAAGAGGGGTGGCTTCTTTCCCTTCAAGCCTGCGGATCAGCACGATATGTGTGCATCTGTCGTTTGTCGTCATGATGGCTCCCTTATGGTTCTTGCCTATCATTGTATCTATCTCAAAGTCGCCGAAGCGGCTCTTCTCATTCACTATCTGAGGCCTTTCTTCAATGCCTATACGGTCTTTGATTATGCCTCTGGACCTGTTCGCGGCCCCTCTTTTCGCATATTTGCGCCCCTGGTTTCTGAGGCACTCCGCCAGCTCCTTGTTGCCATGCCTCTTCTCGCACCATATCCATTTGTACAGTGTCTCGTATGAGACCATCTCCCTGCCTTGCTGCCTGCATCTTCCGGCTATCTGCTCGGGGCTGTACTGCATATATATAAGGTAGCGTCTGGCATCACGCTTCATCTCATCAGTGAACTTGCAAGCGTGCGGACGGTTCTTCATTCTCTTGTCCGCCTTGCGCTGCGCAAGGTCGTGATTGTATTTGTGATGGCCGCGACCGTCGCTGTTTCTCTTCAGTTCACGGCTCACCGTACTCCTGTGCACGCCTATCGTTCTTGCAATTTCTGCCGGGGACATAGGCTCATCCCTTTGTAGCAATACACTTATTGTGTATCTTTGCTCCGGACTCAAGTGACTGTACTTCATGCAATCTTTTGTGGTAAATTGACTGCAAAGATACGGCCTTGAACCGGGAGTCTGCGGCAACGCAGGCTCTTTTTTCGTTTCCGGCCCTGCGGAAGTTATCTCCCGTCAGAGCTGCGGGGAGCTCGGGGAAGTGGCTCTCCTCGCTCTGCCGAGGATAACTTCCGCCCTCGCACGCCGCGCCTTCACAATCTTACACCCTTGTTGCACTGTTCACTTGAATCGGGGAATTAAAACGAACGAATGTATGAAAAAGATTATTTTAATCATAGAAACAGTCATCCTGGCATCATGCGCACAGGATAGCGTACTCAACGTTCGCAACATTTAGCAGGAACCCGATCAGGCCATCAGTTTCAACATATTCACTGACAAGGCCACACGTGCTTTCCCCGCAGGATCAGTAAGCCTCTCCAATTTCCACGATCAGTTTGTTGTATTCAGCACCAAGACATCAACAATTGACAACGAGATTAAATACATTATCTACACCAAAACCGACAGCTTAGCCAACCCCGCAGGTGACTACAAGACCAAGGACGGTGGTTATACTCTTGTAGGTACCAACCTGCAGGACGGCACCCATACCGCCGAGATCAACAGAGGCTTTACCGGTGAGGATGGAAAGGACGCAGACCTTATGACCGCTCAGAAGAACAACCAGAATGGTGCAGCTCATGATGCAACAGTCGACATGCTGTTCAGCCATATCCTGGCTAAGCTGAACGTCGTAATCGGTAAGTCAAAAGTTCTGGACGGACAGAACGTATATATAAAGAAGGTAGAGATTACCGGACTTGACGACCACGGTACCTATGCCCAGAAGAACTACACCGGAGCAACAAGCGGCTGGAACTCATCAAAGGTTGATGCCAGCTACAAGCTCAGCTTCCAAAACAACACCGGTATTCTTCTGAATTCAGGCACAGGCACTGGTGAGAATTATCACACCGGCACACCTAAGTACTTCATAGAGTCAATCGTAATGCCTCAGGGTATTGAGCGTGACAACGAGGCTCTTAAGATGGAATACGTCATTGGTAACCAGACTTACAAATATGAGCTTAAGTTCTGGCGCAATGACACACTGAAGGACATCAACAATCAGGACTCTATCGTTCCGCGCATAGTATTCCCCAATTTGATGGATCGCAGTAAGTACACACTTAAGCTCACCATCGATCCCGACGCTATTATATTCGATGCCGCAGCAGCCGAATGGGCCAGCAGTCAGGACACAACCCTTATAGTTAAGTAATATATAAGGTAAACATACTTCTTCTTAAATACAGATATAAAAAAAGAACGCCCCGGACTAATTGTCCAGAGCGTCCTGAAAGACGGCGGCTACCTACTCTCCCACTTGCGCAGTACCATCGGCGTGAACGGGC
>JAKSIV010000020.1 GCA_024398635.1 Bacteroidaceae bacterium | reverse complement strand
GACGCAAAGGGGTCGTTTAACAATGCGTCAGTTTTTACAGCGGGAGTTCCTTTACGATGCTTCCGTCAAAGAGGTTGATGATGCGGTTGGCGTACGATGCGTCGTGACGGCTGTGGGTTACCATAACGATGGTTGTACCCTGCTGGTTGAGTTCCTTCAAGAGATTCATCACCTCCTGACCGTTCACTGAGTCCAGGTTACCGGTGGGCTCATCGGTCAGGATCAGTTTGGGACCTGCAATCACGGCACGGGCTATAGCCACACGCTGCTGCTGACCACCACTGAGCTGGTTGGGAAAATGCTTCTCGCGGTGAGATATGTTCATGCGCTCCATAACCTCCTCGGCGCGGCGGCGACGCTCCTTGGCGGGCACGCCCATGTAGAGCAGCGGCAGTTCAATATTCTCACGCACGTTAAGCTCATCAATCAGGTTAAAGCTCTGGAACACAAAGCCAATCACGCCCTTGCGCAAGTCTGTGCGATGGTTCTCATCAAGCGTGGCTACCTCAACGCCCTGCAGCTTGTAACTGCCCTTGGTGGGGTTGTCCAGCAAACCAAGGATATTAAGAAGGGTTGACTTACCGCAACCTGACGGGCCCATGATGGCCACAAACTCACCATCGGCAACCGTGAACGACACATCATTCAGAGCCCAGGTCTCAACTTCCTCCGTACGGAAGATCTTCTGTAAATTCTGTACTTCAATCATATTTCAAATTATTAGGTTATTGATTACTTATTTCTGACTCAAAATTATCCCTTAACTACTTCATTTTCCAAGGAAAAACATCAAAAACGTCCCTATCGGCCCAAAATCGTCTATTTTTTTGACACTCACTCGCTCTTGATGACATCGGCCGGATTCTCGCTGGCGGTCTTGACAACCTTGTGGATAACGGTAAGGCCGATAACTATGACCGTTGCTGCAAATATCCCTGCATAAATCCACCAGCTTATGGTAGCCTGACGCGGGAACTTCTGTATCCACTGATGCATTATCAGATAGCCTGTGATGAAGGCAGCACCCATGGATATTGCTATCACTGCACCGTATTCTTTTGTGAATATTGACAGGATATCCCTGACTTTGGCACCATGAACCTTACGGACTGCAATCTCACGGCGGCGCTCCAGGCAGGCCAGACTTATCATGGACCATACACCGAAAATTGAAATCATGATGCATATTATTCCCATGACAAGAATCAGATTCTTAAGATGCTTGTCCTTGTCGAGAGCCTTATAGAACTGGTCTTCGGTAAAAGTTATCTCATATGTGCAATCTATGCCATCAAGAATCCCGGAAACCTTCTTGACAAGTTCTTTTTTGAAACCGTTTTTATATTGGACCATATAGGCTGCTCCAGGCTTTCCCATAAACCCTCCTGCCAGATCAGTGATAAAACTTGAAGTGAGTTTGGGGTTGTTCGGAGTACAGAGAATAAGGAAGGGAGGTGCCAACTCAAATGAGGTCATATATATATCTTTTATTACGGCAATCACGTGAAAATCATTGGTCTGAGTCTTCAATCCACCTAATAATCGGTTTAAATCCAAATCATTTATCATGACACTTTCTACCGTAATGACAGGATCATCCGAAACGGGCCCAAGGCCGAGTTTCCTATAGAGATTCTCCGTTATCACCACCTCATTGTCCATAATGGGACGGTCAACAGGAATTGATCCGTCCAATACAGTTACATTCAGTATTTCAAGTTCATCATTATCAAGCATATCCAGGACGCTGTACTCGCAACTGTCTATGCCATTGATACTGTAATCGGGATACATATTGTACCTTCCGGCTGTTGCAAATGAATATATATCCTTAATACCTTGCTTAACCCAGACAATCTGAGGCATTGATTCCAACTTGGATGAAATAGCATATTCAGTTTCATATTTCTCCTGAAAATTCACATTTTTGATGGCATCCATATGATCAAGCATTGCACTAAACTCTTCATCACTGTCTGCTTTCACATTGCCCATCAGGACATCCGTTATGGAAAATACGCCATCTGGCGTTATGGTAATTACAGCCTGATCGTTTATGTTTATGCCCCAATTCTCGTTCCTGAGATAATTGAACTGATGCAACATGACACAGGTGATGAATGCAAACAGGGTACCCGTAAACAACTGCAGTCCTACGCTGATCTTCCTGAAAAAGCCTTTGCTTTTTGAATGCGCAATAGTATCCTGTATGGTTCTGAGTCTTATCACATAGACGCAAATCACGCATGAAATCAGTGAAACGAGGAACACTGACAGCAACAACACAATACTGCTTGTCATAAGGAATCCTACAGGCATACTGATATCGGCTAAGGAGATATAGGAATCTTTAAGCATCCACACCATTATCATTCCTATAACCAGACCTGATAAGACAAGTATGGACATTTCAAGTGAGAACATCAGGATAAGGTCTCTCATGGATGCTCCGTGAACAATACGCAATGCCGCTTCACGGTCACGTCCTCTCAAGGTATTGATAAAGAATATTAGAATATTAACCAGAGAACACAGCATAATCAGGATACTTGCCAGGCAGAACAAGCTCATGGTCCTGTAACTTACATATGATTCGTCCTTAATAAGTTTAAGGTGCAGGTCGCTGATAGGAACAAAGCCAATTGTTGATTTTGACATGTCTGAAATAGACACTCTCAGCCTCACAAAATCATTAGAGCTTTTCAGAAGCATATCCAACGCCTCATCGGCATCAACTCCTTTTCTTAATTTCCAGAAACAGCTTGACTGCAACGCCTTGTTTATATCGCTGTACATAGAACTACGGGGCAAAGAACTTACTTCAACATGTTCAAGTACATCGCGATATGACATGATATCAAAATCCAATACTGTGGGTTTATTGAAATCCTTAAGTACAGCAACTACGGTGCGGCCGCCTATTTTCTGTCCAATCGGATCTATATCCCGGTAGTTCTTCTTTGCATAATGCTCGGATAATGCGATATAATCCTTATTTCCGATGAATGACCAGTCACCCTTGGCAAGCCCAATTCCAAAGAAACCACAGAAAGCGGAGTCAACCTGTAACTCTGTGTAATGCTCATTATCGGTCTCAAGCCTGAAATAGGTAGTGGCTTCAGGTTCAATAGTCTCCGTTATTCCTTTGAGGAGACGGTTGCCGGTTCCTTTCTTCAGTATATCCTTCCCATCCTGAGTTGATTCATTAAACGTATAAATACGGTCCGCATCTTTATGGAATCGGTCAAACGAGTTCTCGTAATAGAGCCATACAGAGGAGAGACAGAGGCAAACAAAACCGGCGGCAAGACCGATAACACTGACCGTGTTCTGCAACGCAAACTTACGGATGTTGCGGATAGCGATTTTAAGGTAATGTATAAACATATCAGGACTTGTTGGTTTTTAATTCTGCTCCAAAATTATCCCCTCCCGCCACCACTCTCCAAGAAAAAAGGGCAAAATCGCACTTACCGCCCTAAAATCGTCTAATTTTTTGACACCAACGTAAGAATCTGTTCTATCAAATACAGTTTTACAGTCAGCTTTTATTCAGGAATCATTTGGTTGTACAAAATATTGTACGTATTTTTGCAATAAAACAGACAACTATGGTTACAACAACTATTTCTGATTTCAGAAAAAGCATAAAGGATTACGTAGATGCGGTCATTTCAAATAATGAGCCGGTATTGATAAACCGCGGCAGACAGGGAGCCGTCCTTGTGTCGCTTGACGAGTATAATGTCCTAGCCCGCACAGCTTCTATTCTAAACTCAAGAAGTGCAATTGACATAATTGAAGCTTCAAGTGAGCAAAAGTTTGTAGAAGTTGATATTGACGCGTTATGAAACTTCTGTTCACACCTGAAGCTCTTGAATCATTTCAGGAGATAAAACGCGTATCCCAGGAGGATGCCGATAAGGTTAAAGAGATACTAAAGGACATCTTGCTTCATCCTGAAGATGGCAAAGGCAATCCAGTACCATTAACAGGAGCATTATCGGGGCTATGGAGCAGGGAGTATGGAATTCAGCAGCAGATAGTATATTCAGCAAGCAATGACGAGGTCAAGATTTTTGCTGTAGGACAGAGCATTATACCGACAAATCAAATCGGGCAAGCTGAATTATCCCAGACACAATACAGCGAGCAGGAATACCGCTCTGTCCTTAAACAAATGGCTGCCAACCGCGGAAAGGGCGAAGACCCGAAAGTTGGTATATTCTAGTATAACATAGGGCGCGATGAACTGTTTGGGGTAGTATCGCACCCTTTGAACGATTATTCCAGAGCAAATGCATCGGACGGAAGAATAACGTGCTCAGAACTGCATGAGGACGTCTGGAAAAAGGAATTCCGCAAGCAACATTATAAAGGCGATAACAGCGGACCTTTCATAGGGGCTTATCAAGACAAACCGCGTGGACGCATATTCTACAACATTGAGGCTGACACATTCGAGGTGGCTACAGGCAAATGGCTGCAGGATTATCCGCATGTATATGAGATGATTCTGCGAGAGTTCAACCTTCCTCCAGAGAGGACTTCCGCCAAATATGCCGTCCACTGGGATATCGGTCAGTCCTGGCAATAATACAATATAGATTGATTCACTCGCTCTTGATTACTTCGGCCGGATTCTCGCGGGCGACGATTATGGAATTACAGCACTAACCCACTCCGGCCCTTGCTGACAGCTCCTGCTGCGTAATATGATGCTTCTTGCAATCTATTACGAAAAAAATCGTAACGAAAAAATGCGTAGTATGGAAGTACGGTTTACAGTGCCCTGAAATGGCTGCTAACCAAAAATTATCCCCTCGCAGCACCATCCTCCAAGAAAAAATCTCAAAATCGCACTTTCCACCCCAAAATCGTCTAATTTTTGACACTCACCCGCTTTTCCCGCCAAAGTGTCCCGCGCTCATCGGCCCTGTGAGCCTCCTGACACCGCTCACTGTGTTACATACCTTAATCTGGAGGGTGTGTAACACACCGATGTGCCCCACAAGCCCTGTGAGCAGGGTAAGCGTGGGACACTTTGGCAAAACGCCCCCTTTTGTGGCGTTTTAGAGTGCAGGTATAAGGTACTTCCAGATTATGTCCATATAGGGCTGATAGAGGTTGGAGTCTGTGGTAAGCACCAGCACGGCATCCTTATCGGGGAATACCATGAAATACTGGCCGTTGGCACCATCGGCCCGGTAACCGTTATCGGAGCATATCCACATCTGATAGCAGTAGCCCTTGGCCCACTGGTTGTTATCCTTGGTTATGCCTAATCGCGGCATATCCTCCAGACGGGTTCCTGCGGGGCCCGATTCAACCTTATATGTTGACATCTCCCTGACCCACGATGCCGGAATGACCTGACGGCCTTTCCACTTGCCGTTCTGAAGCATGCACTGTCCCATGCGGGCCATATCCTCGGTCTTTAGGTGCAGACCCCATCCGCCGCAACTCATTCCCTGCGGGCTCTTGTCCCATTCGGGCTTGTCTATGCCTAACGGTTGCCACAGGCGCGGCTCAAGATAGTCATTCATATCCTGTCCCGTCACCTTGGTAATTATGGCCGACAGCATGTATGTGCCCACAGAGTTATACACAAAGTACGTTCCGGGGGTATGCGTAACCGGCTCTGCCAGGAATCCCTCAACCCAATCAGGAGCGGTATAGGTATTGAAGTTGATGGCCACATCATGTCCGCAGGTCATTGTAAGCAGGTCACGGATGGTCATTGCAGCCAGATTATCGCTCACCTGAGCCGGGAGTTTGTCCGGAAAACACTTGATAACCTTGTCATCAACCTTAATCAGTCCCTCATCAATGGCAAATCCTATAGCTGCGGCCGTAAAAGTCTTGCTCACCGACCACATGGTATGCGGCTTTTCGGCCGATTCACCGTTATACCAGCGCTCCAGCACCACCTTGCCGTGCTTAAGCACCATAATGCTGTGCAGGTTGATATGGTCCCTACCCTTGGGCTCGGACTTTGTAGCCTCGTAAAAAGCATCGGCCGCAGCCACAAGTTCCTTACTGGGCTTGCCGCGCTTAAGTTCGTTGTCAGAGGATGAATCACAAGCGGTAAACTGCATCATCACGGCAGCAACCATAACGGCAGTCAATAAACGGATTATTCTCATAATGAATGGTTAGTAACTTATTTCTCCAAAGATAGTCATTCTCATTCTGAATGAATCAGAATCTGCTTATTTTTGCAATCTCTAAAAGAGGCACAAAATGATTCAGTTCCAACCAGACAAAGGTATTCCCCGACACATATTGCTCATGATGGCCGTGCTGGCCGGAGTCACTGTGGCCAATCTGTATTATAACCAGCCGCTTCTGGAACTTATCTGCCGCGATACGGGCATCAGCCAGGTAGAGGCCAACCTGATTACCGTTTTCACCCAGACAGGTTACGCATTGGGACTGCTGTTCATAATCCCGTTGGCCGATATGCTCCCGGTGCGCCGTATTACGGTCACTGCAATGCTACTTGCGGCGGCATCGGCCTTCCTTATGGCTATTGCCGGTAATGTATGGCTGTTATGGGTATCGTCACTTACGCTGGGTCTCTGCTCAATAGTGCCGCAGCTGTTTGTGCCTATGGCCACGCTCTACTCCGAACCGCAGAACAAGTCGCGCAACATGGGTCTGGTAATGTCGGGCCTTCTTACCGGTATCCTGTCGGCCCGATTCATAAGCGGATACATAGGCAGCTGGCTGGGCTGGAGAGGTATGTTCTACATTGTTTGCGCCCTGATGATAATAGGGCTTGCGGTAATCCTGTTCATGATGCCTCAGGCCACGCAATCGTTTAAAGGTACCTACAGGGAACTTATGCATACCGTGGGGCACATATTCGTAACGCAACCCAAAATACGCCTGTACTCTTTCCGTGCGTCAATGGGATTCGGCAGTCTTCTGCCCATCTGGGCTTGCCTGGCATTTCATCTGGCCCAACCGCCTTTCTTGGCAGGCAGCGACAAGGTTGGTATGCTAAGCATCTGCGGCGTAGCGGGAGCTTTGGCGGCCAGCGGAGTTGGCAAGTATGTGCCAAAAGTGGGAGTACGACGAATGTCTGTAATAGGTTCACTGAGCCAACTTGCGGCGTGGGTTGTAGCATTCCTGTACGGCCACACCTATGCGGGCCTTATTGCTGCAATTATTTTGGTTGATGTGGGGGCACAATGCCTGCAGATAAGCAACCAGAGCGGATCGCTCCAGCAACTGCCGCAGGCCACCAACCGCGTAAACACCATATTCATGACCACATTCTTTGTAGTGGGCAGCCTGGCCACCTTCCTAGCCGGACAGAGCTGGAGCCTTGCCGGATGGACGGGAGTATGCCTGGTGGGAGCCACATTCCCTGTCATCTCCCTCATACTCTCTGCTTTTGACCGTGACGCAAAGGGGTCGTTTAAGAATGCGTCACTTTGAAAAATGACGCATTCTTAAACGACCCCTTTGCGTCAACGGCGGGATTTTTTGGAAGGTTTGGTGCGGGCGGCTTTGCGGCCGTTCACCTTCTCCTTGCGGGCTGGTTTCTCCTTGCGCGACGATGACTTCTTTTTGGATTTGCCGGCACCCTCGCTGCGGAAGAACTGATGCCAGTCCTCATCTTCAAAATTATTCCAGAAATCATCGTCCTGGGCTACCTGGACTTTTGGAGCACGCTTGGGAGTACGGGAAGTTTTCTCCTCACGACGGGGCTTATCTTCCCTGCGGGGTTTCTCTTCACGACGAGCCTTTTTCTCAACACGTACAGGCTTCTCCTCACCATCCTCCGAGCGGGTCTCGGCCACCTCAACATGCACCTGACGGCCTTTGTAGTTTACGCCGTCCATGCCGATGACAATCTCCTCGGTATACTCCTCAGGGCACTCAAAGAACGAGAAGTTCTGCATTAGGTCGATGCGGCCCACATCCACGCGCCCGGCCACATTGCGGTTAAGCATCTCAATGATATGAACAGGCTGAACGTGGTCTTTCTTGCCGATATTGATAAAAAAGCGGGTGTAACCCTTCTGCGCACGGTGACGGTCCTTTTTCTTGCGTTTCTCGCCTTCAACATCATTGCCGGTAACCTCCTCAAGCTCCGGAGCATCCTGATAGTAGCGCACAAAACGCCCGAACTCACGGGTCACGATACGTTTGATTATATCGTTCTTGTCCATCCAGTCCAGACGGCGGAATATATCGGGCAGGAACTTCTCAATCTGTTCCTCATTGACCTCAATGCGCTCCAAGTCATCTATAACCTTGTAGAGCTGCTTCTCGCATATCTGGGTACCGGTGGGCATCACGCCCTGAACGAATGTCTTGCCTATGGCCTTCTCTATGAAACGTATCTTACCCTTCTCACGCAGGTTCACGATTGATATAGACACACCCTTCTTGCCTGCTCTGCCTGTACGGCCGCTGCGGTGGGTATAGTTCTCAATATCATCGGGCAAACCGAAATTAATCACGTGAGTCAGATTATCCACATCAAGACCGCGTGCAGCAACATCGGTTGCAACCAAAAGCTGCAGCTGGTGCTTGCGGAACTTGTTCATGGTCAGGTCACGCTGCGCCTGCGAAAGGTCGCCGTGCAATGAATCGGCATTGTAGCCGTCCTGCATCAGCTTGTCGGCAATCTCCTGCGTCTCCAATCGGGTACGGCAGAATATGATTGCATATATAGACGGGTAATAATCGACAATACGTTTCAATGCCAGGTACTTGTCCTTGGCGTGAACCATATAATAGACGTGCTCCACGTTCTCGGCACCCTCATTACGTGTGCCGATGACAATCTCGCGGGCATGGTTCAGATATTTCTGTGATATGGTCTGAATCTCCTTGCTCATGGTGGCCGAGAACATAAGCATCTTACGCTCCACGGGAACCGATGAGAGTATCTTTTCAAGGTCCTCAGAGAATCCCATGTTGAGCATCTCATCGGCCTCATCAAGGATAACGGTGCGGATTGTATCAAGTTTGACCACGCCGCGCTCCATAAGGTCAATGAGACGACCCGGAGTAGCCACAATAACGTGTGCTCCGCGCTTGAAGTTACGGATCTGGTTCTCTATCGATGAGCCGCCGTACATGGGAATCACATGCAGGCCCTCTATGTAGTGTGAGAAATCGGCCAGGTCACTGGCTATCTGAACGCAAAGTTCACGTGTAGGACTCAGTATCAGGAACTGGGCATCCTTGCTGTCAACATCGGTTCGCTGTATCACAGGTATTCCGTATGCAGCGGTCTTACCTGTACCGGTCTGTGCCAATGCGACCACATCGCCGCTACCCTCCTCCAGAAGATACGGAATTACCGCCTCCTGGACAGGCATGGGGTTCTCAAATCCTAACTCTTCAATAGCCTTGAGTATCGGCCCCGATACCCCAAGTTCGCGAAATGTGCTCATTAAAACGGGAAAATCAGTTAAGTGTTACGCTCTGTTCGCCAATCATAACACCATCGACAAACAGATATGCGGTGTATGTGCCTGCACTGAGATATTCCTCAACATCCCAGTACATGGTTACCTCCTGCTGCTCGCCGGTATATTCGATATACTTCTTGGCAGAGTACTCAAGTGACACGTTCTCATATCTGAAAGTGTTGCTTGCATCCTTTACCAACGGCTCGCCGTCAGGTTTGGTTATGCGCAGATATACGGTCTTCTCACCAGTCTGAACGGTTATGTTCTTGACGATGGTAAAGTTGACCACAAACTGTGTTACGTTCTTGACCTTATGATCCTCCTTACCGCGCTTGTTGTTGGGAGTAACCGTTATCGCAGCGGCATCAAGCTGTGATGCAAGAGCCACCTTCTCCTCGGCTTTCTGCTTATCGACTGTAAGCTGCTCAACAACCTTGGTCTGCTCCTGGTACTGCTGACGTACGCGGGTATTCTCCTTGGTCAGCTGCTTGTTGATCTGATCCAAAGAGTCTATCTGAATCACGTAGGTACGCATCACCGCACGCACGGTTGTCAGCTCTTTCTTGAGTCGGGTAATCTCGGCTGCATTGGTAGCCTTGGTCTGACGCAACTCCTCTAATAACTGCTGGGTACGCTGCTTCTCCTTGTCCAGCTGACGTATCAGTGAGTCATTGGAGATATGCACCTTCAGCTCATCATATTGTACGGCGAATCCGGAGTATTCGTTCTCCATCTCCTCCTTCTCAATCTCAAAGAGCTGGGTCATTTCCTCGATATCCTGCTGACTCTTTTGCCAGGAAAGCATATAGAAGACTGCAACGCCTATCACAGCTATGAAAGCAATCACAATACCGACAATTGCACCTGTCGATATGGATTTACCCTTGGTTTTATTCTGGTTCTCTTCCATTATTTCTTAAGAGCTGCCATGCTCTCCTTTATGGTTGCAATCTTCTGAGTGGCATCGGCCTGTTTCTTGCGCTCGTTCTCTACGACGGCGGCAGGTGCGTGTGCCACAAAGTTCTCATTTGAAAGCTTGGCATTGACACCCTTGAGGAATCCCTCTAAGTGCTCCAGCTCAGCCTGCATCTTCTTAAGCTCAGCCTCAACGTCAATGAGTCCGCCCAGACGTACTGCATACTCCTGGGTTCCTACCATGAACGCAGCTGTACCCTCACTCTTGGCAGCCACAACGACAATCTCATCCAGTCCGGCCATCTTCAGGATTACACTGCCAAGTGCTGCAAGCGGATTGTTGCCCACTGCCTCAACTGTAAGCGGCTCACGGGGGCCGATGTTCTTGGCCTTGCGTACCGAGCGGATCTCGGTTACTACCTGCTTGGCATCCTCAAACTGAGCAAGAAGTTTGGCATCGGCCTTACCCTTTACAAGGTCGACGATAGTCTGGTTCATGATGCTCTCACCGTCCTTGCGCTCGCGTACTGCGTGCCAGAGTTCCTCAGTGATGAACGGCATGAACGGATGCAGCAGCATAAGCAGCTGCTCAAACATATCCAGTGTGGCAGCGTATGTCTTTGAGTCGATAGGCTGGCCATAAACAGGCTTGATGATCTCCAGATACCAGCTTGCGAACTCATCCCAGAACAGCTTATAGACTGCCATCAGGGCCTCGCTGATGCGGTACTTTGACATCAGGTCATCCATCTCGGCAGCGGTGCTGTTCAACTTGCTGCGGAACCACTCCACTGCAACCTTTGCGCTCTCGGGCTGCTCTATATCGGCTACGGTCCAGGTCTGTGTCAGACGGAACGCATTCCAGATCTTGTTGTTGAAGTTACGGCCCTGCTCGCAGATAGCCTCATCGAACGGTATGTCGTTACCGGCAGGAGCTGAGAGCATAAGACCCATACGAACACCATCGGCACCGTACTGCTCAATCAGACCTATGGGATCAGGTGAGTTTCCGAGAGACTTACTCATCTTGCGGCCCAGCTTGTCACGTACAATACCGGTAAAGTATACGTTGCGGAAAGGCATATCGTGTCTGTACTCATAACCTGACATGATCATACGTGCCACCCAGAAGAATATGATATCCGGACCGGTCACAAGGTCATTTGTGGGATAGTAGTACTTTATCTCTTCGTTGTCGGGGTTGTTGATGCCGTCAAAGAGGCTGATAGGCCAGAGCCATGAGCTGAACCAGGTATCCAGAACATCCTCATCCTGACGCAGATCGGCAACGGTAAGGCTGTTGTCGCCGCTCTTGGCGCGTGCCAGCTCTACAGCCTTATCAATTGTCTCGGCAACTACGAATCCGCCCTTGGGCATGAAGTAAGCCGGGATGCGGTGTCCCCACCAGAGCTGACGGCTTATGCACCAGTCCTTGATGTTCTCCAACCAGTTGCGGTAGGTGTTCTTGTATTTGGGCGGATAGAACTTGAGCTCATCGTTCATTACGGGAGGCAGAGCCATATCGGCAAAGTGCTTCATCTTGAGGAACCACTGCATTGAGAGCTTGGGCTCGATTACAGTGTCCGGATTGCGCTCGCTGTAGCCAACCTTGTTGGTGTAATCCTCCATCTTCTCCAACAGACCGGCGTTATCCAGATCAATGGCAATCTGCTTCTTAACGGCAAAGCGGTCCATACCGATGTACAGTCCGGCCTTCTCGCTCAGAGTACCGTTGTCGTTGAATATGTCGATGGTCTCAAGGTTGTACTTCTCACCCAGCATATAGTCATTGACATCATGAGCAGGGGTAACCTTCAAACATCCGGTACCGAACTCAATGTCAACATAATCATCCTCGATTACAGGTATCACGCGGTTTACCAGAGGAACGATAACCTTGTGGCCCTTCAACCAGCCGTTCTTGGGATCGGCCGGGTTGATGCACATTGCGGTATCACCCATGATGGTCTCGGGACGTGTGGTGGCAACCACAGCGTAGTAGCCCTTGGCATCCTTGTGTACCACCTCACCCTCGGCACCGGTAGGCTTTACGGTCTCCTGGTCAGCAACGTAGTACTTGAGATAGTACAGCTTGCTGTGCTCCTCCTTGTAAACTACCTCCTCGTCACTGAGTGCGGTCTGAGCCTTGGGGTCCCAGTTCACCATACGAACGCCGCGATATATCAGGCCCTTGTTGTACAGGTCAACAAACACCTTGATTACGCTCTCAGAGCGCAGGTCATCCATTGTAAATGCGGTGCGGTCCCAGTCACAGCTGCAACCCAGACGGCGCAACTGCTTCAGGATTATGCCTCCATGCTCCTCTTTCCACTCCCATGCGTGCCCCAGGAACTCCTCACGGGTAAGATCTGTCTTCTTTATTCCCTGGGCTGCAAGCTTTGCTACAACCTTGGCCTCGGTAGCGATGGATGCGTGGTCTGTTCCGGGTACCCACAGAGCATTCTTACCCATCATACGGGCACGACGCACCAGAATATCCTGGATGGTGTTGTTAAGCATATGTCCCATATGCAGCACACCAGTCACATTTGGTGGCGGAATGACTATCGTATAAGGCTCACGGCCATCAGGCTCTGAGTGAAAAAACTTACCATCCTCCCAGTACTTGTACCACTTTCCCTCAACATCAGCGGGGTTGTATTTGCTTGCTAATTCCATAAAGAAATACCTGTTTTTCCAAATTGACTGCAAAGGTACTTCTTTTTTCTCATTATTAGGGAAAAACTAGAAGTCTTTATCAAGCACATAAGGCATTCCGGAGGCCGTGATACCGGCACCGCTTACGTTAAACCTGGTGCTGCTCGAATTGTTGTAAAATTCAACTACAACCTGGCCATTCTCATCGGTAATTACATTGGGATTCCAATATAGGGTACGGCGATAATCCACATCACCGGGAATAGGACCGTCAGGGTATTCGGGGGAATAAAAACTGTAAGGTCTGGAAAAACCGTCTACAGTAGTCACGCGACGATCCAACCTGAACAGGTCAGAGTGAGTACTCATCTCCCTCTTCTCCTTCAATTGAATGTCTATCAGTATCCTTCGTCGCTCAAGTTTTCTAGGATCTCTTCTAGCACTGTTAATGATATATCCAGGAAAAATATCGTTATTGACAAATTCATTAGGCATATCATCCATTAACATATCCCTATAACCTGTATTTTCAGATCCTAGCATAGTCAACATGCCTTTGCTCAAAAATTCATCAAACAACGGGCAAACCTGAATAATCTCAGACATAAGCATAGGCCTGTCATATACAATTATGCTCCTTATATCCTGTGCATCAATCGAGAACGGATAGTCTGCAATTCCTTTATCATAATAGGTCTTTGCATCATGAATGTAGAAAAATGCCTTGAATCCGTTGATAATTACAGAATCAGCATTGAAATCGCCAAAACATGTATCAGCTATTTCATATCCCTTCTCTCTTAAATACCCATACAGGTCCGTAGAATAATCACCTTTATCCAGCTCCTGTTCCGTGTCGTATATCACATCATAGGCCTTGAAAGTAAAATAGTCTATGTACATACGCTCCTCCTCTATTTCAACCTCGGGTAGTATAAAGCCTTTCTCCTTGCTGATTACTGCCGGCAGACCATCATCTTCATCTGGAGCAGTATGACTGTCTTCAACTCTCTTCTTTTTAATCTGATTGCTCTTTTCGACAAGTTCCTCCGGTTGGAAAGCACGAATAGAAGGTTGAATGGAACGTTCAAACACTATTCTGGCATCAGGACCTATAATCCGTTTCTTCTTGCCGGTGGAGGCACCAATCGTGAATTGTGCCTTGTCATAAAAATCAACGCCCAAATCAAAGCCCCAATATCCCGTAGAATCCGTCTTATAGGAATATAGCTCTGTAAGTTTCTTGTCTTGAGGAACGAGTGAGGCATTAACCTCAACGTTATTCATAGGCTTTTTTCCTGATGAATTCATAACCCAACCGTTTACGGTCAGGCTCTCCTCAATACGATGTTTCTCAGTAAACACCTTCTGACCGGTCATAGTCTGCCAGTCATAACGCTCCCAGCCCTGAATCATACAGAGCAAATCAAGCGCATAGTCATGTTCTGCATCATCCTTATCAAAGTACCAGGATGGCGATTCAATCATTCCACGCAAATCCGATGACAGCAACATTGATGTACGCAAATCATCCACGAAGGGATTTCCTTGACTGCGCACATCACGGACCGAAAGGCAAAATCGGTCACGGAATGGATTCCCGTTACCGTCCGCCAGCCTGAACGAGAGTGACACCTTGTCAAACGGGCCATAGCTGCTCTTATCGGGTGTAACATCCAGTACAGGTGATTTCATGAGCTGGTTATGGTGATAAAATGAGCGACTTGCGTATAAAGTGCCTTCACTGTCAAAAAGATGGATCCGGCATACACCTTCGGGTACACCCGTAAGAGACAACTCTTTTTCTGTCGGTCCAGATCCCGTCTCTATAGTGACAAAGTCCATAAGCTCTCCGCGGCAGGTAATAGTCAGGCCGAGCATAGTGCCCGTGAATTCGTCAGTTGCATCTACCGTAACCCGGATATCATCCATTTCCGATAGCTCTGTCTTCAATACAATGCCCGATGACTCTGCCTGTGGAAGATTGAAGGTCTTGGACTTACCGTCAACTGTAATGTTTACCTGATTGCGTTTCTCCTTAGGCGTAAACGTAAATTCGCCCATTCCGTTGTGAAAGGTTGAGAATGAAATCGCACCATCCTCAAGATTACCCTGGGCATCGATACCGAATCCGGTCTCATCGGTCACCTTGAAAGCCACACGGCATGGTTTGCCAATTATCAAATGCCCGCCCTCGGGATAAAACGATACGTTGACGTTGTTTATCTTTTCAATTTTTGGACGAGGATCCATATCATCTGTCTTGCGGATCTTTACAACAGGACTGGAATTATAATAATCACCTTCTTTCTTGGGCTTTTCAAAAACAGCAAAAACGCGGGAGAAAACAATGCTCTCATCAAAATTCAGCATGTTACTGGTATAAGCACGTACCTCATAAAAGCCGCTGGGATATTCCAGAATTCCTCTTTTATCGCGTGCCTGGGCCGTAGAACCGTCAAGCAGCGTCAATGAGCCATCGGCCTGACCGGCCACAATCATTAGTTTCTGCTGTTTCAACACCTCGCCGGCTGGTGATATCAGATCCACATACAGGACCTTGCTCGGGGCCCGCATCAGGTCCGATGCTCTTGTCACAAAAGCCTTGAACCAGATTGTCTCACCTGTGTAATAAGAAGTGTTGTCAAACTGCAGATAAACTTTCTCCTGAGGGAAAATAGCATTGAACTGATGAATATTCCCGGCAAACCGCATCAGCGCATCATTACCAGTCTGGGCCCAGCCAACCGCAAACAGCGCAGCACAAACAAACAATAGTCCCAACCGTCTCATAAGCAAAGGGTACAATAAGCAACATTTAAAAATACCTATTGAGTTCCAACAAGATCTGGGGAAAATCCCTAAAAAGAGAGGGGGATTTCCCTAAAAATCATAGTTTAATTCCATCATTATACGTCTTACGTCCATCTTCATACGCAGGATTTCGAAGGAATTAACCTTAACTGGTTTGGAAAGGATACTCTCTCCCGTGATTTTCATCTCATCTGTACGACCTTCGTCCTTATACAAATAGAAAAGTTCATATAGAGGCATAAATCTTACAGGACACATGCGCGAGGCGAGTCTATAATATTCTTCAGCACACTCTTGTTTACCGCATTCTTTTGCATTATCTGCCAACGACAAAGCTGTATCATAATTGGACATATTAATAAAACTCTCTGTCGCCATTTGATAGGCTCTTTCATAATCCCCAGCTTCAGACAACACATATGCGTAATTGTACAAAAAATATGGATCTTCGTTCAGCTTTGGATATAATTCAGCATATCCATTCAACATATCCTCTGTATTAACAGACTCATCAGATAGATTACTCCAACATATTTGAAGAGTTGTCCATTTTATAATTATTATGACGCCTCCTAATGAAATAACTGCCACGATTAATCTTATAACCTTTTTTAGTTTTCGTCCAATGTTCTGATACGCATCACAGATAACATTCTTGTATATCAAAAACATTGCTATTAACAATCCAAGCACGGTAAGGGGATAGCGGAAAGGATAAGAAAACATAGAAAGAACACTTATCCCTGCCAATGCCATTATTCCCACATAAGAGTCCGAGTCTGGATTCTTGATATAATGTCTAATGGTTATTATGATTCCAATTGCCCAAAAAGATAATCCTAACAATCCATAATTGACAGCCAACAGCACATACTCATTAAGAGGGTGAGTTATATTATCAGCAAGCATAGGTAACACACTACTACCGCAATGGTCCAGATAATCTGCTTGATAGATCATATATTGGCTGCGAAAGCCATGCAATCCATGTCCTAACAACGGAGCATCCTTGAACATATTCCAACAGACCTCGAGAATCAATGCACGACCGCTATTTGAACCATTCTTCCCAAATGAAATACAAGCAACTGCAACTACTACGAGAAAGATCAATATTGTAGCAATAACTCCCCTCGCTACGGTCTTCTTTTTAATGTGAATCACATACATTAACATAACAGTACCTACCGCCAATATGCCCGTCCGCGAGCGGGCGATGAACAATATCGCCATGACAACACAAGAAGCCATTATTACGGTCACACGCCTAATCCTGTCATACTTAATCCTATCGGCAAGCGCAAGCATGAAAGGGAATGACACGACCATTGCCGATGCCACGCCGGCCGGATTGTCAAAACCCGCCAACACACGGCAACCATAGGGGGAGTGTACGGACACAATGCCTGTTATCTGCAAGATTGAATGAACTCCAACCATAATACCAGCTATAAGCAAGGGGATGCCCAACTCCATAATGCCAATTGTTGGCCTAACCTCATCTTCGGATAGACCAACAATTGACATTATCAAGACTGATGCACAGAAAGCTATACCCGTCCCCATCCACTTGACAACTATCTGACCGTCACTGACAGAACCGCCATACGGTAGCACAGCAAGAACGGCTGTAGCTATAAGTAACAGGCAAGAACATGTCTTATTCATCAGGCATACTCGGGTCCCAGACAGGACGGATTTTGCTCTTGGCCATTCTATCCGTGTCCCAATAATTGATTGTTTCCACTCGTTTATCAATTGAAAATTGGAAACTTCTGGCCATATCAGAACCTACTGCGTCACCGCACCAGTAGTGTTCATGATCAATAAACCTTACTTCATTACCATTACCAGATAACACATGGATCCTGACCTGCATCGTATACTCCTGTCCATAATTAGTGTATGTACGCGTTGTCATTTCAGATGTATGACCACAACTGCTTATTAGTTCCTCCACTTCAGCGACTGTAGGCATTCTCCATTTTCCGCCCAATTTCTGCTTGGCAACATCATACTCCGTTCCACTTATATTGGAGCCTATATCCTTGTAGCTACCAGTTGCATCATCTAATTGCTCATATTTGACATCATCAGGCTCCTCTAAACCAGTTTGGGAATCCAAATGATAACCCACATCCTTTAATGAGCCCCACATATAACATGGAGTAGAATAAGAGTTATTTGAGAATATATAGCCTCCCAAGTCGCAGTTAGCCCATTTTATTCCACTTGGCAAGCCCAAGTCAACCCACATTTGATCTGAAGTCATTGTCATGAAAGAACCTTCAGGACCATACAAATAATCATCCTTACCTTCTGATGATCTGTATTTTACATATGCGCAATTGTAATAAATCCTGTCCGGTTTCAGGTCTTTTATCTTTATACTGATCTTATAATCATACTCATCCGTATATTTGATAATACGGTTGACAGTATTAATGTCTATGCCAGATCTGTCAGACAGCATAACCCCATATTCGCAAAGCCTGGCATCCAATGCATCAATTCCAAACTCGACTTCTGCGCCAGCATCAATATATTGAATATCCTTTATACTTATTTCCTTAATTTCTGGATTGAAAGCAAGAGTCTTGAATGAATGTATATCACTGATTTCACGGACGCTTTTGTCTTTTGTTTGAGAAAACAGGCAAAAACTGTATTCAGTATCCGGAAGTAAACCATCTATTATCCCAGTGTACGATTCGCCATTGAAACCGCGATCATTAGTGTACATCTTTAATTCCGCATCATCGTTTCCATTCTTCCAAGATTTGAATAAACTTTCCGATTGATTGGATTTGACACAATAAAGAACTCCGTGCTTACCCAATACAACATCTAAATTGGTTATTCCCTTAAACTGACCATTCAAGGTACATGTAAAAGCAGTAGTACTTACATTCTCTATTTTCAGATTGCCGGATGCTTCATCAACAGTATCAGTCGGATTATCTCCGCATGATGCCATCAGCAGCCCTGCCATTAAGACATACTTTACATTGAATAATAATCTGAATTGCATATCTTCTTATATATTAATACCTGAAACCCAATTATTATCAAATATCAGAAATTCCAACCCAAATCCGGTGCATATAAGCCTGAATTCAGATTATAATAAAAACCGGCACTTTCAGCATCACATTTCCCGTGCTTATTATTGTGATGAACATCATACCATATATTGTAAGCATTTACCGCCGGATTATCAGAGCTATAATATGATGAAAATCTCTTACCATCTTCTCCTATCCACAAATAATATATAATACATCCACTTGCAATTACGACATCTGCTGCTGGATAAAACATCCCATGCGGATAATCTGGTGCTGAGCACTGAGATTCTATTGACTCAAACTCAACTAGCGAATATACCCCATCACCCGTCTTGCATACTTTACAAAGGCCTTTAATTCTATAATCAAAATAATAGCCCTCATGTTCTACTGTTAATCTGTCTTTGTAGAAAACTCTTGTTTCAATATCACCATAGCCGCCCTCTGACCTTGTTAGTTTTGATTTCCTTGAAGGAATCTCAGTTTGGAACAGAGGTATATTAGTGAGTATATTATCATATACAATTTGTCCATTGGTCTTGTCAAACGCAGCTAATGTTGTAAATCTCTCGTCATCATAAGACCAGGTTAGTTTCACTATGTCATATTTTTCCTGATTATTTATGATATTGGATACAATTCCTTTAATTGCAAATGATGGCAAATGGATGGTGTTTGTATCATTCTCTAAAAAATCGAGTTTCTTAAGCATAAAGAAATTATAAAGTTTTTTAACGCATACCGGATAGTAGGTATCATCACTAAAGAAATCAAGACTATCCACCTTGTAGTTCAATTCCTCTGCTTGTTGAAACTTAACAAAACTGTTCTCAAAAAGGAAATCCAGATCAGAAACGATGTTGCGTAGTTCAAACTCCCATGTCTCTGTCTCGTTTGCCTCGTCCCACATCTCATAGTCATTTGTGCATGATGCAAGACCCACTGCCAATGTCACCATAACCGGCACTAAAAGTTTTCTGAAAGTTCTCATAATCTTAATCTTATTTTTTAGTAAAACATTATTCTTTCCAGACTGTCACCACCACTCCACATTACCGTCATCATCTATCAGGAACGGCCTCTCAGCCCACCCGCGTGTGTAGTTCTTTAGCCACATCAAGGCGTTCTTGGGGGCATTGTCAAAACATAGGCGGTTGTCTTTTGTTATCTGATTGCCAAGTGACACCCAACCCACACCATTCCAATAAAGCAACTCATACTCATTACCAGCACATACATCATTGTCATCACTACGAGGCACCACACGCGCTGATGAAACTGCTATGGGCTGACCGAAATCCATCCCCACCCAGTTGCCATCTGGCTTGTCTGTCTCAAAGTTGCTCAGCCAGTCAAAATCGTAAGCGCGGGCTATTGCATCATCCCCCGCATTACTGCATGCTATGGGTCTGCCATCCATTATGTGACCCTGTTCATCAAAGAATGCCAGTTCTGCAATACTGCCGTATGTTCCGACGTCAGCAAGGTATCGCCAATAGCGGTGGGGAGTGTTATTGCCCAATATTATCTTATCCGGAATATCCGTGGTCATTATAGTGTAGAGCGTGACACTGTCCCTGAAGTCCGCATGGTCAGCGTACTGGATTCTGGCCCCCAATATCTTACGGCGCTGCTCGGCAACATTGTATGACTCATAGTATTTGCGCTTGACCTCAATTGTTCTTGTCTCAGAACCGTCAAACAGAACATATCTCAAACTGCCGTCCTTGTTTATTATGAATGGGTCTGTTATTGGCACAAGTCCATTACCGTCATAGCCAAGTGCCATATACATAAGTTCGCGGCCCATCTTATGGAAACAGGCCTTGCCTCTCTTTATCTCTCCATAATCAAGTATGAACCATTGCGGACCACCGGAATTCGTCAGGGTTGCTATATAGACATATTTGTCTTTCAGCTTTACATCCTTTTTTACAGGAACACTCACATCTGATGTCCTGTAATACAGGTCCGTCACATCCTGCTCACATACATTAAACGGATGCACATATTGGGTGTTGTTGCGGTATTTTACACGATCGCGGTTTATAGCGTATGTAGAACGGTATATCTTAGGGAACCGCTGGTAAGGGAAGAATCCCATCCCTGCGGATATAGTTATATCATGCTGTGCATGTGCCTGAATACCGTTATCTGTCAGGAATGTGTACCAGGAATGCCCTTCATGATTACGGCCCCAAAGCGGCACATAGTCAACCACAGCAGGAAGGCCAACGCTTCGGAATGTCATTACCCCAAGGTTTACGTAATCCTGACAGGTGCCGTAGGTCATTGAGGCAAGTGTCTGTGCACTCAACAGAGGATGTCCACTACGTGTGGTCCATGCAATATAAGGACGTAATTTCCATACCATCTCATTGCGCACTATGTCAAGTGCACCATAGATGGTACGGCAACGGTCATCATCCTCTGGAAGACGGCTAATGCTGTCACTGAAATGTGATGATAGTGTATCTCGCCAGAAATCAAGTGACTGCAATTCCACTACCTTATAAGGCAGCAGCCAGTCACGGAACTCCTCAAAAGTCAAGTGCTTTGACCATGTGCGTGTCCTCCACTGAAAAAACGCATGGTCTATACTGTATATGAGATAATCAGCAGTAATGGTACGGACATCTGATACCGTCCTTTTGTCCATAAACGGAAAATCGTTGTCACTTATGTCACGCAATGTATCCCGCTGCCATTCGGCGCTCTTGCCGGACTTCATTATCTTGAGTGCAGTAGCATAGTAAAGGTTAACCTGTGCTATATCTGCGTATGAGTAGTGTGCCGGCATATTTGAAATGAGGTATTTTGCCGCCTCAAGCTTTTCCGGATCCGGGTCAACAGTCTTGTAATGCTCAAGCACTGCTTCCATCTGAGTACGGTTATCACCTGACACCTTCAAAGCATATCGCAGGTATTTGTCATTGCGGTTACATCCGGAAATCAGGATAGTAATAATCAGTGCACTTAGCAGTTTAAGTGATACTGTCTTGACAGATTTTATAGTCCTTTTGTTTATCATGGTATTATTCATAAAGCGTTATTCTTCCATTTATTTAGGTGAGTTGAACTCAGAGTGTCAGAGTCAACATACTCTATACTGCAATCCTTATGCAGGATAAAAGGTCTGGAGATAGGGATTAGCCCATCACCGTCATATCCCTGCAACTGATACAGGACTTCACGGCCCATATCGTGAAAAATGGCTTTGCCGTGTTTCAACACGCCAAAGTCAACTATCTGCCAAGGCTGCTCTTCACTGCGTACAGCCGAAGCTATGTAAACGTATTTGTCTTTAAGGCGTTTTCTGACGGCATTGTCTATGGGTATAGAAAGATCGCTAGTAAGGAAGTATTTTGATGTTATATCTTTTTTGCCAAGGTCAAAAGGATACTGGTATTTGGCTTGTTCCTTGTACTTCTGTCTTTCCTTGTTTATGGCGTATGTGTTACGATACACCTTAGGTCCACGCTCGTAGGGAAAGAAGCCCCAACCTATCTGTGTTGACAGGTCCCATTCCGAAGCCAGCTCATCACCCTTGTCTGATAGTATGACAAACCATTTGGTTGCGGCTGTGTAGCGTGAACCAACAGGCGTTTCATCAAGTACTGCCGGTATTCCGGCGCTACGGAATGCCAGGACTGCTGTCAAGGCATAGTCCGGTATATCTCCGTATGTCTGATTAACTTGCAAATGTGCGCTCAACAATGGCAATCCGGCACGAGTATAAAGACCATAACGATGCAAACGGCTGTTTGCATCATTGCGTATCATGTCGGCAACACCAAGAGTGGTATTGTACTCCACATCATTCTTGATGGGATGCTCCAGACCTGTACCGAAATGAGCCAATAATGTGTCACGCCAATGGTCAAGTTCCTGTAATTCCACTGCCTTGTATGGTAGCATCCATTCCAGGTACTCATCAAACGTGACTTGGCTGGCCCACGGACAGGTTGTCCATTGGGTGTATGACTTGTCTATATTATCTATAAGGTAGTCTGCTTTGATAATCTGAGCATCTGGGATGGTGTGGTTTGGCAGGTTGCGATACTTGAGGTCTGTTATGGCAAGCAAGCTGTCACGCTGCTGCTCCGGTGTCAGTTCCTTATTGGCAAGTATCCGGGCGGCATAATCGTAGTATTGATAGATTTCGCTCCCAGCGTATGAGTAATGGGCTGGCATGTTACCTATCAGGAACTCTGCCGCACGCAGCTTGTCTGAGTTGGGATCAACTGAACGATAATGGTTCAGCACAGAGACAAGTTCACAACGGTTGCTACTGGCAGATTGCAGTGCGCGGTTCAGGGCATCACCCTGACAGCATCCACTGCAAATCACCAATAACACTGGTAGTGCAAACAGATTATGTAAGCACCTCGTTAACATAAACCTATTCTATCTCAAAGTCTCCTGTCCACCACTCATCAAAGGCGTAAATCTCTACCACATATTCACCTGCGGGCAATGAGGTGAGGTCTGCCTGTGCGCTATACGCGGGTGCGTAGTTCTGGCTAAACAGCACTGTGTCCGGGTCAGTTGCATCATAAACTACAATGCTTGATGACGTTACATCGCTAAATGACACAGTAAGTACTTGTGCATTTATAGAAGCTGTTACAATGCCCTCACCACGTGGGCCAACAATTGGACCAGGTTTCTTTCTTACAGTAATCTCGTGATCAGCAGCAAAGAGCGGGAAAGTGATAATTGCCGCCAAAAACAATAGAATAAAGTTCCTCTTTTTCATATCATTGGGGTTTTAGTTTGATGGCCAAAGATAGAATAAGAGTTCTTTATATGACTTTGAAAGAGCGTTACAAATTTGCTACAATTAAAAGAGCATACGTTACAAATCTGCTACCAATTTCAGGGGGTGGGTAAAATAACTTATTGAATATTAGTTATTTGTGTTGCGTATGATATTATAGGTGTTGAAAATATAATTAAACAATTCTTCTGGCAATTTGCTTTTAAGCCTATACTTAAGTGTACGTGATTGGCCTATGTTAAAGAGAATATTGAAGTCTTTCTGGCCAAAGCCAAGCATAGTAAATATACAAAAGTCTATATCGTCAGGATTTACTTTCCCGGAAGTGGATATGAAAGTTCTAAGTTCAATGAGGGAGTCTCTAAAATCTTTTATTAGGGCGTTCTTATCTTTTTGAGTTGGCTCTTCTTGCTTTGTTATATTGGTTGCCATTGTTTTATATAGCTTCCCATGCTTGAATTCATTAATATCATCGGTAAATTCATAAATGGATGTTCTTAATGGCCTTGACTCAATTGTCTCAAGAGTCTCTTCAATCTTTTCTTTCTTCGTCTTACTATGTAGATATAGTAGTATGATTACAATAATAACGGTAAAGATGGATATAATTAACAATAAGGTGTACTTGTAATCCTTCTTCGGCACCAATGAATTTGAGTGATTCAACAATGCCCTAAGAATAATCTCGGAATTAGACGCAGTAACAATAGAGTCTGCCCACATACTTACTTGCTTAGTGCAATACGTGGCAGAGTCTTGCTCGCCCTTAGAAGAATATATTTCAGCCAGATAGCGGTACGTGTTGCATATCGTATATGGATCATTGCTGTCTGTAAGAGATAATCTATAATAATAGAAGGCAGAGTCTATTTGACCAAGGAAATAATAAGCGTCCGCTTTAGTAGAATATACAGAACCATAAGGTAGTTGATGTTGAGTCATCACTATAAAAGAATCAGCATAACTAATGGACTGAAGAAAATTGTTTTGGCAAAAAGCAATAACAGATAATTCGTAATAAGGAACTGCCTTCATGCTAGATGTCATCCATTTGTTATCTTTGATATTCAAAAACATTGTTCGGGCACTATCATAATCGTTATTGTAGAGCAAATATCTAGCAATATTAAACTCACAAAATGCTAAAATAGCAGAGTCTTTAAGGTGTATAGCGTTTTTATAGCAAGCTTTTATCATTGGATAGGCCTCAGCATCCATCTTGTGATCAATATATATGCAACTCAGGTTCTGTTCTGCCAGAGCGTAATATCTCACCAATGTATCAGGGAAAAGACGAATGGATGTTAAGTAGGCATCAGCGGCGGTACTGTCCTGGCCATTTATTCCTGATACACAACCTAGACTGTACCATGCCATAGCTGCATGATAATCTTTATATTTTGTCCCGTAATAATCTGTAGCTATTCGTATAATGCTGTCATTAGGAATATCACGGTACATCTTATAATCAATCTGGGTTTTAAGCAACGCATACAAGGCACGCTGACGTTTACAGGTAGGTTCTTGCATAGAATAAATAATGGAATCCGCCAATTCTACGTCAGTTTCCATCAATGTTTCTACCCTGCTTAGACTATTTCCTGCACAAGAAACCAGCAAAGAAATACACAAAACCTTGATTATAGTCCTAAACTGCATTTTATCCCTTAAATATAAACCCACCACAGAGCAGGTCATCACTACTGTCAACAAATATAATGATAATTCCTCATTTCACAGGAAGATCGGACGCACAGATTGCTCATAACATCAACCTCCATCATTCAAATTCACAGTTTGAAGTATTTCCTAGCCATTGAAATGAGTTTGTCTTTGGAAAGATTGGTGATGCCTGTGCTTTCTATCAGTGAGAATTCCGGCTTGTTCTTGCCAATGACATACTTCCTCTCTTGGCCGTCTATCTCTGCCAGAAGGTGGTAATTGCCCTTGTATGCTTGCACTATACGGATATTCTTGACTGAATGTCCGTTGATAGCCAGCACACTGACAGGAGTCTCATCTTTCCACTCTCCCCAAGCTTTAAGGTGGTCAATGATTGTGACTTCCACACGGCCTATCCATTCATCTTTCACACCGTTCCTGGATGCAACCGAACGGAAATGTTTCAACGAATTTACAACATCCTGAATGATAGAATCCGGACGTCGGATTCCATTGTCACGGGCAAACTGAATAACGTCATCACGAGATATATCACGTAGTTTTGCTCTAACATACAAACAATGGTCTTTATTAGGCAGATAACCGCCATTGTCAAGAATGTAAGTAATATCGTACGCTGGAGACAACCGCCATTGTCCATCCTGCCCCATGATGAATGAGAAGTTCTTGTGATGGTCATCAGTATTATTGGCCAGGATGTTGAACACCATGCGTCGGAACACCTCCTGACAATCTGATTCAGGAAGATGCAGTTTACGGCATACTTCCAGCAACTGCTCATAGCTATCGGCATCGGGACTAATGGCCGCCAGCGTTTGTGTATATAGTTTTACGTCACCTTCACGGTCAAAGCGCTTTGTCAGGAAATGGTTGTTTCCGTCAACCTTATACAGACTTGAAGGCATCATGTCTATTCCAGCCCCTGTGGCCAGTTCATAATAGGTCATCTCAAGTTCTGCAGAGCTGAATCTGGAATCACCGAATTTAAGCAGATAATAGTCATATTCCTTAAGACCTCCTATCTGACCGCTGCGAATCTCACCCGTATTCCTGTTGATAGCGATAATAGCCTTTGGCAAACGCCCTCCAGCCGAGGTACCCACCATCATTAATGACTGCAAGGTTATAGATTCTTCAGGCTTGATGACCGCTTTCCCCCTTTCAGTATAGATACGCTCAGCCAAACCGGCAAGAGACTTGATGTCAACTTTTTTTGCAACCCTTTCACGTGAATGCTCCGGTTGGAACTCCAAGGCGCCCATACCTCGTTTGCCAATAAACGATAGTTTATCCAACGGATTAATATCGGCATTGGATAAATGGTTCTGTTGACGCCATAGGTCAAACAGCTGATTGCCCCAGGCATCAGGCAAAGAATCAGCCACAAAAGCTGGCAACTTTTGATATATCCTGGATTCTTCACCCCAAACAGGAGCCAAGCCCCGTGCTCCATCTATAGGAGCGACAATTGGAGATATATTCAAACCCTTCTTAATAAAATCCGGATTATACACAAAGTATGACATCCTACGCCTTTCATCCCAAGCCAGACGGCCAATCTCTTCATCCCAAAGGATTATTCTCAATGCTTTAATCATGGTGTACTATTTTTTGATGTGTCGTATGCGTTGTGCTTTCTTGTCATTCCTTCGGGCAAGATATGGCGACTCCGGTAACTCCGGGAGCAAATCATCCAGAGCGTTAATCTGTCCAACAACCTTAAGCAGAAGAAGAAATGTTGACAACGAGATATTACCAGCCGTCCCGTTTTCAAACTTATGTATTGTGGTCAGTCCTATACCCGACTTCCCGGATAATTCCTTTTGTGTAAGATTGCATTGCATCCTGTATTCCTTGAATCTGATTCCAAGCAGTCTCACAAGTTCTGGTGTTGAATATTCACAAAAGTCACTCATAACATATTATGATATTCAATATAGTGATATTTATACATAATTAATATACTTAATTTTCACTTTATTGATATTTACGGCCACAAAAGTAGGATTTATATTTCAAACAACCAAACATTTAGGGGAATAACAAGGAAAAAGTTAACTTTGCGGTAACTTTATAATCCAGAGATTATGCACACCAGAGAGGAGAAGATGCAGGCTTTCGGGTGCCTGCTTGACATAATGGATGAGCTCAGGGAGAAGTGCCCTTGGGACAGTGTACAGACAAATGACTCACTCCGCCAGAACACCATCGAGGAGGTTTATGAGCTTTGCGATGCCATAATGAAGGACAATAAGGCCGATATTTGCAAGGAGTTAGGAGATGTTTTGCTGCATGTAGTGTTCTATGCAAAGATTGGCAGCGAAACCGGCGATTACGATATCAAGGACGTTTGCGACAAACTCTGTGACAAACTGATTTACCGTCATCCGCACATCTACGGCACCACCAATGTAGATGGAGCCGAGCAGGTACTACAGAACTGGGAGCAGCTCAAGCTCAAGGAGAAGGGCGGCAACAAACGTGTATTGGCCGGTGTCCCTGATGCACTGCCGTCAACCATCAAGGCTTTCCGCATCCAGGAGAAGGCGGCTCATGTTGGTTTTGATTGGGATACGCCCGACGGTGCTCTTGACAAGGTAAAGGAGGAGTATGCAGAACTTAAGCAGGAGATTGCCGCAGCCGATAAGGAAAAGGCAGAAAGCGAACTTGGCGACCTTCTGTTCTCAATCATCAACGTAGCACGCCTCTACAAGATCCATCCTGATGACGCCCTGGAGCGCACCAACAAGAAGTTCATACGCCGCTTCAACTACGTTGAGGAAGCAGCAATCAACCAGGGCCGTCAGCTCAAGGATATGACCCTTGAGGAGATGGATGCCTTATGGAACGAAGCTAAAGCTAAAGGCCTATAACAAAAGTCGTGACAGAGTTGGGAGCTAAAACGGCTTCCAACTTTTTTTCTTTGATTTTACCCAGATCGGTTTCGGCCCAATGTTCACCGTCGGCAAACTGTCCGGCGGTTCTTATTTGACGCACCTTGCCTTTGATTTTAAAATCAGACAGATCAAAGGTCATGGGCTTTTCCTCTGCGGTGGTGTTGGTGCAGACTATGGTCAGTTGCTTTTTGTCTTTTGCGGCTAACACTTTGGTTCCTGAGCGGCGGTCTGTAGGGCAGAGTATCAGCTGGGAGCCGGGACGGATGTAGCGGGTAAACTGACCCATGGCGTAGTATTTCTGGGTGAGCAGGATCTCGCCGGTGTCGTGGTTGGCGCAGGCGGTACCCCAGTAGCCTCCACGGGTGCGCAGGGGGCCTCCGTCGCGGCGGCCCTGGTAGCCTTCCTTGCTGATGTGGGTGTCTATAACCTGCCAGAGCACCCAGGCCGATGGCTCAAGTGCTTCAATATCTGAAATTATTTTCTCGGCAAGCCACAGACCGGCGGCCATTTCACCGGCATTCTGTCCGGCGGTTCCGTTGCCGTCAACTTCACTCATCCAGAGGTTTATCTTCTCGTCCTTGGCAAGCTGACCCATCTCGCGGATGCTGTTTGTGCCGTAGGTGTGCACGCTGATACGGTTTATGGCGGCACGGGCATCGGGCGTTAAGGTCTGGATTTCCTCTATCTGTTTGCCGGGGTTGGTTTCATCGCTGGTGGTAAGGACTATGTCATTAAGACCATAACGGTTCAGAGCCTCTTTGGTCAGTACCAGGAGTTTGGACTGGGCCTCACCTGCATCGATATGGCAGCCCTCCTGCTTGTAGTTCATGGCGGGCCAGTAGTTGGTATTGGGCTCGTTCATGGGAGATACGCTCTTAACCTTAAGGCCCATATTGCGGGTCATATAATTGGCCACGTGAGCCATATACTCGGCAAATTCATCGTACTCATCGTCCTTGATATTGTTCTCCTCGGCCTTGAAGTTGCCTGTTGAACAGCCGCTGTTGGTCATGAAATATGGAGGAGAGTTGCTGAATATCTCAAGGTAGGCATCCTGTCCGGCAGCTTTCATCGCGGCTTTCACCACGTTGAGCTGGCGGGCATCGGCCGTGTAGTCATACTTGCGCTCTCCGGTTTCAGGATCGATAATCATCCAGCCGGGTACGTCGCTGTCGGTGCGGGTTATGTGATGGTGAGTGGGATCATCGCCTCCGCCTACGTTGTAGCGCATTATGTTAAGGCCCAGGCCCTTATCGGCATCAAAGAACAGGTCGGCCGATTTTGCCGTAAGCGTCTCGTTATAGCCGATGCGGTTGGCCCACCAGCACAGGCTGGTGCCCCACCCTTCCCATCGGCCTCCGTTGGTTTGGATGGCGTTGTCCATCGACACTTTGATGACGGTCTCGGCCTGGCATACCATTGAGGCTGCCAGCAGCAGTACAAAGGCTATTCTTCTCATAACAATGCGAAGATAAAAAAAGGGACGGAAAAATCCGCCCCTCCTATCTGATCAATATCAGTTATCAGAACTTATAGGTAATACCGGCGCGAAGTGCGGGGAACCAATTCTCACCGCCAATCTCTGCCAATACAGCCAGATTGTCGGTAAAGAAGTAACGGCAACCTGCAAAGCCACCCCAAAGAATGAATGTGTCTGTGTCCTTTACATCTCTCTCTCCGTTCCAATACTGCCATGTTCTGAAACCGAAACCGGTCTCGGCTGTTACATGAACCTCGAACTCGGGAGTAATATTAAGACCGTATGTAGCACGGGGAGTAACGCCAATAGCTGTTTCGTGCTTGTAAGGTACACTGAAATCAAACTCACCTCCAACGGTGAAATGACCCTTCCACCACTCATCAACAAGGACATAGTCAAGAGAAACTGTTCCGCCAAAGGGCTGAACACCGATGGCAGCATTAACCATCATAGTACCTTTTGACCACTGGGGCTCAAGTTCTGCTGATGCACTGTATGATGCCATTGCCATTGCGGCAATCATCATAAACTTTCCAATTCTTTTCATAAATATTCAGTTTAATAAGGTTAATCGGGTTTACCTGTTAGCAAAGGTAAGTCTTTTTCAATACATTATCTCCATCCGGCACTTTGAGCAGTCAAATCTCAGACGGAAGCGCCGTCCATCCTGTGATACCAGCCATAGCGGTTCCTGTACTTTCAAATTCTGTCTTGGATTCTTAGTGCAAAGACCCATAGCGTTTTTGATGCAGTGACAACAGAACATTACCGTTGCACTGTCGGGCTGCGTCTTTTCAAACGCATCATCGATATCCGTTACCCCATGATCCTGATAGAATGTACGGGCCTGGGCATTCATCACGTTACCCAGATAGGTAAGTTGTCTGGTAGGATAAACGGGATTGGCCGATGCCCCCAAGGCCGGACGCACATAGGATTCAAGACGTGCCTTTTCAAGTCCGGCGGTAGCCTGACGGCGCAGATCGGACAGCAGTGACAACGGGATGAAACGCTCACCGTCAAGCCTGATTTCCACATTCTGCACCTCAAATCCGGTATTACCTGTCTTACCCAACTGGGTGCGTATATTCTCCTGCTGCGGAGTGCGGGCGTCCTCTTTCTTCCATTCAACCGATGCCGTAGCAGACAATCCGTCCTCATCGGTCATAGTCACCTGATATCCCGAAGGTATCTCCTCAAAAAGGATACCCACCCCAATCTTTCTTGTGGCCGATTCCCTGGAGAGCACCTTCTCAAACTCAATGTCATAGTTGCGGTAGAGCTCAGTGCCGGCAGTTACAGACGGCATATCGGCTCCCTCCAGGAACAGGAATACGCGGTTGCCCTCCACGCGGTTTACGCGGTAACCCTCCAACTCACCACCACGGTTAAAGAAGCAGAGTCCGTCGCCGTTATGGAATGCCTTGAATCCGGATACCTTAAGCCAGCCGCGGCCCACCTCCTTGACCGGGCCCATCTTCTCGCCTATTGACTTGGGCGTACCGAATGAGTATATGTCATCCGTGCGCCCGTGCAGAAAATAGTCAGTGAATCCGCGGTTGAAACTGCGGCTTACATCAGGTGTAAAATGAGCTGTACTATGGCCCGATGAAGCCCTGACAAACTCGTGTCTGCGTACCAGGACCTTATCAATGGCCTGACTGTAGGCGGCCGTTACGTTCTTTACGTACTGAACGTCCTTGAGACGGCCCTCTATCTTGAATGAGCATACACCGGCATCCATAAGTTCCTCCAGACTATCCATGCGGTTCATGTCACGGAGCGAGAGCAGGTGCTTTCCCTTTATTATCACATTGTCATCGCTGTCCAACAGGTCAAACTTGAGACGGCAGAACTGGGCGCACTCTCCGCGGTTGGCGCTGCGTCCAAAGCAGTATTGCGATGCATAACACTGTCCGCTGTAACTTACGCACAGGGCACCATGAACAAAACACTCCAACTCCACATCGGGGCAGGCTTCATGTATGCTGCGGATCTCATCAAGTGAAAGCTCACGTGCCAGCACCACGCACGTAAAACCGCAGTCGGCAAGGAAACGCACCTTCTCCACGCTGCGCACATCACACTGAGTGCTGGCATGCAGCGCAATGGGCGGCAGTTTCATCCTGAGGACTGCCATGTCCTGAACAAGCAGGGCATCGGCACCGGCCTCATAAAGCTGCCAAATCAGCTTCTCGGCATCGGGCAACTCTGAGTCCTTGAGTATGGTGTTTACGGTCACATAGACCTTAGCTCCATAGAAATGGGCAAAACGGGCAAGTTCCGTTATATCCTCAACCGGATTCCCGGCGGCCTGACGGGCACCGAACCGTCCGGCACCTATGTATACGGCATCGGCACCATGCTTTATGGCTTCTATTCCGCACTCCAGATTCCTGGCGGGTGAGAGCAGCTCTATGGATTTGGCCTCTTTCATAGGGTTACCAGATACGTACCCGTTTATCGGGTGCAATGTACATAGGATCATCCTCCTTGATTCCGAATGCCTCGTACCACTCGTCTATGTGAGGCAAAGCACCGTTTACGCGCAGACGGGCAAGCGAATGCTCGTCACTCTTGGTCTGCTGGAGTATCATCTCGTCGCGGCAGTTCTCGGCCCACGTGCAGGCGTATGCAATGAAGAAACGCTGCAACGGAGAGAATCCCGACTTAATGTCATCGGCCTTACAGTTTCCTGTCTCGCGGAAAGCCTCCAGAGCAACTGTAAGTCCTCCGTGATCGGCTATATTCTCACCCAATGTAAGCTTGCCGTTAGCCTTGATTCCCGGCAGGACCTCTATATTGTCAAACCAGTCAGTCAGCACCTTTACACGACGGTTGAACCGGCGGGTATCGGTTGCGCTCCAAAGATTACACATATTGCCCTCCTTGTCAAACTGACGGCCTTCGTCATCAAATCCGTGGGTCATCTCATGGCCCATGATGGTACCTATGGCTCCGTAGTTGAAGGCGTCATCGGCCTCCAGACTGAAGAAGGGATACTGCAGTATTCCGGCAGGGAAACAAATCTCGTTAGTGGATACATCATAATAGGCGTTTATCTCCTGCGGATTCATGTACCACTCGTCAGGATCGACAGGTTTCCTGAACTTGCGTTCAACCATATCGTTCCAGAAGAAACGGCTGATTGATGCGCTGTTCTCAAAAAGGGTCTTGGACGGATCAATCACCATCTTGGAGTAGTCACGCCACTTGTCAGGATAGCCTATCTTGAATTTGAATGCATCCAGTTTGTCAAGTGCCAGCCTGCGGGTGTCATCACTCATCCACTCCTGAGCCTCAATGCGACGCGCAAGCGCCCTCTTCAGGTTATGGAACATATCTATCATACGTTCCTTGGCCTCGACCGGGAAATAACGCTCTACATAGAGCCTTCCTATAGCGTCTCCAAGCGTACCGCTTACGGCCGATGTGGCGCGCTTCCACATGGGTTTGGGCTCTTTCTGTCCACTCAAGGTACGGCCGTAGAAGTCAAAATCGGCATCATCGGCCTCCTTACCTATTCGTGTACCGTTGGAGTCGAGCATCTGCCACTCCATGAGTATTTTCTGGTCCTCGAGCGGCTCTTCGTTCAGTACCCGGATTGCCTCAAGGATAGCTTCAAGCTGACCCACGTCAACCCACTCCACTCCGTTCAGGCCCAGTTTGGAAAAGAAATCCCTCCAATCCAATCCCGGCAGCTTCTCATAAAGCTGGTCAATGGACATCTTGTGGTAATTATCTGCCGGATCACGCAACTGCACGTTGTTCTTTGAGGCTTTTGCAAGACGCTTCTCAATACGCCACACAGTGCGCATACGGGAGCGGGCCTCCCATCGGCTGTAACCTGCCAGCATCAGCATCCGAACCATATGCTTCTTGAACGCCTTGCGGATGTTTATGGTCTGCAGGTCACGGTCCGTATAGTACTCCTTGTCTCCGAGTGTCAGGCCACCCTGACTCAAACCTACGATATTGCTCTTGCTGTCCTTCAAATCAGGGCCGATGTCAACGTCAAAGTAACCGGTCACTCCGTAAGAGTCCAGTTCGATCATAGCGTCTATCAGCTCCTGACGGCTACCGATAGCACGGACGCGCTCCATATAGGGTCTGATGGGAGCCAGTCCGTCCGCATTGCGGCGCTCCACATCCATTACCAGATTATAAAGATCAGCAATACGGGCGGCATCACTGCCCGGGGCGTTATTCCGTGCAATGATGCCGTCTATAAGGTCTTTGAGTTGCTGACGGTTATGTTCAGCCAACTCATCATATGTTCCATAGCTGGGATATTCATCAGGCAGAGGATTGGCGTCAAGCCATCCGCCGCAACTGAAACGGTAAAAATCCTGACCGGGGCTTACACTCCGGTCAAGATAGCCCTCTCTTATACCAGCCGATGTTCTCACGTCTGATTACCAGATGCTTGCTCTCTTCTCGGGAGCCAGATACAGCTTGTTGTCAGGTGTGATGTTGAATGCCTCGTACCAGGCGTCGATATGCGGCAGTGTGCCGTTTACGCGCCAGCGGCCCAGTGCATGAGGATCGCTCTTGGTCTGGTTGCGGATCTGCTCATCGCGGATATTGCCGGCCCACACACCTGCGTAAGCCATGAAGAAACGCTGCTCGGGAGTAAAACCGTTAACGGTCTTGAGCGGAGCATCCTTGGTGGCGTTCTTGAATGCCTGATAAGCAACCATCAGACCGCCATGGTCAGCAATGTTCTCACCCAGAGTGAGAGAGCCGTTTCCGTTCAGGTCAGGCAGAACCTTGATACCGTCAAAGTGGTCAACTATAACCTGAACATGCTCCTTGAACTTGTCGGCATCACCCGGAGCCCACCAGTCGCTGAAGTTACCGTCCTTGTCGAACTGACGGCCCTGGTCATCAAATCCGTGAGTCATCTCGTGGCCGATAACCACACCGATGGCACCGTAGTTGAAGGCATCATCGGCACTCATGTCAAAGAACGGATACTGCAGGATACCTGCGGGGAAGCAGATCTCGTTTGTAGTGGGATTATAGTATGCGTTGACAGTCTGCGGCGTCATGAACCACTCGGTGTTGTCAACCGGCTTCTTGTACTTGCGCTCAATGGCATCCTGCCAGAAGAAACGGCTGACAGCGATATTGTTCTCGAACAGGCTCTTGCTGGGATCGATGGTGAGTTTTGAATAATCCTTCCACTTGTCGGGATAACCGATCTTTACATAGAAGGCATCCAGCTTCTCATGAGCACGTGCCTTGGTGTCATCGCTCATCCAATCCTGAGCGTCAATACGCTCACCAAGAGCAATCTGAAGGTTCTTGACCAGAGTGACCATACGCTCCTTAGCCTCTGCGGGGAAGTACTTCTCAACATAAAGCTGGCCGATAGCCTCACCCAGGACTCCGCTTACTGATGATGTGGCGCGCTTCCACCAGGGCTGCTGCTCCTGACGTCCGCTCAGAATCTTGCCGTAGAAATCAAAGTTGGCGTCATCAAGCTCCTTGGTCAGATTTGAAGCGGCATGGTCAATGAGCTGCCACTCCATATATGACTTATGTGCCTCAACGGGAACCTTAGCCAGGATTGCCTCAACTTCATGGATAGGCTCGGGCTGACCAACATCTACAAAGTCGCAGTCGCCAATGCCCAATACATCAAAATATGCCTGCCAGTCTATGCCCTTGAAATCCTTCTTGAGCTGCTCGAACGGCATCTTGTGATAGTTGGCAGCCGGATCACGCAACTGTACATTGCTGTATGACTTCTCGGCTATGCGGGTCTCTATCAACATAACATCCTCCATCTTCTTCTGAGCGGTCTTCTCATCGAATCCGCACAGGGTGAACATACGTACAATGTGCTTCTTGAAGGCCTCGCGGATAGCAGTGGTAGCCTCATCGTTATCCAAGTAATACTCTTTCTCACCCAGTGACAAACCACCCTGACCTACGCTTACAAGGTTAGACTTGCTGTCCATCATATCGGCTCCGATGCCTACACCAAAGTAGTTGCTTACCAAACCGTTAACATCCATCTCTACCATGAGCGGGAATATCTCCTTGCGGTTCTTGACAGCCTCAATCCTGTCAATCCAGGGCTTAAGGGGAGCAAGTCCCTCATTCTCACGACGGGCGGTATCAAGCACCAGCTTATAGAGATCTGCTATCTTCTGAGCGTTTGTGCCGGGCTCGTTGTCAGCAGCCACGATCTCGTCGATAAGGCCCTTGAGCTGCTCACGGTTATCCTCGGCCAGCTGGTCGAAGCTGCCAAAACGTGCATACTCGTCAGTAAGCGGATGAGCGGCATTCCAACCACCGTCAGCGAACTGGAAGAAATCATCACCGGGTACTGCGCTGGTATCAAGATTCTCCATTTTGATACCGATACCCTGCTTGGAATTGTTACAAGAAATCATAGCCATTCCTGCAATTGCAATTGTGATTAATGTTACCTTTTTCATAACTCTTTATTTATGTTGTCCTTAAATATTTTCTCCTTCCATCATGGCCTCCTCCCAGCGTTTCTCGGCTTCCACAAGATCGTTTTTGAGCTTGCCGTAAGCCTCAAACATGGCGGGATTCTGCGCTCCACTCGGAGTGGACAGCCACTCCTCTATATCCTTTATCTCTTTCGATATACGTTCAACCTCCTTCTCGCAGTCGTCAATCTTTTTCTGGACCTTGCGTTTGCGACGCTCCTGCTCCTTCTTGGCCTCGTAGTCCTCCTTTCCGGCCGATGCCTTATCCTGCGTAGCCTGAACTGCGGGTGCCCCTTTCATACGTCCTATATCGGCCAGATTGTCCAGATTCTTCTTCTGAAGGAAGTCATAGATACCGCCCAGATGCTCGCGTACCTTACCATCGGCAAACTCATATACCTTGCTTACAAGTCCGTCCAGGAATTCTCTGTCATGACTTACTACAATAACCGTGCCATCAAAGGCCTGAATTGCCTCCTTGAGCACATCCTTTGATGCCATATCCAGATGATTGGTAGGCTCATCAAGGATTAGCAGGTTGTTGGGCGTAAGCAGCAGGCGAATCATTGCCAGACGTGAACGCTCACCGCCTGACAGCACCTTGACCTTCTTCTGGCCCGCCTCGCCACCGAACATGAATGCACCCAATATATCGTTTATGCGGGTACGTATAGGACCTGTAGCCACGTTGTCTATGGTGTCGTGTACCGTTATCTCCTCATCCAGCAACTGCGCCTGATTCTGGGCATAGTAGCCAATCTGAATGTTATGACCTATGGTGAGCGTTCCGTCAAACGGAATCTCACCCATGATACACTTTACCAGAGTGGTCTTACCCTCACCGTTACGGCCTACAAAAGCAACCTTCTCACCGCGTTTGATAGTCAGGTCGACGCCGCTGAACACCTGGTGCTCGCCATAGCTTTTTGCCACTCCCTCACAGATGACGGGATAGTTACCGCTACGGATTGCGGGCGGGAACTTAAGACGCATTGTCTTGTTGTCCACCTCATCAATCTCGATGGGAACGATCTTCTCGAGCATCTTGATGCGGCTCTGAACCTGAATGGCCTTAGTGGGTTTATAGCGGAAACGGTCTATGAACTCCTTGGCATCGGCTATCTCCTTCTGCTGGTTCTCATAGGCACGCATCTGCTGGTCGCGGCGTTCCTTACGCAGCTCCACAAACTCGTTGTACTTTACCTTGTAGTCATAAATCACGCCGCACGATATCTCTATGGTGCGTGTGGTCACGTTGTTTATGAAAGAGCGGTCATGACTGACCAGAATGACTGCGTTGCAGCGCTTGGCCAAAAACTCCTCAAGCCACTGAATGCTCTCTATGTCAAGATGGTTGGTAGGCTCGTCAAGCAGAAGTACATCAGGATGACGCAACAGTATCTTGGCCAGCTCTATGCGCATGCGCCAACCACCACTGAATTCGCTTGTGGGACGGTCAAAATCATCACGGCGGAATCCCAGACCCAGCAGAGCCTGCTCAAGCTCGGCCTGATAGTTGCCTCCGCCCATCATCTGATAGCGCTCGCTCTCACGGGTAAAACGGTCTATCAGGGCATGATACTCATCACTCTCATAATCCGTGCGCTCCACCATCTGGTTGTTCAGACGCTCAACCTCGGCCTTGAGTTTATGGATATCCTCAAACGCGGTTTCGGCCTCCTGTCTGACGGTGCGTGTATCGGCCAGTTTCATAACCTGCGGCAGATAACCGATGGTCATCTCCTTGGTTATGGAGACCGTGCCCGATGTGGGTTGCTGCAATCCGGCGATTATCTTAAGCATAGTCGATTTGCCCGCACCGTTCTTACCCACAAGGGCAATACGGTCCTTGTCACCTACAACGTAGCTGACATCATGGAACAGGGGACGGGCCCCGAACTCAACCTTAAGATTCTCTACCGAAAACACTTATGCAAACAGCTTGGCGGGATATACACCCTCCTTTACGAGTTCTGCAATCTTATCAACCACTCCCTGACGATCCTCGGCGTATGTAACACCAAACCACTTTGATGTGGTGTCAAGTACCTCGACGGTTGCAGTACCGTTATTGATCAGCTCGTTCACCATGAGCGGAATAAAGTACTCTGACTTAGGCACGTTTATATTTGCCTTGAGCCAACCTTTGAAGAAGTCCTCGGAATACTTCATGTAGTCAGGAGTAAAGCCCCATACGTTCATTGATACGGGTGTGTTGTCCTCAATGCGGACCCAATCCTCACCGTCCTTGTAGCACACGCCGTTCTCACGACGGATGATCTCGGTACGCTCAACTACGGTTGTAAGATGACGCTTGGCGTTGACCTCACATACACCGCGTGAAACCTTACCGCTCTCACTCAAGGTATTGGCCACACGGAAACCCACCATTGAATAGACATTCTTTGAACCTTGGGGCAGATTGCTCAGGAACTTGCCCATAACGGCAAAACAGTCACGGCCGTAAAAGTCATCGGCATTGATTACGCAGAAAGGCTCGTTTATTACATCCTTTGCCATCAGCACTGCGTGATTGGTACCCCAAGGCTTGGTGCGGTCCTCCGGGCAGGTAAAGCCCTCGGGCAGGTCATTGATGCTCTGGAACACTACCTCGGTCTGGACGTGGCCCTCATACTTCTTGAGCACCAAATGACGGAAATTATCCTCAAAGTCCTTGCGGATAATGAAAACCACCTTACCGAATCCGGCACGGATAGCATCAAATACCGAGTAATCCATAATGGTTTCTCCATTGGGGCCAAGTGCGTCAAGCTGCTTGAGTCCACCGTAACGGCTGCCCATTCCGGCTGCCAAAACTACAAGAGCAGGTTTCATATTTTCTGTATTTTAATTCTTTGAATTAACAGACTGCAAAGTTACACTATTTTCCCATGAAAAATGTCTATATTCGCATCAATAAAAGCCATACTGTAATGAAAAGATATCTGATTGGATTTCCGCTTGTAATGACGTTACTGTTCGCCACAAACTGCAACAACAACGGCAACACCGCTCCCGCACAGGAGGTTGACGCCGACACCATAATCCTGGATGCCGACCAGTACGTGCGTTTTGAGACCACAAAAGGCAATTTCACCATAAAGCTCTACCGTGAGACCCCGCTCCACCGTCACAACATGGTACGTCTTGCCCGAAAAGGCGTGTATGACGGACAGCTCTTCTTTGGTATCCAGAAAGGTTACAAGATTCAGTCAGGAGACGCCAACTCAAAGAATGCCAAGCCGGGACAGGAGATAGGAATAGACGAGAAGGATGACACCATAGCATCCGAGGTCAACCCTTGGAAATTCTATCACAAGCGCGGAGCCGTAGGACAGGCCAGCACCGTACAGTTCAAGTACTCCACCAGCCAGCAGTTCTACATCATTACGGGAAAGAAAGCCACCACAAAGCAACTGACCGCACAGGAGACCGTAATCAACAAGCGTTACCGTCAGGCTGTCAAGGACTCCATCACCCAACCTCACGCCAAGGATATACTTACCTGGCAGAAATATGGTGAAAAGAAAAAGATAAGCAAGCTTAACGACCAGCTGAATGACCAGGCCGATGCCATCATGAAGACCCGCAAATCATTCGCATACTCACAGGAGCAGATCAAGGAGTATACCACCGTTGGCGGAGCGAATACCCTTGACGGACTTTATACCGTGTTCGGTGAGATAACAGAAGGTATGGATGTAGTGGAGGCCATTTCACAGCTGCCTGCCACCGGAAAGAACGGACGTCCTAACCCTGACGTCAAAATCATCAGGGCATACGTTCTGGAGGACACTGGTTCCAACCAGGAATAAATCAGAGTTTATCGGCAACCTCTTTGAAACTCTGCCATAGGGGATCTTGTGGCAGAGGTGCTTTGACATCTATCATCTCATGTGATACGGGATGCTCAAATGTCACATGGAACGCATGAAGCGATATGCTGCCATCCGGGTTGGACCGCTCCGCACCGTATTTGAGATCACCCTTGATGGGACAACCCATCTTGGCCAGCTGGGAGCGAATCTGATGATGGCGTCCGGTAAGAAGCTCCACCTCTATCAGATGGTAATTGACTGAACTTGCCACCAGCCTGTAGTTCAGAACGGCCTGCTTGCTGTCCGGAACTTCATGGTCATACGCGTATGAGCGGTTCTGTTTCTCGTTGCGTACCAGCCAATTCTCAAGTCTGCCTTCAGGTTCTTTCGGTTTGTTCTTTACGATGGCAAGATAGCGTTTGTCGACACTACCTACGCGGAACATATCGTTCAGGCGTGACAGAGCCTTACTGGTCTTGGCCAGTACCACTACCCCGCTTACCGGGCGGTCCAGGCGATGCGGCACGCCCACAAAAACATTACCGGGCTTGGAGTATTTCTCCTTCAGATATGCGGCAACGGTATCCGACAACGGGATGTCGCCGGTCTTGTCACCCTGCACTATCTCACCAGCCTGCTTGGAGACAATGATTATATGGTTATCCTCGTAGAGTACCTGCATTACATGCTCATTCCGCCGTCAACCTGCAGAACCTGACCGGTGATGTATGAACTGTCATCGGACACCAGGAAAAGGGCTGCCTTGGCAATCTCCTCAACCTGGGCACCACGCTGCAGGGGAATTGACTTGCACCATTCAGCCAGTTTCTCCTCAGGAATCTTGCCGGTGGTCATCTCGGTCAGCACAAAGCCCGGAGCAATGACATTGGCACGGATACCCCTTGATGCGAACTCCTTGGCCACAGACTTGGTCAATCCTATAAGTCCGGCCTTTGATGATGAGTAATTGACCTGACCTGCATTTCCGTGCAGACCTACCACTGACGATACACAGAGAATATTGCCGCTACGCTGACGCATCATCTGCGTTGAGCAAGCCTTGATAAAGTTGAAGGCTGATTTCAGGTTGGTGTCAATAACCTCATCCCACTGCTGCTCGTTCATGCGCATCATCAGTCCGTCATGTGTAATACCGGCATTGTTTACCAGAACATCTATACGGCCGAACTCCTTGACAACCTCATCGACCATCTGTGCTGCGCCCTCAAAACTGGCCACATCCACGCGGTAACCCTTGGCTTTAATGCCGTTTGCACTCAACTCCTTCTCCAAGGCCTGAGCCTTCTCCACACTGTTTATATAAACGAATGCAATGTCTGCGCCCTCAGCAGCAAACAGCTGAGCCATAGCCAGACCGATACCACGGGTAGCTCCTGTTATGAGCACCGTCTTTCCTGTCAGTTTTCCCATTTTTTATAGATTGTTTTTTGATTCACTGTAACCAAGCGCACCGTAGATAAGACGACGGGCCTCAAAACGTATCTCTTCCCTGGTATTTCCCTGCCAAAGCTTACCTCTGATATAAGGAGCCTCAAAACCGCGCATGCAGTTATGGATAATCTCAGCGGTACGACGCACGCTGACCACGTCAAATGCACCCGATGTCTTACCCTCGGTAATTATATCCTGAAGCAGCTGCTTCTGTTTTACATCAAAGCCCTTACGGAAATGCTCCAGTCCCCAACTGTTGCGGAAGAACCCGGACCTAAGCGTTCCGTTGCGGTCAACGGTCTCCTTGACAAGCTTGAAATATCCGAACACGAACTCAACTATCTTCTGCTGTGCGGGCAGGTTCTGTCTTGCAATATCGGTAAGCTGGTTGAGCACCTTCTCAACCTCACTGTTGATTACGGCCTGAAAGACCTCGACTTTACTCTCAAAATAGGCATAAAGGGTACGGCGACTAAGTCCCGCCTCCTCGGCTATATCAATCATCGTAGTCTCGTCATACCCTTTCTTTACGAAAAGGGTCTTGGCGGCATTGATGAACTGAAGTCTTGTTTTGGGATTCTCCATAGCTTCAAATAGGGTTACAAAAGTACAAAAAATGTGTAACAATTAGATTTCTGCAGGAAAAGATTTGCATGCATTGCACAAAAGGACTATCTTTGCACTCGCAAAACAGAAATCGCGGAGTGGAGCAGAGGTAGCTCGTTAGGCTCATAACCTAAAGGTCGGGGGTTCGAATCCTTCCTCCGCAACTAAAAAGGGGGTGACTAAAAAGTAGTCATCCTCTTTTTTTTGACCAAAGAAATCT
>JAKSIV010000002.1 GCA_024398635.1 Bacteroidaceae bacterium | reverse complement strand
CTAAACTCATTACCCCAATCAATCTTCTCCTTGGGCTTCTCTATCTTCTCACGCTTCTCCTCATCTATGCGAAGAGTAACCACACCACCCGGCTCAACTTTCGGATATCGGCGAATCCAAAGGAATCCGCGCTTAGTACTCTCAGTCTGGTTATTCGGGAATGTAACGGTAACACTGTTCTTATCGGCAGTCTTAACAAAACCACCTGCATAGTGACGCACGTACCATGCAGCGTTGTGACCGCCCTGATAAACTATTGTCTTCTGGGTTGAAGCATACTCATCAGGAACATACTGTGCCATACGTGTACCTGTCTCACGAATTGAAACCGTGTTCTCCAGACGAACAATATTGATCACATCGCCCTCCATCAGTATAGGATCGGCCTTAAGGCTACCCTTATTGCTCTTAACCTTACGCAGGTCAAGGCCTATGTTACCGCGGTTGTTATACGTGCGGAACAGACGCGCATACGGATCGGCATCATCCAGAAGACCGCCGGCCATGGCCAACATGTCATGAACTGTCAGCGATGCATCATATTCGGTGCCGAACGGGTTCTTTACCGCGCCACTAACGCGCACTTCGCCAACGTTGGTGTATGTGGTGTTATCGTAAATATTCAGACGGTCGCCAGGCTGCAATTCAGTGTCGCCATCGGTCTCAAGATTGATACGCAGATACTCCATCTTGGCCGGATTAGTAATATCGCGGCGGAAAATGTAAGCTACAGGATATACGCTGGGTTTCAAGCCGTTAGCCAATTCAATGGCCTGATTCACGGTCATGCGGTCATTCAGACCGAATGTTCTTGTGAACGGTGCACGAACCTGACCATTAACCGATATCTGATCAACATCACGGAATGATGTCAAGCTGAGTACACGGATTACATCCTTGGCCTGCAGTTGGAAATCCTCGCTACTGTCATCGGGGAACGGAACAGTCAAAATCTCAACCGTCTGATCGGGACGTGTACGCTCCACAAAGACATAATCCTTACGTGCAGTGTAACGCGGTTGAACCTTCTCTAGCAAACCAAGCAGACTGTTATTCTTCTCGTAATCAAAGTTTCCTCCGTAATAAACGTCACCGCGTATGGCAACATAGTTCTCCATCGGACGGTTTGAGTTCTTGATGCGGATTACATCACCACCCTCAAGTTTCACCTTCTGCTTATTTATCAGCCGATGAGAACTCCTTGATTCTTTGCTCCTCGGACCGTTTACAGATAAGGATCTGTCCCCCCTTCTCCGATACAATATACCCGTCGAGCCCCTGAATCACCACCTTCTTGGCATCCTCAGCGTGAACCACACAATTGCTTGATTCATAGAAGTGTATATTTCCAACCGATGCATTATTATCGGCATCCTTTTGCAACTTCTCATGCAGCGACTGCCAGTTCCCCAGGTCGCTCCATCCAAAGTCCGCCGGATATGTAAACACCTTCCCATCTGCAGCCGCCGGCTCCATCACCGCATAGTCAATAGAAATCTTCTCACATGTCGGGAAAATCTCCAAAACAGTACAATTGGGGTCAGACCCCTTTTGTACCATTTTATCCATCTGCTCAGCCAAAATCGGCTTATATCCTCTGATAGAATCGGTAATAGTCCTCACATTCCACACAAAAATGCCCGCGTTCCACAGGTAATTACCATCTGCCAAATACTTCTTAGCTTTCTCCTGATCAGGCTTTTCCTTGAACTCCTCCACCAAAATGATACAATTGGGGTCAGACCCCTTTTGTACTGTTTTCACATATCCGTACCCCGTCTCAGGCCTATTCGGTTTTATGCCGATGGTAACGATGGAATCGTGGCCCGATGTAAACGTCAATGCGCCCGATATCACGCGTCTGAACTCCTCAGGGTTCATTACAACCGCATCGGCCGGGGTGACCACTACGTTAGCATCGGGATCCACCTGTTTGATGCTCCAGCAAGCCCAGGCAATGCAAGGTGCTGTGTTGCGTGCTGCGGGCTCAGCCAGAATGTGCTCCGCAGGAATGCCGGGAATCTGCTCCTTGACAATATCCACATAGGCCTTATTGGTCACCACCCAGTAGTTCTCATCGGCACATATCCCCTTGAACCTGTCCACAGTAAGCTGTATAAGCGTCCTGCCACAACCCAGAATATCAATAAACTGCTTGGGAAACTCCGGAGTGCTCAGGGGCCAAAACCGGCTCCCCACACCTCCAGCCATAATCACAACATGATTTGCCATAAACTTTCATCAAAATGAGCCAATTGGGGTCAAGCCAATTGGGGTCAGACCCCTTTTGTACTATTTTCAGTATTTGTTCTTGTGGAAAAGCCGATGAATTTTGTTCATCAACCCTCCACGCTGATTATCAATAAATGCATCCAAAACCTTGCAGTAACCATCAACAGGCCTGATATCGTAATCCGCAACGGCCGCCGGAATCAGACAACTGTAGCCTTCCTTAAGCACAACCTCATCACCCGTTTCACGCACCCTGATTATACAATCACCCTTCAGGCACATAGTGATGATAAAACTGTCGTATTTAAGAAGGTTTCTGTGGAACTCATGCTCAACCTCAGTCACGCGAGCGCTAAAGAACTTAGACTCCATAATGAGGTTTGCCTTTTCGCTGCGCACGGCATAATCGGTCCTGTACTTGCGCTCCACCTTGTAGTTAAGCGCCCGTGCCGCAAACTCAGTATGGAGTTCACGAGGCTTACCGTCCAGGCCCGGGCGGTTATAGTCAAATATCCTGTATGTTACGTCACTTGACTGCTGAATCTCAGCCAGCATAATACCACCGCAAATGGCATGCACACGCCCGGCCGGAATGTAGAACACGTCGCCCGCATGCACCTCATGTTTGGCTAGCGCATCCACCACGGTCCCGTCCTGGACCATGCGTTTATACTCATCCGGATCAAGTGTCTTCTTGAAGCCTGAATAGATGCACGCACCCGGCTCAGCATCCAGGATGTACCACATCTCGGTCTTGCCGTTCTTGCCGTTCTCACGCTGAGCCATCTCATCATCAGGATGAACCTGTATGGAAAGGTCCTTCTGCGCATCAATAAACTTGACCAGCAGCGGCATTTTGTCTCCGTAGTGCTTTGCAACAGCCTTGCCCAGAATGCCTTTTGGACAGGATGCAACAACATCCGGTAGTTGCTTACCAGCATAGGCCCCGTTGGCGACGACGCAAGGCGAGCTCTCAACAGCGCTCACCTCCCAGCTCTCACCAATATTGTCCTGTTCCGGCAGTCCTTTCCATCGGCACAGCCTCTCCCCGCCCCACACCACCGTGTGCAGGTTAGGCTCAAAAAGCAGAGGATAAATTGAATTCATCACGCAAATATACAAAAATGATACAAAAGGGGTCAGACCCCTTTTGTATCATTTTTGTATCTTTGTAGTCGATGAATATAGAGCAGCACCCGTTTGAGCCATTTCTGCCCAAGAACGCAAAGATTCTGTTTCTGGGCAGTTTCCCGCCACAGCCGCATCGCTGGAGCATGCCATTTTATTACCCCAACTGGATCAATGACTTCTGGAGAGTCATCGGCCTGATATATTTCAACGATAAAGACCACTTCTGTCTCAACAAAGAGAAACGCTTCAACGAGGCCGATATCCGCGCATTCTGCGCTCAAAACGACCTGGCATTCTACGACACCGCAACAGAAATCAGGCGCCTAAAAGACAACGCCTCCGACGCCTTCCTGGAAGTCATAACACCTACCGATATCCCCGCACTGCTGCAACAAATCCCCCTCTGCAACACGATTGTCACCACCGGTCAGAAGGCCACAGAGGTTATCTGTAGCACCTTCAACTGCCCCATTCCGCCCATCGGAAGCCACGTAGAAATAAAAATAGGCATCCGCCCCATCAACTTTTGGCGAATGCCTTCAACCTCTCGAGCCTACACGCTCCCTCTAAACAAAAAAGCCGACGCCTACCGCCAGCTTTTCAAATAATCTCCGGCCGCCAAAGGTGCCGCTGCATATCCACGTGCCCGTTATTCTTAAAAGTAACGCCCTCTGCCTCTAATAACGGCCGATGCTGACTCCATCCCGGAGCCGTGCGCCCCTCCTTATTCACCACCCTATGACAGGGCAACGTCTCCGCCTCTGGCGTATACCTAAGCGTCCTTCCCACCATCCTGGAATGACTCGGCCACCCCGCCAAGGCCGCGACATTTCCGTATGTTGTCACTTTCCCACGAGGTATTAAGCTAACAATGTTTAGCACCTCACTCTGAAATGCCCAAGCCTCCTCAATAGTCATTCTATCCGGATAATCTTTCATGTTCAAAAAATATTTGGATTCGCCACTCTTGATTAGGTTAGCCCATTAAAGTGACATAAACTATCTATGTTGATTAAGATTGCGTAGATAGCAGCCGCCAATATTGTTTTCTACAATCTTGATTATAATGCTTTGCTCTGCAAGAATCATACAGCAATGATGAATGCTAAGCACCAAGTCCTGAAGTTCACGATCTTCTTCCAACCGAATTACGTCCAAGCCAGCATCAATACATTTTTCACGATCAATGTGTCTGCTATGAGTTTTACTATCAGAGTTTCTTGCAAACACTGTCTTGATTTTCTTTTTGGTAGAATTATCAATATCCTTGTCTGCCAGAATATTCTCTGTCAGTTCATCAGATAATTCATCTGCCTGCTCACACAATGTCAGGAATGTGGGATTATACTTAGATATGATTGCTTGCCAGAGTCCAAGAGATGCAGGATTCTTGGCCACATCGTCTACTGCTTTGTAGAACTCTCTAATGGCCGATTGACACGGAACACCGTTCAATTGTGGATCAAAAGGCCCGAGTGATGACTGAGGTCCCATTATAACAGACTTACAAGAGACAGCTATCATTGATCCCGCCGACATAGCCATTTGAGGAATAATAGCTCTGATATCGCCGCCGAAACTGTGTTTTAGATACTTGATGATCTGCTCAGTTGCTGATAAATCACCACCAGGAGTATGAAGAATCAAATCAAGACCTTTACTCTTGTCAAGGCCATGAACATTCTCCATAAAAGCATTAATATCTAAATCACCAATTGAAGCATCAATCGATGATTTCTGAAGGAAACCAGAGAAATACAAAATAGTATTCCTTCCCGTTTTTTCAGACAATCGTTTGATAAACTCTCTTTTCTTAGAAAACAAATAATCTATACCACCATTAGGATTCTGATTAGTTGTGTTTTTCTGAGATTCATTTAATAGTGTGCTCCATGTAGGCATATTGTCATATTAGTTTTAATGAATTAGAAGTCCCGCTCACAGATACTCCAGACTCTTCGAAAGCTGAATACTGTTTGTATAATCCATTCTCCAAAGGCCATTCACTTGAGATGAACGGTTTTGGCTGATAGCCTTCAACAAATATGTTGAAAGCATCTTCAATTGTACCAGATTGTTTTCTGTTTTTCATACCACAAAAATAGTGCAAACATTCAAAACTGAATAACAATCTGGATATTATTAATCGTTTATTCATAATTAAAACACATTATATAACGCCGCAAAGGTAATCCCGCCCCACATTTCCCTCCAAATCTTTGCAAGGTCCAACCAAAAATGTGCCAATTGGGGTCTGACCCCTTTTGGCTCTTTTGGCCTTTTTTCATTTATCGAGCCTCCGGATAACCCCGCGGCTGATGCCGGTCACGCGCGATATCTGCAACACATTCCTGCAAAACTCAAGCAACCTTTTAATGATCTCATTTCGTTTTGTCTTCTCAAGATGCTGAACTTCAGATACTTCGGCCATCCCAAACTCAGCCTTAATATACTCACGTAACCTGTCATCGGACACACGGTGCCCTGTATCGCTATCAAAATCCATGATTCTCTGCGTTTTAGGTAACGGCGTATTGACCAATTCCTCAAGTGCATCGAATGAAATCTTTGCGAAAACCGATTTCGTCGCGCACATCGGAATATCACAAACCATCTTAGGATCATATTCGCGCCAACTGCTCCAACGGTAATGCCTCACATCATTCACCAGCCCTCCAGCCACCGGATTCTGATGAATGTAACGCATCAAAGTCAGAAAATACTCCCAATCATTCACCACCTCGCTCCTGAAACGATCCTGAAATAGGTGCCCCACGTGCTCGTACTTTAGATTGAAATAGCCCGCATAAGTACCTGAAATCCATTTGATTGCGTCCGATATCAACGACCCTGGCCGCTCCCTGACCAGCAGATGCACGTGATTAGGCATCAGACAATAAGCAAAGATGACCAACAAAGGGGGAATCTGCCTTCCAGTCTCATCCACAGGAGACGTCAAACGCTCCATCAAACTCAAAAACTTGAGAAAATCCTTCTCATTCTCGAAAATGTCCTGCCGGTTCACCCCGCGCAGAATCACATGGTAAATGCCAGAATCACTGGCCGATCTTATTTTTCGTGTCATGGTTTTATAAATAAATTGTGCAAAAGGAGCCAATTGGAGCCAATTGGGGTCTGACCCCTTTTGGCTCATTTTGACAGTGTTGTTATTTGTCTGTTTAGTTCAAAGAGTGCATCTGAGTATTCGGCATAGGTTTTGGGATTGTAGAGTTCCTTGAGCAAGGCGGCATGAGCACGGCGGAATGCCTGCAGTTTGGTTATGCAAAGTCGCCGTGCGTCGCGGGCTGCCTCAATCTTAAGCCAGTCATTTACATAAAGACGATCAAACTCAATTGAGGGCTCAACACCACGCAAACCAACCGATCTTAAATACGCCTTATAGTTATTCTCCAGACCAACCCGCTCATTCTCAATCAGTTCCAGAAGCTCTTCGGATTTGAGAGCACCAATCAGCACATCGCAGCAAGTGGCGACAATCGAATCACCTTCAGCAACAACTTGCCGCACCAGTTTAAGCTGCCGGCGTTTGCCGTATTGCTCAGCCAGATATCCGCTCGTCCGGCCCATCTGCTTGGCCAGGCCCGGCTCGTAAAGAGTGCCCCAATCCAAACGGTTGTACACAATGGCCAAAGAATCGATATTACGCCCTATCCCGCGCAGTTCAGTGCCGTTCTGCTTCCATCGCGCCTCATTACTCAGAGACTTCAAAGCCCTAATGTAGCTAGCCATAATATCCATGCACAAATCGGCCTTAGAAGACAGCCTGGCCTGATCAGCAATACCTTGCGCCTGCCCGTTCAGCTCAGCAACGCGTGCATCGGCACTTGAAAACGAAGCCGCGTACATAAGACCGCGGTCCAGCCGAACCTCATCAAGCAGACTCAGCACGCTGCCCGGCCCCGTAATCGCGCTATCACTCACCACGGCAAGAGAATTCACTCGCTTGAGTTGCGCCTTGCTCATGCTGGCACAACCGCTCATGTACACCAGCACGAATAGCATGGTGCACCATAACGCAATGGCTTTGAGCACTTTAACGCACTCCTTGATAACCGTCTCGGTAATGTCTAACGCTTTGGGAATCCTGTTGAGTTTGGTCACCAGCGCGCGTATCTTCCTGGCCTGCAGGTTGGTACTGGCAGCACCATCCTTGAAGCGCTCCACCAGCCCGCTCTCGACGTTCACTATGGCCTGTCGCTCCGCCTCGCGCAACGTCACGCACGCCTGCTCTATCAACTCTCTCTCTTGGGCCGATAAGCCCGGATTCAGTCTCTCACAGTCTGCCTTTGCCAGAGCCGATGCAATCTCCTCCAGCCGCAAACAAGGTTCTTTTTTCTTCATATTCAATCATTTAAAGGATACTATTCAATGGAAACTATTGATCTTTTCAATTATCAGCCCCACGTCATCGGCCTTAATCGTAGGCCCTATCGGGATGCTAAGTTCATGGTCAGCAATGTATTCTGTTACAGGTAGTTTCAATTTCGGCCGATTCCATTCCGCTGCCGCATAACACTCCTGTTTGTGTGGCGGAATGGGATAATGGATTAGAGTCTCTACCCCATTCTCTTTTAGATACGCCCGCAACTCATCGCGTTTGGTGCACAGAATCGGGAACAGATGATACACGTTTTGGGCATCGGGCAAACGCTCGGGCAGCGTAATCAGAGGATTGTGAATGCCCTCATAATACATCGCTGCAACCTTCTGTCGATGCGCATTATCGGCTTCCAGATGCTTGAGTTTTACATCCAAAACCACCGCTTGAATCTCGTCCAGACGGCTGTTTCGGCCAGTATATTTGAAAACATATTTGGCCGATGAGCCATAATTCGCAAGCGTCCTGACAGCCTTCGCAAGTTCAGGATCATTTGTTGTAACGGCACCACCATCGCCCAGCGCACCCAGGTTCTTGCCCGGGTAGAAACTGTGGCCTGCGGCATCACCAATCGAGCCGGTTCTGCGTCCACCGGCACATGTACACCCATGCGCCTGAGCATTATCCTCAACAAGCTTCAGTCTATACTTGCGGCAAATTTCACCAATCTTGTCAGTGTAAGCGTTCCGTCCATAAAGATGAACAATGCAAACCGCACGGGTCTTAGAAGTAATTGCAGCCTCAATGAGTTCCTGATCAATCTCCAGCGTTTCAAGTTTAGGCTCCACCAGCACCGGCTTTAAACCATTCTCCGTAATTGACAGAATAGTAGCAATATATGTATTTGCAGGAACGATGACCTCGTCGCCCAGCTTCATCACGCCCAGCTCAATGTACGCACGGAAAATCCAAATCAGAGCGTCCAGCCCATTCGCACAACCCACGCAGTACTTTGAGCCAATGAAAGCCGCATAATCAGCCTCAAATCGCTCATTCTCAGCACCCTGAAGGTACCAACCGCTCTCGACAACACGCTTCACGGCCTCCTGAATCTCAGCCGCGTGTAGCCCCGTAACCTCTTTCAGACTCAAAAACGGAATCATACTGCAAATATAGCAAAAATGATACAATTGGGGTCAGACCCCTTTTGTACTCTTTTGCTCATTCAGCCAAGCACCTGCTCTGCAGCATTCTTGGTGTCAACTTTCTCGATGATGCGCTCCAAAACTCCATCCTCAGAGAAAATGAACGTGCGGCGCAGAGTCCCCAGAACAGTCTTCCCGTACATCTTCTTCTCGCCCCACGCGCCAAACGCCTGCAGCATCTCCGTAGAGGTATCGGCCAACAACCGGAACGGCAGCTCGTACTTGGCCCTGAAACCCGTGTGAGACTTAGCAGAATCCTTGCTCACGCCCACCACGTTGTACCCAGCAGCCGTCAGAGCAGCGTAATTATCGCGGAACGAGCACGCCTCGGCCGTGCAGCCCGACGTGTTGTCCTTGGGGTAAAAATACACAATCGTCTTTCGGCCATTCCCAATAAAGTCCGATGACCGAACCACTTGACCGTCCTGGTCAACCACCTCAAACTGAGGCATCTTATCTCCAACTTTCAGCATAATATCGTTTTTCAATCACACTCCAATCCAAAATCTGCCAGAGGGCATCCAGATGGGCGGCACGGCGGTTCTGATAATCAAGGTAGTAGGCGTGCTCCCAGACATCGAACGTAAGCAACGGCTTGAGACCCCGCACAACTGGGTTAGAAGCGCCCGGCTCCTGCGTAATCACGAGTGATCCGTCGGCGTCACGGGACAGCCAAACCCATCCGCTGCCAAACAGCCCCACGCCCTTGGCCACAAACTCCGCCTGGAATGTCTCCACACTACCCCACTGCCTAACAATCTGAGCCTTCAGGTCACCATCATCGGCCAATGCAACGCCCTTAGCGGCAAATTGCGTAAAATAAAGATTATGATTCAGAATCTGCCCGGCATTATTAAACACCGCCTGATTGGCCGATGCACCACCAGCCGGATTAGCCTTGCACACTATCTCCTCCAGCGACAAATCCTCAGAAAGCCCGCTCCCAGGCAGCAGCTTATTAAGATTATCCACATAAGCCTGCAGATGCTTCCCATGATGAAAGCTCAGCGTCTGCGCACTAATCACGGGCTCCAAATCCTTGGAACCGTACGGCAATGTAATCAGTTCAAACATATCTCAAAAGCATTAATTGGTTCAACATTAAGCGAAAATAAATATTTGTTCGCTACAATCCAAATATCGACTTTTTATTCGATTAATATACTCATCAATGAATTTGGACAGCGTCATCTGCTTCTTCCGCATCTCCGCCTCCTCCTTCTCCTGCTTGCTTTTCTCCCTTTCTGCTTTCAGTTGATTTGCCTCCTCAATAGCATCAGCATGGGTAACATCATGAATAATGTCCCTCAGAGTCCTGGAATCAAGATCGTAGCCGGCATTGTCAATCTTCTCCCTGATTGCATCCAGTTTCTTAATCTCCTTAGCAAAAATAGGATTGTCCTTCTTGAACTGAGTCTGTGAGTTCTCGTTCTTGTAAGCATTATAACGGTTCCAGTCAGCCTCATTAATCTTCAGGTCCGTAATATACTGTCGCTGGTTAACCACTTCGCGAGAAACGCCATAAATCAAACGCTTCATCCTAACCCGAACCTTAATTCAAAGCTGAATTTAGTAGGCATAACAAGGTCTCAAAAAATAAAAAGGTGGTTACAATTATTGATACACAAAGATAATAATAATCTAATCAATGTACCACTTTTCTCAACCAGCAATAATCTTAAGTGTTTTTCAGCAATCAATACACATCTAACAATCAATCACTTACCCCAACCAACCACCCATCCAAAACCAAAAATTGTGATCCTTAGCAGATTTGAACTGCTGACCTCTTGCCTGTCAAGCAAGCGCTCTAAACCAACTGAGCTAAAGGATCTCATTTTTCGGTGTTTCGTCGCGGATTCGAACCGCGGACCTCTTGCGTGTGAAGCAAGCGCTCTGAACCGGCTGAGCTAACGAAACCGAACGTCAAGCTTGCTCTCTTTGTCGTGGCAGAGTGAGGTCGAGCGAAGCTCAACTTCCTTTCGCACGGCAAAGGTAATGCTTTTTCTTGAAACGCAAATAGGCAATCCGCCCCAACTGATTCTTTCCTTTGAATGCGCCTTCGGACCATTCAATTGTCATAATTCGTATTTTTCATCAATTGTATTAGCCTTCTTCATTAGGAATTGTGGAAGAACGACCTGAAATGATATCGTCCATACGCTGATCACACACAGCCATCATTTCTGAGCGTTCATACGATAATGGTGGCGTAGCAGCATCATTTGAATAGCTTTCAATCATGGCATCAACCTTTTGTTGCAACCACTTATTAATCATCTCCCGATTGGTTAGATTGGGATTGATGCGACGCATTGTAGCATCATCAACTTTTATGTTTACTGTACACATGATATTATGGTTTTTATTTTATTGCATCTGCAAGAGCTTCAAGGGCGGGAATATCGGATGCTTTCATGCGACTCTTTATGGTGACCATTGGCTCAACAATCTCGATGCCGTTCATTGTGGAGAGCATCTCCTTCATTACGCGGCCGGCCGACGGAGCCCACGAGCCGTTCTCTATGACAGCCACCTTACGGTTGCAGAATCCCTTAATCTGGAGTCTGTGCAGGAACTCGTACATAGGAGTAAATACGCCTGCATCATATGACGAAGCAGCCAGAACCAACTTGGAGTGACGGAATGCATCCTCCACATTCTCGGCAAAGTCTGAACGGCACAGATCGCTCACCTCAACCTTGCCGGCACCCTTGGCACGCAGGATCTCTGCAAGCTTCTCGGCTGCAGCCAATGTTCCGCCGTGAATTGATGCACAGGCTATGAATATACCCTCGGTCTCAACCTCATAACGGCACCAGGTATTGTAAAGGCTAAGATATTCATCCAGGTTATCCTCAAGTATGGGTCCGTGAAGCGGACGTATGGTCTTGACGGGCAACTGTGCAACCTTGTCAAGCATAGTACGCACGGGATTGCCGTACTTACCTACTATGTTGAAGTAATAGCGGCGAGCCTCACAAGCCCAGTCATCATCGTCACGGCCGTAGAATCCGCACTTGCTCAGGGCACCGAACTTACCCAGCGCATCGGCGCTGTAGAGTGCACCGTCGGCCTCATCGAATGAAACCATAACCTCGGGCCAGTGAACCATAGGAGCACCTATGAAGCGCAGTTTATGCTCACCAAGCTCAAGTTCAGACCCCTCCTTTACTGCAAGGGTGCGGCCGTCAACGTTCAGGTCCTCAAAGAACTGACCGAGCATCTGAATGGCTTTGGCGCTGGCCACAAGCGTAAGGGCGGGATACTCACCGAGCACCCACTCTATCAGGGCCGAATGGTCCGGCTCCATATGATGTACGACAAGATAATCGGGCTTACGGCCGTCTAGTGCCTCCTTGAGATTGGCCTTCCACTCATCGGCCTTGCGGGCATCGGCTGTATCCATAATGGCCACCTTCTCATCCAGAATAAGGTATGAGTTGTAAGCCATTCCCTCGGGAACTATGTACTGACTCTCAAAAAGGTCCAGATCCAGGTCATCACATCCGATGTACCTGACCTTGTCATTCAGATTCTTAACCATAATCATTGATTTGGATTACAAAAATAACCCAAATCTTTGATTATTCACCAGAACGGGGCGATTTTGAGAAAAGTGTGATCAGGAATGAGCCCAAAGCACCGGCTGCCAGCGATCCAACCAGAATGGCAATCTTACCGGCATTACGCATCTCCTCAATCGCTGCGGCATCCTGGAATGACAGGGTATCCACAAAGATTGACATTGTAAAGCCTATACCACCCAGGCAAGCTACGGCAAAGAACATGGCCCAACCGGCTTTCTCGGGCATCTCGCATAGACGTGACTTTATGGCCGCAAAGCTGAAAAGCGTTATGCCCAGCGGCTTGCCAAGCACCAAACCAAGGAATATGCCAAGCCCTACTCCGCCGGTCACTCCCGCTGTATTGAATATGTTGAAGTAAGAGAGATCCGGAATCTCGACACCGGCATTTGCCAATGCGAATATGGGCATTATCACAAAATTGACCCAAGGTGAAAGGGCATGCTCCACGCGGTAGCTCATATCCAGTGATCCGTATGCAGTCTTGTGTATGCGGCGCAGGAAATGACGCTGCGGTCCGTTAGGGAACATAGTCTCGTCATCAATCTGATCAAAAGCCATAAGCTTCTGCGTGAAGAACTTGATCTTATGCAGGACATAAGGTCTCTCGTAACGGGCCTTGGACGGGATAATGAACGCCATGACTACACCCGACATGGTGGCATGTATTCCGGAATAGTAGAACAGCACCCACACGACGACCGCAAGCATCAGATATACCCATATATGTTTCTGACCTAGGTCCTTCAATAACCAAGCCACGAAAATCACCATTACCGACATGCCCAACAACGTGAGATTGATCTGTCCGCCATAGAACAGAGCTACCACCAGAATGGCAATAAGGTCATCGGCGATTGCCAGTGCGGTAAGGAACACCTTCAACGATACGGGAACCCTGTCACCCAGGACAGAGAGTATGCAGACCGCAAAAGCTATATCAGTTGCCGTAGGTATTCCCCAACCTGAAGCCGCAATAGTACCGCGGTTGACCAACGTATAAAAAACCGCCGGCATAATCACGCCGCCGAATGCCGCAATAACCGGCAACAGAGCCTTCTTGACCGATGACAACTCACCGTGCGCAACCTCACGTTTTATCTCAAGGCCAACGGTAAAGAAGAAAAACACCATAAGAATATCGTTGATGAGCTTCTCGATGGTCATGCCATGCGGGAAAAGCCAATCAACGCTACCCTCGGGGCTCTGCATGTGGATCTGGATACTGGTCTCCAGGAAAGCATGATAATAGTGACGTGTAGCGGGCAGATTTGCCAGCAGCATTGCGATTATAACGCAGAACAACAGCAACACGCCCTGAAACCACGGCTAGCGTGTGATACGGTCTCTCTTACGGTTAAACTGGAGCATGCTCCTGTTCCAGGTATATATAGGAATAAGTTTCATCTGTATTTCAGAAAACAAAAAACACAACCGACGACCATATTTCAGGTCGTCGGCTATGGTATTATAGTCCGTTCTTTATTTATCAGCACCTTGCCGCTCATCTCAGCGGGAATGGGCAGGCCCATGATGGTGAGAATTGAAGGAGCCACATCGGCCAGAATACCGTTCTCAACCTTGGCATCCTTACGCGGGGTAACGTAGATTACCGGAACAGGATTCAGTGAGTGAGCCGTGTTGGGAGTACCGTCACTGTTAACGGCATTGTCGGCATTACCGTGATCGGCAATGATGATAGCCTCGTAACCGTGAGCCTTGGCAGCCTCGATAACATCATGCACGCATGCATCGACAGCAATGACAGCCTTCTCGATAGCCTCATATACGCCGGTATGACCAACCATATCACCGTTTGCAAAGTTGACTACGATAAAGTCATACTTATCTGTGCCGATGGCCTCGACCAGACGGTCACGAACTATGTATGCGCTCATCTCGGGCTGCAGGTCATATGTGGCAACCTTAGGTGACGGAACCAGGATGCGGTCCTCGCCCTCAAACGGAAGCTCACGACCGCCGTTCAGGAAGAATGTCACGTGAGCATACTTCTCTGTCTCGGCAATGTGAAGCTGCTTGAGATTCTGTGATGAGATGTACTCACCCAGAGTATTGGCAACGTTCTCCTTGTCAAACAGGATGTGAACTCCGGTGAATGAAGCATCGTACGGAGTGAGGCAGTAGTACTGCAGACCGGGAATGGTGTGCATACCCTCGGCATCCATATCCTTCTGTGTAAGAACGATAGTGAGCTCCTTGGCGCGGTCGTTGCGGAAGTTGAAGAAGATGATTGCATCACCCTCCTCGATGCGGCTGTCATAAGCCTCGTTTACGATAGGCTTCATGAACTCGTCGGTAACGCCCTCGGCATAAGACTCCTCAACAGCCTTGACCATATCTGAAGCCTTACGGCCCTCACCGCCTACAAGCTGGTCATAAGCAATCTTTACACGCTCCCAGCGCTTGTCACGGTCCATTGCATAATAACGGCCGATGATAGTGGCAACCTTGTCACCGCGCTTTACCAGCTGGTCGATGAAACCCTTGCCGCTCTTGGGATCGGTATCACGACCATCCATGAAGCAGTGTACGTAAGCCTTGTCAATGCCGTACTCACGTGCAATGTCGCTCAGGCAGAACAGATGCTCCAGTGAACTGTGAACACCGCCGTCCGATACCAGACCCATAAAGTGCAGCTTCTTGCCGCTCTGCTTTGCGTAGCTGTAAGCCGATACAATCTCCTTGTTCTGACGGATGCTGCCATCAGCGATAGCGCGGTTAACCTTAACCAGATCCTGATAAACCACACGGCCGGCGCCGATATTAAGGTGACCAACCTCCGAGTTACCCATCTGACCGTCGGGAAGACCTACGTTCTCACCGCTTGCCAGAAGCTGAGCGTGAGGATAGTTGGCATTCAGATAGTCCATGTAAGGAGTGGGAGTGTTGTAGATCACATCGGCCTTGGAGCGGTTACCAATGCCCCAGCCGTCAAGAATCATGAGAAGTGCTTTCTGTTTCATATGTAGTATTATTTAACCTCTTTTGAAATCGGCCTCCTCAATCACAATGCCGAAAGCCTTCTCAACCTTATCTTTCAGGATATCAATGATGCCGTCAACATCAATCTTTCCGAAATACTCCATTACAGGCATCTCTTTCTCCTTTCCGTCATCGTCACGAACTACCATAACGACATATGCGCCTGCCATTTCGATCAAACCTTCAATCTCATCCATGATACCTGAATCATCATCGTCATCATCAAAATCGCCACCCTTTGAAGAAGGACGCTTGTCAGTATCGGCATATACGATCTTGAACTTGGCCTGCGGATCCTTGTATCCCTCGAAGTAAAGTCCGGCAGTAAATACCTCATTGATCTGGTCAACCATCTCCTGAGACTTCTCCTTTGACAAGGTACCACCGTTGATAAGAGTCATCAGATTGTTTGCAAGATCCTTATTTCCGAAAGGATTGTCAAGGTTGGCCTTAAGCTGTACCTTGCCGGAATAGAGAGAAGCTTGCAGACTCATTTTCTTAAGCTTTTCCGGATTCATAGCCCAAGCAAGAACCTGAGCGCTGTCAGTCATGTCGACACCTTCCATTGTTGCATCCATGTTGTATTTCATGGAGAGCAGTTCGGTAGTGCCATACTTAGCTGCGAGATCTACCGTAGCACCGGTAGTGTTTTCAAAATTGAGTTCGCCGTTCAACTCATAGCCGGCAACCTTGATATAACCCTTAGCCCATGTCTTGGATCCGTCAATTTCGACTGACTTCTCTTCGTCACTTGTAACAACGACTTTATAATCAGACTTGAATTCACCCTTGACATCGGCAAGAACCTTACCATCCAGAGTAAGTGTCATTTCAATAAGTTCAGGCAGAGCTAAGGTAGCATTGATGTTTCTCTCAACATTTTCGTACTCAAGCTCGCTGTCACCCTGTTCTATCCTTGCCTTGAATATTATGGCGTGACCCTCAAAGGATATATTCAGCAGCAGATAATCAACATCATACCTTACGTTCTTAATCGATACTGCTGCTATCGTATCACCGCTACGGTCAAGAACAGTATCAAAAATCTCAACATCGGCAACCATATATAACGGCTGCAAATCAATGTTCATGTCTTCAAAAGACTCGTAGCTGCCGGTAGCCAGCTGCATTGCATAAGCCATCTTGGTCAAAAAAATGCTGTCACGGACCAGGACTGTGTCTTCAAAAATAGGCATCAATGACATGAAGCTCCACTCCTTGCCCACAGCTTGAGCAACAACTTCGGCTGCGCTGGAAAGCTCTGTGAACTCTATACTCTCAGCAACACCTGTAAGAGCATTTGAAATAGCGGTCTGCTGCTCCTGGACGGTCATGAACTTTTCGCCATCAGCACCCTTATCTCCGTTATCGATTGCGTTTTCATCATCGCATGACATAAAGGTAAATGCACCGATTGTCAATGCTGTCAAATAAAAGAATAGTCTTTTCATAATTATCAATTTGGCATAATAATGAATTCTGAATTCGGGTCAAAGGTAGACATTATAACGCTACGTTATACCCCCAAACGCCCCAAAATGTGAAAAAAGTTTAAAACATCGCCTTTACACGCTCTATTCCAGCCACTAAAGCATCAATTTCGGCTTTGGTGTTATAGAACGAGAAAGATGCACGTACAGTGCCGGGAATGCCGTAACGGTCCATCAAAGGCTCGGCGCAGTGATGACCTGTACGAACAGCTATACCCAGACGATCCAGGAGTGTACCCATATCTGACGGATGGATATTTCCGACAAGGAAAGATATCACGGCACTGCGCTCAGGAGCATTTCCGATAATTCGCATATCGGGAATGGCTGAAAGCCTCTCAATCGCGTAATTACAGAGTTCGGACTCATATCGCGCTATGTCGGCCATACCGATACCGTCCACATAGTCAAGTGCCGAAGCCAATGCGATTGAACCTATATAATCAGGCGTACCCGCTTCAAACTTGTAAGGAAGTTCGTTATAAGTCGTCTTTTCCATAGTGACACGCTTTATCATCTCGCCGCCGCCCTGATAGGGAGGCATCCTGTCGAGCAGCTCCTTACGGCCGTAAAGGACACCTATACCGGTAGGACCGTAAATCTTATGGCCGCTGAATGCATAAAAATCTGCTCCCAACTGCTGAACGTTCATCTTGATGTGAGGAACAGACTGCGCACCGTCAACTGCCACGGGAATTCCGTGCGGATGGGCCTCGCTGATTATATCCTGAACAGGATTCACGGTACCCAACACATTGGATACATGTGTAATACTGACAAGTTTTGTCCTTGGCGTCAAAAGAGTTCTGTAAGTATCCAAATCAAGCTCTCCGGAGTCTGTAACAGGTATTACCTTGAGCTTGAAACCGTATCTCTGGGCCTGGATCTGCCAGGGAACGATATTGCTGTGATGCTCCATCCCCGATATAACCACCTCATCTCCCTCTTTCAGGAAAGCCTGCGCAAATGAACTTGCCAGCAGGTTGATGCTCTCGGTAGTTCCACGCGTAAAGATTATCTCTTCAGTGTTGCCGGCACCTATGAACTGACGTACCTTCTCACGAGCAGCCTCCATCATGTCAGTAACCTGCTGGGACAGGAAATGGATGCCACGATGAACATTGGCATTCTCGTTACAGTAAGCCTCACTGATTGCATCAATGACACACTGAGGCTTCTGGGTAGTGGCGGCATTGTCCAGATAAACCAGAGGCTTACCGTACACCTCACGACCCAAAATGGGGAAATCCTTACGTATGCGTTCTACATCAATCATATACTTATCTGCACGCACGGCATCCCTCGCACTGCGAAAGCTCACCGCGGAAACGTTTTTCGACCAGTCTGTTCAATCGGTCACGAAGCGGTTCAAGAGACACATGCCCTATCACCTCACCCACAAAAGCCTGCATAAGCATCATACGCGCCTCATCCTCCGGAATACCACGCTGACGCATATAAAACATGGCGTTCTCGTCAAGCTGACCCACCGTTGCACCATGCGAGCACTTTACGTCATCGGCATAAATCTCAAGTTGGGGCTGGGTAAACATGCGGGCCTGGCGAGTAAGACAGATGTTGCGGTTAGTCTGCTGTGATTCAGTATGCTGCGCACCATGACGCACCAATACCTTTCCTGCGAATGACCCACTCGCGCTGTCATCCAAAACGTATTTGAACAGTTCATTGCTTGTGCAGTCCGATACCCGATGATCCGCAAACGTCATATTATCAACGTGTTGCTCCTTATCAATGGTGGCAATTCCGTTAAGCGAGAGGTTTGAGCCACGACCTGCAAAAGTTGAGAAAACAGTATTGCGGGTCTGGCCGTTATGCAGTGTAACATAGTCAATCTCGACGTTGCTGTTGGCCTCCTGATTAACGTAAAGTTCTGATGTACGGCGGTTTGCGTAATGAGTCTCCTCCAGGTCATAAAGCTCGAATGTAGAGCCGGAGCCTGCGAATATCTCTACCACCTGAGTTGTCAGGTGTTGATTCGCAGCGAGAGCGTGGTCACAAAGCAGCAGTTTTGCCTGTGCGTCGCGTCCCAGAACCACCAGAATCCTGCGGTTGACCATAAGGTCCACCTTGGAACTCAAAAGTGTTATAAGCTGCAACGGTTTTTCTATCACTACGCAATCCGGAACATAAAGGATGAAACCGTCCTGGGCAAACAGCGTGTTGAATGCCGCAATTCCCGGCTTCTCCATATCGGCCAGCTTTCCGTAGAATCCGGCAACCAGTTCGGGATGCTCTACGGCGGCCTCCTTGAGACTTCCGGCTATCACACCCTCAGGCAACAGATTCTTTGCAGCCGTGTCAGAACTTGCAAATGTATCGTTTGCCAGGAAATAGAGCTGGGTGCTCAGATTGGGTACGCTGCACTTGAATGCCTGGGCAAAATCAACCGGCATATCCAGACGTGCCAGGTTCATTCCCCAGTCGGGCTCAAACCACTTGGACACGTCAGTATGCAGGTACTCCTCGAGTCCGTTATGAGGCAGACCGTACTGCTCAAGACAGCTCAGAGCGGAATCACGCAGTGAGTTCAGGACTCCGGCCGATCCGTTATCAACCAATGCCCTATTCTCTTTAAACAGATTTATGTAATTCTGCGCTGACTTCATTTCTGAGAATCCTCAAACTCCTTAATAACCCAGTCATAACCACGCTCCTCAAGCTCAAGTGCCAGTTCAGGACCGGCAGTCTTGATGATACGGCCCTGATATAGCACATGCACGATATCGGGCTTGATATAGTCAAGCAGACGCTGATAGTGGGTAATGACAATCACTGCCGTCTCGGGGCTCTTGAGGCGGTTCACGCCATCGGCCACAATACGCAGTGCATCTATGTCAAGACCGGAATCAGTCTCGTCAAGTATGCTCAGTGACGGCTCAAGCATGGCCATCTGGAATATCTCGTTACGTTTCTTCTCACCGCCGCTGAATCCTTCGTTGACAGATCGGTTCATAAACTTGGCGTCAAGTTTTACCAGGTCACGCTTCTCCTTGATGAGTTTCAGGAAATCAGTTGGAGCCATAGGCTGCAGACCCAGGTACTTGCGCTTCTCGTTGATTGCGGTACGCATAAAATTGGTCATGCTCACGCCAGGTATCTCCACGGGATACTGGAATGACATGAACAGGCCCTCATGGCTGCGGTCCTCGGCCGGCATATCCAGCAGGTTCTTACCCTTGAACGTAACGCTTCCCTCGGTAACCTGATATGAAGGATGGCCCACAAGCACATTGCTCATGGTACTCTTGCCCGATCCGTTGGGACCCATAATGGCATGAACCTGGCCGGCACTGACCTCAAGGTTAATGCCTTTCAATATCTCTTTGCCGTCAATTCCGGCATGAAGGTTTTCAATCTTTAGCATCATAGTTAACCTACCGTATTTTCAAGTGACACCGAAAGCAGGCGCTGGGCCTCGACCGCAAACTCCATAGGCAGTTTGTTGAGCACCTCCTTGGCGTAACCGTTAACAATAAGGCCGATGGCCTGTTCCATAGGTATGCCACGCTGGTTGCAGTAGAACAACTGGTCCTCAGATATCTTTGACGTAGTTGCCTCGTGCTCCACAATGGCAGTCTCGTTCTTAACATCCATGTAAGGGAATGTATGCGCAGCGCAGTCGCTGCCCAGCAACAGTGAGTCACACTGGCTGTAGTTACGGGCTCCGTCGGCATGCTCACCCACCTTGATAAGTCCGCGGTATGAGTTCTGGCTGTGTCCGGCCGATATGCCCTTACTGATTACCGTACTCTTTGTGTTACGGCCTATGTGTATCATCTTGGTTCCCGTATCGGCCTGCTGCCAGTTATTTGTCAGCGCCACGGAGTAGAACTCACCCTGAGCCCCGTCACCCTGAAGCACGCAACTGGGGTATTTCCATGTTATGGCCGATCCGGTCTCCACCTGGGTCCACGACAGCTTGCTGTCAACACCCTTCAGGAGTCCGCGTTTTGTTACAAAATTATATACACCACCCTTGCCGTTCTCATCACCCGGATACCAGTTCTGAACAGTGCTGTACTTTACCTCGGCGCGGTCTAAAACCACAATCTCAACGATGGCGGCATGCAGCTGGTTCTCATCGCGCATAGGTGCGGTGCAACCCTCCAGATAGGATACGTAGCTGTCATCATCGGCCACAATAAGCGTGCGCTCAAACTGACCCGTTCCGGCAGCGTTGATGCGGAAGTATGTTGACAGCTCCATAGGGCAGCGCACTCCCTTGGGAATGTATACGAATGATCCGTCACTGAATACGGCGCTGTTCAAGGCGGCAAAGAAGTTGTCACGGTAATTGACCACGCTGCCCAGATACTGTTTTATCAGGTCAGGATGGTTCTTTACCGCCTCACCCATGGAGCAGAATATGATACCCTTCTCGGCCAGTGTCTGCTTGAAGGTGGTCTTGACCGATACGGAGTCCATGACCGCATCCACGGCCACGCCGCCGCTCAGAGCCAGACGCTCCTCAAGGGGTATACCCAGCTTATCGAAAGTCTTCATCACCTGCGGATCAATCTCGTCCAGGTTCTTGGGACCCTCCTTCTTCTTTGCTGTGGGATCAGCGTAGTATGATATGTTCTGATAGTCTATCTCAGGGATATCCAGATGCGCCCAATGCGGCATTTCCATGGTAAGCCAGTGGCGGTACGCCTTAAGACGGAACTCCAGCATCCACTCCGGTTCACCCTTGCGCTCTGAGATGAGCCTTACGGTATCCTCGGTCAGACCGCGGTCTATTATATCGGTGTGGACATCGGTAGTGAAACCGTACCTGTACTTCTCGGCACTGATTTCCCTTATCAGACTGTTGTCCTGTGTCTCGGTATTCAACTTCTCAAACCTTTTTTGGGTCTTTCTTGTCTTTATCCTTGTCTTCTTTCTTATAGTCAGGTATCAAGTCCTCGGCATTCTCCTTTACCTTGTTCCAGGTCCACTGCAGGCAGTAACCGGAGAAATCACTGACCGGCACATAAAGCTGTGACTGCCTCTTGGCCTCCTTCTTGACTATCTTGTCCGATATTCCGGTCATATCCAGCACCATGATTACCAGACCCATGATGAGTACCACCTCGAAGAGTCCGACCGCCGCTCCCAAAAGCCTGTCCAGGCAACCCAGATTGGCGGCATGAACCAGTTTGGAAAGGGCCTTTCCAAACAGTCCGCATACCATGGGTACCACAAGCAGGATTATCACGAAAGCCACGATTCTGGCAGTCTGGTCTGACATCCTGAATATGCTCAGCAGCAGACCGGCAAACGGCTCGTAGAGCAGCGTGCCCAGTATGATGCCAAGAATAAGACCTCCCAGGCTGAATACCTGCTGGATGACACCTTTGATGATGCCTCCTATCAGACCGACAAGCATGATTATTATGATAATCCAATCCAATACCATAACCTATCCTGTTTTAAAGAGTCTGTTTAACCTCAATCGTGGTGAATGTCTCAATCATATCACCCTCCTTGATGTCATTGTATGATACCAGGCTCATACCGCACTCCATTCCGGACTGAACCTCCTTGACGTCATCCTTGAAACGCTTAAGAGCCTGGATATCGCCGGTATGGATTACGATACCGTCACGTATCACGCGGGCCTTGTCGTTACGTGAAACCTTACCCTCACGCACGCGGCAACCGGCAACCATACCAACCTTTGAGATATGGAACACCTCCATGACCTCGACGGTAGAGGTAACCTCCTCCTTGACCTTGGGAGCAAGCAGACCTTCCATGGCTGACTTGACCTCATCAATGGCATCATATATGATGGAGTAGATACGGATATCAACATCATTCTGCTCGGCCAGACGCTTGGCGGCACCCGAAGGACGTACATCAAAGCCTATGATGATGGCGTTGGATGCGGCAGCCAGGCTGACATCACTCTCAGAAATGGCACCCACGGCCTTGTGTATCACGTTGACCTGGATGTTAGGTGTAGAGAGCTTGATGAGTGAGTCACTCAGAGCCTCAACGGATCCGTCCACATCGGCCTTTACAATCAGGTTGAGTTCGTGGAAGTCGCCCATCTTGATACGGCGGCCCAGCTCGTCAAGGGTAAGAGTCTGTGCGGTACGCACACCCTGCTCACGCTGCAGCTGCTCACGCTTGCCGGTAATCTCGCGGGCCTCACGCTCGCTGTCCACTACGTGGAAGCTTACACCGGCCTGAGGAGCACCGTTCAGACCCAGAATCAGCACAGGCTCTGCGGGAGCGGCTGACTTGAGCTTCTGGTTACGCTCGTTGAACATAGCCTTTACCTTACCCCAGGATGTTCCGGCAATCACGATGTCACCCATCTTCAGGGTACCGTTGGATACCAGAACCGTAGCCACGTAACCGCGGCCCTTGTCAAGTGAAGACTCAATGATGGTACCTGTAGCCTTACGGTTGGGATTGGCCTTGAGGTCAAGCATCTCGGCCTCAAGCAGCACCTTCTCCATAAGTTCGGGAACACCTGTACCCTTCTTGGCCGATATGTCCTGACTCTGGTACTTGCCTCCCCAGTCCTCAACCAGGAAGTTCATCTGCGCCAGCTCCTGCTTGATACGCTCGGGATCAGCGGCGGGTTTATCGACCTTATTGATTGCGAACACGATAGGTACACCGGCTGCGGTGGCGTGTGCGATTGCCTCCTTGGTCTGGGGCATCACGCTGTCATCGGCAGCAACGATGATGATTGCTATATCCGTTACCTGAGCACCACGGGCACGCATAGCGGTAAATGCCTCGTGACCCGGAGTATCTAAGAATGTGATATGACGTCCGTCATCCAGTTTCACGTTATAAGCACCGATATGCTGGGTGATACCACCGGCCTCACCGGCAATAACGTTTGACTTGCGGATGTAGTCAAGCAGAGAAGTCTTACCATGGTCAACGTGACCCATAACGGTAACGATAGGTGCACGCGGTACCAGATCCTCCTCCTTATCCTTCTCCTCGCTGATCTGCTGTGCGACCTCGGCGCTTACAAAGTCGGTGCTGAAACCATACTCATCGGCCACAATGTTGATTGTCTCTGCATCCAGACGCTGGTTGATTGAAACCATCATACCCACGTTCATACAGGTTGCGATAACCTGGGTAACGGGGATGTTCATCATTGTGGCCAGCTCGTTGGCTGTCACGAACTCTGTCAGTTTCAATACCTTGCTCTCAGCCATCTCCTGCTCAAGAGCCTCCATCTGACGCTGCTGGACCTGCTCACGCTTGTCCTTGCGGTACTTTGAAGACTTTGTCTTACCCTTCTGGAACGATGAGAAGGTATCTCGTATCTGACGGTTTACATCCTCATTTGAGAAATCAGCCTTATCAGCCTTGTTGAAACGGTGATCCTTATTGTTGCGGCCTCCTCCCTTCTGGGCATCCTTGCCACGACCCTCATTATTCTGTGACTGACCGTAGCTATCTGCCTTTGACAGATCAACCTTCTCTCCGCCTATGCGGACACGGTTCTTCTTGCGCGGAGCATCGCCGCCCTGTGATTTCTCACCCGGCCTGATTTCCTTCATCAGAGACTCCTTGAACTGCTGACGCTGTTGCTGACGCTCCTGCTCCTTGGCCTCACGCTCCTTTTTCTTCTCCTCCTTGGACTTTTTCTTGGGACGGGTTGACTGATTGATGGCTGTCAGGTCAATCTTTCCCACAGTCTTGATGTTAAGTCCGCCGTTCTGGGGAGCAGAGAGTTTGAACACCTCCTCCTGAGAAACTGCCTCATTTTCAGCTTCAACCATAGGCTCGGGCTCCTCTGCCGGAGCTGCCTCAACCTCAGGTTCAGGCTGCACGGGCTCTGCCTTGGGAGCGGCAACCGGTTTCTTGGGCTCAGCTTTAGGCTCTTCCTTAACCACCGGCTCCTCCTTAACGGGTGCGGCAGGTTTGGGAGTCTCCTTCTTGGGCTCAACAGGCTCTGCCACACGCTTGGCAGGCTCCTTCTTGGGAGCAGGCTCAGCCTTGGGTTCCTCCTTAGGCTCAGCCTTGGGGGTCTCAAGATTTATCTTACCTACTGTCTTGAACTTTATTACCGGCTCCTCGGGGATGACAGTCTCTATCATCTCCGGCTCCTTACGGGCAGGCTTTACAGGCTTCTCCTGTACCGGCTCCTCGGGCACAGCCTTACGGCTCATACGGTCCTGAAGGAACTTGGTAGCCTCCTCGCGGATAGACTTGTCCTGGCTGTACTCAGCTACAAGCAGGTTATACTGCTCGTCAGTGAGTTTCTGGTTCAGGTCTTCGGTTATATCGGCAAAACCCTTCTTGTGCAGGAAATCGACCAGGGTCGAAACTCCCACATTCAACTCTCTTGTTGCTTTACTTATTCTTATCGCCATCTATAAAAATACTTTCTACTCAAGGGCATTGCCCCGATTGTTTCTTACTTCTTAATAAACTTCTGGAACTCCTCCTCATCGGCAAACTCACGTGCCAGGATATCCAGTATCTCGTCAACCTGCTCCTCCTCAAGGTCAACTGACTCGGTCAGGATCTCACGGTCAGCACGCAGCACAGCCTTGGCAGTCTCAAATCCTGCATCGTGCAGTGCATCGACAACCCAATCCTCGATATCGCCACGGAAGTCATCCAGATAGATATCCTCCTCGGTTGAATCCTGCTCAAGCTCACGGTATACATCAATCGTGTACTCGGTCAGCATGCTGGCCAGCTTTATGTTCAGACCGCTCTTACCGATAGCAAGCGATACCTGATCCTGCTTGAGGTAAACCTCGGCTCTGCGGGCCTCGGTATCCAGATTCAGCTCTGAGATCTTGGCGGGGCTCAGGGCACGCTTGATAAAGAGCTCTATGTTGGTTGTATAGTTGATTACATCGATGTTCTCGTTACGCAGCTCGCGTACGATACCGTGAATACGTGAACCCTTTACACCTACGCAGGCGCCTACGGGATCAATACGGTCATCATAAGACTCAACGGCAATCTTGGCGCGCTCGCCCGGTATGCGTACAATCTTCTTGATGGTAATCAGACCATCGGCAATCTCGGGAACCTCCTGCTCCAGCAGACGCTGCAGGAACACAGGCGATGTACGGCTCAGCATGATCTTGGGGTTGTTCACGTTGTCCACGCGGTCAACCACGGCGCGTACGGTCTCACCCTTACGGAAGAAATCGCTGGGAATCTGGTCAGTCTTGGCCAGCAGCAGCTCATTACCCTCCTCATCTAAAAGCAGTATCTCCTTCTTCCAGATCTGGTAAACCTCACCGGTAACGATGGTTCCAATCTTCTCAACATACTTGTTGTAGAGGCTGTCCTTCTCAAGCTCCAGAATCTTTGAAGCCAGAGTCTGACGCAGGTTCAGAATGGCCCTGCGGCCGAACTTTGAGAAATCAACCTGCTCGGATACTTCCTCACCTACCTCAAAGTCCTCGTCAATCCGACGGGCCTCTGTGAGTGAAATCTGAGTGTTTGAATCCTCCAGATCCTTGTCCTCGACCACGATTCGTGAACGCTGGATCTCGCAGTCACCCTTATCCGGGTTAACGATCACCGAGTAGTTCTCATCGGTTCCAAACATCTTGGAGATAACACTGCGAAAACTCTCCTCAAGGACTGAGACCAGCGTCATGCGGTCAATGTTTTTCAGTTCCTTGAACTCCTGAAAGGTATCAATCAATGAGATCGCCTCTTCTTTCTTAGTAGCCATTTTACTTTAAACTTATTACGTATTTTACATATTTCACTTCATCGTGGCCGAAAGGCATCTCCACCTCAATGGTCTTGGGGCGCTTTGAGCCCTCAACCTTCTCCTTACGGGTGGTACGGATTGCAAAGCCCTTCTCATCGGCCTTAACAAGTATGCCCTTGATCTTGGCACCGCTCTTGGGAAGCACCTCAACCTCCTGGCCTATATGATTGATATACTGCTGCAGCACCTTGAACGGCTGACCAATTCCGGCCGATCCCACCTCCAGCTCATAATCCTCAACATCACGGTCCAAAGAAGACTCAATGAAACGGCTCAGATCCACGCAGTCGTCTATCCACACGCCCTCTGCCTGGTCAATCTCCACCACGATACGGTTGTCGGGGGTAACGTCTACATCCACAAGAAAATAGCCCTCCTTGGTGTTGAGCCATTTCTCAGCAATACTGATAACTTGTTGTTTGTCAATCATATATTAAGTAATACTTATTGCCGATAAGCTTGCGTATGGCAACAAAAAAGAGGCCTCAAGGCCTCTCCACACATCATCTTATCGGGTGCAAAGATAGAGAATATCCTGCACCCGACAAAGAATAATGTTAAATTTTTGCTTAATATCCCAGGTAGCCGAGCATGCGGGCGGCATAACGGCGGCCCAGCTCGCGTGAACCCTTCACGTTAAAGTGCAGATGGTCACGACCGGCCTCACAACCGTATGCGGGAACAACCAGAGCCTGCGGCAGAGTCTCGGGCAGCTTAGCCATCACCTCATTGTGAGCGGCGCACTGGCCACGCTGATCGGCCGGAACCACCTCGCCGGCAAGCAGAGGAATTGAACCAGCCTCCAGACCCAGGTCTGCAAGGATATCGTCATAAACCTTCTTTACGTTGGCAGGCCACTGGGGGTCATTGGTGTTGGTCTCACCCTGATGCAGCAGGATACCCTTTATCACACCATCCTGCTGAGCCTTCTTGCAGAGCTCAATCAGACGGTTATAGGGATTACCGCCATACTCCTTGCAGATATTCTGCATCCAACCGGCCTGCTTGGGCATGTACTCCTCACATTTGTCCTTGTCAAAAAGGTCGATTGAGCAACCGGCTACGGCAACCATAACCACACCGATCTTTACATCCTCGGGCATATTCTGTACCATGGTACGGCCAAAATAATCGGCAGGTGTAAGACCTGTGTTGGGACGTGCCAACGGCGGAACGGCAGTACGCCACTCGCCCATCTTGCTGTCGGGGAAATCAACAGCGTTCATAGTAACAAAACGGGGGCTCACATTCTCCTTATCCTTCTGCTCGGGACGCGGGTTGCCCTCCATGTTTGACTGACCTATGCAAATGTAAATGTGAAAATTGGGATCCGGCTGAGCCAGTACCTTAAACGGAGCCAGCATCAACGCTGCCAATAGAATGATTCCTGATTTCTTCATAATTATGTTAGCTATATTGATTAGTGTTGCAATTTTCGGAATTTTATGTGACTTCTACAAGAAAAACGGGTAGCTTTGTACAAAATTCAGAAGTCATGAGAAGAAGATCCATCAGATCCAACAACAACTTCCTTCTGGGCTCACTGCTGATGATAGTGCTTGTACTGCTGATAGTAGTGCTGTTCCTCTATCTGTCTTTCACATTATAATCATTGGGGCCCTGCCAGGATATCGTTATAACGCTTACTGTCACCAATAAGACGTACAGCCTCGTCCAGGAACTTATCTGATTTCATGTTCAACATCACCATTCCGCGCTGATAATAATAGCGCATTACAATCTCCATTGCAATAACCCGTTCCAGATCGCTGCGGAACACATCCAGGTCATTCCTCAGGTCATACTGCAACTTACTCTCAAGTGACTTGAATTCATCCTGCGCCTTATCGGCCAGACCTTCACGCTGTGCAATCTTCTTAAGAGACTCCAATGCCTTGCCGCTGTTGCTCTCATACTTGAAATCGCTGTTGCACACAAACTCTTTGAATGCATTGTAATCCTCGTCAGAAAGGGTAAACTTATCGGCAGGAGCAATCGTCTCATGGTGTGTGCACCAGTCATTCACAAAGTCAAACAACACCACGTTCTGTGATATGTAATAAAGGATATCAGGCATAGTGTCAGGCTTGCACGCCACATCGGGACGAATTCCACCGCCGTCACGCACCGGGCGACCGGCTGCAGTATAGAACACCTTTGTCAGACTGTCCGGAATATGCTGTGCCTGTCCCTTGTCATTACGTTTTGAGTAGTCTATCTCCTGGATGCAGCGGCCGCTTGGGATATAGTACTTGGCCGTGGTAACCTTAAGCGTACCGTTAAACGGCAGCATGCGTGTAGTCTGCACCAGACCCTTTCCGAACGTACGTGTTCCCACAATCACCGCACGATCCAGGTCCTGAAGGCTGCCCGCCACAATCTCCGAGGCCGATGCCGATTGGTCATCGGTCATAACCACCAGCGGAATATTCTCATCGATAGGATTACGCTGAGTAACGTAAGTAGATGCAGCCTGAGGAATCTTGCCGCGGGTCTCGACCAGCTTGGTGCCCTTTGGTACAAACAGCCCCACAATCTCAACCGCCTCATTAAGCAGTCCGCCTCCGTTACCGCGCAGATCCAGTATGATACCCTTGGCGCCCTGTTCCTTAAGCTCCACGACCGCCTGCATCACGCTACGCGAGCATTTCTCAGTGAACTGCTCCAGCAGGATATAGCCGTAACCCTTATACATACCGTAATAAGGTACGGCCGGCAGGGCAATCACGCTACGTATGATATCGATATCCAGCGAGTCTGCAACACCGGGACGACGCACCGTAACGGTAAGCTTTGAGTCAGCCTCACCGCGCAGATGGTCACTCACATAGGCCGATGCCTTACCCTTCATGCTCTCGCCGTTAATACTCAGGATCTCGTCACCGGCCTTGAGTCCGTAACGTGCGGCCGGCATACCCTCATAAGGCTCATCGATATAGATATAATCACGACCCGTATACTGACGTATCACCGCTCCAATTCCGGCGTATTTTCCGGTGGTAATCATCTTAAGGTCATTCATATCTTTCTCCGGATAATACTCCGTGTACGGGTCAATGCCGCGAAGCATCGCCTGAATTCCGGTCTCAATGGTCTTGGTGGGACTTATGGTATCCACATAATAGCGGTCCAACTCGCTGACTATCTCATGGAAAACCTCCAGATTCTTGGCAATCTCAAAATTGTGGTCCTCGGTCTTCTGCGCATTTACCCTGGCTGACACAAGACCCATTATGGCAAGAAGGGCAACGCCCTTGAAAAATCTCTTCATAGTAACTGTGATTCGTTTCTGCGAAGATATACAATTTTAACCTTATCACCGAATTTTTGGTGTTACGGCAGATTTTTTTTGGCCGCAGATGTTGGATATTTCAAAAAAGGCGGTAAATTTGCACCGCGTTTGAGAGCAGCAGTGCTCCGAATGTGGCAAAAAGCTTCTTTAGCTCAGTTGGTTAGAGCATCTGACTGTTAATCAGGGGGTCCTAGGTTCAAGTCCTAGAAGGAGCGCACAGAAGTAAACCGTGATACGGATGAGGTAATTCGCTTAGTGCAAAGTCCCCGCCTCGAGCCTCACCTTTTGGTAAACATCCGCCACGTATTCTTGGGGCAGATTTAAAGGGATAACCTGAACAGGTTATCTTTTTTTATATTGCTTGATTCCTATTCAAAGCAGAGCTTTTCACGACCACAGGATTCGTGATGGAGCCATCTTCCTCGTCATCTATGTAATCAGTTTTTATGCCATCAGTTTCCCTGCTTTCTATATTTGGCTCATTTAAACCATCAGCATCCAAGCGGGATGTACGCAATACAAACAAGGATACAACCAATGCAATTATTGCAACCGCCAGTACAATTATTATGGTTATCCAGGTTATGCGACTCTTGCTGTTATTAGCCGAATCCTTATCATTATCGGGAAATGAGTTTGTATCCATAAGCCCCTATGTTTTTAGTCCATACCACTAATACAACGGCAAGATAGTATGAATACGTTATGTTTTGACAGTTTTATTTCATAATTATGTTTAAATCCTCTACATCTGAACTAGTCCACCAGCCGGTACAGTTTATGGTATACTAGGGGAAGTTCTATTCATATGTTTTTTCAATGGAAAGAATACCGGCATGATCAGGACGATTGCGATTACGGAGAAGAGCATGCCGCTCATGACGCCCACCGCAAAGCTGAACCAAAACTGGCTGTCTCGACCGTCAAAAAGGAACGGGATGAGTCCCAGAACGGTACTCAGAATGGTAAGCATGGTAGGTATTATCTTGCGGTTATATGCCTTCACGTATGTCTTGAGGCCGATTCGGCCAGTTGCCGCGGCGATAGTACGGTACTCCGATGTCAGATAAATTCCCGCATTAACGGTGATACCGCAAAGCATAATCATTGCCGCAAATCCGCCTTGCCCAAACGACACTCCGAATATAGGATACGATATAAACAACCCCATAAAACTGACCGGGATAAGCAGAATTATCACAAACGGCTCTTTGAAAGATTCAAACATGGATGCGCAGATCATGAAAATGACCAGCACAACAACAAATATCAAAGCTGTTTTTTGTTTTTGCTCATTCCACCATCCAAAATTATAGTTACTACCAACTCTGAAGCCCATTGGCAGTCGTTCATTGAAACGTTTTATTAAATCACTCTCCATCTTGTACCTCAAATCCCATGTACCTATGAAATCATATCCAACCGTTATCCTATACTCCTGATTATTACGTTGAATAGTGAGTCCCGTACGACGTTTTGTTATTGAGCCCAAGTCATTCAGACGGGTATTCATACTGTCTATGACGACCATATCATTACGTATATGCCACAGGTCATAATAGTCCTTTTCTGATGAAACCAATCTAACCGGTATAAAATTATGTCCATCATATACACCTTGCCCGCCACGACTGTCATAGAGCTGCTCACGTAGATAAGACAAGTACCGGTTTAAATCAGTTCCCTGACGTACTATCTTTTCCATATCCAAATCCATGTAGAACTCATTCGCAACATATGAGTTCCATCCACCGCCACTGAATCCAGCCTGCCCATTCACACGGCGATTCAGTTTAAGTGAATCTATAAACTCTTCGGCATAGCGATACAAAAGATCATAATTATAGCCAAACAAGTCAACGCTGTTTGACCAACTTGTCCGATATACACTGTTAGTATAAAACTCATCATTTTCGCCAAGGCTCGGGATAGACCACGTCGCTCCCCCAAATCTCATCGCCCTGGCCCATAGAAGCTCTTTAAGTTCAAAGGGGAAACGGGTTTTCTGGTATGGTTCTTTGAAGTGTATCTCAAGAGATCCACGTGTACCCGACAGAGTAGTGTAGAAGTCACTTATCTCTTCATACTGCTGCAACCAGTTCTCCATCTCCTTTACAATCTCATTCAGTTGCTGTACAGTTTGACCTTCGGCCAGCTCAGCATTAACATTTAAAACTATTTCATGCTGTTCCTCATCACGGTTGAATGACATACGACCTTTTGAGTGTTTCTGAAAAAGGTTCAATGTTCCACCTAAAGAATACTCAAACCAAGCCTTATTACGCTGGTACCACTTGCTCCCTATGGAACTGTTGTAAAGACCTACCAGACCACCTTTAGTATTATCTTCACCCTGTTCAGATTTATTATGGTGTACCTGACCGGGCAAAAGCTGGATGGGAATACCAAAAAGCCATATTATAGCCACTATGTATATCCATCTGTGACTGCGGCTCCAGGTTGTAACACGCACATAACGTGCAGTACGTCGTACTAAACGACGCCTGCGTTTCATCGTGTTCCTAACCACGCCCTTGTTCTTAAGGGGCATATATTCCAGCAGAGCCGGCACAAACAAGAACGCAATCAAGATGGATAGCGTGAGATTAATCACTATCACCCATATAAAATCATTAAGGTTAGCTCTTGATCCTTCAGGTAAAAAGAAAACCAGCAACATAGCTGCAATAGTGGTCAGCAAAGCACCGGTGATTGAGAACATCACTTTACGGTTGCCATAGTATGTATAATGGTCGGCAATCACAATTGCCGTATCTATTATAATACCCAATGATACCGTTATACCCGCCATTGAATAGAGTTCAATATCAACTCCAAACAACTTGTAAAATATTACCGCACTCAACAGGTTGGCAATTATGGTAAGACCTATAACCGTCAGATATCTGAAACTACGGCTCACCGCCAACACGAACAACAGCAAAATGGCCAACGAAATCACGGCACGCAAGAATATCTTCTCAATCTCATTATTCAGATACTCCGATGCATCATAATTCAGTTTAATTGCATAGCTCTCCGGTAGAGAAGCCTTCAACTCCTCCATCTTTTCTTTAACCGCGGCAGTTACAGCTATAGTATTTATACCCTCCAGTGCCGAAACATATAAGTTGATTGTGTTAAGACCATTTATCCTGTAATACGAGGAGGGTATCTGCTCACGGTATTGTACGGTTGCAAAATCGCCCATATAATACATTCGGCCGTTAACCTTTCCTATAGGAATTCGTTCCAGGTCCCCCGTTAAATCCCGACTCTTAAGGCGTACCAACATCAGATGGTCCTCCATCACCTCAGTACCTACAATGCTGTTCTGGAAATACCGGTTCAGAGCTTCGCTAAGGTTACCGGGACCCATACCCACAGCACGCAATGAATTGGGATCAAACGTGAGCACCCACTCATACAGCATTGCGCCCGATGTACTCACGCTCTCCACTCCCTCTATTCTTGAAAGCGGTATTATCAGATGGTCTTCTGCAAATCTCACTATCTCAATGGCCGGCATATCAGCATTCATCGTATAACGAAGTATCTGCTCACTGCCACGTCCTCCGCCGCCTACTGAACCACTCAAACCTAAATATGTACCATCCGGTAGTTTTGAACGTATTTGACGGAGCCGTGTGGACACATCAAAACGTGTAGTTTCCATATTGGTCCCCTTCTTGAAATAAAGAGATATATTTCCTCCTCCCTGATATGTTTCAGCGTTTATACTACTTACGCCTTCCACCGTATTCAACGCACCTTCAATTACCGATGTAACCTCGGTCTCCAGAACTCGCGCCGATCCGTTACCTATAAATGAGACATACAGATTTAGATTCTCTTTCAATGGATTATACTGCACATTTAAGAACGGGATGCAAGCGGCACCTACCAGCATCAGCACAATCATTATAAGAATAATGGAAAAGGCGTGACCTTTTCTCTTTTGGGAATCTGTCATCGTTCAGTGTGCTTGTAAATTACGTAATATGCAAGAGGTACAAAGAATACACTTACAAAGGTTCCGGCTATCATTCCACTGATAAGAGCCAATGAGAGTGGATATTGCAGGTCACTGCCCATATCACCGCGAACCAGGAACGGGGCTATAGCCAGTATTGTAGTAAGTGATGTCATCACTATAGCTTTGAGACGGCGACTGCCTGCTTCAAGGATGGCACGCTTAAGACCATAGCCTTTCTCACGCAATCGGTTAATGGTATCCACCTTAAGGATGGAGTCATTGATTACGATGCCGCACATAACCACCATACCAATCATGGACATAAGGTTGAGACTCTCTCCAAATAGCCACAGTATGCCCAGCACGGCGAATATGTCTATTATCAGCTCACTCAGTATTATGAACGGCTGGACCAGGCTCTCAAACTGTGCTGCAAGTATAAAGAAAAGCAGCAGGATTGAAATCACAAGCACTCCGCAAAGCTCTTTAATCATCTCACGGTTGGTAAAATATGTACCACTAAAGCTCACGTCAAAACGGTCATCCTCGCGAACCACTTCCTGTATCTTTTCCATAGCCTCCCGTGCTTCACGTCCCTTAAGGTTCAGCTCAAGCGGATAGAACTCTCCGTCTACACCGCTGGCAATCTGTTTGAGGTCGCGGTTACGGGTCTCCTTGAGCAGGATTTCAAGCGGGACACGCCCGCCATATGTATCAATATAACTGCCCTGAATCAGATCCTTTGCCTCTTTTGTACCCACACCTATCACAACCGGCATTGAGAAATCACCCTTGGATATGCGCAGTACTGATCCTGCGTTCATGGCATGCTGCAAGTAATTCAACACCTGCCCGAAACTGACATCATACAGAGCCAAACGCTCCGGATCGGTAATAAGTTCTATGTACTCGTTCCACTCAGGCTGCGGGATGTAAACCTGCGGCAGTGCTTCTCGCAGCGAATAAAGTAGCGTGGTAAGTTGGTCGGGCTCCGGAGTAGAGCCATCAGTACGCTTAATGCGTGCCACCAGCGGTGCGTCCTTATCAGAGAACAACATATCAAAAATGTTTCCTGACACCTGACAACCGTGCACAGCCATCGGCCAATTCTGAGTAACGAAATCATTTTCTTTTGATTCAATCTCATCAATTTCTTTTGTTCCGTCAGCCTTGATATAGACTGTTGCCTCAGATAATCCCATCTCACGGGTATGTGAAAGCGCGAACTGCTGCGCCCCCGTCATTGCCGTGTATTGCTCCACCATATCGGGGAACTGCGCCATAATCTGCTCGCAACGGCGATTGTTCTCCTCAATAGGAATACGCTCGTTCCACTCAATGTTTAGCAGCGTATCGCTGTGCGACAGAGTCGGCAGTTTCTGTTTGTCAAGGTTGATGAACAACACACCGATAAGCAGAACGGCTGCGCCAAAAATTCCCCACATTACGCCCCTGCGGCGGAAAAACCAGCCAAGTATCCCGTCATAGCTCCGTGTCATGTTGCCCACGCTGATCTTGCTTATAAACTTGTTGGGCTTAAAGCAAGGCTGCTTACGGTAAAATCTGTAGTAGAACACCGGGATAACCAACACAGACATGATAAGGGCCGACAGCAGTGTTATAGTTACAGCCATTGCCTCATCATAGAACAAGGCGCCTGCTATGCCGCTCATAAAGATAAGCGGGATGAATATGGCGCACGTGGTAAGTACCGAGCTAAGCATAGGTGTAAACACCTCTTGCGTACCATACACGCAGGCATTCTCCAGCAGCTCACCCTTCTGCCAACGCTGGGTGATGTTGTCAATGGTGATTATGGAGTTGTCGACCATCATACCCAAGCCCAACACAAGACCGGACAACGATATGATGTTGATTGATATGTGCAAAACATAGAAGAACAGGAATGATAGAATCAATGCTGTAGGAATGGTAATGACCACTAAAAGCGGGCTGCGCAAGTCCCGCATAAAGAAGAAGATTATGATACAAGCAAACAGCGCACCGAACAAAAGGTTACGCACCATATTGTTTATTGAGTAATCCAGCAACTCTGTCTGGTCACGTGTAATCTGGAAATCCAAGTCCGGATAATCACGTTCAAATGAATTCATAAGTCCTTGTATTCCATCACGCAATTCTGCCATACGTGCATCGGATCGTTTAATCACAGCCATTGTCACACACTGCTTGCCTTCGGCGGTAATCATGCCCTTCTGGCGCTGCTGTTCCTCACGTACCTCGGCAAGATCCTTTATCTGATAAGTACGACCGCCCAGTTTAAGCCATACGTTCTCTACATCCTCACGCGTGACCACGCTTGACTCAAAACGCACGTCAAAACGGTACTCGCCATCACGGATGGAGAGACTGCCCAAACTCACGTTGGCATTCTGGATGGCACCACTCAAAGTATTCTCATTTACACCTAAAGCGCGCAGTTTCTCCATATCAGGAATAATAAGCAGCTGCGGATATAACACTCCCGATATATCCACCATAGCCACTTGCGGCAACTGTTCCAGACGGCGCGTTATTACCTGACGGCAAAAATCACTCATCTCAAGCATACGTGTACCACCAGTATGTTCATTGTCCTTGAGTGATACGTTGATAAAGAACGCCGGAATATCCGTTGCGCTGGCACGGGCAATCATTGGGCGCTCCTCGCGGGCATCCCAACCACCTGTAGCGCGGTCCACACGCTCGTTCACGTCTATAAATATGTAATCGGCGTCGGCACCATATTCAAAAGTCATCTCAATAAGCCCGCCGCCGTCCTTGGCCGTGCAGACAATATCCTTAAGCTGAGGTACCTGCACCAACTGTGAGCGCAGAGATGTCAGCATCAAGTCATTAACCTCACGTGCACTGCGGTCAGGTGATGTAAACTGTACCGTTATCTGCGGCATGTTTATGTCCGGCACAAGTGATACCGGCAGCTTCCGTATAGCGACAATACCCAGCACCATGACCGCAATAAGCACCATGGTTACCGCTATCGGGCGTTTTATCAATCCTTTAAACATGATAAATCACTTTGCAATTACCACCTCCGCGTCATCACCTAAATTCAGATTGCCACTCGTTATGATTAAGTCACCCGGATTCAAATCGGCACCACGATCTCTATTAGGTTCAATAACATGGTGAGTGGTGTTTGACATCAAAACATTAACATATGTCCATAGACTGTGACCGGTTCGCCTATCTATTCTAAACAGAACATCCATATTATCGCGAATAACAACAGCACTCTTAGGAACAACCAATTGATTAGGAATAGTGTTCTCAACAGTAATTCGAACATTCATTCCGTCCATAAGCTCATCTGATCCCGGTACCTGTGCCGTTACGGATATCTGTCCGTTTTGGTCAACAGAGGGGTTGATTGATAAGATTGTTCCTTTTAGTTCAACCTCGTTATTGATAAATGGCGATACCAGCACCTGTTGCCCCACGCTCACAAACTTATACTCGGTCTCCAGCACGCTGAAACGCACCAGATAACGGCTGTCATCAATCATAGAGCAGAACTGTCCTCCCTGTTCATAAACACGTCCCCTCATATTGGCCACCTTACCTGTAAAAGGAGCTTTAAGGTCACACTGTTTATAGGTACGTTCTGCATTCTCAAGCGCCATTTGGGCATCAATAAAACCGGTATTGATATAAATCACACGTTTCTGCTCGGCCGGGATCTTGGCGGTATCCGCCAGGGTATATCCATAGTCCAGCAGACGGTCAGCCAGATTCATTTCGGCCTTGTCAAAAGCCAAACGTGCCTGTTCCAACTGGCGCTTGGGCTGCTCCTTGTCAAGCGATGCCAGTATCTGGCCTTTCTGCACTTTCTGTCCGTCACGCACATTAATCTGCGCAATTGTGCCCTGTGTAGCAAACTGCACTCCCACCTTACCCTGTGCCTCAAGTTTACCATTGCATATAAGTTGCTTGTTGAACGTCTTGCGTTCCAACGGCTCCACTGTCACCAAATTCTTCTCGGCATTATAACTGCCGTGAGCCATTTCAGAAGTATCCTTATCGGAATCTTTATTACCCTTGCAGCCGCAAACAAAAACTGCAATCATCAAAACACCAATTAATTTATATGCTTTCATAATCTTCTATTATTTCACAAGTTTGTCAAATTCAGCGTTAATATCAATACCGTTCATGTAGTCATAAAGCGTGGCCTTACGCATCCCGAAATAGTAATTCCAGAAACTGGCCACATTACTCACGTAACTGCTTAGAGCGCCGTCACGTTTCTGTTTCAACTGATCCAGCTGAGTCATTGTCATGCTACCGCTGCCAAAATTCTGCAAAGCCAACTGATAACTGTCTTCGGCCAGCTGTGCGGCACGTGCTGCAATCTCACACTGGCTGCGTTGGTTATTGAACTGCATTACCTGTGTAAGCAGGTTCTGACGGTAGTCAATCATATCCTGCTCCAGGCGGTTTCGTGTAGTCTGAGCCTGTGCCTCGGCCATACGCAGACGCCCACGAGCCAAGCCCCAGTCCACAATAGGAATACTCAGTGATATGCCCACAACCTCCTGGTCCTTGAGCTGAACGAATGTGTCGTTGAACCTGTCGGCCGATCCCGACATACCGAACCTTGCGTTAATACTTGCCGATATGCCACGGTTTGACCTGGCTTGGGCAACGCTGCGTTCGGTCTCTATATAACTTATCTCCTGACTCAGACGGAACGATGAATTCTCAAGAGCACGCTCCAGAACATCATCATATTCAAGGGTGATATCAGGAACATCATAGTCAATCTGCAGACTCAACTCAGTATCCTCCTTATAACCTATGTATGAGCAAAGACGGTTTAATGCAGAGCGTAGATTAACCTGTACTGAGCTCAATGAAAGCGAGTCATTAAGCATGCTCACCTCTATCTGCATCAGCTGGTCACGCGTAATTGTACCCATTCCAAAACGGGTCTTTCCGGTCTCATACAACCGCTTGCTATCTTCAAAACTCTTGACTGCCCTTTCATAGTTCTCCATGGCACTCACATAACCCCAGAAATACATAACTGCTGTCTGGCTTACCTGCTCCATGTTCTCTATATACTGGCGCTTTGCAACCTCATACTGCCCAGGTTCAGTCTGTTTGCTCCATTTGAAACGGTTGTATCCCCAAAGAGACTGCATATATGACAGATACACCGGCTGGGCATAGTATGTGGTAAGACGTGCCGGGCTGTACTGATCCATTCGTGACAGACTTGTAGAAAGCGATACCGTACCGCCTGTCCAAGGTACATTCTGACTCAGATACAGAGTAGCATCGTTTGAAAGATTGTAATTGGGACGATAACTGATAGTACCGGTATTATAATCCTGCAACGCCACAAGTGATCGGTTAAACTGGCCAAGACTTGCACTTATGTTTAACGATGGGAGCATTTCAGCCTTATATGAGCGGTAGCTCCAATACTGAGCCACAAAACTGTTGCGGTTGCTCATGGCCGAAATGGAATTCTCCTGCGCCAATTGGATAACCTGCTCCATATTGAGAGTCCTGGGGCCTATCACCTGCGCCCCGCAAACTCCACTCACACCAATTACAGCGGCAAGAGCAATAACTTTTAGATGTGTTTTTAAAAGGATCATGATTGCAAACAATATTATTAGGTTAATTGAAAAAGGATCTCTGTGTAATACTTATCTATTTGGTACGCCCTTTAACGGCAATCGCAATGAAATCTTCATTCCCCGCTGTTTGGGCATATACGTATTTAATAAACTCTCCCGGTTTATTCACTGCCACCTTTACCTCCAACTGTCCGCACTTATGCGGCCCAAGCCTCATGTTATCCAGGTTAATAGTCGTACAGTCACACTCCGGAATGAAACTGATTGCCATCTCCTTGGCCGAATTGTTCTTGAATGTAAACGTAGCACTTACCGAATCGCCGACATTCACCTGCCCAACATCAATGGACTCACGACGTACCGAACACGTACCGTCAGCATCATTGCAACCAGTCGGGAAACACATTACGAACAAGCTTGCCAACAAAAGGATATTATCTTTACTCTTCATATCAATAATCTATGTCTATATCGTACGGATTATGTCGAACCTCCTTTCCAACAATTCCAATTATGTATTTCTCTGGAATAAACCCCCAATACCTGGAATCATTCGAATTCATAGAGTTATCCCCTACGGCAAAATAGTAGTTACTCTTAAAAGTATATTCCGATATGTCTTTATTCAATGTTTCATTTGTCTCATACTCGATTACCTGCCTGTACAATCTGCGATTATATTCATCAAGTTGTACTGTAACACCTTTGGCAGGGACAATTAGTGGACCCCAATTTTTTATATTCCAACCCTTACCGGTTTCCGGCAGAACATCATAACATTTATTCCACGCAAACACGCTATCAAACATCCATCGTAATCTTTCCTGTTCCTCTTTTAAACCTATTGGCCTAAGGACTTTATCATTCCACACATGACCATCAACCGCACCAATCCTGTCTCCGGGTGTTCCCAGTACCCTTTTACAATACACGTAGTTTATTTTAAACTCAATCTTATCATTATCATCATATCCATGAGGGTAATTAAAACATATAATATCTCCCGGGCGAATTTTTCTTAATCCCGGCATACGGAAACATTTAAGGGGCGCATGGTCTTCAAAATTGAACGAATAATACAGTCTTCCTCCAAAAATCAGTTTGTTTACCCAAACTTTGTCCCCGGGAATAAGAGTCGGAGCCATAGATTCTGTAGGAATCTCAAATCTCTCTGTTATAAAGATGCGACGGCAAAAATGAAGAACACAAATTATTATTGCATAAAAATAAATATGCAGTAATATGGATAAAAGCCTTTTACCACCGGAATGATGGTTTGAATTTTCATAAGTCAGGCTGTCATTATCTTTTTCTGAATTCTCTAACTGATTCATATAGCGTTTTTAGAAAGAACCATATATCACTTAATGAAGACAACTATTATACAGATCATCCACATGAGATCTTATTGTTCTTGTCTCATCATTGGTTTTTTTCAAGCAGTCAGACAATAGCCTTTCGCTTTCCTCCATCCTATCCAGAGCCAATAGGGACGAACCATATTCCAACAGATAATCGGGATCATCTTTCATTTCATCTTTAATCAAAGAGTAGTATTGGACCACTTTTTCATAATCTTCCAATTGATAGAAGGGTCTTGAAATCGCCAGATTTTTTTCAATTATTTTTTATTAATCTAAATTCAAACCAGGAGTTATTTACCACCATCCAAAATCACCGTTCTCTTTTATAATAAAAGGTCGTTCATCTCTACCACGCGTGTAGTTTCTGAGCCACATTAGACACTTTATCGGAATATCATCATATTTAAGCACATTGTCTGATGCCACCTGGTAACCTGCAGATATCCAATCATCTCCATCCCAATATAACAACTCATATTCATTTCCGGGAAAGACATCATTGTCATCACTTCTGGGTACAACCATAACAGATGATACAATCGTAGGTTCTCCCATATCCATTCCAATCCAGTTGCCATCAGGCTGGTTTATCTCAAAATTGGATAGAAGATTACCATCATATGCCCGTTCTATGGCATCCTGTCCGGCCTCTGCATTGGCAATGCCTTTCCGAGACAGCTTTTCCCCTTTCTCATCATACCAGGCAATCTCGGCCAAATTACCCCAGGAACCATCGGGTGACATATATCTCCAATACCTGTAAGGTCTGGGAGCATCCAGTTTTATACGGTTGGGGATAACTGTTGTTTCAATTGTATAAATGGTTACCGCATTACGGAAATCCCTGTTGTCAGAGCACTGGATTCTGGCACCCAAAATCTTTCTGCGCTGAGTCACTACGTTGTAAGATTCATAATACTTTCTTCTTATCTCAACTTTACGTGATTGAGAATCATCGTACTTTATATACTCAACACTACCGTCCTTGTGAATTATGAACGGATCAGAAATTGGTACAAGCTCGGTTCCGTCAAAACCTAAGGCTATATACAACAGCTCACGACCCATTTTCTCAAAACATGCCATTCCGTGACGCACGCGTCCAAAATCGATGACATTCATTTTAGGACCACTGTTGTTATTGAATGAAGCAATGTAAACGTACTTGTCTTTAAGCTTAACGCCCTCCTTTATTTTAATCTGTACATCAGATGTCCTGAAATACAAGTCAGTAACATCATGCTTAAAAAAGTCGAAAGGATAGACAAACTTTGCAGTCCTGCGATATTTCAGTATCTCCTTGTCCATTGAATACGATATACGGAACACTTTTGGGAAGCGCTCATACGGGAAGAAGCCCCATCCTGCAGAAGTGGTAACATCTTCCTCCGTTGGAGTAAGAATACCGTTATCAGATATAAAAGCATACCAGGTATGTCCCTGATTGCCGCGTCCCCAGAACGGGACATCATCTACGAAGGCGGGTAATCCAAGGCTTCTGAATGTTGCTACAGCCAATGTTACGTAATCAGAACATGCACCGAACTTTATGTTCACCATCGTTTCGGCACTCAATAGTGGACAACCGTTTGATGTCTCCCAAATGATATTGGGCCATATTTTCCATACCATTTCATTGCGGACAATCTCCAACGCGCCATAAATGGTACGGCACTGGTCATCACCGACAGGAAGACGGTTTATGCTGTCGCTGAAGTGTGCGACCAATGTATCGCGCCAATGATCAAATTTCTGCAATTCGGCTACTTTATACGGCAGCAGATAATCACGAAACTCTTCATAACTCAAATCCTTTGCCCATGGGCGGGTACGCCATTGAGTAAAAGCATGGTCTATACTGTAAATCAGATAATCGGCCGTCATAACCTTTACGTCCGATACTATGTTTCTGCCCATTCCGCCAAACTCGCCGAAACTGATTTTCTGGATAGTATCACGCTTCCAGAACATATCCCTGTCTGATGTCAGCACATCATACGCCACAGCATAAAACCTGTTAGCCTTTGCCGTATCTGCATATGAGTAGTGGCCAGGCATATTGGCAATCAGGTATTTTGCCGCTTTAAGTTTCTCGGGATCCTTGTCTACCGTTCTGTAGTGCTTGAGCACTGCCTTGAGCTCAGACTTGTTTTCACCTGCAGCCTTCAGGGCGTAGTGCAGATACACAGTATCTTCACTACAGCCACTGAATACTACAAGCAACAACGAAACAAACAAGGATTCACAAGTTTTTCTAAAAAGGGTATTCATAAGTCGTTGTTTTTCCATTTGTCCAAACTGAGAGAGTTAAGAGTATCTGCACTCACATATTCAATAGAACCGTTTTTGTGCAGTATAAAAGGGTCAGTTATTGGAATAAGTTTATCTCCATTGTATCCCTGAATCTGGTAGAGAACTTCACGTCCCATATCATGGAATACAGCCTTACCATGTTTCATTACCCCAAAGTCAACAATCTTCCAGGGGCTCTCTTCGTTACGTACAGCCGACGCTATATATACATATTTGTCTTTCAATTGTTTCCTGGCTCCCCTTTCAACAGGTATTGAGAGGTCACATGTACGGAAATACTTTGAAGTCACATCTTTCCGACCAAGCTCAAAAGGATACTGATACTTAGCTTTCTGCCTGTACTCCCAGCGCTTCTGGTTTATGGCATATGTATTGCGATATACCTTAGGACCGCGTTCAAACGGGAAAAAGCCATAACCGATGTTTGTTGAGAAGTCCCATTCTGATGCCTTCTCTTCACCTTTATCGGCCAATATAAGATACCACTTGGTAGCAGCTGTATAACGACTGCCCACCGGAGTTTCATCCAACACCGCAGGTATTCCGGCACTACGCATCAGCAGTACCGCTGTCAACGCATAATCAGGAATATTTCCGTAGGTTTGAGATACTTGCAAATGTGCACTTAACAGAGGCAGACCGGCACGGGTATACAGACCGTATCTCTGCAAACCGTTGTATGCATCGTTACGCAACATGTCTGCAACACCCATCGCAGTGTTGTACTCAACATCATTCACGATGGGATGTTCCAGACCTGTTCCGAAATGCACCAGCAACGTGTCTCGCCAATCATCCAGTTCCTGCAACTCAATAGCCTTGTAAGGCAGGATCCATTCCAGATATTCGTCAAAAGTTGCCTGCCTGGCCCAATCGCAGTTTACCCACTGATCATATGTCCTGTCAATGTTCTTGATCAGATAGTCAGCCTTGATAATCTGCGCATCGGGGATAGTGTGGTTAGGCAGGTCACGATACTTCAGATCTGTGATGGCAAGAAGACTGTCACGCTGCTGCTCAGGAGAGAGAGATTTGTTGGCCAGGATGCCGGCCGCATATTCATAATACTCGTACACTTTGTCACCAGCGTAGGAGTAGTGTGCAGGCATGTTCTCTATCAGAAACTCAGCAGCACGAAGTTTCTGAGGGTTGTTGTCTGCGATCCGGTAGTGGTCCAGCACAGCCTCCAATTCTTTGCGGTTGGAGCCGGCTGAATCCAGAACTTCGGCAAGCGAGGAGCGTTGGGTACAGCCCATAGTAAGGGCTGTCGTCAGCAAAAACGCTGACAATGCAAAAGGTTTCATCAATATTTGGAAAAGTTATTTTTTTCTTAATACCACGACATAGCAGGTTCACTCACTATGTCGTGGTAAGAAAAAACTGTTAGATCCAACAGTATTTAGTATACGGTATACTCTCCTATATAACTCTGTCCGTTAGAGAGAGTCAACGTAAGGATATATACTCCAGGCTCTGTTGATACAGCAAACGACAAAGCTTCATCCATGCTATATCCACTCCATTGAGCATTGTCATCCATACGGGTTACAGTTGCGCTAATGTACGTAACGTCAGAAGCATAAATAGATACTTCACCATTATAATAGTAGCATTCCGGAGTTGATACGTCGCCTCTGCGAGGAGCGCGCAAACGAGGACCAGGAAGAGGGCCAGGCTGAGAACCAACTGGCTTTATCGGAATAGAATCTGGTTCTGTCGGATCCGCCATCAACCCAGTCTGAAAACACGGCAGTAATGCCAACATGATTACAAGTAACTTTTTAACGAAATTCTTCATATGACTATAGTTTGTAATTAGGTTCTTTGGAACGATACAAAGTTATGGCTACTATCGCTGCTGACCAAAAAAAAAGACCTTTTAAAATCTGACAGGCGGCATTGCGAATGGCTGATTATCAACTATTTACACCAATAGCTCTACGTTTTTTTCTGACACCTCTTTTGGGAGGATAAAAAGGGCTATTGTTTACGTCGATAACTACCAGATACTATTTAAAACAGACCAAAGATCCTCTGAGTTGCGTTTGACCTTCTTCAACAACCTGGATTTTATCTGATAATTATTTTGAGGTGACTCCTTGATAAGTACACTGACCGATTTTGATGACAGTCCCGCAAAAGAGTATCTGAACAACTGCAACTCCTTGTCCGTAAGACCTATCTCCTGATCTGACAGCTTATCCATTATACCATCATAGGTCTCGTTAATGAAACTGTCCAGATTACGTACATTCTCGGGAGTAGTATAATCCTTGATCAGGCTATTGATTGTGACCTTAAGCTGCTGCTTGGCTACCTTGTCCTGACTCTCTGAGTCAAAATACATAGAATACAGGCGGTTTGATATGTCGTGACGCTCATGAAACTGGGCCCTGACCTCATTCTTTAGTTTCTTAATCGTGCTTTTGTGCTTATCATTAAGAGCTGTCAACTCCTCTACCAGGGCCATCGAATCAAATAGCTGTTCTTTCATACGTTTCTTTTTATAGTGGTATGTAACCAATACTATCACTATAATCAGCATAAAAATAACCACACAGAGAATCAGCGTCATTTTGGCATGACGGCTCTTAAGCAACTCATTCTCGGCTATCATCTTATAGTGTTCTTTTTGAGCGCCAAGCAGAGGCTGTCTTAACACAGCTCTCATATTGTTGTTTTGGAGAGAAGTGTAATTGTGGAAATACTCCAATGATTGTTCTGTTTGACCTTTACTCTCGGAAAGCAGTGAACTTACGTAATACAGGTATATGGAATCAGCCCCAGACAGATTGCAATCCCAAGCAGACTTAAGGTATGATCCTGATTTGTCATATTCTCCAATAGCATTACTATACAGAGCCATTAACTCAAGATATCCGGGCGATTGGGACGGCCATTCACATTTTGAAAAATAGTTGTCATAGAATGCCGATACTCTATCTGCCTCCTTCAAATACAACGCGCAGTACATCCTGTTGTAGACACAGTTTACATACAATGCACTGTCACCTATCAAAGACGCCTTGTCCATCACAATATGTATTATAGAATCAGCTGTCCTGAAGTCATGCAAATTGAATTTAGACTCTCCTATATGGTACAAGGCGTATAAACTGTATATGTCTTTACCGGCATGCTCAAAACACGACTCAGCCTTTAGATAATACTTCTCTGCCTGATAGTAATCAAAGGCATCATTGAAGATTACTCCTAACTGAGAATAAAGCAGTCCTTTCCAAAAGTCATTGTCAATCCTGTCAACCAACTGTTCGGCCTGTGCCAGCGCAACCGCAGCATCGGTCATCTGTCCCAATTCAATATAGACACAACCCAGATAATAGTTTGACAGGAACTGGTAATTAATATTGTTACTTATCGAATAATGACGAACAGCTATCATTATCAATGAGTCACTGACAACAGGTTGATAGTTCTTGTATTCAGCTTCAGTGTAAAGAAGCGCATAACGTGCCAAACGCTCCTTACTACGTGTTGAACGGGAATCTATCAGATTCATAAGTGAATCTGCACTTCTCGCATCAACATCCATAATACTTTCTGCTTTGTCCATGACAGAATCCACCGCCTTGGGACCACGGACCATACCATCATTAACATGGCTGCAACCCACTCCCAGAAGCATCACAACCAAAAATAATACCAAAGCGCGTAAAAAACAGCAACTCTGGATTTTGAACCTCTCAAAACCTAGCATGGAATAGACTATTAAATACCCTATTTGTATGACAAAGATAATGCAAGCCAAGAGGAGAATGAAATAAACCAGTTAAAATTTTCTCTCAGGGCCGAAGCTTATCAACACTAAAAAAAGAGAGAGCCCCGACACAAAAAGGAAGGAGCTCTCTCACCAAAGAACTGTTTTTGTGTTTTCGAGACTAGCAAACATTTATAAGCCGCAACTGGTATTAGATTTCTTCTCATGAAAAAACTTATCAGCTAATGATTCAGCGCAATCTCCAATCCGTCTTGATGGAGTTGCGCTGAATCATTACCCACGCAAACAATGAGCTTTGGAGTTGTGACAAAGTTATGCACAATTATGCGTACCACCCTAAAAAATGTCCTTTTAAGGTGTGACATTAGATATCTGTAACAAGCTGTTTTTCAACTCATTACAGATTAGTATAAAACCAAAATTGTTACAGCTAGATAATGTGTTGATTATAAGCGAGCTACAGATTATTCGAGATTTATTTATCTGCTAGCCAGCGCATTACGTAAATCCTCCATCAGATCCGGAGCCTTATTCTGTATCTTATCCAGCAATCGTTTCTTACGCTGATTGATATTTATATGTGTATCACCAAGCAGAGCTGCTATGGATTTTGCAGAAAAACCTGTTAGAACGAATCTAAGTAAAAGCAACTCTTTCTCCTTCAACTCCAGATCAGTTGACGATAACTTATTCATGATTCCGTCAAACGTCTTATTAAGCAATTCATCAATACGAGATAAGCTTTTGGGAGAAGTGAATTGATCTATCTGAGTCTTAACAACACGGAATAAACGCTCGGCTTTTTTATTGTCATCAATCTGCTCATAATAGCGGGTATAAAGGTAATCTGATGAAACAAACTGCTGACGGAGTAAATCCTTTACCTGAGAATTCAATAAGTTTATCTTTCCTTCATTAACCGATTCTCGAGCAGTAAGATCATCTATTGTTGACAAATAATCATGTATCTCTTTTTGAGATTGCAATCTATGATTCAGAATGATAAATATAAGGAAAGAAATGATCAGAATACAGATGATTATGGATGCCACAAGTATTGTAACTCTGTTTCTGGCTTTTATCGATTCCAGTTCTGCCATTGTTCTTAAATAATCTCTCTGAGCGCCTGCTATCGGATGATTCAGAAGTCTTCTCATACTTTTATTTTGAATCGCGACGTATTCCTTAAAGTACGTCATTGACTCTTTTATCTCCCCTTTTTTCTCTGCTAATAATGTACTGACAAAGTACACATGAATCGAATCAGTTTCCGACAAAGAACCTTTCCAAGTATCTTCCAAATATGATTCTGCTTTTTCATAATCTTCTATCAATTGAAAATAAAGAGACATCATCAACAAATAATCAGTATTATTATAAACAGGTCTCGTCTTTAATTCATCATACATCTTTCTTGCATTATCCTTGTTTTCCATGTAAACAGAACAATAAAATCTAAAGCATATACAACCTGAATTTAGCATACTGTCTTCATGGGCGATTGCTATATTCTCAACAACATGAAAAATAGAATCCGCCTCTTTAAAGTCATGCATTACATATCTACTTCTGGCAATTTGGTATAGTGCATATAATGAATGATAATCTTTTCCTGCACTATCAAAACATGTTATTGCTTTTGAAAAATACTCTTCTGCTCGGGTAACCTCAAGTGATTCCCTCAAAGTTTCCCCTAAAGATGAATATAGCAACCCCTTCCAATAGTCGTTATCTATATGGTCTGCCAGTTGCTCTGCCTGGACCAATGCTACTGATGCATCGGTCATTTGTCCCATATCAACATACGCACAGCCCAGATAATAATACGAAAGGAAACGATAGTCTATGTTATTGCGAATGGAGTAGTATCTAACAGCCTCCATGATAAGGGAATCACTGGTAAGGGGCTGGTAGTTTTTGTACTCGGCCATGGTATAAAGCAGGGCGTATCTTGCCCTATGCTTGGCACCTTTTATATTATAAGGGTCTATTAGTTTTATCAACGAATCGGCATAGGCAGGGTTGTCATTGACCATACTCTCAACACTGTCCATAACTGCGTTTATTGCCCTGCGGCCACGAACTACCCCGTCATTGGAACGGTTACACCCAATCATTGCAAACAAAAAAACCAGACTACATATAGCTATCCGGTTTCTGAAAATGATATCAGAAATTCTCATGTAGGAAAAGGATTATTAACTGACACAAAGATAATAATCTTTATGCAAATGAGCAAAAAGGTGCAATTGGGGTCAGACCCCAATTGCACCAATTGTATCATTCCACAGTGATTACCGCGCCGGGAGTGGTGGCACGGAAAGCAGGAGCGTAGAGGCACTGTATGGTGGCTATGCCCTCCTGGAACCGGCCGGGTTTCTGGACGTAAACCACATACTCCAACCTGTAGCTACCCTTGTTGAGTCTGTCAATATAGAATACGTTGCGTGTGTTGCCGGGGGCAGCATAGAACGATATGTCATCACGCCAGTTGAAGGTGTAGCCGGCACGGGTGCTCAGGGGTTCCATTGTTGCGGCACGGCAGTCGGCCAGCTCAATATAATCAAGGGTGCGGTCGGTGCTTATCTCAAACTGTATGCGCAGCTTATCGCCCACGCGCAGTTTGGTTCCGGCCTTGACCTCCTCGAGGCGCTCACCGCTTTCATCATTGATTACACGCCATACTACGCGCTTAAGGGTAAAGCCATTCTCGGCAGCATCAACCTTATCCATAACCTCGGTGAAGATGCGGAATATTCCGCCCCAGCTTATGCCCTCGGTCTTGGAATCTATGGTGATATCGGCCTTGTCGCGGCCTATGGGACCATCCCAGGTATGGGTGGTATAGCCGGCCATTGCCTTAGAGGTTGATGTCTTGAGGGCGTCACGGCCTACGTAGATGGTGATATCGGGATCAGACTCCAGCTGAACATCGGCGCCGGTTGCCATAAGGGCAATGACGGCGGCAGCGGTGGTGGGAGTTGACTCCCAGCCGGTGGTCTGTTTCTGCTTGAGCAGCCAGCGGGCAGCCTCGGCAGCCTCAGTCTTATGACCGGTGGCCAGCAGCACACGTATGATGGTGGACTGGGTCTCAACAGGTGCATCATGCAGCAGTGTGCCACCTATGTTATCACGCCAATAGCGGCCCATCTCATCGCTGTAGAGTGAGCGATCAAGGAGCGTCTGGGCAAGCTGCTCTGCATCCTTGGTCCTGCCCAGGCGGTACATGAGCAGAGCCAGGTCAGCACGCATCCAGAGGCTCATATCGTGAGTTTCAACGTTATCTATCAGGCTCAGGTAATACTGATAGCTGTCTTTGGTGTTGGCATAGAAGGGTATATCCTGATAGTATGAGCGGGTCATAAGGTAACGCAGTATATCCCATGAGAGTGTCTTGGGGCGGTAATTCTCCTGATTATAGAGATTGCGCCAATAGATATCAATGTAATCTATACCGTTCTTGAGCATACGATCTATAGCATCGGAATGTTGTATTATACCCTGCTCTACCAGCAGGCCCATTCCCTGAATGATACTCTCTGTTACACCATAACTGCTTGTAAGTACGGAGGGGGCATCTATCCAAGGCCAGCCTCCGTCCATGAGCTGTGATTTGTGCAGGCGGTCCAGCGCATCCTGAATGGTCTCACGCAACTCGTTGGTGCCAAGCAGGCGGGCCAATGAGCGCAGACGGTCTGTCTCACGCAGGCTGTTACGCAGCCAGGGGGTCTCCTCGAGCAGGGTATTGGTAAGCTTTTGGTTGCGTTCCAGCTGATTCTGCCACTCTGATGCGGGCAGCTGAGCCCACTCATCGAGCATCTGGCGTATGGCGGGATAGCGGTTGCCCAGATCATCTGATATGGCAGCTCCCATAAAGCTGTAGAAGAGGCACAGGTTACTGGGGTCATCGACGCATATAATTGAGGGCAGCGCTTGGATGGCGTACCAGATGGGGCTGGCGCTGTACTCCAGTATGAGCTTTTCATCCTGCATGGTGTTGGAACGCAGGCCTGCCAGCTCGCCAAACACAAACGTACGCTTCTCATTGCCGTTATTGAATAGTGACAGCGACTGGGTTATCTGGATGCGGTTGGAGAGTACGGGTATGGTCTCCTGCAAGCCGTCGCTATGACCGGTAGTCTGGGCGGTAATGCGGTAGGTTACGGCGGTCAATCCATCAGGTACGTTGATGGTGAACGCGGTGCCGGTACTGCCGTTAGCGGGTATGCTTACGGTCTTGGTGGGCAGGCCGGCTATCATCTTGAGTTCCTTACCGGTTACGGCATCGGTGAAGGTAAGCGTTACCTTGGCGCTCACCTCCTTATCTGTAAGGTTGCTCACCTTTAAGGTAAACTCCATGCGGTCTCCCTGACGCAAAAATCTGGGGGCCGATGGCTCTACCATAAGCAGCTTGCGGGTTATGACGCTGCGGTCTATGCGGCCGTTCTTGAGCGAGTCCGTAAAGGCTATGGCCTGCAGATTCCAGCGGGTGAGCAGCTGCGGGGCCTTGAAACTGAAGGTTACCAGACCATCAGGTCCTGTCTGCTTGTAGCCGAACAGGCCGGTGGGGTTCATATCGGTACGCAGGCCAACGGGCTCGGGAGCTACATTTACCGATTGTTCATACAGAGCTGAAGGGATGGCATCCTCCTGGACATACACGTCAAGACCTGCACTGAGTTCCTCGGGCAATCCCCTGAGCTTCATGGTGTTGCGGGCACCCAGCTCACCAGAGTCAAATACTATGTCAAGTCCGGCTACGCGGCCTTGCAGGGCCTCATCGACGGTGGTTATACCCAGGCTCTCAAAATCGGACATATCAATTCCCTTGTACTTGCGCACACGGTAGTAGTCAAAAGGATTGATAAGGGTTCCGGTGATGGCTTTCTTGCCTTTGTACTCCAGCTGGTTCTTGCTGTTATTGGAGGGATGCTTTATATCAACCCTGCGCCACATATTGTGGAAAAGGGCATCGGGGCTTACATATATGCTGTTCCAGGGTGACAACAACCATTGGTTGGATCCGTATTTGTCAAGGGCCGCATCAAACATGTCTATCATTACGGCGGCCTGTACGGGCTTGCCCTCATGATCGGTTACACGCAGGGTCCACTCCTCGGGTACATCGGGCTCAAGCATATCGCGGAATGTTACCAGCTCCAGGTCAAGCTCGTGACTGCGGTCGCGAACATCGACATGAAAGTCAAGGTTCTCGGTATGGCCCTCATAGGCAAGTGCCAGCGACAGGCCGAAACTACCCTTGAGCTCATCCGTAAGGGGTATGCTCAGTGTCTGCTGCTTTCCGTTGATACCGATGTATCCGCGGTCATACAGGCCTAACCTGTTCTCTATCACCCAGTAGACTACGGCATCGGGCAGGCTGCTGGTTATCTTGAAGTCCACGGTGTCACCTACTGCGACTTCGGGATCGGTATCAAAGCACCAGAGTAGCTCAGAGTTGGGCACAAAGGTGTTGTCATCACGGCGGGCAATCACTTTCTCGTCATAGTAACTGGCGCCACTCTCTGTATTGGCCCTTATGGTGTAGGTGCCTGATTCCAGGTTGGTGAGTCTTACATGAGCGCCGTCGGATGCGGTTACCTCTACATCCTGTTCATATACGGGATTCTCGGCATCATATTTTTTACTGAAATTGAAGTCGTAACGCTTGAACCGCTCCCTGTAGTTCTGGTCATCTACAATCTTCTCAAGCTCCTTTATCATCCTGGGCTCGGCCACGCTGAAGGGCAGAGGCAGCAGGCTGGGTTGCATCTCTACCTTGGAGACTTTGAGATGTACGGTGCCGTTTTTGGGGTGGCTGTTTACAAGGCTCAGGTTTATGTCCAGCCCCGTTCCTGACTCATCAAAGAAGTGCTGGGCCCAGACATTGACATAATCCGGAGTACCTACGCCAAAGGTCAAGTTACGGTCATGAGTCTCGCCGTTAAGGTCTGTTACCGATACTCTTACGGTTACTTGGCACTGATTGGTTATGAGTATGTCGCTGGGAACGGTTACGGGTATGCTGAATGTTCCGTCCTGTGCGGTGGTTATCTCTCCGTTGCCCACGCATACGGTGCCGAATTCATCCCTTATGCAGAAGGGGTGGCAAGAGCGGTCTGTTACGCCTACGTTCCAGCTTACCTGGGCTCCGTCGACCGGGATATCGGTGAGCGTTAGGGCGCTGCCGGTTATCTCAAACTGACGGTCAAACTGAGGAGTAAAGGTCAGAGCGTCCAGTTTCACGTCAAACTTGGGCTGGTGGAACGACTCTACATTGATCTGATGGAAGGCGTTGAAGCCATGTTCACCGCTGGCATAGATTGATGCATGGCCGGGAACTATGTTCTCGGGGATATGGAAGGTTCCCTGTACCACACCCAGGCTGTCGGTTATGAGATGGAGTTCTTCTATATCCCTGCTGTTGATGTCACGCAGGCGTACGTTTACATATGTTTTCTTGAGTACGCTCTCGTGATCGTATCCGTCACCGCGATATACTACCCCGGTAAACTGTACGGAGTCGCCGGGCAGGTAGGTGTAGCGGTCTGTATATATCTGCATGAAGGAGCGGTCAGGCATATCACTCACGTAGGGTATGGTAAATATGGCGTTACCCTTGTTCTCGCCCTGTTCCAGTTCTATGCGGTAGCGGCCCTGAGGCAGGCGTTCCAGTGACAGGAATCCGTCATCGGCCGTAAAGCCCTGGGTGCTTATCTTCTGGAGCTCATTCCGGTAATTGACCACCCAGACGGTATAGCGGCAGGATATGGGCTTACCGGTCTTGAGGTTGACGGCATAACCGTTCACTGATCCGTCATTACCTATAATATTGGCCAGACCTATGTTGTTGCACTCTACGTACTGGAATGATACGTGGTCACTGGGAGTGAAGTAAGGTCCTGTGGAGGCCATCAGGTAGTAGTTGCCCTGTATTACGGGCGGGATGTCCACCAGTGCGTAGTGCTCCAGCCAGTCGTTGGGACCGGTAAGGCTCAAGCTCCACTCCACAACGGGGGTTATGGCGTTAAGATCAGCCACTATGTAGTCATTGGGTTTGCCGCTTATCTCGGTGGTTACCTCAACTATCTTGAAATAGGCGCTCTTGATGTTGGTATAGGTGAGCATCGCTATGTTGTGCTCGGCTGCGGCAAGGTCATAGTTGCGGTCCAGGTGGACGGTCTTTTTCTCCATCTGGAGCAACAGTTTGAGGCACTCTATGGCGCCTTCGCTCTTGGACCACTTTTTCTGGGCGCGCATGCAGATGTCATGCTCCAGGCGGCGTATGCTTGCCTGCTTGTCAAGGTCATCGGCCGGGATTTCTCCTATATGGTATTCTATGAAACTGGCGGCCATCGAGTAGAACAGGGTGCTGAACTTGACCTTCTTCTCATACTCCTGGGCCAGATCCAGGCAGCCTTGTATGAGAGCCTCGTAATTCGGGTTCCATTCATTGTAGTTGTTGCCGAGCACATCGGCCAGGACATCCATACGGCGCAGGTCTATCGTGGTGCGGATGGATGGCTTGGAGAGCATGTTGTGCAGGGTGAGGCGGCGCAATATGTGGAACTGCCACAGGTCAGGATCAGGTTCACCATCTATCTCCAAACGGTTTGCGGCCGATACAAACTCGCTGGCGCTGCCGTACAGTCGGGGATCATCCAGGAATGCGCGTTTGTTCTTGGTTAGGCGGTCGGGAGCAAGGTCCTGAATGGCGTTGTCCATAAGCATATCGGCCAGGTTGGGACGCAGCTTGAGTCCCGCCTTATTGCCGCCCGGGAAGAAATCCTCATAATAGCCGGCAGCTACATCGCCCGCAAGTTCTATCGACTGGTCCAGATGGTAGCAGATGGCATCTACCAGCATCTTAAGGGTCCAGCGGTCGATGGAGGGATTGGGATCATCGGTAGGACGGTTACGCTTTATCAGGTATTCGTTGTTCTCCCAGTAACGGTTGTAACCTTCGGCCAGGAAGGCGTGACACAGGGCTTTGTGCTCCTGAACTTTCAGCTTGGGCAGGAGCGTCTTGAAAAGCTCAATGCCCTCAAGCAGGCTGTTCTCATTATATGCCTGCTGCACGCGTGTAAGATACACCGCGCTCTTGAGCATCTGGCGGCTGTCATCATCCTTTGCGGCCATATCCCATATGTTGTTGATCTCTTTTGCCGCACTTTCGGGCAGGTCCTTCTCTATAAATGCATCTACTTTCTTCCAGGCGCGCGAGTACTTATCGGCGCTGGCCGATGAACAAGTCAGTGTCATAATGATAATCAGAATCGATATTCTCAAAAGGTATCTCATAAGCCTTACATTTTTGTTTACGTGGCAAAGATAGAACTGTGCTTTGTCACCATAAACTTAATAAGCGTTGCAAAAACGCTGCAATTATTCAAACAAATCTCCGGACATGGAGGCGTAGCGGGAGCGGCCCAGATGCTTGTAGGCCAGGTCCGTTACCTCACGGCCGCGCGGAGTACGCTTGAGGAAGCCCTCCTGGATGAGGAACGGCTCGTACACATCCTCTATGGTGCCGGCATCTTCGCTCAACGCTGTGGCAATGGTGCCTATACCTACCGGACCACCCTTGAACTTGTCAATGATGGTGGTAAGGATGCGGTTGTCTATCTCGTCCAGTCCGTACTTGTCTATATTGAGTGCCTCTAGGGCAAAATTGGCTATTGATACGGTGATGCGGCCCGATCCCTTTACCTGCGCAAAGTCACGCACGCGACGCAGCAGGGCGTTGGCAATTCGGGGCGTTCCGCGGCTTCGGCCCGCAATCTCTGCGGCTGCATCGACATCACACGGGATACCCAGGATTCCTGCTGAACGCAGTATGATTTTCTGCAGGGTCTTGGCATCGTAATACTCCAGGTGCATGTTGATTCCAAAGCGTGCACGGAGCGGTGCGGTAAGCAAACCGCTGCGGGTGGTTGCACCAATAAGAGTGAACGGGTTCAGGTCTATCTGTATGCTTCGGGCACTGGGACCCTTGTCTATCATTATGTCTATGCGGTAATCCTCCATGGCCGAGTAGAGATACTCCTCCACTACGGGCGAAAGACGGTGGATTTCATCGATGAAAAGGACATCTTTTGGCTCGAGTGAGGTCAGGATTCCGGCCAGATCGCCCGGTTTGTCAAGCACGGGACCCGATGTGATTTTGAAGCCCACGCCCAGTTCATTGGCTATGATGTTGCTCAACGTGGTCTTGCCCAGTCCTGGAGGGCCGTGCAGCAGGGTGTGATCCAGCGACTCGCCGCGCTGGCGGGCTGCCTCAACAAAGACACGCAGGTTATCTACAATCTTGCCCTGTCCGGCAAAATCATCGAATGTGAGCGGACGGAGCGCGTTGTCAAGCTCCTTGTCGCTCGCTAATTGCTGTTGTCTAATATCGAATTCTTCGCTCATCTAGCCTTTTGTGAATCATTTTTCGGTGAAAAAAGACACAAAGGGGTCAGACCCCATTGTGCGTTGTTCACCAGTCTGCATATCTTTGAGTGTCACTACGCCTTGTGCCAGCTCGTCGCTGCCTACTATTGCCACGTAGGGAACAGCACCGGCATTGGCGTATGACATCTGCTTCTTCATCTTGGCGGCATCGGGATATATCTCGGCCGATATGCCATGCGCGCGCAGCTGTGCAAGCAGACCCATGCAGAATGCAGCCTCCTGCTCTCCCAGGTTCAGGAAAAGCACCTTAACGCCGCCCTGTGCCTCTTTGGGATAGAGGTCGAGCTGAGTCAGCACGTCATAGATACGGTCTGCACCGAACGATATGCCCACGCCGCTCACACCCGGAAGTCCGAATATGCCGGTAAGGTTATCATAACGTCCGCCACCGCTTATGGAGCCTATCTCTACGTCAAGTGCCTTGACCTCAAAGATGGCACCGGTGTAGTAGTTGAGTCCGCGAGCCAGAGTCAAATCCAGCTCCAGCTGGTTGTTGAGTCCCAACTTGGTGGCGCCGTCCAGGATGAAGCGGCACTCCTCTACTCCCTTAAGTCCGTTCTCGCTGCCGGCCAGCACGGTTGCAATGGTATCAAGTTTCTGGCTATTGGAGCCGGTCAGCTTGATTATGGGCTGCAGCTTGTTTATTGCGTCCTGGGGCAGACCCTTATCGGCCAACTCGGCATTCACGCCGTCCAGGCCTATCTTGTCAAGCTTATCAATTGCAACTGTTATATCCACAATCTTATCGGCCTGGCCGATGCTCTCGGCAATGCCGGCCAGTATCTTACGGTTATTCAGCTTGATGGCAACGCGAACGCCGAACTTGCTGAATACCATATCTATCATCTGGATGAGCTCAATCTCATAGAGCAGCGAGTCACTGCCTACTACATCGGCATCGCACTGGTAGAACTCGCGGTAACGGCCTTTCTGGGGGCGGTCAGCACGCCATACAGGCTGTATCTGGAAACGTTTGAAGGGGAATTGAAGCTCCTCGCGATGCATTACCACGAAACGTGCGAATGGCACTGTGAGATCGTAGCGGAGTCCCTTTTCGCAGAACTTGGATGCCAACTTGAGGCTGTTGCGTGAAAGCAGCTCCTCATCAGTCAGGCCACTCATGTAATCACCTGAGTTCTGGATCTTGAAAAGGAGTTTGTCGCCCTCCTCGCCGTACTTGCCCATAAGGGTGGAGAGGTTCTCCATCGAAGGGGTCTCTATATGGCTGTAACCGAACAGGCGGAACACTCCGCGGATGGTATCAAATATGTAATTACGGCGTGCCATCTCCACGGGGGTGAAGTCACGCGTGCCTTTTGGAATTGACGGTTTCATTTGTATCAGCGTCTTCTTGATGAAAAAATCATTATGTAGTAAATCAACGTACCCAACGAGCTTACTGCAGCAACTACGTATGTGTAGGCTGCTGCCTTGAGGGCATCCTGAGCTGCTGCCAGAGTCTGGCTGTCAGAATTGCTGTAGCTTTTGATCCAAGCCAATGCACGGCTGCTGGCATCAACCTCGACAGGAAGTGTCACGAAACTGAACAGGGTGGTCAGGGCAAACAGCGCGATACCGGCCAGCATCAGACCCGGGAACACCTCAACCACCATGATACCCATAAGCAGTATCCATGTCACGATCGATGACGAGAACTGGACTACGGGCACCAGAGCCGAGCGCATCTTGACGGGCGCATAGTCCTTGGCATGCTGCACGGCATGTCCGCACTCATGGGCGGCAACGGCGGCTGCCATCATGCTTCGGCCGTAATAGACATCCTTGCTCAGGTTGACCGTGTTGGTCTCAGGGTTGTAATGGTCTGTAAGCTGTCCCTCCACGCAGGTTATCTTTACTCCCGATATACCATAATCGGCAAGCATACGACAGGCTACCTCGTAACCGCTGCTGCCGTCACGGGTGGGAACCTTGGAGTATTTATCAAACTTGCGCTTGAGATTACCCTGCACCGTATAGCTCATTACGGCTATAACGATGAAAAGGATCCAATAGAATGCATACGGGGTCATACCCACGCCATACTCTGCCATTATTACTCGCGAACGATTGTCTGGTGGCGGTCAGGACCTACCGATACTATTGATACCGGAGTCTCAAGATACTCCTCCAGGAAGGTTATGTAGTTGTTGAACTCTTCGGGGAATTCATCCTCATCCTGTACCTTGGTGAGGTCTGTCTGCCAACCGGGCAACTCCTCATAGATGGGCTCTACACCCTCGCAGTCAAACGGGAACTCATCAGTCTGGGTTCCGTCAGGCAGCTTGTAAGCTACGCAGGCCTTGATTGTGGGGAACACATCAAGTACGTCACTCTTCATCAGGATAAGGTCTGTCACACCGTTCAGACGTACTGCATAACGTAGGGCTACCAGGTCAACCCAACCGCAGCGACGGCGACGTCCAGTTACGGCACCGAACTCCTGACCGCGGTCAGAGAGCTTCTCACCATCGGCATCGAACAGCTCGGTGGGGAAAGGACCGCTGCCCACGCGGGTGCAGTAGGCTTTCATGATACCGTAAACCTTGCCAATGTTACGCGGAGCCACGCCCAGACCGGTGCAGGCACCTGCGCAGATGGTGTTGGATGAGGTTACAAACGGATATGAGCCGAAGTCTATATCCAGCATGGTTCCCTGGGCTCCCTCACAAAGAATGGTCTTGCCCTCACCAAGAAGGTTGGCAACGAAATGCTCGCTGTCCACGAACTTGAACAGTTTCATATACTCTATGCCCTCACGCCATGCTTTCTCCAGCGGAGCCAGGTCATACTCGAAGTTGAGGCTCTTGAGTGTGCGCTCATGGGCTGCACGTGCGGCAGCGTAACGCTCCTCAAAGTCGGGGCGCAGCAAATCACCTGCGCGAACACCTGTGCGGGCCACTTTATCAGTATATGTAGGACCGATGCCACGGCCTGTGGTTCCTACCTTGCTTGAACCTTTCGATGCTTCAAGGGCGCTGTCAAGAAGACGGTGGGTAGGCAGTATCAGGTGTGCCTTCTTGGATATGAGCAGACGGTTCTTAAGGTCTATGCCTGCGGCCTCAAGTGCCTCTGCCTCGGCCTTGAACAGAGCGGCGTCAAGCACCATTCCGTTGCCTATGATATTCTGTTTGTTGCCCTGGAACACTCCCGAAGGAATGGACTTGAGCACGAATTTCTTTCCGTCGAAAATCAGTGTATGACCGGCGTTGGGACCGCCCTGGAAACGTGCCACAACATCATAACGCGGTGTGAGCACATCCACAACCTTACCCTTACCTTCATCACCCCATTGCAGTCCCAGAAGGACATCAATCTTCTCTGTTTTCATTTCTTGTCTTTATCTTTTTTATTCAACCTGTTCTGTTTCCGTTTGAGTTCTGCAGTGCATTTGCTGCACAACCCGTATATCCTCAATTCCCAACCTACCGCATTGAAACGGCGGGTACGCAACTGCGCTATCTGACGGCGCAACTTGTCACCGCTCATCTCAGTGACCTTACCGCATCCGTCGCATACCAACCTGATGACGCCCTTGCTCTTGTCAGTCCTCTCAAACAGGATCCTGTCATCCTGGAAGACCTTACGAACCAGCCCGGCATCCTCAAATAAACTCAGGTTGTTATATACCGTTGCACGGCTTATCCTAAGCCTGCGGCCCTCGGACATAACCTTGGCCAACTCCTCGGCCTGGACCGGGGCATCGGCCGAATAAATGGCCTCGAGCAAGGCATTCCGCTCCGGAGTGTTCCTGAGAGAGTTAAGGCGCAGATAATCGGCCAGATTCTGACGCGCCTGGGCTAATCCGTCCGCCTTATCCATTCTCAGTCTCCAAACGGTCCAGTACCGTTCTTGCAGCCTGCGAGCACATTATGTCCGTGCCGTTGATGGCTGCCGTGGCCTGGTCCTTGAGCTCCTGCACATAACGAGGCCCCATCTCGCGCCCTCCACGCAGCAGGTGAGCCAACGTGAGGAAACCGCAATAACGGGCCATCGCATTGTCGGAGGCAATCCATCGGAATGCCGCCTCAGCAGCTCCCTGCATCCGGCTGAAAAGGTACATTGAGCACATTTCGGCCAAATCAGGGAACTCAATCTGTTCAATCCAAAGGTCAGCCATGTCAGGCATGAACTGCTCCTCCGGATAGACAAGTGCCGCAAGAATCCTGCATTCGCGGACATCCTCTTTCCATAGAGCCGCAGCAAGTTCTGCATCCTTTCCTGTCTCTGAAGCTATCTGCTTTAGCTCCGGAATCCTTATGCCGAAATTAAGCTTGTATCCGATGCCCGCCTCCCTCATTCCTGTGGAGGCCACACCGTTCATATTCAGTCTCAGTTTCTGCTTTATCTCTAGGATTCTCTCCTGTACAGACATCTCTTGGCGGATAGTTTCAGGACCCTTATATCACTTGTCGAGAAGGCGTTTCTTAAATTGGTGAGGGGCCTCGCCCTTCTCCTTGAAGAATGCAGCATAGAAACTCTGGCGGTTGGCAAAACCCGCCTTACGTCCTATCTCATCCATTGTAAGATCCAGATAGCGTTTATCGGTAAGCATGTTGGCAGCATCACGCACTCTGAATTCGTTCACCAGACTGGAATAATTCATTCCGAATCTTGAGTTGATCACGGCCGACAGATACCTGGGGTTGGTCTTAAGGTCTTCGGCCAGCTGCTTGGCAGAATAATCGGGATCTCGGTACTTTTTCTGTGCCACGACAATTGTCAGAATCCCGTCATAGAGTTCATCTGCCAGTTCTGCACGGATAAGGTCCCTGTAATCTGCATCCTTAGCGGCCTTCTCCCTGATTTTGTAAGGTTTGCTGTTTGTCTCCATATCGTATGGTTTACGTCTACAAAATAAATGATTTTCCCGCTAACTCCAATCATCATTATGTAAATATTATTTAAAAAGATTTCAATGCGTCACATCTGTTCATTAAGAAGGGATTTTTTTGTAATTTTGGCATCAATACACTTGCCTGGAAATGGTTGACCAACTCACCATAGAAAAGATTCTCGATGCCGCCAACATTGTCGATGTGGTATCAGAATTCGTGACGTTACGCAGACGTGGCGTCAACTATGTAGGTCTGTGTCCTTTCCACAATGAGAAAACCCCCTCATTCTACGTCTCTCCGTCCAAAGGCATATGCAAATGTTTCAGCTGCGGTAAGGGCGGCAACGCCATCCATTTCCTGATGGAGCACGAGCAGATGTCATTCCAGGACGCGGCCGAGTGGCTTGCCAACAAGTACGGCATACCGTTCCGCAAGCGTGAGATGACAGACTCCGAGAAGGCTCTGCAGAACGAGCGTGAGTCTATGTTCATCACCAACCAGTTTGCGCTGGATTTCTTCAAGGACACCCTGCTCAACACCGAGAAGGGACGCGCCATAGGCCTTGCCTATTTCCGCAAACGCGGATTCCGCGACGACATACTGGACAAGTTTTTCCTGGGTTACTGTCCCGATGAGCCCGATGCCCTGGCCCGCGCCGCATTGGCCAAAGGCTACACCAAGGAGAATCTCATAAAGACAGGACTCTGCTACGAGCGCGAGAACGACGGACAGCTGCGTGACCGCTTTCACGGCCGTGTGATATTCCCGGTCCACTCCATTTCGGGCAAGGTGGTTGCCTTTGGCGGCCGGATAATGAGCTCCGATGTCAAGGTGGCCAAATACGTAAACTCACCCGAGTCAGTGATATACTCCAAGAGCCGCGAGCTTTACGGACTCTATCAGGCCAAGCAGGCCATAGTACGCAAGGACCGCTGTTTCTTAGTTGAGGGTTATGCCGATGTCATAAGCATGTACCAGAGCGGAGTCGAGAACGTGGTTGCATCAAGCGGCACGTCGCTCACTCCCGGTCAGATACGCCTGATACACCGTTTTACCAACAACATCACCGTACTCTATGACGGTGACAAGGCCGGCATCAAGGCCTCCCTGCGCGGCATCGACATGCTGCTGGCCGAGGGCATGAACGTAAAGGTCCTGCTGCTGCCCGACGGCGAGGACCCCGACAGCTTTGCACAGGGCCGCAGCGCCACTGAGTTCCAGAAGTACATCGATACTCATCAGGTGGATTTCATCCGCTTCAAGGTCAACCTCCTGATGGAGGATGCGGCCGATGATCCCTACAGCCGCAGCGAGCTTATCAAGAGCATCACGCAGAGCATATCGGTCATACAGGATCCCATTGTGCGCTCAGTCTATATCACCGAGTGCAGCCAGATAATGAAGATTGACGAGCGTCTGCTCATAAACGACGTCAACCGCCGTCAGCGCGAGCAGGCACAGGCTGCCCCACAGCCCCAGCGTCAGCCCCAATCATCCGATGAAAACGGGCAAAATCAGGAAACACCGGTTGCAGAAACAGAGAATCCGGAGGCCCCGGCAGAACCAGTACCCGAGCCTGAGATATCGGCCGAGGACAGGCTGCGTCAGCAGGTGCGCGCACTCAAACGCGAGGGATTCGGTCCCATGATGGATAAGGAGCGTCTGCTCTCACAACTCATAGTAAGGTACGGCGGCAAGGTGATGGGACTGTTTGAGAATGAAGAGGGTCAGGAAATGCCCATAACCGTTGGACAGTTCATAGTACAGTCTCTCCAAAATGACGGGCTGGAACTGCGACACCCCGTTTACAGACGTTTTGTGGAGCAAATGGCCGAGCATGTTGAGGAGCAGGATTTCAATGCCGAGAAGTTCTTCATGTCGCACCCTGAGACATTCGTAAGCCTCACAGCCGCCAGCCTGATGGAGGAGCGCTACCAGCTGAGCGCCATATTCAAGGACAACAAACCAGTCGAGGACGGACAGCGCCTGCTGCAGCTTACCCGCCACATCATGGCAGACTACCAGATGGAGGTGCTGCGCATTGAGATAAAAGATGTAGAAAAACAGATGCAGGATCCTGCTACCCTTGAGTCACCGGATAAACTCATGGAACTTCAGCGCCGCTATCAGCAGCTCCTGGCCGCCCGCTCCGAACTCTCCCGCATCCTGGGCGACCGCGTTGTCAATCTATAAGGATTATTTACGGGGAGCTATCAGGTTCATGAACTCCTCGCGGGTCTTTGCCTGGTTGAATGCTCCGGTAAAATCAGATGTGGTGGTAACTGAGTTCTGCTTCTCCACGCCGCGCATCTGCATGCACATGTGGCTGGCCTCTATGACAACCATCACACCAAGCGGCTGGAGGGTCTCCTGAATGCAATCCTTGATTTGTGATGTCATGCGTTCCTGCACCTGAAGGCGACGTGCGAACACATCTACCACACGGGCAATCTTGCTGAGTCCTGTTATATAACCATTGGGGATATATGCCACGTGAGCCTTGCCATAGAAGGGCAGCATGTGATGCTCACAGAGAGAATAAAAGTCAATATCCTTTACTATGACCATCTGCCTGTAATCCTCCTTGAACATTGCTGATTTAAGGATGGCGGCAGGGTCCATCTCATACCCGCTCGTAAAATCCAGAAGCGTCTTGGCCACACGCAGCGGCGTACGGACCAGGCCCTCACGGCCTGCATCGGGCTCTATAAGTTTAAGTATCTCCTCATAGTGCTTCTTGAGCGCCAGAAACTTCTCGGAATTCTCGTCGGAATAGGGTATCAGTGAACTCATAACGGAATTGTTATCTCCTGATTGCGTAAAATGATCATGCCTTTATAAGGCATTTCTTTTCTGAGTTTGCGCAGGGTCTCATAGGCCTCCTCATAATAGAGGAAATCACCTACCGTGCAGAGCCAGCGCGGGTTTTTGAATTCGGTGTGTACCGACAGATCAGGGTACTTGGCGCGTATGTAACGGTCTACCTCGTTGGCCCTCTCTTTCGATGCACGGGTGTTGTTGCCTGCGAATACCTGAATGCGGAATCCTCTGGCTTTGATCTTGGTGCCGGACTCAGCATCCGAAACCGTACCGATAAGGCTGTCCAGACGCACATCTCTCTCGATGCGTATCTGTCCCTTACCCGGCATATCCCTCTCCAGCACCTGGACCAGCGTGGTCTGAGCGCTGGCCAGAGCTGTAAAGAGAAGCAGGAATAGTGTCAATCCTGTCTTTTTCATATTGTTTTTTATTTCTTCCAAGCGTCGATGATGCCCTTGAAATCAGCAACCTTCAGTGAAGCGCCGCCAATAAGGCCGCCGTCGATGTCGGGCTTTGCAAAAAGCTCACCAGCATTTGAAGGCTTGCATGAGCCACCGTAGAGGATAGATGTATCCTCGGCAATCTGCTTTCCGTACTTGTCGGCAATGACTGAACGGATGTAAGCGTGTATCTCCTCAGCCTGATCGGCAGTAGCAGTCTTACCGGTACCGATAGCCCAGATGGGCTCGTAGGCGATGGTGATGTTCTTGAACTCATCGGCTGACAGGTTGAATACTGAGCCCTCCAACTCAGCCTTTACGATCTGGTTCTGGATACCCTTCTCGCGCTCGTCGAGTGACTCACCGATGCAGAAGATAACCTTAAGACCGTTGGCAAGTGCAAGCAGCACCTTCTCCTTGAGGATCTCATAGGTCTCGTGATAGTACTCACGACGCTCTGAGTGACCCAGGATTACATACTCGGCACCTGTTGACTTTACCATAGCGGCCGATACCTCACCGGTATAAGCACCAGACTCCTTGTCAGCGCAGTTCTCGGCTGAAAGACCGATAACCTTGTGGTCAATGATATCAGATATCTTGGCAAGATGAATAAACGGTGTACCGATAACAACATCACAGTTGGGTTTATCGGCAGCCAACACCTGATTGAGCTCTTCAGCGAGAGCAATACCTTCCTGGAGAGTCTTGTTCATCTTCCAGTTTCCGGCAACAATTTTCTTTCTCATTTCAATAAGTATTAAAGTGTTATTATTACAATTCTCTTGCTCTGTCTATCAGTACTATTATGAGCAACGGCAGGATAAAAATCAATGCCACAGCCCACGGAGTACGCAGCGGACTCGGTTCGGGCGCAAGCCCTACGCTTATCTCATTCAGCGGCCCTGACAGCTCCTCATCGGACGGTATGTACGAGTGGCTCCATTTGTTTACCAGTACACCGTTGCTTATCAGTACCAGTCCGGGATTGGAGCGGATCATAGTCTGCAGGGGTATCTCGTCACAAAACATGAACTTGAGCTCGGCACCTGCATTCTCGGTCCAGCGCCTGACGGCATCGGTTCCGGATGATGTGACTCCTATCATATTATATCCCCAATATGCGCAATAGTCAAAAAGATCGTCTATCAGATCCAGGTCACTCTCGCTTGCATCCTCCACGTGAGGCGATACAAGCAGGAACGTATAGCTGGAATCGTTGAGAATATCCATTGTCACATCATTCATGTCAGCGTCCATGATTGACAGGTCCGCAAATGACATTTTGTTATTCTGAACCTCACTGCGCAGGTCTGTACCCACCTTGTAGGGTCTGAAGTCCAATAAGGGCAGTCGGGTGATATTGGTCACCATGAACCATACCGATATCGTTACCACGAATATCGTTATGACCCACTGACTGCGCTCCACCACGAAAGGTATGATATATTTGCGGCCCACCAGCACCAGAACGGCCAGGGCCAGCAGGAACAGATTCTTATAAAAAGTCTGCCAGTTGGTAAGCACTACAGCATCGCCGAAACAGCCGCAATCCTGTACCGGATTCTTTATGGCCAGATAGAGGGTAAGCGGGGTGAACGCCAACATCATGAGCAATGTGAGCAGGGATGTGCCTTTTGTGAATGCTCCCAACAACTGGTATGCGCCTATCAGTATCTCAAAACCGGCCAGTATGCATGCCAGGATAAGAAGTGTCGACTCGATAATTGAACCGCCCATGCCGAAAGCATAGAGGTAATCGGTCAACTTGATCTGAGTGCCCATAGGGTCAATGGCCTTGACTATGCCGGAGAACATGAATGTCAGACCAAGTATGATCCGGCAGAAATTGACCAGCACTTTCATCGGCGTACCGCTATGTCTGACCTCAGCACTCTCCATTCCTCAAGCTATTGACTGCTCCTGAATCTTTATCAGCCCGAAGACTGCGTAGTTTATCATATCCATGTAGTTGGCATCGATGCCTTCCGATACCACGGTCTTGCCCTCATGACTCTCAATCTCCTTGGTACGGTTGATCTTTGTCAGGATAAGGTCTGTATATGATGTGGTTCGCATTCCACGCCATGCCTCATCATAATCGTGGTTCTTCTTTTTCATAAGCTCAAGGGCTGCATTCGAGTATTTGTCATACTCCTTAAGAGCCCAATCGGCATCCTTATCTACAGTATCGGAGAAACCGTTCTGCAACTGGATCAATGCAATGATGCCGTAATTTACTATGCCGATAAGCTCGGAACGGATACCCTCATCAATGAGTGATACGCCCTTGGTCTCGATACTGCGTATGCGCTTGGCCTTTATGAATATCTGGTCAGTCAGAGACTCCGGGCGCATGATACGCCATGAGGCACCGTAATCCTGCAGTTTCTTGACGTACAGTTCACGGCACATCTTTATCACCTCATCAAACTCCCGGTTGGTGTCTGGAGTATTCTTTCCGTTCTTGTCACTCATATCACTCCTGTCATTGTACCCTCAGCGTCTGTCCCGGCTTGATGACGGCTTTGCTTGTAATGCCGTTCATCTTGCAGATATTGGACACCGAAGTGTGGTTCTTTAATGCTATTCCGCTCAATGTGTCCCCGCTCTTGACCCTGTAATAGACAGGGCGGGTATTCTTTTCATAAACGTAATAATCTGTCACAGCCCGCTGATTCTTGAAGTCAAACATCAAGGCGGGATTGATGGCGTTACCCAGTATCCTGGTCTCAAAATGCAGATGCGGACCTGTGGAGCGTCCGGTGTTTCCTCCCAACGCTATGGGATCACCGGCATGGACGATATCATTCTCGTTCACCAGTTTCTTGGACAGATGCCCGTAAACCGTCTCCAACCCGTTGGGGTGGCGTATCACCAGATAATGGCCGTAACCGCGGCGCTCATAACGTGATATCCTGACCTTGCCGTCAAACGCGCCACGTATGGTATCGCCAGTCTTGATCCTTATGTCCAAGCCCAAATGCTGCTTGCCGCGACGAGGACGGTATCCGAACTTGTCAGTGATGTACGTGCTGTCGGTAGGCATGCAGTATCCTTTCATCGAGATGATTACCGAATCGGGCAAAGTAACGTTCTCATACCTGTTCACATAATCATTGCTCCACTCCGGATAGAGATATGATGCCGGATTCTCCAGGTCAATCGCCGTTCCGGGATTCAGATGTGCGGGCATCGCTACACCCGCCATTGGCTGTACAGGTACGACACGCGCCGGCATTGCATCCTGGGCGGCGGACTTGACCATCCCGAACAACATTGCCCACATCACTGCCAGTATCCTGCAAACAGGCCTCATTATATCTCTGTTTCGGGTTGCGAAGTTAGTCAATTTCTATGAAATTGAAGACCAGTCATACTCACTTTTCTTGAGACGGCGCAGCATACGTCCCAGCAACTGGTTCTCGGGACGGGACAGTTCAGCATCCTGTTCGATTATCTCCCTGGCTATCTCTCGGACGTGCTCAATCAGTGATCCGTCACGGGCCAGATTGGCAAGCTTAAGGTCAAATGCCATACCGCTCTGCTGCGTTCCCTCCAGGTCACCGGGCCCACGCAGTTTCAGATCGGCTTCGGCTATCTCAAAACCGTCACAGGTGGCGGTCATTATCTCAATGCGCTTGCGGGTATCCTCACTCAACTGATACGGAGTGACCAGCATGCAGAAAGACTGGTCTGCCCCGCGGCCCACGCGACCGCGCAGCTGGTGTAGCTGGGACAGGCCGAACCGGTTGGCATTCTCTATCACCATGATACTGGCGTTGGGTACGTCCACACCCACCTCTATCACGGTTGTAGCCACCATTATCTGCGTCTCATTATTCTTGAAACGCTGCATCTCGGCATCCTTTTCGGCCGGTTTCATTCGGCCGTGAACCTTACTTACGCCGTAGCCCTGGAACCTGTCACAGATGGTCAGATAACCCTCTTCAAGATTCTTGAGGTCAATCTTCTCACTCTCTTCAATGAGCGGATAGACTATATAGGCCTGACGCCCTTTCTTAAGCTCGCGGTCCAGGAATGCATAAACTGCTTTATGGTTGCCGTCATAGTAATGCTCGGTCTGTATGGGTTTGCGTCCGGGCGGCAGCTCATCAATGACTGATACGTCCAGATCGCCGTATAGAGTCATTGCGAGAGTTCGCGGTATAGGTGTTGCCGTCATTACCAGCACATGCGGAGGCATATTGCTCTTGCTCCAGAGTCTGGCCCTTTGCGCTACTCCAAAACGGTGCTGCTCATCAATCACCACAAATCCCAGACGGCAAAACTCGACAGGATCCTCAAGTACGGCATGAGTACTAACCAAAATATTCACGCTGCCATCCTTAAGTCCCTTGAGTATTGCTTCACGACGCTTACCCTTGATGCTGCCCGTAAGGAGTTCGGCATTCAAGCCCAATCCATCGATGAAACGGCAGATATTTGCAAAATGCTGCTCTGAAAGGATCTCTGTCGGAGCCATAATACAGGCCTGATAACCGTTATCTATCGCTATGAGCATGGTCATGAGTGCAACCATGGTCTTACCGCTGCCCACATCACCCTGTAACAGGCGGTTCATCTGTCGGCCGCTGCCCATGTCGTTGCGAATCTCACGGATAACGCGCTTCTGCGCTCCGGTCAGGCTGAACGGCAGCTTCTCATTGTAAAAGCGGTTGAAGTGCTCGCCCACCTTGCTGAACACGAATCCTTTGAAACGGCGCTGGCGGTCACTTGCAAAACGGGCCAGGTTGAGCTGAATATAGAACAGCTCCTCAAACTTGATGCGGAGCTGTGCAAGACGGAGTTCGAGCGGGGTTCTGGGATTATGCAATACCTTGAGCGCATCGGTCAGGGGCATCAGGTGCTCTTTCTCACGCAGCCAGTCGGGCAGGGTCTCGGGCAGAGGCTCCACGATGAGGATCATCAGGTTGCCCACCAGCTTACGGATGGCGGTTGAGTTGAGTCCCGCCTTTTTCATCTTCTCGGTGGTGTTGTAGTAGGGTTGCATTCCCATCTCCTGCAGGTTGATATTGGCTTCGACATCTATCTCGGGATGAGCCACATTCACTCTGCCGCCGAATATTGTGGGTTTACCGAACACCACATAATCCACACCTGGACGATACCGGTCAAGTGTATATTTTATTCCGCTGAACCATACCAGGTCTGCCACTCCGGTTCCGTCACTGAAATGTGCCACCAGACGCTGGCGTCGGCCCTCGCCTATCTGCTCAAAACTGAGTATCTTACCCTTGAGTTGGATATAAGGCATGATGCCGTCAACCTCCTTTATTTGGAAGATACGGCTACGGTCAATGTATTTGTAAGGAAAATAATAGAGAAGATCCTGCAGCGTGCTTATCTGGAGCTCACCTTTCAGGAGGGCAGCTCTTGCCGGACCTACGCCGGGCAGATACTTGACGTCACGCTGATCAAGGTCAAGCATCAGGCACGGCCGAACATCATCTTGTCACAAACCGAGGCTACTACCTCGTCTCCACGAAGCAGGCTGATTATAGCCTTTGCAAATTCAACAGCTGCGGCTGGACCGCATGCGGTTATCAGATTTCCGTCCTTCTGAACGAATGTTTCCTTGCAGTCGGCCCCTTTGAGCATTCCCTCGCATCCGGGATAGCAAGTTGCCTTACGTCCCTGAAGCAATCCGTGCTTGCCCAACACCGTGGGAGCGGCGCAGATGGCACCTACCGGCAGATTTTTGGCCATAGCGTCACGAAGCAGAGCCTCCAGACCCTTGTGCTTGCCAAGGTTGGTCGATCCGGGCTGTCCACCAGGCAGGATCAGCATTTCGGCATCGCTGAAATCAGTGTTCTCAAACAGGTCATCGGCCTGGACTGGTATTCCCTGGCTACTCCTGACCATAAACTCGTCAGAGATGGAAATGGTGTTGACCTCTATTCCGGCGCGGATAAGCATATCCAGCGGAGTAATTGTCTCTATGGCTTCAAAGCCTTCGGCAAGGAATATGTAGACCATACGAATTGAGAATTGAAAATTGAAAATTATTTCAGCTTGAAGTAGTATGTGATTGTACCGGTTTGGTTGTTGGCAGAACTAGACTTATTGAACTTTGTCCTGCGTGCGGCCTCCACTGCAGCATTTCTAAGTTGCAGGTTTGTAGTATTTGTTCGGTTGTTGATTCGGGTGTCAATAACGTTTCCATCAGGATCAACAGTTATTGTCACAACAACACGGCCTTCTTCCTGAATACTATATGCGGGACGAGGAAGTTCACCAAGCATATCACGACCTCCCAGGTCCCAAGTTCCGTATCCGGCAGAACCGGAAGGTTTACCCTGAGTAGCATTACCTTCAGTGGATCCGGGAGTTCCCTGAACATCGCTATTGTTTTCTGTTGGAGCGCTAGCTTGCTGTGCCCTACTGTTTCCGAATGCGTTGGCCATTAGGTTCTGGGCGGCCTCGGCTGCCTGACGCTCCTGCTCGGCACGAATCTCCTCGGGAGTGGGTTGCTTGGGAGTCTCGGCGGGTTTTACGGGTTTCTCCTTCTCGCCGCTCTCAATGGCTACCGTCTCCTCCAGATTCTGTGTGATGGCGGGCTCGGCCTGAGGTACACGGGGTGTAGGAACGGCTGCGGGTGCGGGAGCCGGCATTGAATTGACCTCGGTAAACTCATAGTCGGTATCAAGGTTACCCATATTGCCCAGCATCACGGGTACACCGCTCTCTGCCTGAGCAACCGGTCTGCTCAGATGAAGCAACAGCAACAGCCCTATGGCACCGCAATGAACCAGGATGGTCCACAGCAGCGAGAAAACGTTGAACTCCTTATCTTGCTTCTTTTTAGGATTCATCAGGGCTTTATTTGCGGTCAGGACGGCGCGTTGCAAGCACCACCTTGAACTGATTCTCATTAGCTATGTTCAGGACCTTTACGATCTCTTTGTAGGGGACGGACTCATCGGCATATAGGGCCACGTACATCTCGGGCTCCTTCTGCGAGCAGTCAATCAGGAAATCGGTCAGCTCCTCAAACACAATTGGCATCTCGTCATCGTTACCGAAGGCCGTGTAGTAGTTCAGGTCACGGTCTATGATGACGCGGGTCAGCGGTTTGGCCGATGTCTGCTGCGAGCTCTGCGGCAGCAGCACCTTGATGGCATTGGGGCTGACCATCGTGGATGTTATCATAAAGAATATCAGCAGCAGGAATATGATGTCGGTCATGGACGACATACTGAACTGCGGCGATACCTTATTACGTCTTTTCAGCATATCACTTCTCTATATTAACGGTGAAATCCTGAATGAATGACTCCATCTCGTTGGCTATGCTGTCAACGCGAGCCACTAAATAGTTGTAAGCAAACAGTGCGATGATACCTACAATCAGACCGCCGACGGTGGTGATCATAGCCTCATAGATACCGCTTGACAGCAGTGACACATCAATATTGTTACCTGCATTGGCCATCTCCCAGAATGCACGTACCATACCGATAACCGTACCCAGGAAACCTATCATCGGGGCTGCACTGGCAATGGTAGAGAGTCCTTTCAAGCCCTTCTCAAGCTTGGCAATCTCAACGTTTGCGGCATTCTCCATACCCAGCTGAACATCCTTGGTATCATGATCTGAAAGACCGATGCCCTTCTCGACGATACGGCTGATAGGTGATGCGGTTGCCTGGCAGAATATCTGAGCCGACTTGATTTCTCCACTCTTCATGTAATCATTGATGCGGTCCATGAAATGGGGATCATTAATGGCGGCCTTGCGATAGACTGCTATACGGTTAAAGAAGATGTAAAAGCAGACGATTGACAGAAGCAGCAGGATTAGCATAATCCAGCCACCCTTGAGTGCCATGTCAAAAAGATTCATCTTGTCGGCAGTCTCTTCTGCCAACTGGGCTACAACAGGGCTCTGAGCCGCTGTATCACCTAATGCCTGAGCGATTGTAGTTTGTAGGAACATATTATTTAATGCAGTTTTTATACTCGGTTATTGTCTTTTCAAGTCCCAGATAAAGGGCGTCACATACCAGCGCGTGACCTATGGAGACCTCATCCAGCCAAGGAATCTGCTCCTTGAGGAATTTCAGGTTGATCAGACTCAGGTCATGACCTGCGTTCAGGCCAAGGCCACACTCACGGGCTTTCCTGGCGGCAATCACGAACGGCTTGACAGCAGTCTCGGGATCCAGCTCGACATAGTTTGTAGCGTATGGCTCGGTGTAGAGTTCCACACGGTCAGCACCTGCTTTGGCAGCCAGCTCAACCATCAGAGGGTCAGCATCTACAAAAACCGATGCCCTGATACCGTTTGACTTGAACTCTGATACCACATCTGTCAGAAAACTCTGATTATTGAGTGTATCCCAACCGTGATTTGATGTTATCTGATCAGGAGAATCCGGCACCAGTGTAACCTGAGCAGGCTTGATCTTGCATACCAGTTCAATGAAATCGGGAGCAGGATAACCCTCGATATTGAACTCGGTAGTGAGCACCTTCTTAAGGTCATAGACATCCTTACGGCGTATATGACGCTCATCGGGACGGGGATGCACGGTAATGCCGTCGGCACCAAACCGCTCGCAGTCAAGAGCAACCTTGACAACGTCGGGATTGTTGCCGCCGCGCGCATTGCGTATGGTGGCTATCTTATTGATATTTACACTTAATCTCGTCATAAGTCCTTTCACTTTGATAAAATGAACTATCTTTGCCGGGAGCTACTGCTATAATCAGCAAAGGTAACGAATTAATTCGATATAACGTATGCGTTTCGCCATATTCGGAAATACGTCACGTGACAAGTTCTGCGGCCAAGAGCAGCAGTTCTTCAACCTTTTGCGCACACTCGGTGACCAGATTGCCGTGGACCGCCCCTACTATGAGTTCCTGACCGCCCAGAAGGGCCTTGACATTCCCTATGACACCCTCTTTGACGGCACTGACTTTACGGCCGATGCAGTCATCAGCGTAGGCGGCGACGGCACATTCCTGCGCACCGCAACCCGAGTTGGCAGCAAGGGCATCCCAATGGTGGGCATCAACACCGGCCGCTTGGGTTTCCTGGCAGATATCACCACTGACCGCATTACCGATGCCATAACCCGCATCCACAACGGCGACTATACACTTGAGGAGCGCAACCTGCTGCAGGTAAGCATGGAAGGTCTGCCCCAAGGCCACACCCCCTACGCCCTCAACGACATAGCCATTCTCAAGCACGATATCTCATCAATGATCCAGATAGAGACCAGCGTGGGCGGCACCCATATGATTACCTACCAGGCCGACGGTCTGGTAGTAGCCACACCCACCGGCTCCACCGCCTACTCCCTGAGCGTAGGAGGCCCCATCATAGCCCCGGGCACCAACGTGATCTGCCTCACTCCTGTTGCCCCGCACAGCCTGACCATGCGTCCGCTGGTGCTCCCCGCCGATGAGACCATCCGCTTAGACGTAGAGAGCCGCAGCCACAGCTTCCTGGTATCCATAGACGGCAACAGTTTCAGCTGTCCCGAGCACACCGCCATAGAGATTAGCCGCGCCCCCTACCGCATCAGCGTCATAAAACCAGCGAAGGGTGACTTCTTTGCCACCCTCCGAGAGAAAATGCTTTGGGGAACTGACTCCCGCAAATAATTATGTCAGAACCTTGCTGTAGCTTTCAAGGAAGCGGTCTGCATCCTGCTTTGTTATGCACAAAGGAGGAAGTAATCTTATTACATTGGTACCGCTGACGCCGGTAAAGATGTGCTCCTCAAAGAGCAGGCGCTGACGGATCTCCTTGATGGGCTGGTCAAACTCCATTCCAATCATGAGACCGCGGCCGCGAACCTCCTTTGGTCCGGGAATCTGACGGAGCTGCTCCAGCAGGTAGGAGCCTACTGTTGCGGCATTCTCTACCAGATGCTCGCTCTCCATTACGTCAAGCACTGCCATAGCGGCGGCGCAAGCCAGATGGTTGCCACCGAATGTTGTACCAAGTTGGCCGATGACCGGCTGGAACATGGGGCTTATGAGCAGACCTCCGCAGGGAAGTCCGTTGGCGATACCCTTTGCTACGCTGATCAAATCGGGCTTGATGCCGTTATACTGATGGGCAAAGAACTTGCCGCTGCGGCCGTAACCGCTCTGGATCTCATCCAGGATCAGGACCGTACCACCCGCGGTGCAGGCCTCGCGGATTCCGTGCATGTACTCATCGGTAGGAACCTGTATTCCGCCCACGCCCTGGATGCCTTCAATTATAAGGGCAGCCACATCGCCTTTGGCAAGTTCGGCCTTTGCTGCCTCCAGGTCGCCCCAGGGCAGATAGGTCACGTGTCCGCAGGCATTGACGGGAGCAATGATCTTGGGATTATCGGTAACCTCGACGGCCAGTGATGTACGGCCGTGGAATGCTTTCTTGAGTGACAGGATACGCGAGCGGCCGGTATGGAACGACGCCAGCTTGAGGGCGTTCTCATTTGCCTCGGCACCGCTGTTTATCAGGAAGAGGCTGTAATCCTCATAGCCCGATACGCGGCCCAGCTGCTCAGCCAGCTGCTCCTGCAGACGGTTGATCACGGAATTGGAATAGAAACCGAGTGTGGCAACCTGACGGCTCACTGCCTCCACGTAATGCGGATGAGCGTGGCCGATGCTTATAACTGCATGACCGCCGTAAAGGTCCAGATACTCCTGACCTTTGTCATCCCACACTTTCTGACCCTGTCCCTTCACGATATTCACAGGGAACAGGCTGTATACTGGAAAAAGATTCATAGTTTAGAAACCGGAAGACTTAAGGATTAGACCTGTAGTCTCTTTTAGGTTGAAAAGCAAATTCATGTTGTGGACAGCTGTTCCGCTGGCACCTTTGAGCAAATTATCTATGCATGACACCACAAGCAGCTTGTCATCGTGCTTCTCCAGATGGATAAGGCACTTGTTGGTGTTGATCACCTGCTTAAGGTCAATCTGCTCCTCAACCACATGCACGAACGAATCGGCCTCATAATACTCGCGGTATATCTTGTAGAGTTCCTCAATATCAACGGCGTTCTTTACGATTACGGTGGCGAATATGCCACGGGTAAAGTCACCGCGATAGGGTATGAAGTTGATATCGGAGCTGAAACTGCTCTGCAGGTGCCTGATGGACTGTATTATCTCGGGCAGATGCTGGTGGGTGAACGGTTTGTAGATGCTTATGTTGTTGTTGCGCCAGCTGAAGTGTGTGGTTGCACCCGGCTTTACACCTGCACCGGTGCTGCCTGTGATGGCATTCACGTAGATGTCATCGTTGAGCATCAGGTTACGGGCAAGCGGCAGCAACGCCAGCTGGATTGCTGTTGCAAAGCAACCCGGATTGGCCACATACTGGCTTTTGCAGATGGCACGACGGTTAAGCTCGGGCAGTCCGTAGATGAACGGATTGTCATCGGCCTCCAAGCGGTAATCCATGGAGAGGTCTATCACCTTAAGCCCCTCAGGCAGGGTGTTGGCTTCCATGAACTTACGGGTGTCGCCGTGAGCGGTGCAGAAAAACAGCACATCGATGGTATCCAGAGGCAACTGGTCAGTGAAAACCATATCGGTCTCACCTATCAGGCCTTCATGCACGGCACTAAGTTTGTTGCCCGCATTACTGGTACTGTTCACGAACACAATCTCTGCGTCGGGATGTCCCAGCAGAATACGGATAAGCTCACCTGCCGTGTAACCGGCACCACCTATAATACCTACTTTTATCATTTCTGTTCAGGCATTACCAATGCGCAGATCAGATAAGCCAAAAGGCCACATCCTGCACCTAGCAGCAAAACGAGGAAGATAATACGGATGACAGTTACATCAACATCAAAATACTGTGCAAAACCACCGCATACTCCGAAAATCTTCTTGTCGGTCTTTGACCTGTAAAGTTTCTTTGCTTCTGACATAATCTCTAATCTTTTAAATTGTTAGTAAACAAGGGTAAATATAATCATTTTTATCTCTCCTCGTCCGGATGAACGCTGTAATATGCGCGCAACGGAGTCGAAGTAATCTTGATGAATCCCTTGGCGTCATCGGCTGTCCAGGCCTTTGCACCCTCGCCGTATTCACCCAGCTTGTTGTGTACCAGGTCATCGGGAGTATCGCACCCTACGGTCTGGAAACTGTAGGGGCGGAGCTCCAGAGTAACTGTACCGTTCACGTTACGCTGTGAGCTGGCCAGCATTGCCTCGATATCGGGCATGACCGGCTCCAGGTACTGTGACTCGTGCAGGAACATTCCGTACCAGTTGGCCACCTGATCCTTCCAGTACTGCTGCCACTTGGACAGTGTGTACTTCTCGAGGAAACGGTGTGCGCCGATGATAAGCATCGGGGCTGCAGCCTCAAAGCCCACACGACCCTTGATGCCGATGATGGTGTCACCAACGTGGCAGTCACGGCCGATGGCATATGCGGCACCAATCTTCTCAACCTCCTGGATAGCCTTGATGCGGTCTGTGAACTTCTTGCCGTTTACGGCTACCAGCTCACCCTTCTCAAAGCCCAGGCTCAGTATCTCCGAACCATCCTTGGTGGGATGCTTCAGATATGCGCTCTCGGGCAGACCCTGCTTGCTGTCCAGAATCTCACCGCCGCAGATTGATGTGCCCCAGATACCCACGTTGTATGAGTACTTGAGCTTAGTGAAATCGGCACTGAAACCATTGGCGTTCAGGTAGTCGATCTCCTCCTTGCGGCTCAGGTTACGGTCGCGGGTAAGGGTTATGATCTCCACTCCGGGAGCTTTTACCAGGAATGTCATGTCAAAACGTATCTGGTCGTTTCCGGCACCGGTTGATCCGTGTGCTATTGCATCGGCCCCGATCTCGTTTGCATACTTGGCAATTGCCAGTGCCTGGAATATTCTCTCCGAAGAGACGGATATGGGGTAGCAATTGTTACGCAAAACATTGCCGAAAACCATATATTTGAGTGACTTCTCGTAATACTCCTGAGTCACATCCAGTGTCACGTATTTCACGGCGCCCAGCTTGTAGGCGTTCTCCCCATTCTTCTTGAGCTGCTCAGGGCTGAAACCGCCGGTATTGGCACATGCGGCGTAAACCTCATAACCCATCTCACGGGTCAGATACATCACATTGTAACTTGTGTCCAATCCACCCGAAAAAGCAACTACAACTTTCTTCTTTGCCATCTTCTTATTTATTGTTTTCTATTTCCTTGATTCTTTTAAGGACATCGTCCGATATCTTGGCCGGCAGATACTCCTCAGGGTCATACAGCATACCTGTGCATATGCAGTACTTACGGCCTGTGCGGTGCAGGATATCCACGTTGACGCAACCCTCGCAACCCTTCCAGAAAGCTTCATCCTGGGTCAGGTCTGCAAACGTTACCGGCTTGTAACCCAGTTGGGTGTTCATGGCCATCACGGCGGCACCGCTTGTAAGCGAGAATATCTTGGCGTGCGGCCAACGTATGCGGGCCAGAGTGAATGTCATGTCCTTGATACGTTTGGCCAGACCGCGTCCGCGGTAATCAGGGTGAACAATCAGACCCGATGTGGTCACGTATTTCTTATCCTGCCAGGTCTCGATGTAACTGAAACCGGCAAATCTGTCACCATCCAGCGCAATGACCGCCTTGGCCTCGCGCATCTTGTTGAGTAAATATTCGTGGGTACGCTTGGCTATGCCTGTACCACGCACTTTTGCAGCTTCAGATATGGTTTCCAGGATGGTGTCCACGTATTTCTCGTGTGACTCATCGGCAACCACTACCTCAATTTTGTCTTTCATTTTAGACCGTTAATGATTTATTACGTTCTTTATAGTGATATTATGATCGGTTCAAGCAAACGTTTTATCTCCATGCGGTTGGCGCCTTCGGCCAGTACTATGAGCAGGGTATCATCACCGGCAATAGTTCCCAGCACTCCGGGAAGATTGTGATTGTCAACATCATAAGCCAGACTGCTTGCATAACCGGGCTTGGTCTTTATTACAGCCATGTTACCAGAGAAGTTAAGCGAAACAAATCCGTAACGGGGCTGGTTTGAAACCACCTCGTCAAATGACCCGCTGGCCTTTTTCTGCAGGAGAGCATGATTGGGCAAAACATAGAGATAATCTCCATAAGTGTTGGCAACCTTGGATATTTTCATCTTTTTGAGGTCACGTGACAATGTGGCCTGTGTAACTGAATACCCCCTTGCGTTCAACACCTGAAGCAGCTGGTCCTGATTCTTGATGTCCTGCTCGGATATAATGAGGCGGATGGCCTCCAAACGATTGTTCTTATTCTTCATAATGCATAATTATTCTCGTTTCGGGTGCAAAATTAGGAATAAATATTATTCATTATACGTTTGCGCGGGAAATAAATATGCAAAAATCATTTAAAAATTAAGGAGGCGACCGTCTGAGCCGCCTCCTTATACTGTATAATGTATATACCGAGTCAATCCAATTCCTGATCAGCCTCGAAGCCTCCCAACAGACGGATCTGGTTCTTGAGCATGGCAAACTGCTGGAACAGGTCATGTACGGGGCGCTCGTCATCGTAGGTCATGGGCTTCTTGACGTAGAATGAGAGCCACTCCTGAACGCCGCTCATGCCTGCCCTGAGTGCCAGGTCAGTGAATATGAGCAGATCCAGGCAGATAGGTGCTGCCAGGATTGAGTCGCGGCACAGGAAATTGACCTTAATCTGCATGGGATAGTTCATCCAGCCGAATATGTCAATGTTGTCCCAACTCTCCTTGTTATCCTTGCGGGGCGGATAGTAGTTGATCTTTACCTTATGATATATATCGGTATAAAGCTCGGGGTATTCTTCCTGCTCCAGTATCCACTCTATCGATGATGCCTTGCTTATGCGCTTGGTCTCAAAGTTATCAGGGTGCTCAATAACCTGACCGTCGCGGTTACCCAGTATGTTGGTCGAGAACCAGCCCTCAACACCCAGCAGACGGGTGCGGAATATGGGAGCCATGGCGCTCTTCATCATGGTCTGGCCGCTCTTGAAGTCCTTGCCTACTATGGGCAGGCCCTGTTTCTTGGAGAGTTCAAAGAATGCAGGTATATCAACGCACACATTGGGAGCACCCATAATGAACGGGCAGCCCTCCATCAGTGCAGCGTATGCATAAATCATGCTGGGCGACAGGTGTTCGCGGTCATCGGCCTTCATTGCGGCCTCAAATCCGGCCAGGCTTCCGTGAACCAGCTCGTTGCGCGGGGTATATTTTTCGGTGCTGGCAATCCAGAATACTATTACGCGGTCGCAGCCGTTCTCCTTCTTGAAGTTCCGGATGTCGCGACGCAGGTTCTGGGCGTAATTCCAGCGGGTATCGGTAGGCATGGCCCACAGCGGATCGGGCACACGGCCAAACTGGGGATCTACCAGATTCTTGGCATAATCCGGATCAAAGCAGGCTTTCATGGGCTTGATGCGCTCCAGCTCGTCGCGCACCGGCTCAATATCCTCACGTTTGAGCACCTGGCAGTACAGAGCGCTCTCGTATGCGTTGTCGGTGAATACATCCCAGGCGCCGAACACTATATCGTTCAGATTGGTCAGCGGAACTATCTCACCTACATGCTTGTACTGTTTCTTATCGCCGCGTCCCACGCGCATCTTTCCTATCTGAGTGAAAGATCCCACGGGATTGGCCAACCCTTTGCGTGCCATCAAAGTACCGGTTATAAGGGTCGTTGAAACGGCGCCCAAACCAACACAAAGCACACCAAGCTTACCGTTTGCCGGTTTTATATTTGCTGTCATATTTACCTTCTTTCCAGTAAAAGGCAAAGGTAGTCAAAAAAACCAACAAGGTGACATCGGGGACGGTTCTTTTTTGTATCATTTCAGCTCACTGAGGAGCGCCATCAGGTCAGTGATATCGGACTCAGTAAGGTCGCTGTCGCGGATAAAGGTGTTCAGAAGGGATTTGGCCGATCCCCCAAAGAGGCTGTCCTTCATGTGTTTGAGGACCCATCGGTTGTACTCCGGCTTTTCCACAAGCGGATAGAATATATGCTTCTTGCCCTCACGCTTGTGGGACAGGAATCCTTTCTCCTCCAGAATCTTCATGAAGGTCTGAATCGTATTGTATGCAGGTTGGGGCTCAGGCAACCGCTGCAGGACATCCTCCACGCAGCAGTTGCGCTGTTCCCAGATGATGTTCATCACCTCCTGTTCTCTTTCTGACAGTGCTTTCATCTCTTTATTCAATATGTTTGGGGCTCACGTACAGACGGCGGGTGAATGTGGTTACCCAACCCTCCATCTTTGTAAGCAGTTTATCCAGAAACTCTACCGGTACGGACTCATCATCCATGGGCAGTTCAAGCAGAACTATTGCGCTGCGCTCATTGCCGTCAGGGCAGTTGGCCTTGAAGTAAGGAACCAGATCGTCAAATGCCAGAGGTGCCAGTTTTGAAGGATCATTACCCTTGCATACGCACAGCTGTCCGTCAATGAATCCCATACGGAAGAACTCCTCCTTGTCCTTATTGTCGTTATACCACTTCATGTCCTTGACGTGGCGCTTGCGGCCGCCATCACCATCGTCCTTACCCAGGATAATGTAGTCAATTGAATCCTTATGGGTCATGTTTGCAGGGCCCTTATTATAATCAGCTCTGGTATACTTCAGATCTGTTACCAATTTCTCCATCTGCCTCCACAAACGTGTGGAACTGGAACGGTCATAATCTACACTATAACTTACTTTTGATCCGGCACCAGGATAGAGTTTCTCCAAATCGGCTTTCAGTTCCCTGTCGGTATCAACTGTACGTACGACCTTTTTCTGGGCTGGTTCACCGGCGGGTGTAGCATTATACGCCGTATACATTATCTGATTGGAGGCATTCACCTGTATCGCAACGTACTTATCCTTGTCAAGATTGACATTGTAGCCCCACTCCGGAGATTTCATTGGTGGAGGTGGAACGCTCCTTTTGTCTGAGAATACGGCTATATGATCAGATTCATATGTCTTGGAGAGTATTTCCACCAGTTTGGCACACTTTTCAAGTTGCTCAGGGCTTTCATAATCAATATATACCAAATCAGGATGTGGATTCTCATACGTACTCGCTTTCCTGATACGATCAAACTCACTTTCAAAATTGGCAAGGGTTGCAGGATAGTAAGTCCAGTTGCCGTCAACCGTAATCCAGATGGCGCCATCCTTTTCAACATGAACGAATACATCTGCCCAATAAACATTGGTAGGCCTGGGGTATTTCTTCAGGAAAGCATCAGCATCAAAAGGTTCTGACTGGGCGGCAGGCTGGGCGGCGGGAGCCGGAGCAGATTCAACAGCAGGCTCTGACTGAGCAGAGGCATCCTGGGCGGCCTTGGGTTTGCAGGCCGATGCCAACAGGATGATGACCGACACGGCGGGGAGCAGAAGCAATGCTCTGAAGCGTGTCCAAGGAGAGGTTCTGGTCGTTTTCATCATTGTAATACGTTTTTTGGTTGAACAATCAGCAAAGTTGCTGGTCACATACCCTATCTTGGCGTTCAGTGCCGCCTGGACAAGGCAGATCTGATATTCACGCTCGTTGAAGCCATCGGCCAGCACGGCGGCATCGGCCTCATACTCGTGTACCTCCTGGAGGCTGCGTTTCAGGGCCCACGCGGCGGGGTTGAACCACTGCAGGGCGCAAACCATTTGGGCCAGAAGCACATCTATAGAATGGCGGCAGTGTATGTGCGCCTGCTCGTGCTCTATTATCATCCTTGAGTTGTCCGATTCATAATCGCTGCGGCTTATTATTATGGTGTGGCGCCAGCTGGTGGGCTGGAACTGGCCGTCGCACACCAGCAGCACGGAGCCGTCAATCAGCTTACGGCCACCAAGACGGCACAGCGTCTCGGCGCGGATCACGCCTATCAGAAGCCTGATCATAAAGAAGGCCACACCCATCAGATACAAATAGGTAAGGATTGTGATCCAGTCCATCTGGGTCAGCATCTCCACTATCTTTACGCCCGTGGTGGCGCTGGTCTTGACATCGATCCTCTCAGCAGGAGCCTCAATCTCTTCTATCGGTGCATATTCAGCAAAAGCCTCCTCGCTCCACTCAGCAGGCAATTGGGGACTGTCCACTTTTGAACCTGAAAAAGCATCATCTTTAACTGTATTCTGCACGTGCAAAAGGGGCCTATCCCCAATTGCACCAATTCCACTAATCCTGATAGCCGGCAGTATAGCCGATAACCCAATAATTGAGAGCAGCAGGCTCCTGTTGAACCGATGCAAAGTAGTGCGGCTCAAAGCCAACCGGTAAACCCCGTAGAGAAGGGCCAGGCAAACGGCGGATAAAACAAGGTAAATCATATCATTGGAGCATTAATTGGTTAATCTCTTGGGCAAAGAAATACTCCAGAATTCCCAAATCCTAACATTTTAGGAGAAAAAGTCCTAAACTCTTAGGATTTTAACCTTTCTTATTAGGACTTGAGGTTAATCTTTCAGTATCTCAACCATTTCAGCCGGTGTAACTACCATAGAATTGATTGGAAAATGTTTGATGTTCCCGGTTACCAGATATGTGCCATCCATACTCATGGCAACTTCATAGAACACCACATCGTCCAAATCCGGATAGTTTTCCTTAATTGGAACAGTTGAGTCAATAAGAATTCCTTTCTTAACAAACAGATCTATAGTACTCTCTATATCTTCTTGTCTGAAAGGAAAGTTATCTCTCGAAAGAACATCTTTATATTCAGAAATGATATCCTCGTTGTACAATGGTGTTATATTCCCAGAAATAACATTGGTCAGAACTATTGAAGGAATAGATTCACCATCATGGTTTAAAAGAGCAGAAACGATTACGTTAGTATCAATGACTGCCAGTATTTGCTTTTCTTTCATCACGTGTTTCTTTAATAATGGCATTGATTTCTTCTAATGATAAATCATGCAAACCTGCTGCGGCTGCATCTTCTCTCATGCGTTTAAATGCTTTCATGGCTTTGTCTCTAGTGTCATCCAAAGGTTCTACTCTGATCTCAAACGGAATCCTGCGTTCACGGACTACCGTTTTCATAAAGATGGTAAGGGCTGCAGAATTACTGAGCCCAAACTCATTACACAATGAATCAAAACCTTGTTTCAACTCATTGTCCACTCTAAATGAAATAGCTGTTTGTGACATAAATAATTGCAATTATATTGCAAATATATATGTATTTACTTACAATTACAATACTTTTGCTTGTATAATTTGAATCTCAGTATTAATGGAAAATTGATTACTTTTGTAAAGAACTATAAGATTGCTTCTATGAAATGGCGTAAGTACGGATGGATGGTGCCGGTAATCATCATCATTGTGAATGTGTGCGCAATATGGATAAGGTGGAGCGCCCTGCCCCATGTGCTTCCAGCCCACTTTGACCCCGCAGGCAATGCCAGCGGTTCCATGGCCAGGACAACGCTGATATACTACCCCATTATCAGCCTCATGCTGTGCCTGGTTACATACGGTATTTATACCCTGGCTAACAACATGTTCAAATTAAGGCCCGATGAAAAAGGCCTGCGCATTTGCGGACTCCACGTGTTTGCATCGTGCCTTACGCTGACTGTCCTGAGCTCAACACTCGTAACGCTCACCATGGGCACCTGCCCGCTGTTCATGTTCGCCGAGCCGGTACTCCTGCTGGCCGGAATAATCACATTAATAGTCTGCCTGATCAAAGCAAAGCACTAATTGTTACGTCCTTTGTTACGCTTTGTTCGGCCCTGTTCGGCATAATTCACCTACTTTTGCCGTAAACAATTATATGTCCCGATGCAAGATATCACTACTTTGCTCAATGAGTGCTACTCCGCTTTCAGTCAGACCGAGGAGTACCGTATCCTCAAGACATACCGTACACGCGACAACCGCCTCACGTTCGATGAGCGCTTTGCAATTAACAAGAGTATCGAGCGCACGTACGCACCCGTGTTTGAACTCTTAAGGGCCGATGCCCCATCACTTACAGAATCGGACCTGTTCTTTTGCGCGCTCACATTCCAGCACATAGAAACCGTAGCCATAGCCGAGTGCCTGACCGTAACCAAGGATGCCATCCGCATGCGCAAACTGCGTCTGCGCGAGAAACTGCCCAACAAGTGGTTTGACCTGCTGTTCCCCGAACAGAAGCGTAACAGTTCGGATAGTGTTACGTCACAGAATTCCGCAGAGAAAACTGCCCCCATAACTTTGCCGACAGAATCAACAAAAAACGCAAAAGTTATGAAAGAAAAAATGTCATTCGGGAAAGCTATTGCAAACTGCTTTAGCAACTATTGCAACTTTAACGGACGCGCCCGCCGCTCCGAGTACTGGTATTGGGTCTTATTCCAAGCTATAATACGCATTACCATAGTAGTGGTATTGGCTTTGATAAAAACCTTTATACCCGATCCCAGCCAATTGGAGAACGCAGCGCCCATCAAACTGACAGTTCTAATGATACTGATAGCGCTACTCATATTATATCTGGTGACTGTGCTGCCATATCTGGCCGTCTCAGTACGCAGACTGCATGACCGTGATGATGCAGGATGGCTAATCATTATCCTTTTGGTATTGCCAGATTTGTTATTCCAGACTGCCAGCGTTCTCAAGGAAAACATTGTTAATCTTAGCACTTTATCATTCAATAGCGGAGGCGATATAGACAAGACAATGGGGTTGGTGGCTTTCTATTATCTGGTCTCAACCATCATCAGGATAGTCATGTTCTGTGAATCAGGAACCGAAGGTCCCAACCAATACGGACCCGATCCAATTCCGGTTGTTGCCTGATATTTGACTCTCATAACCAGTCTGTTGACAACAGGAACCTGTCCAGCGGATTATGCCTCCGCCTTGTCTGCAAGTGATTCTATTTTGTCACGATTGCCACAAAACCACCACGAGCCGGGAGCGTCAGTTTACCGGCTCTTTCATTTTTCCGTATATCGAATCCCATGCCGGGTTTGTCTCCCTTGTCGGTAATCAGCATTGACAGCGTTACATCCTGCCCTATCCTTGAAAAATCCGGCTCAAAAATAATCTCACCCTCAGTGCCGTTGATGCCTGCAATGTACCAGGTATCACCGGAACGGCGCGCAGTATGCCTCGGGGCGGTCGGCCATGTGCTGCAGGCCTGACTCAAAGAGTATGGGCAGGGCCAGCTCATGGCAATCGGTAGTGATATGCGGATTTTGGCTGTCGGTAAAGGTGCACGGAGTGTAATCCATGGGACCTATGACATTGCGGGTAAAGGGCAGCGTGGCGTTGTGTGCAGCAGCGGCATCCTCCAGGATATCCAGATAGTAGTCCACCATCTCGTAAAAACGACGCAAAGGGGTCGTTTCCCTTTGCGTCGTTTTCCAATGCGTCGCATAAAAAATGGGAGCCGGAAAGCTCCCATTTTCTGTCGGAATGAGGCGACTCGAACGCCCGACCCCTACGTCCCGAACGTAGTGCGCTACCAACTGCGCTACATTCCGATCCTTGCGTAATTGCGGTGCAAAGGTAATGGATTTTTTCTTGATGCGCACTTTTTTGTTCTCAAAAACTTGCCGGACTTAAAAAAGTGCGTATCTTTGCACCCGCATTTGAAACAAATGTTTCTGGTGTCATAGCTCAGTTGGTAGAGCAAAGGACTGAAAATCCTTGTGTCCCTGGTTCGATTCCCGGTGGCACCACAAAAAGAAAGAGACGCAAACGCGCCTCTTTCTTTTTATTGTGCCATTTGCCTTACTTTGCAGCCATCTGCTTGAAGGCCTCGCCAAAGATGTAATAGCTGGTGTTGCCGGCAATAGTACCTTCGTTCTGACCCCACAGGAATGGCCAATCGTCATAGTTCTCAAAGTGGTCGGGCTTGCGGAACAGCAGGCCGGGAGCCACGTTGCCGGGTATGAATGAGAAATCGGCGCGGTTGTTGCCGTAGAACACCTGCTTGGGACGTGCGGCACCCACAGCTGCCACAAGTGAATAGTTGTGGTACGGGTGGCAACCGAACATGAATGCGGCGGCATTGTACGCATATTTCTTGTCAATGATATCCGGGAAGTAGAGGTTGGCAAACGTTGCGGTGGTTCCATAGGTTACTACGGCACCGCTGCCGGCCCAGTTACCCTCACCGATAGGCACTCCGTAAGGATTGTTGTTGCTCACGCTCTCCAGATACTCCTTATACTTTTCGGCATACGGGCGCAGACGCTCCTTGTAAGCGGCGTCCATATGAGGTATGGCGTCCATGGCTGTACGGATGGTATTGTTCACGTTACGGTCCAGAGCCTGCCATATCTGCTGCTCAAACTGCTCAATATATGATTTCTCACCTGTTGCAATATAGAGCTGCAGGTTGGTGGCAAGATTGCCGCCACCTCCGCGGTTGCCACCACCAAAGTTCTGACCGCCCATGCGTCCCATACCGCCGGCACCGCGTTGGCTCATCAGTTTTGTAGCCTCTTCCTGAAGTCTCTTGGACTGTTTGAGACAGCGTGCCGCAAGGTCATCATTGTAGCCCTTGAGCACACGGCTTGCGGCTGCGAACATATTGGCAGCATTGATGTCATTGTTCAGGTTGCGATTAGTGAAAGCCCACATGTCATCAGGTGTACCGCTGCGCTTTCCATCGGCCGATTTCACATACTTGGGCAGACTGGGATCATAGTGCAGGCCATCGGTAATGGCAGCTGCATCACCCAGATGATGGTAGTTGTCAAGCACTGAGTTGGACAGTGTCTGTGACATGAAGCCTATGTTCTCGGCCTGGGCCAGCAGGTTCAGAACACCATGCTCTATATACTGAAGCAGGTCGGGTTTTCCATCGGGCCGATGCAAATCTACGTAACGCTGCTCCTCGCTTACGAATGTCTCGTCACGCATAGGATGGAACAGCTCCCAGGCAGCAACCATGTTCTGTACCACGCTGATGTTTGATCCGGTCTCGATATCAAAGTCACCGGCATCAAAGTAACCACCCACGTTCAGGCCAGGAATGAGCTCGTAGGGTTTGTACTTGGTGTTGGTCTGAGCGCCCTGTGAGTGAAGGTCAAAGTGATCACTCTGCGGAGCCTGCAGATAACCCTCCTTGAACGGCTCTCCGTGCCAGATACGATAACCCTCGTTCACCGTCATGTGGTTCATGTGTATGGGAATCCAAACGTCGCTGGTGGCGTCGGTTATCCAATTGTAGACAGACTTGTCGATGATAAAGTTGCCGGTCTGGTATTTTCCGTATTTGATAAAGTATACACCAGGCTCGCGGACTTCGCTGAAGTCAAACTTCACGTAGTTGTACTTGTAGTACATGCCCCATACGTCTATGTTGCCCTTGTAAGCAAGCTTTTCACTGCCGTCGTCCTCAATCCTGTAGATCGATGCGGTCTTGAGAGGTTTGTCCATCTTGTCAAGTTCAATCACGGCAACCTTGGGCTGTGAAGGTACATATCCCACCTGTGAGAAGCCGATGTTAGGTTCCCTTATCCAACCGGGTATGGCATGAGGCTCAACTGTCCAGGTCACCACCTTGCCGGTCTTGCCTGCGGGCAGGACTGAACGTAATACGAACCAGCCGTTCTGGGCCAGCATTCGGCCGTCATAAAGTTCCAGTGTCGCATCGTCCGATGAGATCTTGATCATGCGCTCGGGCTCATCGGGAGCAATAAGGATGTTATGACCTGTCTCAAGGGGCAGAGGATCGACGAATTCGCCGGTTCCACGGTCATCATAAGTGCGGAATCCCTTGAACTGACGGGGCTTTTCATCGTTGGATACGGCCTGTGTCTGGCTCACAGCATAGCGCGGGAACCTGTTGGGGCGGCCATCCATCAGATATGTCTTACCCCAGTACTGTGACGGCAGGAACTCCAGGTTGAAACCAGCCTTGCCTGCCAGGAATTCGGGTACAGGCTTGTCCAGATAAACAGCAATCTCCACGGCCTTACCCTTTGCGGTCACAACCACGCGTGAGTCAAAGTCGTAATCGGCATAACGCATGGCAACCTCAATGGACTGGTTGACCGAGTCCACAACGCGTCTGGGCGATGCCGGCACCAGATCCCACTGCTCGGGGGTCTTGTTAAGACGGACCGAACCGCCCTGAACGGTACGTACACCGTGATGGATAATCTCTATTCCGGAATTCTTCTCGTCATTGAATCCGCCTGAGAAAGTGTTGCTGAACACCAGGACATTCACACCCTGCGTCTCAAAATACTCTTTGTCGTTCAGCTTAAGATCGGCTGCCTGTTTAGGCGCCTTGTCACATGCGGCCAAAAGCAGAGCCGCCAATCCCAAAAGAAGTAAGTTCCTTTTCATATTTGTAAGGCTAAAAAGTAATTGACTATAGGTTAGTGTCCGCTAATATAAGCATTTCTTTTCAATTCTCAATTCTCAATTTTCAATTACCTTTGCGGCCGATATGGAGAGACTGGTGATTTTTGATTTGGACGGCACACTGCTCAACACCATCGCGGATTTGGGTAACGCGGCCAACCACACGCTTGAGACGTTGGGGCTGCCACAGCACACTCTCGATGAGTACCGCCTCATGGCAGGCAACGGAATGCGCAAACTCGTAATGCGTGCCCTACCCGATGACAAGGCTTCAGATGATGCATTTGTGGATACCACCCTGGCCAGTTTTCTCGAATACTACGCCCGTCACATAGACGTCTACACCAAGCCGTATCCCGGTATCCCTGAACTGATAAACACCCTATTCACCGAAGGATACAAGCTAGCAGTTGCATCCAACAAGATTCAGGCAGGCACCGAAAGACTCATTGCAAAGTTCTTTCCCGGCATAGACTTCGTTGCAGTCATGGGCAACAGTCCTGACTATCCTCTCAAGCCCGATGCCGCACTGGTGGAATACATAATGAAGAAAGCCGGAACCGACCGCGCCCACACCGTCATGGTAGGAGATTCAGGGACCGATATCCAAACCGCCCGCAACGCAGGCATACCCATAATTGCAGTAAGCTGGGGATTCCGTCCCCGTCATGAGCTTACATCGGCCGACTTCATTGCCGACGATGTATCTTCTGTAGAAAAGAATCTAAAGCTTTAGTACGCTGGACCTCAAAGCGTGCAGCCTCTGGAGTGCCGGGATTGAGAATGCGATGCTCCATCATGCCGCGCACCTTTCCAGCCTCCGCCAGCAACGGTCTGTCACTGTCAGCCAGAGCAAAATCCATAAAACGCTCAAAGATGTAATCGGCAGCCTGCTGCGTGGGGTGCATCATGTCGTCGGCATAGAAACGGTAATCACGCAGCTCGTCCATCAGAATCTCGTATGCCGGGAAATAGTGTGCGTTAGGATAACGGTTGACCAGTTTCTCTATGCCCAGATGCAGCGTTGCCTTGCTCAGGGTGTTGGCATGCAGGCCGTCTGCAAGATGACGTACGGGGCTCACGGTAAATATCCACTGCCTCCCGGGACGTGCGGCCACATACTGACTCAGCGCCTCATAAACCTGATCGGCGCTGATCATGGTACGCTCAAAACGATCGGCCGGCAGTTTATGACAGTTGGCCACCACATTGCCCGTCTCCTTATCCGTATAAATGAATGCCGTACCCAAAGTAACCACCACCCATCCCTCGCGGTAATAGAAGGCCGATGAATCCGCAAGTACCTTATTGGCGTTGTCTAAAAACTCCTGCGCAGTGGGGCGGGCCATACTGCCGTGATGATGAAAAGAGCAGAATCCACCGGTAGTTTCAATCACATCTTCCGGTATGAAACTGCACTGCTCAGCATTGATGCCGTAACCTTCAAGCAGGCCTAAGCAATCAGAAATCGAGCAGGGGTTGAACAGAACCCCGAAAGGATTCACCCGTGTATCGAAATAACGCTCCGCACAGCGGTTACCGATCTCATCGGCAAAGCATGAGCCCACAAACAGGATGCTGTCGCTGTATGTGAGTCTCTTGTCAAGCGGCTTTATTTCAACGGGTGTATTGAGTTTCATTTTGTAATGCCTTTATATTCGGCGCAAACCTTATGGTAAGATTCCAGGTTGCCTATGTCGTAACGGCAGCCGGGCATCTCCATCGCATAGACAGGAGTCTGGGTGCAAAGCCAGGCTATATAACTGCCGGGGGCATCGGTTCCGCAACCGGCGGCAATACCTGCCGGCACCAGTCGGGCATCGGCCTTGGTATAGAAATAGAAAGGCGGGCAGCACCAGTTGGACTTGGGCTGAGCGGGTTTCTCCTCCATACCCAGAATACGGTCATCGGGTGCAACCTCAACTATACCGCACTTTACCAGACGTTTCATGTCCGGCTCAAAGTAACGCATAATGCACGATGTCTGCTTTGAATGGGCATAAAGCACAAACTTCTGCAGGCTGAAGTCCAGCACGTTGTCTCCGGCTATCACCAGCATATCATCGTCCAATCCCAACTTGTCAATGGCAAACTGGATGTCGCGGACCGCACCCAGACGGGTCTCGTTCGTACTGGTACCGTCATCCACGACGGTAATCTTAACGCTCTTGCCCGCAGCCCACTCCGTAAAGTGATGCGCAAACTTATGATTTGAAATTACTACGTATTCATCGACCAATCCGGCACCCTCGATATCATCTATGAGCCAGTCCAGGATGGTCTTGTCACCAACCTTAAGCAACGGTTTGGGGAAGTTCTCGGTAAGCGGATACAACCTGGTTGCATAACCCGCTGCAAGTATCAGGCACTTCATAGTTTTAGTCCGTCGGCCGAATGACAGATGGTAGCCATGTATTTGCCCGCAAGAGCGGGGAATGACTTGAGGTACTCTTTCGAAACTTTTTCGATAATGCTCTCCCTATATGACGGATCAATCAGAGCCATACAGCATCCCTTGAATCCGGCACCGCTGAAACGGCCGCCGTAGATACCGTCGGTATGGGTCATGATGTCGTACAAGGTCTTGAGCTCGGGCGAACCGGTCTCCCAGTTGTAGATTGATGAGTTGCCCGACTGGAAACTCAGACGGCCATACTCCTCAATGTCACCCTTGCGCCAGGCCTCGGCTCCGGCAACAACTCTCTCCTGCTCTGTATACCAGTGCTCGGCACGTTTGCGCCAATTGTCGGGCAGACGGTCCTTATATGTATCGTATACGTCACGCGGAACCATGCGGAAATAGGTCTCGCCAAACTTACCGTATTCCATGCCTGCATAAGCCAGCAGGGCATAAGCGGCACTACGGCACTCATCCACTCTCATATTGAACTTGCTACCGGCCAGGGTGCGCTCCACTCCGCTAAAGAAAATCGCGATTTCATACGGTTTCATCGTGGGTTTTGTGGGAATCAGTTCATATGTATCGTCTTTGGTATCCAGATAGAGCAAATGGTCCTTCCTGGAATACATCTCGCAGCTCTGGTCCAGCTTGCCGCTGTTTACTCCTACGTAGTTGTTCTCAGATGACATGGCGATCATTATCATCTCAAGCGGAGTAAGAGTAATATGATTGACCTTACAGAGAGCCGACAGGAACACCAGACAGACGGCGGCCGATGATGACAGACCTCCTATTGGCAACGTACCTTCAATCACACCGCAAAGTCCGGTGGAAAGGGTATAACGCTGAGCAAGCGCGATGGTCACGCCGCGCAGATAATCGGCCCAGTCGTTCTGCTTGACATCGGCTATCTCACGGATATGGAACTGGGCACGCTTGTCAAACTGAAGTGACTGCAGTTCAATCACGCCGTTCTGTTTGGGACTGTATGCAAAGTAGATGCCGCGGTCTATTGCCAGACCGGTAATGCGTCCCAGCTGATGGTCCACATGAGCGCCTATAGGACAAATCCTGTACGGGCAGAATGCCACATCCTCAGGGTCCTTCTTATAAGTCTCACGGAAAATATCCTCACACTTCATCAATTCTCAATTTTCAAAACCCGTCAGGGTTCTTCTTCTGCCAGTTCCAGCTGTCACAAACCATCTCATCAAGTCCGAACTCAGCCTTCCAGCCCAACTCACGCTCCGCCTTTGACGGGTCGCTGTAGCAGGTGGCGATATCACCCGGACGACGGGGTTTGATGCTGTATGGAACCTTCACTCCGTTCACTCTCTCAAATGCCTTGACAACATCCAGCACGGAATAGCCGTGACCGGTACCCAGATTGTAGAGTCCCAGACCGCACTTGCGCTCTATTGCCTTGAGTGCGCACACATGACCGCGGGCCAGATCCACCACATGGATGTAGTCGCGTACGCCCGTACCGTCGGGAGTATCGTAATCATTGCCGAAAACGCCCAATTCATCGCGTTTTCCAACTGCTACCTGAGTCACGTAAGGCATCAGGTTATTGGGTATGCCGTTGGGGTTCTCGCCTATAAGACCACTTGGATGCGCACCTATGGGATTGAAGTAACGCAGCAGTACCACATTCCACTCCTTGTCGGCGTACTGCATATCGGTCAGCACCTGCTCAAGCATACTCTTGGTCCAGCCGTAAGGATTGGTGCAGACTCCCTTGGGGCACTCCTCGGTGATGGGGATTATCTCGGGGTTGCCGTATACGGTGGCACTTGATGAGAAAATGATATTCTTTACACCATGCTCACGCATTGCCTGTACCAGCACAAGAGTTCCGCTTATGTTGTTCTCATAATACTCGATAGGCATTGAGACCGATTCGCCCACGGCCTTGAGTCCGGCAAAGTGAATGCAGGCATCAAATTTGTACTGCTCCAGCACCTTGTCCAGCCCCTTACGGTCGCGTATATCGACCTTATGGAACGGAATCTCCACTCCACCCAGAATCTTTGAGACACGCCTCAGGCTCTCCGGGTTGGAGTTACTCAGATTGTCTACTACTACGGCGGTATGTCCCGCCTTATAAAGTTCAATAATGGTGTGTGAGCCTATGAAGCCCGCACCGCCTGTCACAAGTATATTCATCAATCGATCTTTTTCTTCTCAACAGTCCAGTCGGGACGTGATTCCAAACCGCAGGGACTGCCCTTAAGCATAGCTGCTGCCTCCTTATCGCCCTTGAGCTGCCACTTAAGCCAAGCCAGAGCTGCAATGGAGAACTCACCTCCGTGAGGCTGGCCGTATGTACCGCCGTGACCTACGGGATAGTTCACTGCAACAGCCGGAACATGGTCAATACGCTTGAAATCATCCATTCCGTTCTCATATGCTATATCGGTGGGGCCTCCCAGCAGATACATTACCGGAGTATGAATCTTCTTGAGGTCCTCCTTCTCAGGCATCGGCATACCCGGAACAGCGCCTGACGGGTCGATGAACGATCCGCTGTTGCAGATCATGATGCACTTGAGACGCTCGTCAGCTGCATTGACCAGAGTCTGCAGACCGCCGCATGACATACCTGCTGCAGCGATATTCTTAACGTCCAGCTTATTGTAATAAGGGCTGTTCTTATCGGCATTCTGAGCGATTGCCCAGTCAAGTCCTTCAATCTGCTGTTCAGTCTTGGACTGTGCTCCGCGGTAGCGCTCACCTTCGGCAGGCCAGTAACCTATGGCAACTACCAGAAATCCGTGCGATGCTATCTCGCTCAGGAAATTCTGATGCTCCCAGGGTGAGTTGGTGCAGGCTCCGTTACCCCAAACCAGGATAGGCAGAGGGTTCTTCTTTCCGAACTTGCTCAGATCTTCCGGACGGAAAATGGTATGTGCCTCAAGAGTAGGCTCCTCAACCATGATTGCCTTGTAAGGACCTGTGCCGCCATCCTCAACGGTACGGTTCTTTGTATATGTCTCTTTACCCTGAGCACTTACGCTCAATACAAACGCTGCGCCCAGCAGCATCAAAAAGATTCTCTTCATATCTCTAAGTTTTTATAGTCCGAATTACAAATGTAACGATTATTTCTTGGTTATGGTCAGAACTCCTGCCGAGAGTGCGGGAACGGATAGAATTACGTCGTTTCCATCGAGTTTTCCGGCAGCTTTCTGAAGAGCTACGGCGTTCTTGTTCTCCATGCTGTTGGCTACGGTGAGCGAGCCGGGAGCGTAATACTCAAACTCTGTCGATGATACGCCGTCCCAGTCGCCTTTGATACGCAGGGCAGCGGGTTCATCGGTTGGATTCACTACCTTGACTATCACATCGGCTCCGTTCTCAGACATGGTTGTGCTTACGCTTACATTGCCGGTTTCACCGCTGTATGCCAGACGGTACTTGCTGAAATGGTTGTACCAGAGTTCGGTCACCTGACAGTTGGGAGCCTTGAACAGGTCCTTATAGTCAAAGTTGATGAATGCGTTGTTCCAGTCAGGAGCATCTGTACGGCGTATGAACAGGGCGGCTGCACCCATGGCAACCACGTCACGGGCCTCGCACATATTCAGGAACCCGCCGGCAAAGAGGCCTGTACGCCAGTCAATGCTGTTCAGGTTCCACTCTGAGATAAAGAGTTTGATATTGGGATTGGGACCCTCGGCAATCATCTTGGCATAGCGGTCATACTGCTGACCCAGACGTGCGGGACCTGTGGCATAACCACCCTGCTGCTCGTAATGGTGCAGGCTCAGGTAGTCAAAGTACTGGCCGCTGCGTTTGATGAACTGCTCGTCCTCGCCGAATCCGCCGCAGGCGATTATCTTGATAGACGGGTCAATCTTGCGCATCTCGGTGCTGAAATCACGAACGCACTTCTCATAACGCTCAATACCCATCTCCCACATCTCATTGTCAATCTCCCAATATTTTACGTTGTAGGGCTCGGGGTGTCCGTTGGCGGCACGCTTTGCGCCCCACTCGTCGGTTGCGGGAGCATTGCAGTAACGCAGCCAGTGCAGGGCATCCTGCAGAATCTGGTCATATTCATCGGCCGGACGCTCAAACTTGACGCTTACAACAATCACGGGCTCCGAGTTCACCTCACGGCAGAACTTTATGAACTCATCGGTACCAAAGCAGTTCTGGTCATAGTCCATCCACATCCAGTGTGCCCAGCGCTCACGGTTCTCCTGCGGGCCGATGCCCCACTGCCAGTCATACTGAGCGACATATCCGCCGCCCGGCCAGCGCAGGCAGGTGGGATGCAGCTCCTTAACAGCCTGCAGGATATCGGGACGGAAACCGCCCAGATCCTTACCGGTCTTGGTAGACATCGTAACCATATCCACCTGTACCGTTCCACCCTTTACCATTATTGCAAAGTCACCATCGCAACTCACCTGCGGTTCCAGGGTAAATTCATATTTCTTCCACTCCTTGCTTTTTATCTTGCCAAGTGACTGGCGGGCTACAAACTCGCCGTTTTTGCTACGGAGTCCCACAATCAGTTCACCCTTGCCCTTAGCATATATGGAGCCAACATATTTTTCACCATCAATAATATTCTGCGGTCCCTGCAAAATGCCGGATTCGGTTTTTACAGCCGTAATCTCCTGTGAGTAGCGCATGTTCACGGCATCGTCCTTTACAAGACGGTACTTGCCCTTACCTGTAGTCCAAACGGGAGTCCACTCAGGAGCCACCTCCGGAATCTGCACATCCTTGGGAGTACCGCTGAAAACGGTCTGTTCACCTGTCTTAACCAGGATATTACGATAGGTTGCCTCAGTATAGTTCACCCAGAAAACAAGGTCGTTCTTACCGGTCAGTTCAAGACCGCTGTACCTTACAACCTCCTTGTCGTCAAAATACATGGTAACATCGGCACCCTTGCGGCTTATGCGCAATTTGTGCCAATCCTGATTCTCGTTAACCTGATCCTTTGTTGCGGGAGCCGATGCCAACGCAGTAAGCATATTCATCCGTCTGCCCGGACGGCCTCCGAATCCCTGCGATTCACGAACCTCCATTGCGCAGATTGAGAAATCGGCGGTGGAACTCTGCTGCTGCAATGCGGCACGGGCATTGGCCTCATTGGCTGCGGCTATCTGTGACTCGGTCTGTGCGGGTGTGAATGTGCGTCCCTCATAATACGGGTCGTGTATGCGTGCAAAATAGGCGCTTCCATCGGCCTTTTGACCGAATGCAAAACGTATATCCATCAGTCCGCCGCTCCACGAACGGCGTGCCAGTTTGTATGAACGCCAGTTCAAATCCATAGTAATCTCGTAGTCATCGGACTCGATGGTAGTGATGTTGATAGGCTGCTCGTAACGGGTGGGTGAATGCAGGATCATGTCATCATCCATGAACCAGCCGTCAAAATAACCGTCACGCGGCGGAATTCCGGGATACTGCTCGGGCTCGAACGAACGGCCGTAAATCAACTCCTGCCAGACACCGTTGTTGGCGCTGAAATAGATGTGCTCAAACAGCTGTCCGTACAGCATCTCGTCAATGATGCCACTGGGCTGCCTGCTCTCTACTGTAATCTCATACTCGTTTTGCGCTCCGACTGATACAGCCAGCAGCGACAAGGCAATGGTCAGTAACTTTTTCATAATTATTTTTGATAAAATGATACAATTGGGGACAGACCCCTTTTGTACTATTTTTGAATTATCTTGAATAGTTTGTCACCGCGGCGCACGCGTTCCGGAGTCTTGAACGATACCCGGACTCCCTGCGGAACTGTCTCGACCGTCTTCAGGTCCACGCGCGGATCATCTAAGTTGAACGTGATGCAGCCGGTTGTCGCGCCGGTAACCATCAGTTTGTCTCCGGCGCTGATGGGAGCGGCCTCGATGCTGAACTCGGCAACCTCGATCTTTGAGAACCAGTCGGTACACTTGCCCACATAGACCTTGGTCTCGGTGGCCTGTGATCCGTACACATCGTTCCACTCACCCAGACGCTGACCTAAATAGTATCCGTCCCAGAATCCGCGGTTGAATACCGTAGCCAGACGCTCATCCCAATTATCCTTCTTTTCATCGGTGAAATCGCCATCCAAAACAGCTTGGATTGCCTCGCTGTAACACTCGGTCACTGTGCGTACGTATTCAGGTCCGCGGGCACGGCCCTCAATCTTGAACACCTGTACGCCCGCCTCAATCATACGGTCCATAAAGCGTATTGTCTTGAGGTCCTTCGGCGACATAATGTACTGGTTCTCTATGGCCAGTTCTATATCGGTCTCACGATCCTTCACAATGTATCCACGGCGGCACAGTTGCATGCATGCACCACGGTTGGCGCTGGCCCCCATCTCGTTCAGACTCAGGTAGCACTTACCGCTTATGGCCATGCAAAGTGCTCCATGGCAGAACATCTCGATACGAATCAGCTCACCCTTAGGACCGCGTATATCCTTTTCCAGAATCTGCTTATGGATCTCTGTCACCTGGTCAAGGTTGAGTTCACGCGCCAGCACCACGACATCGGCAAACTGGGCGTAGAATTTGAGAGCCTCAATGTTACTTATATTGAGTTGGGTTGAAAGATGTACCTCCATACCCACCTTGTTGCAGTAGGTCATCACGGCGATATCGCACGCGATTATGGCCGATATCCCCGCCTTCAATGCGGCATCCACGATCTCATGCACCAGCGGAATATCCTCGCCGTACATCACGGTGTTCAGGGTAAGGTAACTCTTGACTCCGTGTACATCGCACTGGCTGGCAATCTCACGCAGGTCATCGAGTGTAAAATGGCTGGCACTGCGCGAACGCATGTTCAGTTTCTCCACACCGAAGTAGATCGATCCGGCTCCGGCCTGAAACGCTGCGGCCAGGCTCTCCCAAGAGCCCACCGGTGACATAATCTCAAAATCCTCTCTATTCATTTCCAAACCATTTTTCTGTAATGCGGTCCATAATCGCGAACAATTCATCCACCGTTTCGGCGCGGAGCATCTCAATACGGGTATGGCGGAAATCCTCCAGCCCCTTGAACAGCGGACTCGCGGCAAGATGACGGCGAATATGCACTATACCACGGCGCTCATCCAGGCGGGCAATGCTGTCCAGAGTCTCCTGCTTGAGCACATCCATCTTCCACTTGGAGCCGGGATCCTGCCAAAACTCACCCGTGGTAAGGTAATGCTTGACCTCCTCAAAAATCCAAGGACGTCCAAAACTGCCGCGTCCAATCATTATGGCATCCACTCCGTATCGGTCAAAACACTCTTTGGCACGCTCAGGAGTAGTGATATCGCCGTTTCCTATGATAGGGATCTTCATGCGGGGATTCTCCTTTACCTTGCCTATGAGCGTCCAGTCGGCCTGTCCGGTATACATCTGGGCACGGGTACGGCCATGAATGGTCAGTGCCTTGATGCCGCAGTCCTGCAACTGCTCGGCCAGTTCAACGATAATCTTGCTCTCGTCTTTCCAGCCCAGACGGGTCTTTACCGTAACCGGAATCTTGACCGCATCAACCACCGCACGGGTTATCTCCAGCATCTTGGGGATATTCTGGAGCATACCTGCACCACCTCCCTTGCCTGCCACTTTCTTGACCGGGCAGCCAAAGTTCAGGTCCAGCACATCGGGCCCGGCAGCCTCGACCATCTTGGCCGCACCCACCATAGCATCGGTATCCTTGCCATAAATCTGAATAGCCACAGGACGCTCCTCATCACTGATGGTCAGTTTCTGCATGGTGCGGTTCACCTCGCGTATCAGAGCATCGCTCGACACGAACTCCGTATAGACCATATCAGCCCCGAACCGCTTGCACAGCAGACGGAACGCCGGATCAGTCACATCCTCCATCGGAGCCAGAAACACCGGCCTCTCCCCAAAATCTATCTCTCCTATCTTCATACAAATTGCTAAGATACAGCTTTCTCCCCGAATCCCCCGCCCCACGCCTTAAAAAATACGCCCGCACCTGCGCACGCCCGCGAACGCTCCGACACGTTTTCCGCGAGGGAACGTATTCTCTCAGCCCAAGCGTCCAAGAATACGCCCGCACCTGCGTGAACAGAGGACGCTCCGACCAAGAACCCGCGTACAAGCGTATTCTCATGTCGGAGCGTCCGGCAAATATGGGATGTCCCTGCTCTTAGAAGGCGTACATTACGGACAGGAGCAGGCGGTTGTTGCTTACGTTGTGTGTGTCTGAAACCGTTCCGTTGGCCTGGGGTGTTCCGTATGCCACTGTGGTGAGTTCATACTCCACGCCCAAATTCATATTGCCCACGTTGTACTGGACGTTGGGAGCAATGCGCCACATGTTGTCGATCGTGCCACCCTCGGCTACGTAGATTACTGCAAGGTCCTTGCCGGCACCCCAGTTGCTCATGTAACCACCCATAAGACCGAACTTGAGGTCACCGCCCCACTGAACCTGAGCCCATGATGAAGATGCGGCAAGAGGTGCGAAGCGGATCTCGCCGGGGTTAAGGTGATCAACCAAACCGTAACCTGAGCAGATACCCAGATGTGACATATTCTGGCCTATCAGGGTCTTGGCCTTGACGGAGAGTTTCTCATGAGCGTACTGTGCCTGAAGCATTCCGCAAAGACCGTTCAGATAGTATTTCTTGTTGTTGTCTGCAATGTCAACGTAGGGAGATATGTGCTGATACTCAAGTCCGCCGCCTACCTTGAAGTCACCCAAGGTGAAATCAACTCCGGCATACAGCATGGGTACCATTGACTTGCGGGCATAGTTGTATGATTTGCCGGTAGGGCCGAATGATGCGTTAGCAGCCTGGAATATGGCAGCACCCATCAGCTTGATGTTCTTGTCGTTACCCAGGAAGTATTCATAACGCAACTGCGGGCTGCGGTTGAGGGCGTTGAAAGGTGAGCCGATGGCAATACCCACGGTGCTGGGGAAGAGGTCATTCATGGGGTGCCAGGTCTGACCGAGGGTGAGAGTGCTGTTTTCCCAATCCAAAGCCATGAAAGCGTGACGGTAAAGGACGCTGCCGGGAGCGCTGTGACCTGAGAACTCAAGCTCTGCCTTTGCGCGTGAAGCTGCACCGAAGATTTCAGGGCCTTTCAGGACAAATCCCAGACGGGCCATTGTTCCGAACCATGATCCCTGCGCAATTGCTCTCTCGTCATGCTGATCGGCCGCATTCTCGACGCGGTCTGTAGGATAGAGATAAAGGAACCCTTCGGCACCGGCAGCACTCTCATGCGTGTTTATCCATGACTGTGCGGCTACGAATCCGTACCAATCGATTGAAACGTTTTTCTGAGCGTTTGCGCTCAACGGAAGCAGGCTGACTACGAGGGCCTGCAACATTAAAGATTTGATTTTCATTGTTTATTGTTTAGGTATTGTCAAAAATGATACAATTGGGGACAGACCCCAATTGTACTTTTTTCAGAATTTGATCGTGTAAGTCTTGCCGGACTTGGTTTTGATACTCTTGTCATTGCCGTTCCAGCTTATATTCAGCTTTCCTCCTACTGTAGAGCGTACCTTGACGGTTGCGGGCTTGCCGTTCTTCCAGGTCAACTCCTCCAAAACGAATCCGCCGCGACACTGCAGACCTTTCACTGTGCCGTCCTTCCATACATCGGGCAGAGCAGGCAGGAGCACAACCTTACCGGTGTGGCTCTGCACCAGCATCTCGGCTATACCGGCGGTGCAGCCAAAGTTACCGTCAATCTGGAATGGCGGGTGGGCATCGAACAGGTTGTTGTATGTGCCGCCGCGTCCGCCGAATCCGCGTCCGCCGGCAGGTTTGATCTGGTCCTGAATGAGTTTGTATGCGTGGTTGCCGTCAAGCAGACGTGCCCACAGGCACACCTTCCAGCCCATTGACCAGCCGGTTGACTCGTCTCCGCGTGCCTCAAGACTGGTACGTACGGCCTGGAAGAGTTCGGGAGTATCGGCCGTAATCTGATGTCCGGGATACATTCCCCACAGATGTGATACGTGACGGTGGTTGTCCTTGGGATCATCCCAATCCTCGAACCACTCCTGGAGCTGTCCCCAGCTGCCTACCTTCATGGGAGCCAGACGGCTCTTTATGTTCTTGAGAGTATCTACAAAGGCTCCTTTCTCACCCATCAGGGCAGCTGCCTCGATGGTGTTGCCAAACAGGTCGGCCATCATCTGGTTGTCCATTGTGGCGCCGAACACCGTTGTGATGTTGCCCTTGCCCAGTACATCCTGTACATGAGGTGCGTTCTCAGGTGAATATGAGGGTGCAACCACTAAGTATTTGTTGCCCGATACGGGTTCCTCGACGAGGAAATCGATGAAGAACTCGCAGGCGCTCTTCATGATGGGATAAATCTCCTCAAGATACTTGCGATCCTGATTGAAAAGATAGCCGTCCCAGATCTGTGAGCAGAACCATGCGGCACCGGTGGGCCACATGCCGTTATATGCCCCGTCAACAGCTCCTGTGGAGCGCCAGATATCGGTATTATGGTGTAATGTCCAGCCTCGGCAGCCGTACATGGCGGCAGTCTCCTCTCCATGCTCGGCACAATCCTTAACCAGCTGCAGGAAAGGATCAAACGTTTGCTCAATGCCGCATACGAATGCGGGCCAGTAGTTCATCTCGACATTGATGTTGGTGGTATACTTACCGTCCCAGGGGGCCTGACGGCTCTCGTTCCATATTCCCTGCAGGTTTGCGGCCTGTCCGCCCGGCTGCGAGCAGCATATGAGCAGATAACGTCCGAACTGGAAGTACAGTGTTACCAGCTGCGGATCAAAAGTTGATGCAAACTGGGCTACACGCTGATCTGTAGGCAGTTTGGCCTGATCGTTTGTACCCAGATCAAGAGTTACGGTGCCGAACTGCTTCTGATACTCCTCTATATGTGAGGCAAGCGCCTTTTCATATCTGTCGCTGTCCCTGTTGTCAAGGTATTTCCCGATGGGTTCGCTGGCCTTCTTCATGTTATCCCCGCTTACGTCCTGGTAGTTGACGAAGTTGGTTCCTATGGAGATGTAGATGGTTACGGCATCGGCACCGGCAACGCCTATGTTTCCGTCACCGGATGTAACCAGACCACCCTCTGCCTGTATCAGGGTGAAGTCGGTAAAGAGGATCTTTCCCTCTATGCCTTCATGGTCATCGCCCTTGCAGGTCAAAAACATTATGCCGGCTTTGCCGCCTTCCATCAACCCTGAACTCCTGTCCTGTATGCGGTCATCACGATAGGGAAGGTCATAGCGTGCCTTGAAAGAGACTGACCCTTTCTTTGAGGCGGTAATGCGCATTATTATCAGTTGGTCTGCGAACGACACGAAACTCTCACGGATATATTCAACGCCGTTGGCCTTGAAGCGTGTCAGAGCTACCGCTTTCTCTATGTCAAGTTCCCTGTAATAATCGGTGAAATCGGTGATTCCGTCAAAATCCAGCATCAGCGAACCGGCAGTCTGGTAAGGCATGCCGTGAGCGCTCTTGGACGAAATGTACTCATCGCAAAGTGCCTGTGCATCGGACCTTCGGCCCTCCCAAAGGGCTGTGCGGATCTGCTCAAGTCCGTCCTTGGCGTCGTAGTTGACGTTGTTGTGGGGACCTCCGCCCCAGATAGTCTCCTCGTTTATCTGGATACGCTCCTGGGCTGGAGTGCCGAATATCATCGCACCAAGACGGCCGTTTCCCAACGGGAGGGCATCGGTCCACTGGCGTGCGGGAGCATCGTACCACAGTTTAAGGTCAGTGTCGGTCTGTGACGTACATGAAAGCGAAATCAGGGTCACAACTGTAAAAAGCAAAGTTTTCTTCATAGTCGGAATCTGGTAAGTAACATTTAATATAGGTGTCAAAAGTACTCATTTTTGGCGTAACTCACGGTATGTCTTGCACAAAAACGCTCTTTCCGCCGGACGCTCCGACCAAGAGAATACGCTATCACGCGGGTTCCCTGCCGGAGCGTCCGCTGTTAACGCAGGTACGGGCGTATTCTTGGACGCTTGGGCTACGAGAATACGTTCCCTCGCGGAAAACATGTCAAAACGTCCGCGCAACACCCAAAAAGAATAGCCCCAATTGTGCTCATTCCAGTACTTTTCACTACCTTTGTTAGCCTTAATGGTAAACAAGGAAAATTACAATCAATTATAAGGAAAAAGTATGTATCTGTTAGGTTATGACATAGGCAGCTCTTCAGTGAAGTGCAGTCTTGTAGATGCCCGGAACGGCAGTTGCGTGGCAACCGCGTTCGCCCCAAAGAGTGAAGCACCCATCAAAGCAGTCAACCCCGGCTGGGCTGAGCAGAACCCCGATGACTGGTGGTCATATCTCAAAGCCGCCACAGCCGATGTAATGTCACAGTGCAGGGTAGACGTTAAGGACATCAAGGCAATCGGTATCTCCTATCAGATGCACGGACTGGTTTGCGTAGACAAGAACCAGAAGGTGTTGCGTCCCGCAATCATCTGGTGTGACTCACGTGCCGTCGGCATCGGTGAGAACGCATTCCAGGAGCTGGGCCGCTCACAGTGCCTGACTCACCTGCTCAACACCCCCGGTAACTTTACCGCTTCAAAGCTGTCGTGGGTAAAGCAGAACGAACCCAAGATATTTGATAAAATCGACAAGATCATGCTCCCCGGCGACTATATCGCTATGCGTCTGACCGGTGAGATTGCAACCACCATTTCAGGACTGTCAGAGGGTATGTTCTGGGATTTCCAGACAGGCGATGTAGCCGGCTTCCTGCTTGACTACTACGGCATTCCGCGTTCATTCATACCCAAGATCGTTCCTACCTTCGCCGAGCAGGGCAAACTGACCGCTGCCGCTGCCAAGGAACTTGGCCTGGCCGAGGGCACACCCGTAACCTACCGCGCCGGTGACCAGCCCAACAACGCCCTTTCACTGAACGTATTCGAGCCCGGTGAAATTGCATCGACCGCAGGTACATCAGGTGTCGTATACGGTGTAAACGGAGAGATCAGCTACGATCCCAAGTCAAGAGTCAACACATTCGCACACGTAAACCACAAGACCGGATTCAACCGTCTGGGAATACTGCTCTGCATCAACGGCACAGGTATCCTTAATGCATGGATGAAGCGCAACATCGTACCCGAGGGCATCGGTTATGCCGAGATGAATGACCTGGCTGCCCAGGCACCCATCGGTGCAGGCGGCGTATCAGTTCTGCCTTTCGGAAACGGTGCCGAGCGTGTACTTGAAAACAAGGAGCGCGGCTGCAGCTTCAACGGCGTGAACTTCAACATCCACAACCGCTCACATCTGCTGCGCGCAGCCCAGGAGGGTATCGTATTCTCATTCAAATACGGTATCGAGATCATGGAGGATATGGGTATGCCCGTAAACAAGATCCATGCCGGCAACGCCAACATGTTTCTCAGCCCGCTGTTCCGTGACACACTGGCCGGTGTTACCGGTGCCACCATCGAGCTTTACGATACTGACGGCTCAATCGGTGCAGCCAAGGGTGCAGGTATGGGAGCCCACATCTACAATGACCACAACGAGGCATTCGCATCACTGCAGAAGATCCGCGTCATTGAGCCCAAGGCTTCCGATATGCCCGCATATGACGAGGCCTACCAGCGCTGGAAATCATACATACAACAATAACATAGCCAATTACTTAACAAAATGAGAACAAACAAGACAACCACAATCTTCATGGCTGCCCTCTGCCTGTTGCTGGGCTTAGCCTCATGTTCATCGACCAAGAGTGCATCCAAGCCGGCACCCGCCAAGAAAGGATACGCCGAGACCGGCAAGTACCGCAACTATCTCAAGGAACTGGGATTCAGCCAGGCCGAGATTGACGCCAAGATCAGCAACATCTATTCAATCATATTTGAAGAGGAAGGCGCCGCATACAAGGACGTAGACGTTGAGGTTGACGGCAAGATGGTACCCATGGGTTACATCTCTGACGTTAAGAATAACGATGTCCGTACCGAAGGTCAGTCATACGCAATGATGATTGCCGTACAGATGGACAAACCCGAGATGTTCAACCGTATCTGGCGCTGGTCAAAGCACTACATGCGTCATAACGAGGATGGTCCCTCACACGGCCTCTTTGCATGGTCATGCCGTACCGACGGCCGCCGCACATCACAGGGCTCTGCCAGTGACGGTGAGCTCTACTATGTAACAACCCTGCTGCTTGCATCACGCCGCTGGGGTACATTTGAGGAATTCAACTACCTGGCCGAGGCACAGGAGCTCCTCAACGACCTCTTCTCAAAGGACGGTACAGGTAGTGTAACCAACATCATCAACATGGACAAGAAGCTCATCAACTTCTGCCCCGACACCCGTTCCAACGAATGGACCGATCCTTCATACCACCTGCCCGCATTCTATGAGATCTGGGCCGAGACCGCACAGGATGGCCGCGAGGCAATCTACCGTGAGCTGGCCGACAGCGCACGTGCTTATCTGCACCGCGCAACAGATCCCGTTACCGGTATCAACCCCGACCAGAGCCAGTTTGACGGTACTCCCAACCGCGGCAGCGAGTTCCACTACGACTCATGGCGCGTGCCTATGAACATAGCAATGGACTTTACATGGTACCACAAGGATGCCGATTGGCAGACAGACTATGCAACCCGTTTCCAGAATGCCATTCTGGGCCGCTACGGTATCACCGAGTTCCCCGATCAGTTTGCCCTTAACGGCGACGCTCCCCGTTTCCTCATGGGCGGAGGCCGCTGGCGTGGCAACCTGCGTCACTCAATAGGCTTTGTAGGCACAATGGCCACCACAGCCCTCATGTGTGACAGCGAGTACAATCAGGAACTGGTACGTCATATGTTCTCTCTGGAGCACAAGCCCTATGAGGACGGCTACTATGACGTATATTATGACGGTTTGATCTATCTGTTCGCTCTGCTCCACCTGAGCGGCAACTACCGCATGAACTGGTAAAAAAAACAACACCTTTACAGAGCATCCCGACCCAAATCCAATGGGCCGGGATGTTTTTTTATAAAAATTCCTCTTCCATATAGCAGAGCTTTCTGAAATTCTTTTTATCTTTACGCGTTAAATCGCGCGCGTATGCCTACGAGAGGGAGCGCAGATTGAACCTAATAAGAACTAAATAATTAATAACCAAAGATATGGAAATCAACAAGAGACTATTCAGAAAGTCAGTACTGGCCGTTGCCGCCGCCGCATTCATCGGACTTGGAGTATCCTGCACCGATATCTGGAGCGAGCAGCACCCAGGCACTTATTATGTGAACAACGGCGAGACCGTAGCTGATTGGCTTGACGGAAGAGTTCAGAGCCATGGTGACTACTCTTATTTCATCGCTATCCTGCAAAAGGCAGAATTGTGGGGACAGATGAGAACCTACGGTACCTACACCTGCTTTGCTCCGGATAATGAAGCCATGGAGGCCTATTTCAAGCAGAGACGTGAAGACGCTACCACAGACTCCGTACGCGCCGTATTCCAGAGCCTTGAGACCGTACTTCAGAACCGCAAGCTCTGTGATACAATAGCCCGTACACACATCTTCGACAATTCGATGTTTGCCACAGACCTTTTCGGATCAGGCGTGCTGGAGCATCCCAATATGCTTGACCGCTACATGTCGTATACATGTTTTGCCGACACCATCCCAGTAATGGAGAATGGAGAGATACTTAAAGCAGCCGATGGCAGTGACTCAACAACAGTCATTCTGAAATATCTGCTGAACCAGCAGTCCGTCATCGAAAATGCCGATGATACCGTACAGAATGGTGTTGTACATACCATTGACAGGGTTATCCAGTCATCCAATGACTTCTTGCCTGAGCTGATGTCTCTGAACCCCAATATCAGTATCTTTACTGCTGCATTATTTGAGACCCACCTCAGGGATACTCTCCGCAAATATTGGGATGACGACTATCCCGAAATCCCATACGAGTACACCATGGCTGCCATTAACGCAGGAAAGGGAGTCACACACAGCACCTCATACGAGACTGACTATGAAGTGATACCTGAGAAGCGTGAGTTCAAGTTCACTGTATTCGTTGTAACAGACTCCGTATTGGCTGCCGATTACAATATTCACAACGTGGCTGAACTCCGTGAATACGCAAAGACTGTTTATCCCGAAGGTGCCGATCTGGACGATGTTGACAGAAACAGCTCACTCAATAAGCTTCTGTCATATCACATCCTTCCCTGCTGGCTGTCATATGACCAGTTCAATACCAGCCAGGAGGACATCGTTAAGAACCACAAGGATCCGCAGTCACTGGATATCGAGGACTTCTTTGAGACCTTGATGCCCCATTCAGTAATGCGTATCAGTTCTCCTTATAAGGGAAATGAGCTGAAGAACCGCATAGGTATCTTCATCAACCGTAAAGGAACAACCAAGAACAACAACCTTGTAACTCCGGGTATCAAGATTATTGACGGACAGAAGGGCGAGTATAAGGGATACACCAAAATCTGCAAGAACGGTGAGTACCACTATGTAGAGAAACTGTTGCTGTACGATGATTTCACACGTAATACAGCCCTTCAGTGCAGAATGAGAATCATGACCTGCACCCTGTCACCAGATTTCATCAACAGTGGCGGACGCGGACGTCTGCGTGTCGACAAGCGTATCACATACAAATACCTTCCGGGTTATTGCACAAACTTTGAGTGGGTTGATGAGCAGACTGAGTTCTATGTACGCTATCGTGACGCATCATTCGGCACATTCAATGGTGATGAAATGACAGTTATGAAGAGCTATGACATAGCCTTCAAGCTGCCTCCTGTACCATCAGACGGTAACTATGAGATCCGTATATGGAACAACGCCATGAAGGGTACAAACGTTGCAGACCGTGGTATTGTGCAGTACTACTTCCATCAGACTGACCCCGCAGACAGATCACTCAACTGGCGTAACTGGACTTGGAATCCGGAGGGCATTCCTGTTGACCTGCGAATTGACGGAAGTGATGGTCGTATAGGTTGGATATCAGACAGTGACCTTGACAATGATGAGGAGTTGATAGAAATCAATGACCGTGGTATGCGTAACCGTGGTTATATGAAGGCTATGGACTCATACGGCACAAGCAGTGCTCTTCGTGCCGATAAGAACTGCTACCGCAAGATTATTGCCAACGAGTATATGAGAGCCAGCACAGACTACTGGATCCGTATCCGTCAGGTCTACAGCGGTGGTACAGGCGTTAACCCCTTCAGCTTCATAGAGGTTGTTCCCAAGAGCGTCTATGAGAATAACGAGGACAGACACTAATCCTCTGACTTGATAAAAATAATAGGAGCAGAAATCTGCTCCTATTATTTTTTATCAGTTTAAAAGATTATTGATTACGTTGCGGATTGAATCCCGGTCCGTACTGAGGACCGCCGCCAAAGCCCGGATTACCGAATCCGGGGCCAAACTGATTCTGTCCCGGCTGTGGGAACTGTCCCTGAGGACCGAACTGTCCTTGAGGGAACTGCTGCCCCTGCGGAGCAAACTGCTGACGACGCTGCTGCCAGATGCTGTCACGCTCCTGATAGCGCTGGCGGTTCTCCTGCATACGACGAATCATTGCCGTATCAGGCTGTCCCCAGTTGCGCCAATAGTTCTCCCACCACTGCTGTTGCTGTTCATCGGCCTGCAGGAATTCACGCTGGCGGTGACGCTGGAAATCAAACATATGGGGCTGCATCATGAACTGGGGATTCATACGGTTCCACTCACCCATCATCTGGAACTGACGCTCGGCAGTATGACGGTTCTGTTCTGACCTTTGTCCCCAAACCTTCTGACCAAGTTCCCACTGGGCTACACCCACCTTCTGACGGGTAGAGTCCGGCAGAGCCTTGTTCAGTTTCTGCATGTAGTCATCATTGATGGTCTGCCAACGCTTCATGTAGTCACGTGACTCAGGCTTGAGTTCACGGTTAAGTTTAGCCAACTGCTCATTGTACTCAATGTAAATCTTGGCAAACTTCTCGTATTCCTTCTTGGTAAGGTTGGCATTCTCCTTTATGAAGCGCAGGGACGCATTGATCATCTGCTCATCCCTCTCCTGTGCCACAATGGGTTGGGAAAGCAACAAGCCGGCAAGAATCAACAATGCTGTCCAGCGTTTCTTCATAATCAATTGCCGTAGTAGTTACTCATCATTGAATAGACGCCAAGTTCCTCGGCAGTCATATTCTGCAGAACCTCATCCACGCTTGCACACTGTGAAATGCTCTCGTAGCTGGGTATGTCAAGCCTGCCGCCAAACGGGTGCAGGAACAGCAGAGCAACTGCTGCAACGCTTGCCGCACTTGCAAACAGAGCGATTATTCTGCGCTCTCTGTGCTGCTTGTGCTGCTGCTTGGCAATCTGGGCCACGACACGTTCTGTCATGTCATCCAGGAAATGCTCGGGCATCTTGTACGGCATTTCTCTGCCAAGTCCTTCCAGATCAAAATCTTTCATAACTGATGTTCTAATATATAATCCTTTATCTTCTGTACTGCGTAATGATAATTGGTCTTGAGCGTATTTACGCTGTCTCCAACTATCTGGTGTATCTCCTCGTAACTCTTGTCATCATAGTAACGCAGGTTAAACACCATCTTCTGCTTGGCCGGCAGGAGTGCAATTGCCTCCTGGAGAAGAATCAGAGTCTCATCGGCATCCGGAGCAGCCTCCTCACGCACGCTGTCCTTAAGTGAATCGCCCAGGTCATCAACCGACAAGGTAAAACCGGAACGGTTCTTGAGCAGTTTGAGACTCTCATTGGTTGCTATCTTGTAGAGCCATGATGAAAGCGGATACTCGTTGGAGTAGGTGCTCCTGTACTTGTACACGTTTATCATAGTCTCCTGAAGACAGTCCTCCGCATCATCATGGGCCACCACCATTCGGCGAATGTGCCAGTATAACGGCTCTCCGTATTTCTTCATGATGAGGCGTACGGCCTCCTCTACATGATTGTCATCACATAGCAAACGGGCAATGGATTCATCGCTCACTGATAGAGATCCCTGGTTGTTCACTATGTCACTCTGATCACGTTTCATCCTTAATATAAATATACAGTGCCGAAGTTAAATTATTATTGATTTTTTACCATCAATACGCTGCCTGATGGAAATAATCAAAGTCTGCATAACCACCCGCTTGCTCTGTACAGAAACTGTACAGACCCGTGCGGTAACCGGTAAAATAATCCAGACTGAATGACATCTGCAAAGTTGCATCCACATCTGTCCAGTTCTTTCCGTCAAGCGAGTAACTCATGAACGCCTGGTCGGCACGCTCACCATCCTGTTGCGGAGTAAACACATACTTTATCTTGAGCCAGACCTTATCCCGGGCAAGCGGAATGCGCAATGCCTCTGTATCGGGGTTAGGCTGTTCGGCTCCCGCCTGCTGCGGTCCGCGACGACGGCCCATATTGCGGTGTGTCATCGCCACAAGGCTCTTTGATCCGTCACTGGCCACTTCTACACCTATGGTGCAGTAATTGCTCTGGAAGGCAATTATTCCGGCTCTGTCGCCAGGCTTCATGCCCGATGCATCCATCAGCACCTCACTGTAACAGCGGGGGCCTACCGTACGCTGAGTAAGAGTATTGCGAGCGTTCATTACGTTAGTTGCCACCTGACCGGTCTTAAGACGCAACCAGCCCTTGCGTTCGGTAACAGACCAAGCTGCATTATCAGGCTTATGGTTCCACTGCCATACCAGGTCAAGCTCATTCTTCTTGTAGCTGAACTCATCATTATCCCATGTACGGTTCTTGCCGCTCTCGGGCAGATTAACCGTAAACTGCTTTACAGGAACGGTTTCATCACCGAGTATAGGCCATCCATCCTCCCATTTCATGGGCTGCAGAGTAGGAATACGTCCCACTGCACCATGGTCCTGGAACATGATTGCATACCAATCGCCGTTCTGGGTTTCAATGATACCACCCTGAGCCACGCCGTCACCACGGCCGTCAAACGCACCGCTCAGTATGACCTTACGCTCATACGGACCAAAAAGATCCTTTGAACGCCATGCCGTCTCGGTACGTACGCCGCCGCTTGGCCAGTCAATCTCCAGGATATAGTAATAATCACCTATATGATAGATATGGGCGCCCTCGGCACGCAGGTTGAATCCCTGACGCGGAGAGTCAATCAGAATCTTCTCCTCGGCACCGGCTTTAATGGCCGATCCATCCGGCTCAAGCTCAATGATACGCAGTTCACCGTTACCCCATACCACATACACATGACCACCCTCAAAAAGCATGCTTGCATCATGGAACGGGCGGTCAATCACCGAACGCTCCCAATTACTCTTGCGGATATCCTTGGTCTTGTATATGTATGTCTTGTTCTGGTCATTGGCAATAAACAAAGCATAGAATGTACCGTCAACATAACGCAGTGACGTAGCCCACTGGCCCTTTCCATATGCGTTACGGCCGTTACGCAGGTTATATACATCGTCATCCTCAAGATAGTCATACACGTAGCTCACAAGCTCCCAATGAACCAGATCCTTGGAGTGCATGATAGGAGCACCCGGGCAGAAATACATGGTAGTGCTTACCATATAGTAGTCATCGCCTACGCGAATCCAGTCATTATCCGGAATATCAGTGTATGTAAGAGGGTTCACACACTCAGTGGTCTTATCCTTAGCAGAACAACCTGACCATGCCCCTACGAGCATGGTCAGTGTTATAGCAAATATAGTCCTTGCTTTCATGTCACATATCTGTAATTACAGGATCAATTGAAAGTAAGCCAGTCAACCTGGATCTTACCCTCGGTAGCCATCCTTACCTTGAGGTGATGGATACCCTTGGCTGCACCCTTTACAGGAGCGTCAACTGTTACAAGCTGGCGGTCTGCGGGAATATCAACGGTTGCGATAACCTTATCATCCTGCATAATCTCAAGCTTACCTGCTGACGGAGCGACAACCTTAACTGTAACCTTCTTGGGAGCCTTCTTGAACTCTACGGTGTTGTACTTGGCCCATGCGCCCTTCTCATAGAAGACGGTCTTCCAACCTGCAAAATAGTTGCTGGGCTCCAGGTAAGCAATTGAGTCACCGCTTGCGCTTAGTGCGGTGTAGCGGTCAAGCTGAATCTGAGTATTTGACTGGGTTACGCCAATACCGCGCAGGGTGGGCTTAACCATCTTGATCTCACCCTTCTCGTCATCAAAGAAGATACTGTCAGCGCAGACAGAACGGTTCTTGTCAAATTCAGGTGAGTACTCATTGTGATGGTAGAACAGATAGGTCTGACCCTTGAATTCAATGATTGAATGGTGGTTGGTCCAGCACTTGTTGGCATGCTCCTCAAAGAATACGCCCTTGAACTCATAAGGACCAAAGATGTTGTCTGCAACACAGTAAGCCAGAACCTCCTCAACGTCACGTGCCCACGGGAAAGTCATATAGTACTTACCACCGTGCTTGTACAGGTACGGACCCTCAACAAGACCCTTAGTGGGAACTCCCTCAACGCGATGACGGTCAGCAGGATCGGTTGAAACTGATTTCCAGTCAGGAGCAAGTTTTGTGATGGTGATACCAGGCATAACCAGATAGCCCTGACCGTCATCATCAACAAAGATACATGGATCAATACCACCTACGCCCTCAATAGGAGTAGCCTCTGGTGTGTACGGGCCTTCGGGATAATCTGAAGTGCATATACCTACACGGTTACCGCCCATACCACGGCGTCCGTTTGCGCTGGGCTGTGGTTTGGCACCTGCCGGGAAGAAGAAATAATACTTGCCGTTGGTGGGGTTCTGCTTACAGTCAGGAGCCCACATAGAGTAACCCTTCTCGTTTACCCAGGGAGCACTCCACTGGTCAACAATCATACCATGGTCAGTCCAATCAGTAAGATTGGCCGATGAGAACACATGATAGTCTGCCATGCAGAACCAGTCTTTACGTGCATACTCTGCCGGAGCCTTGATATCATGTGAAGGGAATACATAGACGCGGTCACCCACTACGAGAGCCGAAGGATCGGCCGAGAACTGATCGCGGATAATAGGATTCTGTGCCTGAGCGGCAATGCCGGCCAGCATCAATGCTGCCAGAATTGTAAATCTTGCTTTCATCTGTTGATTATAATGAGGTTAATAATATACATATTTGGTAAGCGAGTATAAAGATACCCTCTTTTGATTAAACCGCATAACCCACAGAGCAAAAAAGTGATAAAAAGAGAATCGGCGGGGAGCCGTATGCTCTCCGCCGATTCATTATAGATTGGGTTTACTTAATTACTTAAGAAGAACCTTATCAACTGCAACCTTACCGTTGGCATTTGTGGTCTTGCGGATCAGGATCTGACCAGGCTTGATACCATCAACCTTCAGGCCACTCAGAGTATAGAACTCAACGTTGGCAGCCTTCTGAGCCTTTGTAAAGTCAACTACAGTGATTACTCTAGCAACATCAGCCTTAGCGGCAGCGATCAGAGAATCTGAGTAAGAAGCAAGCGGCTTGAACTTCAACTGGAAGTTATCCAACTGTCCATTACCGTTACCAGTCTTAGCCTGAGCGGTAATCTTAATTGCCTCATTTACACTTTCAGGTAATGTGAACTTGATTGTTCTGAATGCAGTACTGTCGCAGTTTGCAGTGTTGGAAATTGTATCAATCTTACCCGGAACTGTATCATTAGGAACATAGAATTCCTTAGGAGAGATATAACCGAAGTCGAACTTGGTTGATACTTCCTTATCATCTCTACCACCGGCACGAACCTTCAAAGTAAGTTCACCACTATTATTCATCTCACTAGCGTTATGAGTGTTCCTAGCATCAACACCAAGTTCATACTCACCAGCCGGCAGACCGATTACATACTGTGTCAGATAAACCTGTGAACCCCAGTCAAGTGAAATAGCACCATCGTATACAGGAACCTCATCCTTAAGGTTAGTCTGCTTGCCGATTGAATCAGGAGCTACATACTGGTTTCCGCTTCCGCCGTTATGATCAACGGACCAACCCGGGAATACATTATCATAAGCTCCATCCTTGTACAGGCAATATACTCTATTGCTGTTCCAAGCATGCTCAAATACATAAACATTTGAACCAGCCTTGTTATGTTTTGCATTAGAGATAGCCTTAGTACCATAACCGCTATCCTTTACCTTACTTCCGTTTTCATCATTTCCATCAGGATTTTCGATGATAGGAGTAGCATAGAGATAGTAGTTCTTGATGAACGGAGTCAGATCCTCCTCGGTGATTGAAGCAGCATTCTCATAGATTGCAGCCTTGATAGCAGCCTTGTAAATAGCAGCAAGATAATCATCGTCTGTTGCCAGAGCATCAAAACGTTCTTTCACAACAGCTGAATCCTTAATGCCTGTATTAAGTTTGGTTGCCAATGCATCAAGAGCCTTGATTCCACGTGTACCAATGCTGTAAATACCGACACCGTAGCCGTAAGCTGTAGCAGCCTCAGCAACAAGATTGAGAGCAGCGGTAAGAACCTCATCAGTTACAGCGATAGTGTCAATACCAGACTTGTCATCGTAAACATCCTTAAGATCACCATACTCCTTAATGCTTGTGAGTTCCTTAGCATCAATCAACTTCTTAGCCTTTGCCAACTCGACATTGAACTGCTTGGTGTCCTTAACACGCTTGTCAAGAGCCTTCATCTGGTCATCCATTGTCTTGATGAATGCGGTGATGTCAGCATTGCTCTTGCTTGAATAAGGATATGAATCAAATGTGGTCTTTGAAGTCTGCAGTGCCTTGTAATCAATGAGATTTGCCCAGTTAGCATTGTCAACAGCTACATCAGTGAGCTTCTTGGCAACATCTTCTGCCTTCTTGACAAGCAGGTCAACTGTATCCTTACGGAGCTGCATTGTGCCTACAGCATCGTTAAGAGACTTGGTACCTGCCTTCCAATCTGAAGGTTTCTGGCTGGTAAATGTACCGTCAACCTTATATTTCTCGATCAATGTATTCAGAACTGTCAAAGCTGCACCTGCATACTTAGCGTCAGTTACCTCGGCAGCCTTCTTCTGAGCAGCAGCAACGGCATTGTTCAGATCAGCGATAGGACCAAAGCTTACAGGTGAGTTGAAGAGCTCAAAGTTGCTGAACAACATTGAAGGATATCCGGTATCACCGTTGCTAGCAGGATTTACATGAATCTCAATGAGGTACTTGCCTCCCTTCGCAACCTGGAAGCCATCGTTGAACTCATTTATCAGGATAGTATCAACATTGTTATCAGCATTCTTCATCAGAGCCTCAACAAAGTATCTGTCAAAGTTGTTGTGCTCAGCAACAAGAAGCTTGTCGCCGTCTCCAACTGTACGAGGATCCTCTACCCAAGGATAAACATAAACTTTGAAGCCGAACAGCTTGTTAATAGGCTGAGCCTTATACTTAAGTACATAGTTACCTGCAGTCAGGTTGATATCAAATCCTGCACTATAGCCAAGATAGAACTTTGCAGGAACGCTAGCGTCGTTACGCGGGCAGATTGCCAAAGCTCTCAAGTTAGTCAGAGTTGAATCTGCGTAGCGATACAGACGGGCAGCATTAAGCTCAGTCGTACCATCCAGAACCTGGAATGTACGTTGACGAGACCAACCGCTTTCCTTATTCCACCAAATAGCTGTACCGTTAGGTGACAGAGGCTTGGTAGCGGTACCGGCATCGTTCGGGTTAACTGTCTCATCATAGAACTTAGCATCCCAGACTGCATCACCGAATGATACGGTTGAGAGGTCTCTGTTGATTTCTCCGAAGTTGTAGTGCATGATTACATCATCACCCTTACGGTCTGTGTTAGGCATATAAAGGTTGTTGATCTCAACCTCGACATCACCCTTCAGAGGAGTTGTGTACTTTGCCGGACGAGTAAGAGTAAGGGTCTTGGTGTTCTTATCCCAAGCACGATCCCAAATCTCCTCACCGACATATACAACACACTTCTTACGTGTCTCAACGTTGGCAGGATTATCAATCTCCATCTCGCTTGAGAACTGGAACTTGAACTGACGGATTGTACCGTCAAGTCCGAATGAACCGTCCTCATACTGCTCGCTCTGGCATACAGGAGGTCTGTTGCTCATTGAATAAACGCCCTGGAATGCATACGGGTTAAGCTGGGCTACCTCATTGTAGAAGTTAGGAACAAGCTTACCGGCCTTGATCCACTCAACATCATTTGCCCTGGGGAACAGGTCACCGGTATACTTCAACTGGATCTCCTTCTCTGCAGGGTTGGTAAATGTGACAAGAACTGTGTCATAATCCTCGAATGAAAGATGCTTCTCCTCACCGTTACCATCGATATATGTATCGGTGAACATGTACATGTAACCGTCACCCTGATACTCTGCAGAAGCTATATCTGTAAGCTCCCAGGTACCGTCGGGATATTTACCCCAAACCTCAAAGTACTTACCGGGAACCTCTACAGCGTCGACTCTGGTCTTCTCGTAAGCCTCACGAGCCAGATCCTTAAGGTTGGTCTCATAACCGAAGTTTACACGCAGCATATCCTGATAATACTCAACACCACCAATCCATGATTTGGTCAGTGACATGTTATCAATGCAGAACTCTGAGTAGTTAGAAGCAAATCCCAGACGTACAAAGTACTTATCAGGCTGAACGATGTAGTTCAGATCATACTTCTTGGGGTTGGTTGAACCAACGGTGTCTTTTGACTGCCATGTCCAAGCTCCGTCCGCCCACCAGTAACCGTCAACGAACACATAGTAGTCTGCAATGGAGTCTGTGGTATAATAGGTCATGAAAGTAACCTTTTCCCAATCACCATTGAAGAAATCCTTTGTATAAGCAAAGCTGTTGGTGTACTGATAAGTCTTGCTGTCATTGATGTAACCCATTGAGAAAGGCTTCTCACTGTGGAAATAACCACGCATTACATCAGCATACAGTGTCAAGTTAATGTCAGCGGCATTCAGATTTGCAGGAATTGCGTTTTTACGAACGTTACCCTTAACGTAGAATGTAAGTCTGTAAGATGAGTTCTCCTCAACATTAAGACCACGAACGAAAAGGTTACGACGATAACGGGCAGCCAGACCATTGCTGTAAGCACTTTGACCAAACTCGGTAGGAGCTGTATCGGTTGTAAACTTGAAGTAATATTTACCACCCTGATCAGCCTCACCGTACTTTGCCATTGTAGCATTACGGTCAATCTTCTCAGCGCCTGAATCACGGATAATGGTACCTGCTGTAGCGTCATCCTCAGCCCACTTCTCATCCTCATCAACTACAACAACACCGTTGTAGAGAATCATGGTAGTATCTCTGAGCTTGCTAACCTTCTTCCAACCCTCATCCCACGGTTTCAGGCTGGCACTGTTTGAATTTCCTTGTTGATCCCAATACTGAACCTTAGTAATAGAATCAACCGGCGTTGTGCTCCAGGTTTTCCAGTCACTCTCAAAATCCTGTACGAATACCACCTTGGCATCCTTGGTAGGATCAAACGTAGGACCGTCCTGTGCAAATGCGGGAGCTGCTAAAAGCAACAATCCAGCAAATAAAAAGTCTCGTTGTTTCATAAAAATTGTTTAATTAATAAATAGGTTAAATAACTCTTTTTCTCTCTCTAATGTTTTTTGTTAATAGGTTAATTAATTGTTAATGGGTTAATTAATTAAGTTAAACTATCACCAAAACCTGCACCCGCAGGGGTAATCTCCCCGCAGGTTCAGGTATATTGTCATTTCTCGTCAGGAAGTACCAGGAACCAGGATTTGTTAAGACTCTTGCCGTCACCAAGCAACTTGGTATAGAGGTCCATATCCATATCCCTGTAATAATCCACCTTGTCGTTAAGAACAGCTGTCTCACGTGTAGCAACACGGCGGGCCAGGAAATCATTCTCGAAATCACCGCCTATATCTGCGCCACGATGCTGTGCAATACGCATCAGGTCACCAAAACGGTATCCCTCAAAACAGGTCTCCAGAGCCATCTCATCAATCAGGTACTCCTCTACGGCACGCATTGAATCAACCAATGCATTACCCAGCAAATTACCGGCTGCAGACATCTCTGAAAGCTTGTTACCGATAGTATAAAGGGTGTCGAAAGAGGCATCACCGCATCCGCGTGAATGGATTCCGAACGTATTTCCGGTATTCCACTCCATCACATACGCAGTAGTAGTTCCTGTACCCGATGAGAAACTGGTGTTGTACCATGTGGGCTGAGCCTTCTCAAACTTGGTGGTGGAATAGTTGTAGACTTCAGATATATCAACACCGTCAATATTCCTTGCCCTTAACTTTTCACCCTGACTCAAACTGTCAATGTTCGCCTTGCAAAGACCGCTCTTAAGTATCGCAAACGCCGTTTGTGGCAGTCCGCAACGGTTCAATGCCTCTGCAAGCCTCAAATATACGACGTCCTTACGATATAACCAAATTTTTTCTGAATTAATTTTATTTAACGTTTGGTATTCGGATCCGTACATGCCGGCATTGATATCTTCATCATCAAAAATGATATAATCTGTCTCCAAAACCGACTGCAATCTCAAGTCTCCGCGACGAAGCAGGATGGATTCATCTTCCTTGTTCTCCATATATGCGGGGAACTGGTAACGGCTACCGTCAATCTTTGAATGATAGCAGTAGTTCTGGCGTACGCTGGTAGCAGTCAGGGCACGTGAGCGGGTCAACTGATACCAATAGTAGTTATCTTCGGTAGAGTTGTAGATGTTACGCAGGTCACTTACGGTACCACTGTACTCATCGGCTTCCATGGGAATATAGCAGATATAACCCGACTTACCGAATATGTTGCTAACATATGTATCATCACCAAAATAGAGGAAATCATCTGTCAGCCATGTTATACAAGACAAACTGGTCGTTTGCGCACGATCGTCGCCAGCCAGGAAATCATGATAATAGATAGCTGCGTGAGCATAATCCTCGGCCCACAGACAGAGATCACCCAGGATCAGGCGAATCGGCACAAACAACTCCCTTGATTCATGCTCAGTCGTTTTCTGACCGCCGCCAAGGTCCTCACCTCCCAATTTACCATAGTTGGGACCGTATTTGTCCATGTACTCGATAAAGTTCTTCTCCTTACCTTGGAAATCCAGAAGCAATGTCTGTGCAAGTTCCTTAATGTTTAACTTATTAAGGCTTGAAGCGACATCACCCGTAATAGGTTTGTCAAAATAGGGAACTTCACCGTAAATCTGAGCCAATTGCAGGTAAGCCCAAGCTCTGTAGCATAAAACCACAATATACTCACCCTTCATGATGGAGTGCTGCTGATTACGGGTAAAAGTAGTATCAACCTGATTCAGGAAGAAGTTGCAGTTGTTGATTATTGCATAGTAATCAAGAGCCTGATCATACTTGTTGGTTGACTTGATTGACTTGAAATCATAGTTGTACAGGTCACGCAGATCCTCGGATGCATGATCTGATACGGCTACAAGGTCACCACGTATCTCACCCAGTATGACTGTACGGTCTGCTATGGTCTGCATCTTCTTGATGATACCCAATACGGAATAGACCGAATCAGTAGGATCATCAAGAGTGTTCTCATAGTCATACATAACAGTCTTGGAATCAACTCTTAGCATATCCTCGCATGAGGTCACTCCAGCCCCAACACATGCGGCAAGAGCAATTGTCAATATCGTTTTCAGTTTCATAATACCTTATATTAAAGGTTAATCTTCAATCCTAATGAGAAATTGGTTGACTGCGGAGCAAGGCCACGGTCTATACCGCGCAGAAAAACACTGTTACCCGAAACAAACTCAGGATCAGAACCCAGATACTTGGTCAGGGTAAACAGGTTGTTGGCAGCACCCCATACGGTAAGACCCTGCAGATATGTGCTGTGAACAGGAATCTTGTAACTCAAGGTAATATTCTTGAGGCGCATGTATGAACCGTCCTCAATCCAACGGTCCGAGAAACGGGCGTTGTGATGCGGATCACCGAATATCACACGAGGTATATCGGTCTGTTGTCCCTCTACCATCCAGTGGTTCATCATGGCAAGAGACTGGTTCATGAATCTTGAACCGCTCTCAAGCAGCATACGCTCGTAGTTGTATACATCACCACCAATGGAGTAAGTGAATGTTGCGCTCACAGAGAAATTACCCATTCCAAGTCTGGTGGACAGGTTTCCGTAGAAATCAGGATTGGGGTCACCAATCTGAACCATATCGTTCTTGTCTATCAGCTTGTCACCGTTCTTGTCTATAAAGTGTACATCACCAGCCTCAAAGGGAACTCTTACACCCTTATCGGAGATCATATACAAATCTGCATCAGCAGCAGCCTGTGATGTGGAGAATACAGTTTCTGAAGGATCAGTCTGATATCCGTAGAATACTCCTACCGGACTACCGACCTGAGTCCTTACAGTTGCTCCGTAGAGTTCTGTATCATAACCTGCCGACGGGAGTTGGGTCACCTTGTTCTTATAGTGACCTATACCTGCGCCAATCTCCCACTTCAGGGCTTTGGAGTTGACAACCTTCAGGTTGAAAGATGCATCAAAGCCCTTGTTGGAGAGTGATCCGCCGTTGCTCCATGATTCAGGAAGACCTGATACGTATGAAAGTGAGCTTATTGAAAGCAGGTTATCAGTTGTTGAAGTGAACATGTTGGCCGACAGAGAAAGACGGTTGTCCAACAATATCATCTCCAATCCGGCGGTAATCTTACGGGTGCTTTCCCAACGCAGGTCACCGTTTCCGATATTCGCCATTGCCACACCTGTCTTGTTAAGCAGCTTGACAGGATAGAAATAGGTCTTGGATGCCGAAGCGTCATAGCTGTCATTACCTGTTATGTCAAATCCGGCATTGAACTTGAGGTAGTTTACAAAACCGAGATTGAACCAAGGCTCTGATGAGGCCACCCATGCAGCAGATACTGACGGGAACAAACCCCATGGCACACCAAGCATTGAGATTCCGGTATCGACACCGCTACCAAAACGTGAAGAAGCGGTAAGGCCTACACTGGCGCCCAGATAATACTTTTCCTTGTAGTTATAGGCAGCCTGACCCCACCATGTAAAGGAAATATCCTCTGACTCGACACCATCGGTTTCCCTGTACTTAAGGGAGGTATCCATATTAGGCTTCTTATCGTTACCTGAATTGTAACCTGTCATTGATGTCTGGAATCTGGAGTTGTTGATATAGCGGAAACCAGCCTGCAGGTTAAAGTCATGGGCATTGTGCTTACGGATATACTCCAGGAAGGTGTTGCTCATGAAACCGTCCTGCTTGGCAGACATGGCAGCAGCCTTGTTGTCAACCATACCTATTCCCTCAATCTCAAAACGGGGAGTACCATTCAGAGGAATGTAATAGTTCTCGTCCGAGTTGGCCAGGGTATATGTAAACTGGCTGTACATGTTCAGGCGGTTACGCTTGATCTCCCACTTGGGAGTAACTGCCAATGTGATGAAGCGGCTACCGAAATAGTTCTTGTTGATACCGTCACCGTTAACAAGTATGGCAAGCGGGTTGGCAAGTGATACCTCAGAACCAAGAACCTCATCAAGGTAATCATCCTCGGTAGCAAGGTAGTTGGTAATTCCACCTCCGTACATATGTGCATACGGTGACAGGAAAGGTGACTTTACAAGTGCAAGGAATCCGGGGGCATTGATCATAGTGTTGTCAATGTCATCGGGGGCACCGTCATCACGAAGGTCACGGGTTACATCACTGTAAGAAGCATCAAAACGCATCGAGAACTTGTCACCAAGCAGGATGTCGGAATTAAGACGCAGGTTGAAGCGTGAGAAATCACTTTCAACAAGTGTGGCATCGCCTGTTACATAACCCACAGCAAGGCTGTAGTTTGCGACATCATCACCACCCTGTACGCTCACGTTATAGTTCTGGACAAATGCATCGTGATAGGATACCTTACTCCAGTCTGTCTCATTCTCGTGATACCAGTAGTAGTAGGGATAATTGTTATCAGACTGCAGGAACTTGAATGAACTGAGTGTTGTTCCGGTGGTACCCAGCAACTCTGATGCATATGAACGGTACTGTGACTCATTCATTACATACGGAAGGTCGGGAACCATCTGATAACTGCCGGATATGTTCACATCAATCTTGGTAGCCATGGTCTTGAGTCGCTTGGTATTGATAAGAATCACACCGTTTGAACCCTTTGAACCATATACGCCATAACCGTTCTTGAGAACCTGAACAGACTCTATATCCTCGACCGGGATGTTGGCCAGCAGGTTATTGTAGAATCCGTCATGCATTGTTACATGATCATAACCCATATCCAGGATTATACCATCCAGCACGATAAGAGGCTGGGTATTGATGTTCAGAGAGTTGATACCGTCAATCTGCATAAGCGCACCTATGCCAAGCTGACCGGAACGCATGATTGAAAGGATATTACCCTGCAAAGACTGCTGCATCTGACCATCCACGCTCACGTCTGCACTTACAGATGATATGCCGGCCTCAGCCACAGACAATGCGCTGGTACTGGTGCTGTATATCTCTGAGAAATTGTCATCATACATCTTGACATTCACATTCTCAGTACGACCCTTAAGAGCCTGTACAATGGTATTGCAACCCTCCAGATAGAATGTCAGAGAGGTTACATACTCTGGAATCCTGATGGTGTACGAGCCGTCAGCCTTACTCATGGCCGAGTAACGCGAGTTATTGTAAGCCTGAACCCTGACACCGGACATAGGGGTGTTAAGAGCTGCATCAGTTACATAACCGGTAACCACGACCAGATTATCTGTACTGTTCTGGGCTGATACAGGAACTGCAAACAGCAGCATCAGACCTGCCAACCCCAAGGCAAAAAACCTTTTCTTGTCAAATATCTTCATATATCTTACTTTTTTTTATTCAACAACAGGTTCCAGAATCAAGCAGTCGAGCCATGCCTCACTGGTGTACTTGAGAGTACTTTCAACCCTACTGCTTAACGTTACTGAAAGACGCGCACCAGGCATTGCATATCCGCAATAAGGAACTTCAATTGTTCCTATGAGCATGGTATCAATCTTTCTGACATTATTGTTAAGTATAAGCTCCTTCTTGACCTGTCTGGGTTTACCACTTGAGGTATAGACGGTGTCATACGTGAAAGGATCCAAAAGGATTGAATCATACGTGGTCGGCGTATCAAAAGCAATCTTAGGATGGATCTGGAAAGTCTGATGGACTGTCTTTGTGGAATCTTCGGGATCCACTATGGATGTCACAAGATTGGGAACTGCAACCAACTTGACCTCATACTTTCCCTTAAGCGTATTACGGATGTAGAACTGTGCATCCCACTTGTTCATACCCTTCATGGAGAGTCTCATAACCTGAATAGGATTCTCCAACTCCACATCATCAATATATCTTATTGTCTGGTACAGGGTCGTGAATCTGCCTATATTACCTGAATAGTTCTCAAACTCCATGATAATAGGACGCAGATAAGTGAGCTCATCCTCGAAAGGCCACTTGTTAATGATATAGATTGTACCGTTACTGCACTCTATGGAATCAATGCAACTGCCGAACAATCCGTTAACCTTATCGTAAGGATTGCTGAAAATATGATAGGGCTTTCCATCCCTGCGGTTCTCATATGCATAGTATTCTGTTGAGAATACCGAGTCCGGAAGATACATATTGACCTTCCTGTTCATGTTAAAGAACATATCACCCATCATAGTGGTGTATGTGTAGAACTGCTGCAAAGAATCGTTATTGAAATCCTCTTCTCTGTAGACAAAGTGCTTTTTAATACGGTTGTAAGTCTCTGTCCAAACCTCGGGAGTGGGCAGGACAAGCGCAAAGGTGCTGTCCTCGCAGTTGATATAACCGAATTCACTTAACAGTACACTGTACTCTGTCATCACAGAGTCCACGTAAACCATCTCACCGTTCTCATTGATACCCTGAGCAACGCTGCGTGAAGGATCGAGTTCCTGAACCGTATAGCTCTTGAACCAGTTACCGAATACCTCCTTGTACTGCGGATCTGTGGTAATGAACTCATACAGGTTGGGAAGGAAACCCAGAGCACCTTCAATGCAGTGCAAAACACCGTTACTGCAACGGATGTTTTTGTCATCTCCATGATAACCTGCGCCCGAAATAGCATCAGCCTTTGATTTATATGGCTTGCCGTTGAGCATATAGATCTTCTCGTCCGTTCCTGCACCTACAGAGTGTTTGAAACGGGCAATATGGTTCTCAATGAACTTCTCTCCAACCTCCTTGTGCTCAGCCGGGGTCTTATCCTTTTTAGTATAAAGATCCCAGTCTACATCAGCACTGTTGGAAGGAGCCCATACCGTAAGGAACTGGTCCTCACTGAGAAGGTCCAGATAGGTGATGTTGATGGGGGTACCATGCTTATCGCACATCCTGGTCGTACGCAGGGCCTCGTAGAAATTACTGTAACCGCTGATTCCATTAAGTGTCCCGGCTATTTTGTCAACCGGATACTTACTCTCCGTCTCTTTATAGCTATAATGGTCGTTCCATGCGTCTTTACATGAACCGAAAGTAACCACAACAGCGGCCAGCAGAACGGATTTAATTATAGAGAAATACTTCTTCATATCATTTTCTGTTTTTATTCAACCTTATCAATGCGTAGCCTGCTCCGACTTTTCATCATCCTTATAAGCAGGATTCTGATGGAGACATCCCTCGCTGTTGCGGACCTCATCCCTATGCAGGGGGAAGTACATTGCATACGGGTTCTTAAGCTTGATCTTAACTGCACTCAGAGTAGAGGAATCATGTTTTTTCTCTACATATCTGAGCAGAGCATCCTGATTTCCGTCGCGGCGGGCAATACGTACCAGGTCATACCAGCGCTTGCCTTCGAACAGGAGTTCACGACGACGCTCCTTGAAGAGGAGTTCCTCCATGGCTCCAACAGTTATATTACCGTTATTGTACAGTTCACCAAGAGTCTTGGGAGCTGCCTTCCTGACCTTATCGTTATCGTATGCGATAGCACGCTTGTTAACTGCATCAATCAGATTGAATGCCTTTGCCTTATATGTGGCCTCATCAGCACTTCCATCACCGGCAGCCCTGGCTTTCATAAGATATGCCTCAGCTTCGAACAACAGGACCTCTGAATACTTGTACAGTATCCAGTTGGGCTGACGCTGTTGTGAGATGGAAGCAGACTCGCGAATGAGAGCACCACCAGCCACAGAGAGATTCAGATCACTGTAGGTATATTTGCTGATGGCGTATGAATTATCCATCGCGTACAGGTTCTGGTAATAACGTGTATCAAAAGCCTGCTCAAACACCTCGGTAGCACCGTTTGCAGTAAAACCGTCACCCATCTTCTGGTAAGCCTTGAGCTGACCCATATTGACGTTGAACTGAACGCTCATGTAGTATGTACTTACAAACGGGTTATTTACATCATAACTGTAAGGGAGTTCAAACAGAGCTTCAAATGATCTGCCTGTTCCGTAAATCTCGTTATATGAGTTTCCCAGAATCTCTTCAGTCTCGGAATCCGAGATAAGAGGATAACCGTTAAACGTGGTAATTGTGCAGAGTTTACCCTCCTTGCTCCTGATCTTATCATACTCGGCAAGTTTAAGGGAATTGACCTCCTCGCAAGCTGCGATACATTTGTCCCAATCGTCAGAACGGCCACGCCACAAATACATATCGGCAAGCATAGCACAAATTGTAGCCTTGGTTATACGACCGGTATTGGCATCCTCACTGGCATACTTGTTTACGGCGTACCTCTTTACATTTTCCAGATCATTGATGATTGAATCCAAAACAGTCTCAAAAGTACTCTGCGGAACATAGAACTTGGCACGACCGCCCTCATCATCAATAGAAGGCTCCGTTACGTACGGTACATCGTGGAAACTGCGGATAAGATACCAGTAGCAAAGGCAACGCAAAGCTATAGCCTCAGCCTCCTGAGCCATAAGTTCATCTGCCAGGAAGTTGGGGTCCTTGGCGGCCACCTGCGGAGCAAAGTAAAGCACCGTATTGGCACGGTTGATTACATCATAGAATGCGCTGTACTTGCAGTACTGGTTGGTTATCAAAAGGTTCTCACGGAGGATATGACGGATATCCTCGCTTGCCTGATTACCTTCAACTATATTATCGGAACGCATCTCGCCCCAGACATTCATGCGTACTACGCAGTCTGATTTTTCCAAAGCACTGTATGCACCCAGCAATACGCTCTCAACATCAGACTTGTCTGTCCAGAAGTTCTCCAGAACGATATCGTTCAGAGGCTCCAGGTTAAGGAAATCATTGCACGATGTGAATGACGCTCCCAACAGTGTTACTAAAAGTAATGACTTAATATTTTTCATAACATTATTCGTCTTTAGGATTAGAAATTCACATTGACACCGAATGTTACCCTACGGGAACGCGGAGTACGGCTGTTATCTGATGCTACCTGACCACGGCCGGAGCTGACCTCAGGATCAAGACCGGTATACTTGGTCCAGGTTGCAAGGTTATTCAGGTTGAAGTTGAAACTTACACCGCTCAGATGAATCTTCTTTGTGATCTTGGGATCAAGTGAATAGCTGAGAGATGTAGATGTCCAACGCAGGAATGAACCGTCCTCAACGTAACGGTCTGAACCCAGGTCGTTGTAACCCCAATTGTAGAGGGTACGAGGAACCTCTGTTACATCACCTTCAACACGCCAGCGCCAGTTGATGGCGGCCATAACGTTACGCAATTCACGCGGAGCCTCAGCACCGAGACGTGAAGCGTTCACGATACGGTTACCGTAACGGAAGTTGAAGTTGTTGTTCCATGAGAGACGTCCCCATGACATACGAACGCTGAAACCACCGTTCAACTTAGGCAGTGAACTACCCAGATAAACGATATCAAGCTCGTTGATATTACCGTCATGGTTGATATCCTCATATATAACATCACCACCTACGAATTTATAGACATTGGTCAGTTCACCAAAGCCGAATACCATAGGCTTGGTCTTACCCTTTGAGTCAAGGATAACGTTACCGTCGGCATCCTTTACGACAGGAGCGTTAGGACCGCTTACGCCGGGAACCTCTACCTCACTCCAGTCTGTGTACTGATAGATACCTTTATACTTGAATCCGTAGATTGAACCGTATGAGTTCTTAAGAGCTACATATGAGAGGTACTTGGTATGAGGATTACTCATATCAAAATCCTGCTGCCAGCTCTTAAGGATAACATCATTCATCTCAAGCACCTGGTTGGTGTTGTCACCAAAGTTGATGTTACCGCCGATGCTGAAGTCCTTACCGGCAATTCTGGTAGAATAGATACGGTTAGCCGAAACGGTCAAATCCCAACCCTCGTTCATCATCTTACCGTCGTTAACTGCTGCAAGTGATGTGAAACCTGAAGATGAAGGAATAGGATAGTTGTTGTTGATCAGCTTATCATTGGTGGTATGATAGAAGTTGATGTTTGCATTCAACTTATCCTTGAACATACCCAGATTCAAACCGAAGTTCCACTGAGTTGACTCCTCCCACTGGAAATCGCTGAGTCGGATATTAGCAGGATAAATGGTGGTCGTACCCATGTATGAACTGCCTGATGAATAACGGCTGCGGAACATGTCATCACCGCCCGGGGCGTTTCCTGTGAAACCCCAGCTGACATTGAATCCCGCCATGGTAAGCAGACCGCTGTCACGGATACCGTCAAACCACTTCTCATCAGATATATTCCAACGGGCCGATGCTGCAGGGAAGGTTCCCCACTTCTTGGCATTACCTGTACGGGTGGTACCATCTGAACGGGTAGTGAAGGTGACCGAATACTTACTCTTGTATGAGTAGTGAATCTGGGTTGTAACACCTACGCTACGGCTGCGGCTGGCACCGGTACTCATGCTGGTGATACGTCCAGGCAGACCCGGCGACTTGAATGTTCCTGAAGGAAGTCCACCTACACCGGTATTCAGGCTCTTGCCGTTACTGTTCTGAACCGTCAGACGGGCCATAGCCATGATGCTGTGGTTACGGTTCTTAAGGTGCGGCTGGAATGTAAGTGAATGCTGAGTATTGATCGAAGAGTTCTTGTTGGCACTCGTTGATGTGGAGTTTGCATTCTGGTCTTTCCAACCGTTACGTGACAGAGTCTGCGGAGTATAGTTCTCACTGCTGCTGTTGGTCACACCGAACTGAACCTGACCCTCATATGTGAGACGGGTCTGGTTGTTATCAAGTCCCAACAGGTTATATGTAAGATGGAAGTCCGGGTTTACGTTCAGGTTTATGCTGTAACTCTCCTTCTCGGCAGCCTCAAGCAACGGGTTGTTCTGCTTGGGAAGCTGTGAAGAAGCGGTTTCAGGCATAAGGTAGTAAACACCGGTAGGCTCTCCTGTGAGAGGATCCTCATAGTAGATAGCCAGGTTAGGCATCATCTCCTGAGCACTGCTTACAGCGGTGTTACCGCTACGACGGTTGTTGGAGTATGACAGTGAGAAGTTGGTTGAAACCTTGATACGCTCTGATACAAAGTAGTCAAAGTTTACACGCGTAGTGAAACGGTTCATCTTCTGTCCTACTACGGTACCTGTCTCATCATCGAAACCGGCCGAAATACGGAAGTTGGCCTTATCACCACCACCCGATACTGAAAGGTTATGTGAATGTGAGATACCTACCTTCTTTACTGCACCTACCCAATCGGTATTGTCATTCCACATTTCATATTCGGGTTTGGTCTTAACGTAGTTGATCTCCCAGATGTCATTGGTCAGAGCATCGTCCAACTGCGGGTTGAACAGAGACTCCTTGACGAACATGGTGTACTGGTCACCGTTAAGATACCTGTAACCTTCGGGCTGGAAGTTGGCGTTAAGACGGTATGAGTAGTTGACACGTGTTGCACCGCGCCGACCACGCTTGGTCTTGATCTCCATAACACCGTTGGCACCACGCATACCCCAGATAGCGGTAGCGGAGGCATCCTTAAGGAATGATATGGAAGCGATATCCGACGGGTTGATACTCAACAACTCAGCCAGACGGTCCTGCTCGAACTGTGCCTCCAGACCTGCATCCAGATAATTCTGCAAGCCATCGGCAAACTGGTTCTTTGTATTCTCATCAATTGACAGGATGTTACCGTCAATAACAATCAGCGGGTTACCGTCACCTGTCAGGGTTGACTGACCACGCAGACGCATTGTGGAACGTGAACCCAGGTCACCTGAGTCAAACACGATATCAAGTCCTGCAACCTGACCCTGAAGAGCCTCATCGACAGTTGTTATACCAAGGCCTTCAAAATCCTCCATATTGATGGTCTGTACTACACTTGATGCCTCACGCAGAGGAATAGGAAGACCTGTTGTCTCCTGTACGCGATCAGCAGTAATTTCAACAGTAGGAAGCTCTCCCTGCTCCTTCATGTTAATCTCAAAGTAGGTCTTGTTGATGGGGATATCAACAGTCTCATAACCTACGTATGTTACCTGAAGGCGGTCATTGGGGTTGACCAGACGGAAAGAGAAGTTACCTTCCATATCTGTGATGGCATGAGCCACGATACGATCGGCAGCATCCCTCTCAGTCACGTTCACCATCATCATTGGGCCTTCCTGGTCATTGATGACACCACTGATGACATCGCCGGCCTTCTGTGCCTGAAGCAAACCGGGCATTACGGCCAGAATTATGGCCAAAGCCCCCTTAAATAATCTATCAGTATATTTCATTTTCTGTACGTTTGCTTATTAGAAATTCATTTCGCCATTGTTCAACGGCTCATCAATCAGATGGATAACCGCATACGATGAAGTCTCAATTGAGAAACAGTTGTAATCTGTCTCAGTAGCGGTTCCGCTGGTCTTGATCTCGTACTCACGGCACATTATATTATAATAAGGTTTACCGGTGGTACTGTTGATCTGCTGAACCTCGCGGGTATTACCCTTCTTGTCTGTAACCTGGATATTGTCACCGCCCTTTACAGTCAGTTTCACGAACTGCTGGTTATTATTCAGGTAAGCGGTCTCATAATCAGCCTTCTCGGCCGGCAAACCGGTACGCTCGTCCATACCGGCATTGAAATCGGCACCGATATATACTGAGTTATCCTGAATATGATACTTGACGAAATTCTTCATCTGTTCACGTTTCAGGTTAACGAAATAGTTTGCAGCGAAACGGCTTTCGTAATCAGCATCTGTCTCAGTTTTACCTTGCAAAGCTGTTGCCTTTTCAACACCTGCACTATCCGTCTTTCCGAACATTTCTGCAGACAATGTATAGAGATAGGGCTTCATTCTTGCTGATATGACGCTGTCCTCTTTCTGGACATTGTAGTCATCCTCATCTTCATAAGCATCCTTCAAAGCCTCATAGAGATTAAGGTTATACTCATTTACGATTGAATCAAACTGAGCATCAGTAAACAGTACCTTGCTCTTGTAAAGGGCGTCTATCGCATCGTTCTTAGGAACGTAAACAGTGTAATGGTACGTATTGAACGTTGAAACACACTGTTGTGAACCTATGTAGTTTGAATTAGATGTCGGTGCAAATATTCCGGTACTCTGCATCAGTTTGAAGAATGATGAGAACTCGGGATAGTTGGTTGCATCTGAAAGAATGTCGTATACAGACTTTCTGGAAGGCTGCAGAGGACGGTCAATGATATAGGTACGACCGTTACCGGGGGTAAGAGAGGTCTTCTTGGACAGGTCGACACGCTGAATGACCCTGACGGGTCTCTCAATGGCATCTCCCAATCCTTCATTCTCTATCTGCCAGCCACCCTGGACAATCATATCCTCGTAGTCGTTTACGGGATCGGCAACACCCTTGAAACGGATGGTTCCGCGTCCCTTGGTCCTGAAGTAGGAGTAACCATTGGGATCCATTACAGTGGGTGATTCCACATCACCTATTATGATATGATAATCCATGATGTCAAGCATACGGTTGCGAACAAACAGTTTGGCTTCATTCTCAACGTCGTTTCCTGAAGCATCCTTCTTCATTCCAGGAACCATCTGCAGACCGTAATCGGTGAACTGACCGGTAGTTTCATCGTAATCATAAACATCACATATGATCTTGCTCTCCTCCTTTTCATCAGTGGGATCCAGCTTTCCGTATCTCATGGCTACAGCCTTGATACTGCCAAGACCCTGTGCCTTGAAATAGAATGAAGCGGGGTCAATCCATACCATCTTGTCCTTGAATTCAGGAAGATCTCTGCCGATAGTGTCGGTGAGAGGAACAAAGAAGCTGTACTCTGCAACCATTGAGTTAAGATAGGCCTTGTAAGCCAACTCCTCATCCTCGCGGATTGCCCAGTCAATGATCTTAAGTCTCTGGTTCACGATAACCGGATAAGCTACAGATCTGTATGTGGTAGGAACATATACGGTAGAGGTAAAGTATACAGCACCGTTGCAGCACATAACAACATCATCTATTGTAGCCTCGGCCTCAGCACGTGACTTATCCTCAAAGAAAGGATCCTGAGCATCATTGAGCACACTCATGAACTTACTTGGAACAGAGCTGACCAGAGAATACTGCATGTTGTTGTTGACAAGCTCAACAATTACATTCATAGGTATACCGGCCATATCTTCAATGATATCATCCTTTGTCATGGACTCGGCAGGCATGTCCTTCTTGAGACCGAATGTAGCTCTGAGTCGGGCACCGACCTGGCTCTCGTCAAGCCACCATTTCATAAGAGCTGAATCCAGAGGAACAAGCATAAGACCCATATCCTCCTGGAGAGCTACATCGGCATTAGCTGCGTTGGCTGATGAGAAATAGCTGTTCCATCCCGGATCGAACTTGAGGATCTCATTGTTCTGAGCTGTAATTCCGTCAAGATTTGACTTAACGGCAGCAAAGTTGTTCTGATTCAGTCTGGCTCTATCTGAAAGATATTTCTTTACAAATACTGAGTCACCGTTTGCAGACATGGCCTGCTCAAGTCTGGCGCTCTTGACAAGACCTGCATTGAGCAGCATTCTTACGTTCTCATCGCGATCTGCCCTGTCGGCACGTGAATATGTGGGAACAGAGAATCTGTCAAGGATAGAACTGTAAATACGGCTCTCGGGGTTGGTTGCAATGTAGTCAGCCATATTGGGCAACAGATATACAACATCCTCCATCACGTGAAGGAATCCGTTGAAGCACTTCTTGTTGGGCCATGCTATGGCAGTACCGTTAACGCTGGCATCACCGGGCTTGTGTGCAGGCTTGCCAATCTTGCTGTATCTGCCAAGACGGAACAGGAAATCATAGTCATCATTGTCGATTCTGTTCTGCTGGAGGAACTTGTGAACAAAGAATATAATAGGTTTGTTGGTTCCATCCTGAAGAAGTACAATGCCACGGCCTTCATTCTTGTTGCGGAGACGCTCCCAATACTTGTTCCTGAGGGGAAGATTACTTGCGTCCACCACCGGAATGGTGTCAAGAACTGTCGAAGCCGAAACCCTACGCATACAGGTACCGGGTGTAGGAGGTTCGTTGTCTCTACCAGGGCTGCTTGAAAGCATAGCCACCTGATAGACGTTGTTGAGCATGGATCCGTTAAGGATCATGGTCTTCTGAGCATCGCTCAACTGATCATAACCGGTTACCTTCTCGCCGCTTGCGGTAAAGAACGGACAATCCTGGAAGAAACGTTCAAAAGCGGCATCATCGGCCACGAACAGAGTCTTACTACCGGTTTTGGCCAGGATACTTACCTGATCCAAATCCTCAATAAGTCTGACGAACGTGTTGAATGAATACTCCTGGCCGGTGCTGTCATTCTTGAAGCCCTCCTTCAGAGTCTCATAGATACTTGTACCGAGCCATTCGGGGAATCTCTTGTCAAGGTCAAAATCAGGTCGGCATGAAGATATGCCGAACATCGTGGCCATGACAGCCAGAACTACTCCAAACAACCCGGAACGGTTTGTAAGAGATTTGATTCTTTTCATTATTGCTTGTTTTGATATTATTAATCGCGTTCAGAACATCACTCCTTATCAATATCAATACCCTCAATGGTCTTGATATGGCCTTGAGCATCATATTCTATCTCGCACACCTTAAGGCTGCGGAGCCATGACTTGCCGCCTGAAGGCACACTGTCATGATGGAAAAGATACCATTTGCCCTTGTACTCTATAATGGAATGATGGGTGGTCCAGCCTACGACGGGAGTAAGGATTACGCCCTGATAGGTGAAAGGACCGTAAGGATTGTCACCGGTAGCATAGCACAGGAAATGGCTGTCGCCGGTGGAATATGAGAAGTAATATTTTCCTTTGTACTTATGCATCCATGATGCCTCGAAGAAACGGTGCGGATCATCAGCCTTGAGGGGATTGCCCTTTTCGTCAACCACCAGAATTGGACGCGGAGCCTCGGCAAAATTGAGACCGTCCTTGGTCAGACGAACGCAACGGCTGGGGAGAGCATCCTCCTTGCCTGCCGGCAGGTAGGGAGTCTCCAGATGGATGTTATCTTTATAGCGCTGAAGCTGTCCGCCCCACAGACCGCCGAAGTATACATAAACCTCACCGTCTGCATCGTCGCGGAAAGCGCACATGTCAATGCTGTAGCTACCTGCAACCGGAGCGGGATTGGGAATGAACGGTCCCTCGGGACGCTGTGCAATGGCTGTACCCCAATGGAATACATCGTTGCGGTCCTTCATGGGGAAGTACATGATGTAACGCTTGACTTTCTTGCTGTAACCCATTCCCTGGGCCTGTTCCTCTGCGTTGGTGGGAACTTCAATTTCATACTCCTGAACGTCGCAGTCCCAAAGTTGGCGGCCAGCCCATGGAATATCTTCCAGGCCTATAACCTTGCCGTGGTCAACGACCTCGCCGTTCATAATGTCATCTGTGGAAAGGACGTGATAATCTTTCATGACATACTGGTCGCCATTGTCATTCTCGACATTTTCGCATTCCCAGTCGTGTGAAGGATAGATGTAAACTCTGCCGTTGAACACATGTACAGAGGGGTCTGCCATGTAGTCCGCAGGGAAAAGATAACGTTTCTTCATAAGTTACTTTGGTTAATATATTGTTATTTAAAAATTCAGTTAGCGGCCAAAGTTAACGATTTTTTGGCTTTCAAATCAGTTTTTACCCGTTTTTTTTTAAAAAAGACAAAAAAAAAGAGGCCGCGTCACGGCGGCCACTTTTTTCAAGTCCTTAACCACATCTTCTCAGACCGGAGTCAGGACATCACGAAAGTCAATTACTAACCAAATATGTGCATGAAAACTTACGCAACAAAGATATGACACGTTTCCGGCATAGACCACCGAAAACGTGTCATTGACGTTAAGATTTGTTCCAACCTGTGAAAAAATATCTTAAAAAAGCTGTCGTACCCGGATTCGAACCAGGACAAACAGAACCAAAACCTGTTGTGCTACCATTACACCATACGACAATCGCCTTATGCCCTTTTGGTGTTGCAAAGGGCGTGCAAATATAGGGTTTTTAGCTTATTCGGCTATCAGCAGATAGTAGTTTTTCCTGCCCCTCTGCAGCACGATATAGCGGCCGTCAACCAGATCTCCTTCAGTGAAAACGCGGGAATGGTCATAGGTCTTTTCCTTGTTGATGCTGACACCGCCACCCTGCATCATCTTGCGGGCCTCGCTCTTGCTGAAGAATACAGGGCAGATGTCTGTAAGGAAATCACTGGCCCTGACATCCTGCTTGAGCACCTCACGGTTGAACCTGAATTGGGGAACACCGTCAAACACCGAGAGCAGCATTGACTCGTCAATGTTCTTGAGGTCATCGGCACTGGCGGTATTGCCGAAAAGTATATCAGATGCCTCGGCGGCAGCCTTGTAGTCAGCCTCACTGTGAACCATGCAGGTTACATCCTTAGCCAGGCGTTTCTGCACCAGACGGAGATGGGGAGCTGCATCGTGCTCGGCTATCAGGGCCTCACACTCATCCTTTTCGATGTTTGTGAAGATCTTGATGTAGCGCTTGGCGTCCTCGTCGCTTACGTTGAGCCAGAACTGATAGAACTTGTAAGGTGACGTATACTCGGGGTTGAGCCATACGTTACCGCCTTCAGTCTTACCGAACTTGGTGCCGTCAGACTTGGTTATGAGCGGGCAGGTCAGAGCAAAACACTCAGTTCCGTTGATGCGGCGGATGAGCTCTGCACCTGTGGTGATATTACCCCACTGGTCGGCACCGCCCATCTGGAGTTTGCAGTTCTTGTGCCCGTTCAGGTAAAGGAAGTCATAACCCTGAAGCAACTGATATGTGAACTCGGTGAATGAGAGTCCGTCACGAGCCTCACCGTTGAGACGTTTTTTCACAGAGTCCTTTGCCATCATGTAATTGACGGTGATGTGCTTGCCGATATCACGTGAAAAGTCAAGGAAAGTCACATCCTTGAGCCAGTCATAATTATTTACAAGTTCAGCCTTGTTGGGAGCGTCGCTGTCAAAGTCCAGGAACTTGCCCAGCTGCTTGCGGATACACTCCACATTATGCTTCAAAGTCTCCTCGTTAAGGAGGTTACGCTCCTGTGATTTTCCACTCGGGTCACCTATCATTCCGGTAGCGCCGCCAATGAGTGCCAGGGGCTTATGGCCGCAACGCTGGAAATGGCGGAGTATCATGATACTGCACAGATGGCCTATATGAAGGGAATCTGCGGTGGGATCAAAGCCCACATAAGCGGTAACCTGTTCCTTGCTCAGGAGTTCGTCGGTACCGGGCATCATCTGGTGAATCATGCCTCTCCAGGTCAGTTCTTCAACAAAATTAGTCATATTTATGTTCTTAGATTTTGTACAAAAGCCCGCAAATGTACGATACTTTGTTTAAAGTCACAATACTATCGCTCAAGAAGAATGTTGTTATTCCTTAAAATAGACCTTTCTATCGTTTCGGCTGATTCATTTCTTGCCAGGGCCGCAGCCTGTATCACATCCCCGATCAAGGAAATTCCGTCGGTTTCGAGGAAGAGACGGTCCGACGGAACCTGTCTGACTGTCTCCGGATTATGCTTGAGGCCGAACGAGACCCGGATACCTTGAGCGTAGAGCTGGTTCATTTGTTCAGGGCCTCCGCGAAAGCCATGGATGAGCCAGGGCTGGATGGGTTTAAGCTCTTTGCGCAGGCGGATCACGCTATCAAAATCCCTTACAACATGGAGTATCATCGGCTTGCCGTATTTTTCCGATAATTCCACCTGACGGACAAAAGCCTGCTCCTGCAACTCGTGCGAAGGACCTTTTAACGCGTCGAAGCCGCACTCGCCAACCGCCAGAACCCGGGGATTCGCAAGAATATTTTCCAACACACTCAATTGATTTTCAAAGCTTTCAGTAACGTCCCACGGATGGAGTCCCGCACTGAACAGATGACCCTGCTCCAACGCACCATCAGGAACAGGTCCGCAACCGATGCAAACCAGTGCGCTACCCGGCTCCTCCGGCAATAAATGAGTATGTATATCCCTGATTCTCAATTCTCAATTCAAGGAACCGGATCATACCCCGAGCCTCCGCCCGGACGGCAGCGCAAAACACGTCTTATCGCCAGCCATGTTCCCTTGAACGGACCATGCTTGGTAATGGCCTCAATGGCATACTCTGAGCAGGTGGGAGTGAAGCGGCATGAAGGCGGTGTAAGGGGTGATATGAATTTGCGGTAAAACCGTATGGGAAGCATCAGCAACCATCCCAACGATTTGGTAAGAATATTCAACAGATCTCTCATTTTTCAGAGATGGTTTCAATCAATTTTTCCATCGCCGATTCAAGACGCGGCAAGAGCTTTCCGGTTTCCCAAAGGCGGGTGTCATTGAAGAGAAACGCCAAGGCCATACCTTTACCATGAGCAGCTACACAATCCTTAAGCGGAGCCGATGATGTGCGGTAAAACTCCCTTATCTGCCGTTTAATGCGGTTACGGTCTACAGCGTGGTGGAAATTACGTTTAGGTGCACTGATAAGAATCTGAACACCTTCGATATCATCTGCCAGGAGCCAGACCAAACGCACAGGGAATACCGAAATCTGCCGGTTCCCCTCAGTAAAGAGCCTGTCTATCAGCTTGCTGCTGCAAAGACGCTCCTGTTTGGAAAATGTATTTGCTCCTGCCATGTAAAAAGAAAGACGGGTTCCGCACAAGGCGCAATGCCTTTAAGAGAGGAACCCGTCAGTATAGTAAGTTAATTA
>JAKSIV010000019.1 GCA_024398635.1 Bacteroidaceae bacterium | reverse complement strand
CCCAAGTGGAATTATCTTGTCAAACCGGCATAAAATAGTTCAAGTTATTTTTTAATGTTTACTTAGCTATTCATTTGAGCAGTCTGCATAAATTGCCTTCACATCGTCCACAATCACGGAATACAACTCCTCGGGTGTTATATTTCGCTTTAACATTTTGTCTAAGTTATTATCAACAACCATAATACTTGCTAACATTTGAGTAGGGGTACAAATTGTACCCCACCTAATAATAAGCGCTTATCGGCCTTGCTGTTCCATCAACACACCAGAATAAGACCGCTATGCGCGGCCTCAAGCATTTCAACCTGCTTTATGGCTTGCTCTCGCGTTGCACGTGATGACGGCATAATACCACTTATCGGTGTTAGCCATATTGTAGCCTTTCCAACGTTCTAAAGTGGGTTCTCTTCTTAATAGCGTACGTTCTATTTGATACATGGAATCATAGGCTTCATTCACATTTTGCTCCATGAGTTCCAGAGAATAAGTATGCTTGTACTTTTTTGAAACATTGCGGTAAAATGAGGTTATCTTCCTGGCGCAACGTTTTTTTATGATATACGTCATAACTGTGCGTACTCTTCTCTTACTGCAGCCAGAGTCATTGCACGTGCATCTTCAATGCTCATGGTTTCAGCATCATCCAGCCTGGGTGATAATACAGGTTCTGACACCTGGTGACACTTTTGTTGTGTTTCCTGTTGATTGTAGTTCTTTCTCATAGTTAATAGGTCTTTTATTCTGCGTAATAGTCCAAGCTATAGTCAAACAGATCTTTGCAGTCAGCCAGCAAAGGATGGTGCTTGTCCTTTTCCGATAAGATTACGTCCGATGCCGGAATCTGCCAGTCTATGCCAAATGCGGGATCGTTCCAGGCGATGGCGCCCTCGCTCTCAGGGGCCGACAGATTTATTGCCGGCAGCTCTTCAAATATGAACGGTTCAAAGAACCTGCGGAGCAAAGCATCCTCCCGTATATACTTGGCCAGAGCCTTCCTTTCCTCGGAAAACTCCTTCTGCACGCTGCTGATGAATATCCTTATCGCTGCCATTATTTCTGCGGGATTCAATCGTCTTTACTTGTGCTCGACTTCCCATCGGCCTCCGATGGTAGGTCCAATCCACGTAATACGGTAAGTTTTGCGAAGCTTATCGATATCCCTTTTGATTGTGGACTCCGAAACGCCCAGTTGTTTGCCAAGATCTTCTTTCGTCAGATACGGTTTTGAAATGATGGTCTCCAGCAGAACACGGCACCTCTGGTACGTTGTTTTATCGGGCCCATTCTGGGGTTCAATCTGGGGTTCAATCTGGGGTTCATCTTGAGCATCGGATTTTATAACACGTTCAGCATCAGGACCCAATTGGGGTTCATCCATTTTTGTGCCTTTCCTCCAGATTATCACTCTGAAATCTTCGTCCTGAATGAATTCCGGTTCTCTCAATCCTGCCTTTTTGCAGTAGTTGACGATATCAGTAGTGCCGGTTCCGGAGTGCTCTATATATCCGGCCAGAAAAGCAGGGACTGCGAGAATCGGGTTCACGGGAACGGAGGAGTGCAGCTGTTTCAGTTTGGCGGTAGTCATACCATAAGGAAGAGTGCCCGGATTCCAAACTTCGAGTCTGTCTTTGAAGAGCATTACCTGCACGGATCCGGTGCTCTCGTATGAGCGGTGGACACAGGCGTTCACAATAGCCTCAGCTACAGCCTCAATGGGTATCTCGTATTCAATATCGACTGAATTGCTGTTTTTCCTGGTGCCGACTTTCGCATCGATATGCTGCATGACAAATCCCTTTGCCGCATCAACCAGTTCGAAGAGAGTGCCTTGATAGACCTGATGCGAGAGTATAGGCTTTGTCATGATGTCAGTCGGGAAGACCATGCACTTCACCACGCTGCTGACGAAATACCGCTGCGGATTCTTTGCAAACAGCAACAATGCAGCGTTGGTGATTCTGCCTGCTTCTGTGGCAAGGTTGAGCGCAATCAGAATCTCCAGAGTATTGTCTCCGGTATAGTCCAGTTTGAATCCACGCTTTGTTCTGGCAAGAGCGACAAAGTCTGAAATCTTCTTTTCGTCAAGTTCAGCGATGGTGGCGTCATTGCTCATCGTTGCATCCCACGGCAGCAGACGCAGGTATTCTTTTTCTTCAAGAAAACGGACCAGGGCGGCATAGACATTAGCCCTCAATTCATCATAATCGGAGAATGATTTTCTGACAATCTGGCTTTCGACTTTTCTGATGAATGCAGTTTCTTTGGGCTCCCTGTCTGCGGTACGTTTTACAAAAATAAGCCGATGTTTGCTGTTTTCGACAGCAGTATCATACTCCCTTTCCGTGGGTGAAATCCCCTCTGCATCCTCATAGCCGTACTCCTTGCCGAAGATTCCCAGATAAATGTCACTGTGAGCGGCCTCATACAGGTACGCCTCCGGAGCCGACAGATTGATTGCCGGCAGCTCCTCGAAAATGAACGGCTGGAAAAACTTGCACAGAAGCACGTCTTCCCGGATATACTTGACCAGAGCCTTCCTTTCCTCGGAAAACTCCTTCTGCACGCTGCTGATGAATATCCTTATCGCTGCCATTATTTCTGCGGGAGGTAAGTTGTTAATTTTGGGTTATGGGTTGGGGTTTGCGCGTCACGCGAGGGACTGGCGGGTTGCGCAAAGGGGTGGTTTATTCGGCCAGTTCGGCTTTGATGTCGTGAGACGATTAAAGGTACGCCTTTTCTGCGGGTTGTTAATTTGTTAACTTGTTAATTCTGGGTTCTTCTTTGCTTCTTCCTTGCTTCTTCCTTGGATATTCCTTCCTCCTACCTCTCCGCTCGCATCGGGTTCTCTAAAAAGTCCTTATACGCGAGCCGTATCCCATCCTCCAATTCGGTCTTATAGGTCCACCCGAGCTTCGTCGCTTTGCTGACATCGAGGAGTTTGCGAGGGGTGCCGTTGGGGCGCGAAGTGTCCCACTTGATCGCCCCTTCGTAGCCCACAACGCGTGCCACAAGCTCGGTGAGGGCCTTGATGGTCAGCTCCTTGCCGGTGCCCGCGTTAACCGTCTCGTTGCCGCTGTAATTGTTCATCAGGAAGACGCACAGGTTGGCAAGGTCATCCACATAGAGGAACTCGCGCAGGGGTGAGCCGTCGCCCCAGCAGGTGACTTCCTTCAGACCAGCAACCTTGGCTTCGTGGAAGCGGCGGATGAGGGCGGGAAGCACGTGGGAGTGCTCGGGGTGGTAGTTGTCGTTGGGGCCGTAGAGGTTGGTGGGCATCACGGAGATGTAGTCGGTGCCGTACTGGCGGTTGAGGTATTCGCAATATTTGAGGCCGGATATCTTGGCAAGGGCGTAGGCTTCGTTGGTCTTCTCCAGTTCGGAGGTGAGCAGGCAGCTCTCGGGCATGGGCTGGGGTGCCATTCGGGGGTAGATGCAGGAGGAGCCGAGGAATTCGAGCTTGCGGCAGCCGTTCTTCCAGGCGGAGTGGATGACGTTCATCTCAAGTATCATGTTGTCGTACATAAAGTCGGCAAGGGCGCTCTGGTTGGCGATGATGCCGCCCACCTTGGCAGCCGCAAGGAACACGTATTCGGGCTTTTCGGCCTGGAAGAAGGCTTCGACCTGCTCCTGACGGGTGAGGTCGAGTTCCTTGTGGGTGCGGGTGATTATGTTGGTGTAGCCCTGCCGCTGCAATTCGCGCACGATGGCTGAACCCACCATCCCCCGGTGCCCGGCTACGTATATTTTGCTGTTCTTTTCCATGTTACTTGGATAGTTCTGCTTTGATGTCGTTGACTATATAGGTGTCGCTTTCGTATGTTATCGGACTTCCTTCCATAAATTTTGTAAAGTTGGCGGTTTTGCGCGGACGCGAGTCACCCTGCGTTTTGCGCAAGGGTTACATCTGTGATTTGAGGTAGAGTTTGCGGACGAATTTCATGTCGTGGTCTATCATTATCTTGACGAGCTGCTCGAAGCTGGTCTTGCGGGGGTTCCAGCCCAGGAGGGTCTTGGCCTTGGTGGGGTCGCCCAGGAGCTGCTCCACTTCGGCAGGACGGAAGTATTTGGGATCGACTTCGACGAGGGTTTTGCCAACCAACGATGACGATAACGATGACGATGACACGGAATCTACGATTCCTTTTTCATTCACCCCTTCGCCTTCCCATTTGAGCTCGATGCCGACATTCCTGAAGGCGAGGGTGGCGAATTCGCGTACCGTGTGGTATTCGCCCGTGGCAATGACGAAATCTTCGGGTTTCTCCTGCTGGAGGATGAGCCACATGCATTCGACATAGTCTTTGGCATAGCCCCAGTCGCGCAGGGAGTTGAGGTTGCCAAGGTAGAGCTTGTCCTGATAGCCCTGGGCGATGCGGGCTGCGGCAAGGGTGATTTTGCGGGTGACGAAGGTTTCGCCTCTGCGCTCGGATTCGTGGTTGAAGAGGATGCCGTTGACTGCGAACATGCCGTAGGATTCACGGTAGTTCTTGGTTATCCAGAAGCCGTATTGCTTGGCCACTCCGTAGGGGCTGCGGGGGTAGAAGGGGGTCGTCTCTTTCTGAGGGACTTCCTGCACGAGGCCGAAGAGTTCGGAGGTGGATGCCTGATATATCTTGCATTTCTTTTCGAGGCCGAGGATTCTTACGGCTTCGAGGAGGCGGAGGACGCCTGTGGCATCGGCTTCGGCTGTGTATTCGGGGCAGTCGAAGGAGACTTTGACGTGGCTCTGGGCGGCAAGGTTGTAAATCTCATCGGGCTGGACGGTCTGGATGATGCGAACGAGCGAGGAGGAGTCGGTCATGTCTCCATAGTGGAGGTTGACCAGGCGCTTCTGCTTCATGTCGCGTACCCATTCGTCCAGATAGAGGTGCTCTATGCGGCCTGTGTTGAACGAGCTGCTGCGGCGGATGATGCCGTGAACTTCATATCCTTTCTCAAGTAGGAATTCGGCGAGGAAGCTTCCGTCCTGTCCGGTAATACCTGTGATAAGTGCTGTCTTCATTATTTGTTACTAATTGTTGTCTTGGTGGGTTCGTACCAATCATTTGCGTGTGTACGAAGTTTGCGGTGTTACTTTGTTACCCGGGTTACCTCTTGTTTTTGGGTTCTTGCTGCGAAGTTTCTGCTTTTATTCGGAGGCTTCCATTTCTTTTCTTCCTATGTCGGTGAGACGGTAGCGCTGGCCTCGATGGTTGGGGTTTTCAGGATGGGTCATTTCAATCATGCCTTTGAAGAGGAGTTCGCCCAGAATCGCTTTTTTCAGGCTTTCTCTTTTTTTGTAGCCGAAATGTGCCATCAGTTCCGTCATCAGCACAGAGTTGACCTGTGAGATGAGCCTGCTCTTATCCACAAAATTCGAATTGCGGATAGAAGCAAAACCGTCATTGCCCTTGTTTATATATTTACCCATAAATCACTGGTGTTGATGTTGGTTTGCGAAAGTTTCTGGGGTTATCCCATCTCTGCCATCAGGTTCTTGCGGCCGATGAGGCTGAAGATGGTGATGGAGTTGTCTTCGTTGAGTATGCGGAGCGTCCTGAGGATTTCATTGAGGGTGGAGCCGCTGGTGGTGATGTCGTCTATGACGAGGATGTTCTGGTTCTTTATCGTTCTGCAGAGTTCACGGTCGGCTTCTGCATCAAGTTGCAGTATTTTCTCATTTGTCCTTAGGGTCGGCTGGGCGAATCTATATATGTATCTGAGCATATACTGGTTGACCTGACTGGAGGATTCGGGGTAGATGACGAGGTCGTAGTCGTAGAGGTTGATCTTGCTGTTCAGGTCGTTGATTGCCTTCTGGATGAAATGCGAGAGGTTCTCGTCCTTCTGGATGGAGGGAGAGAACTTGACGTATTGGATGAACTTCGTCCTGGTTTCGCTGTCGATTTCGGGCTCGAATTCATAGCCGTAGTAGAAGCATTTGCCGAATGCCTCCACCTGATAGCCACTGCCTGTGAGGGTCACCAGGTCGCTCGTTCCATCGTGTTCGAAGTCGAACTGGAATTTCTGCTTCTCTATGTCGAAGGTTATACCCATATATTTTTGTTTTTAATGATTATTAGGTTGCTTTCTATTACGAATCGTACTCTTCAAACCTGCTGTTCTCACTCTTATACTCCGGCACCACTTTCTTCATCAACTTTACCATCTCCGGGACGTTAACTGCTTTGGATAGGTCCGCAAGCTGCTCGACGGCCTGTAGCGCTTCCTGATAGCTGCACTCCCGAACTTTGGCTATGCGTATCATATCGTGAGATGTAGGCTCCGTGTTCTCTGTACTTGCCAGGACTTCTTCATAGAGTTTCTCTCCGGGTCTGAGGCCTGTGTATTCAATCCTGATGTCTTCACCTTCCTTCAAGCCTGCCAGTTCAATCATCCGCCTGGCCAAGTCAACTATCTTGACGGACTTTCCCATATCGAAGACGAATATCTGGTTGCCCGTGCTCAATGTGGCGGCTTCCATAACAAGACGGCAGGCTTCCGGAATGGTCATAAAGAACCGTGTCACGTCCGGGTGGGTGACTGTTATTGGTCCGCCACTCTCTATTTGCTCCCGAAATCGTGGAATAACGGAACCGTTTGAGCCAAGGACGTTACCGAAACGGGTGGTGACGAACTTGGTTTTGCCTTGAACTTCACCCTTTGCCAGGGCGATACCGAGACTCTGGACATATATCTCCGCAAGCCGTTTGCTGCATCCCATAATGTTGGTAGGGTTGACAGCTTTGTCTGTGGAAATCATCACCATCATCTCTACTCCATACTGCACACATTTGTCGGCAACCATCCGGGAGCCGTGGACGTTGGCAAAGACCGCTTCGCACGGGTTCTCTTCCATCAGGGGGACGTGCTTATAGGCGGCTGCATGGAAGACTACTTGAGGCTGCCAGTTGCGGAATGCGTAATCGAGACGGTCCTTATGGCGGACACTCCCTATTACAGGCACAAAGTCAAGTTTCGGGAAACGCGCTTCGAGTTCAAGCCGAAAGTTGTGCATCGGTGTTTCGGCATTGTCGAACAGGATGAGTTGTTTAACACCAAAGGTGGCCAGCTGGCGGCAGAGTTCTGATCCTATGCTACCGGCTGCGCCTGTGACCATTATGACCTTACCACGGAAGTTGTCTTTGATTTCATCCAATGATATCTTGATCTCCGGCCTCCCGAGAAGGTCCTCAATCTTTATCTGCCGAATGCCGCTGTTTATCATCTTCCCTCCGATTACCTCGTCAACTGAGGGAATGATAAGAGTCTTTATCCTGTTGTTTGTACAGTATTTGATTAATCCTGATTCTTCGGCTTTTGCGTCAATGTCCGTGGCAAAGAGTATGGCGTGAAGTTCAAGTTTTTCGGCTATGATGCTGAAATCCTCCTCAGACTTGTATGACAATACAGGATAGCCTGCTATCTGAAGGTTTTTTGCGCTTTGGTCTTTTGAGAGGAATCCGACCAGACTATAATGCTTTGAACAGCTGAAGCGCGCAACCGTCGAGACTGATTTCTCGGACGTACCATAAACAATAACTCTCTGTTTGTCTGCTCTGTCACTGTATTTTGTTCTGTAGTATCCGTAAACATCAACCATAAGGAATCGTATCCCCAGCACGAGAAATACGGTCAGGAGGAAGTTTGCCAAAAGTGCGAAGAGCACTGTCACATTGAAGATAGAGGCAATGGCAAGGGTTATTCCAAGCAGGATGTTTGCTGACAGAATCCCCAGAACGTGTTTCCTGATATCCCTGAGTGTGGAGTGACGGATGATTACATTGTACGATTTGAACAGTGCCATAGCCAATGTGGAACAGATAGCGGAACCCGCTACCCACCACAGGGCAAATGTTCCCGAATATGCGGCAGAACTTGAAAGGAAGTTCAAAATCAGCAAAACAAGGACAGAGGATATGACTGATGTTATTATATCTAAGGCAAAGATGACTTTAGCGCTCAGATATTCAGATATGTATCTTGTTACTCTTTTCATAATAGGGGAATAATTACCCCCCCCCCCGTAACAGATTGTAATTCAATAAGTTGCATAATAGAATAATGTGGCTTTTATGTCAAATTGGTCCTTCGGGAGCCCCTTTAAGCACTCTGTCGCGAAGCGACTGTGTGCGTGGGGCTTGCTTCCTTCTTCCATCAATCTTCCTTCAATCTCTCTATACACTTCATGAGTGAATCCGTCCAATAGGGCACCTCAACCCCGAATGTCTCCTTTATCTTGGTCTTATCCAGCACAGAATAAGCTGGACGAGTCACAGGACTCGGAAATTCAGACGAGTGGCAAGGCAGGACGTTGCAGTCGGTCTGGCCGCTGAAGAACTGAATCATCTTGGTGAAGTCGTACCAACTACATACACCTTCATTACTGAAATGATATATTCCGCTATTGCCGACAAAAGAACGCTCACTTACAATCTTACAGATGGCAGTGGCAAGGTCAAGTGCGTATGTAGGCGTACCCACCTGATCGAAGACTACCTTTAACTCGGGCTTGGTGGCGGTAAGACCCAGCATTGTTTTGCAGAAGTTCTTGCCGAATTCGCTATAGAGCCAGGCGGTACGGATTATCACATAATTACACCCGGTGGCGATTATCTTCTGCTCTCCGTGGAGTTTGGTCAGGCCATAGACTCCGGTGGGGGTTCCCGTCTGGTCTTCCTTACAAGGGGTATTGTATGGTTCCTTGCCGAAGACATAGTCTGTAGAAATATGCACCAGCAGGCCTTCCACCTCCTTCATCGCAATAGCAAGATTTTCGGGGGCTGTGGCGTTGAGGGTCTCAACCAGCTCGTATTTTGAAGGATCTTCCGCTCCATCGACATTGGTCCAGGCGGCACAGTTTACAATGGCCTCTATGTTGTTCTTCCTTATGTATTCTCTTACGGCTGCAAGATCGGTGATATCGAGATGCTCATAGCCTTCGCATACATCGGTGAAAAAGTAATTGTCCCTACTCCCTTTGGCGCAGATCTGCATCTCGTTGCCAAGCTGCCCGTTTGCTCCTGTTACCAGTATGTTCATCAGTATTATCTGAAAAAGTCCATTATTCCCAGTTATTCCTGATTACTCCCACTTCTTCGGCCACTTCAAGCCCTGTGTGCGGAGCCAGTCGAAACCGAAGACGGAACCGCAGCTGACAATGATTCCGAAGAACACCCACACCATCAGGGTTTTGGAACGGCTGTTCATCTTCTGCATAGGCACATCCACCGGCTTGACGGCCGACAACACCGGCGTATCGTTCTTCACCTTGAGTTCGGCCTGAAGCAACTGCTTGGAGACTTCGGTATAGAGGGCGAAAGCCAGGTCGTATTCCGATGAAAGTTGCTGAATGCGGGTCTGCGAAGTGGCGGTATGAGCACCGCGGTTGGCATCGGTATATTGGGCAAGTTCCATCTGTTTGGCCAGATATTCGGCCCGGGTCTCTTTGCTGCGGGCCTGCAGGTAGGCCAGATTGTCCTTAGCCTGCGTCTGCTTGAAGTCGGCAATGTATTTCTGCATCAGGTTCAAAGCTCCCCGGCAGAGTTCGGCCGCCACCAGCGCTTCGCCCGACTTGGCGTAGAGCGTCAGATAGCCGTCCTTCTTTTCGACCGTCAGGGAAATCATTTTGGAAAGGGCCTTATACACCTTATATTCGTCATTGGTGAAGGCACTGATTTTTCCGCCTTCCCCTTCAGCGTCCTCCCCGCTGCCCGGGATCACCACATCGGGCTGCTCGCCCCGGATGGCGGTCAGTATGACTCCGGGAAGGCCGATGGTATATTTCTTGACGGCCTTCAACACCGATTCAAAGGAGAATTTGCGATATTTCCGGTCGGTGGCCAGGTCGTACAGTGAGACAGGCTCGTCATAGTCCTCAAAATGCAGAGGCACTCTCATCAGTTCCTTGTTGAATTCTACGTTTTTGAGCAGCTGCGGGTATATGAGCGGCGAGAGAGACTCGCCTGCGCTCATGTCGCCCAAATTGATTCCTGCCATAGCGGCCAAGGATGACAGCGAGCTGCTGGAAGCTTTCGATGAAGTACTCAGCGGGACAAAGGTGCATGACGCTTCATAGACAGGCTTCTGTATTAATGCGGCCAGTAAGCCGAGCACCACGAATGCTGCCCCGACCTTGATTATGTACTTGCGCTTGGCCCAGAGTCGGAGCGCCAGTGCCTTGTAGTCTATGGTTTCTTCCTGCTCCACGGGGGTGGTAATTACTTGATTATCCATTACTTGAACATATTGAGAAGTACAACAACCATTGACGCAATTGATGTGGTAGATGACGCCAGGGAAGCTATCTCGGCAGGACTCATCTGACGTTCCTGAGAGGCATCGCGCTCCGGGATGACAATTTCCATTCCGGGTTCGGGCTTGATTTTGCCACGACGGGCCACCTGACCGTTCATATAGACGGCATAGACCTTATTCTTTCTGGCACGTTTGGTGTAACCGCCGGCCTGGCTGATGTAGTACGACCAGGCCTGTCTGTCATCATAGGCCACGACGTTCGGGTATTGGACACCTCCGGATATCTTGACGGTATTGTTCATCTGAGGGATGTCAATGATGTCTCCGGCACGAAGGATTACATCGGCCCCGGAACCGGGATTGGACATGGCACGCTCCAGATTAATACAGATGTTATAGCGGTCTTCCAGGATGACGGAATCGACCACGACTTTGCCTTCCAGTTTGCTTGCGGCAATTTCCATGGCGAGTTTCTGACGTTCCTTCTCCTCCTCGGTGAGTACGCGGGTCAGTTTGGCTCCGTGAGGGTATGCACTGTCGGTGAATCCTCCCACACGCTCCATCACATCGGACAGACGGACCTGGGCCTTGTCGATGACGTAGGTTCCGGGAGCCATAACCTCGCCATCTACGGTCACTGCTATCTGAGGACGGAAGTAGGTCAGACGTCTGAATGAAATCATGTCAAACGGTTTGAGCTCGTCGTTCCACAGAGACGCATCCTCTTCAAGATTGACTGTATGTACGGAACCGCGTTCACGACCGCCTCGGGAGGATATCTCCACGTTGGTCAGATCCACGCCCTGGGTGCAGCCGTGCGCCAGAGCCACGAGTTCCTCCAGAGTCATGCCGTCGCGATAGACATATTCGCCAGGGGCGTTCACCTCACCGTTGATAGTTATGATGGCATCCTTTTTGAGTTCTTTGATACTGTATATGCGGACGGCATCACCGGGAAGGACAGTCAGTTGCAAACTGCCGTCAGTAACCTTCTTCACATCAAACGGGACTATTACCGGATGACCGTCGGAGCCCTCCCTGGTTATCTGCCCGTTGGCAACGTATGCATCAGAAGTGAGCCCTCCCGCATCACGGATGATATTGCGCAAACTGAGCCCTTCACTGTAGGAATACACACCGGGGGCAGCCACTGCTCCGCTGATGGTGACAAAGCGGTCAGCGTTCATGTCATCGTGGCTGTACAGGGTGATGATGTCTTCGCGTTGGAGAATGATTTTCCGGGTCCCGTCCAGCACCTGAGTCAGGTCGAAACTGATGAATTCCGGCTGACGGTTAGCGTCCTTGCGGCTGAGCTGGCCTTTCCCCGTGTATGCGCCATCGACGAGTCCTCCGGCGGCCTTGACAAGCGATGCCAAGTCTGAAATTCCGTCACCCAGTGCGTATGCCCCCGGATACTTTACGGGGCCGAAGACAGAAACAGTATTCTGGTCTTGAGCGCGGTATGTGCGTACACTCACGCGGTCGCCGTCCTGCAGTTTAAATGAAGCGAATTCAGACTCGGGCACATCAATGCTGATATTTCCGGAAATGCTGCGCCTATATATGTTCACCGTTGCTTTCTGGGCATCCAGGTTGAAGCCGTTGGCATATTCAATGATGTCCCGTATGGTCTCACCTTCCTTCAATTCATAACGCATAGGACGCTTGACCGCTCCACTGATGGAAGCCACACAGTTGTATGCTGAGACATTAAGGACATCTCCGTCCTGAATGCGGAGATTCTCATTGAACCGGCCCTTGAACAGAAAATCGTACAAATCGAAGTCGGCCACCTTGCGTCCGTGACGATAAAGGGTGATGTTGCGCACGGAACCTTTCTCTGTGACACCGCCGGCCATGTAGATGACGGACGGAATGGTGGCTAGCGACGGCACCGAGTAGAGTCCCGGAGTGGGCACCTCGCCGGACACATTGATGGACACGCCCTTTATCTTGCTGATGGACAGTTTCATGAAGGTGTCGGGATTGCTGTCGGCGAGTCCGGAATAGATGCGTCCGAGCTGCTCCTGGAGATATTTCTCCGCTTTGCCGAGAGTCATGCCTGACAGATAGACGGGACCCAGGTCTGGAACGGAGATGCTACCGTCATTGCCAATGGTGGCAGCCACGTGCGATACTGTGGCGCCCCAGATGTCTATCATGAGATCATCGCCGGGCCCCAGAACGTATGCAGAGGGAACAGGAGCATTGTAGCTGGGAATGATGCTCAGACCGGTTGATGTCAGGTACGAATGGCCGTAGATGTCACTCTGCTTGACAGGCATCGCTTGTTTGACAGGCTCAAGGACTGTCACTTCCGGTTCCGGAGTTGCAGTCACAGCTGGAGCGGCTGCGGTTGCAGAGCCCCGGTTCTGACCGTTACGGTTGAGCATGGAATTGATTTCGCTGTCGGAATATCCGTAAGCACGTGCCATGGACCTGGCCGCTGCGATTTCCGATGTACTCTGCGCCGATGCCGACACAGCGATGAACGCCCCCAGTAGCATAGGGATCAAGTGGGATAAATTATTCTTCATATCTGAGTTTTTGTTTGTTATTCCTGATTGATTGGTTTGTTGGCGAAAAGTTATACGTGGCAATGCGGCCTGTTATCTGGCGGTTCATCTCCTCGGGCCACGGGCTATATATGTTATGCGTGCGCAAGCCTGCCTCTACATGACCCACGGGTATCTGCTGATAGAATGCAGCTAACGCGGCTGCGGTGCTGGTAGTTGTATCACCATGCACAAGGACGACATCAGGCTTGCACTCCTTGAATACATCGCGCATTCCGGTAAGCACACGGGCAGTTACATCATACAGATCCTGTCCTTGCTTCATTATGTTCAGGTCATAATCCGGCGTAATCTCGAATATCCTCAGCACCTGATCCAGCATCTCTCGGTGTTGTCCCGTTACACACACTATCGTCTTAAACTCATCCGGATGCTTCTGGAACTCTTTTACCAGCGGAGCCATCTTTATAGCCTCGGGGCGAGTTCCGAATACTAACATTACTGTTTTCATTGTAAGTGTAATCAGATTAAGTTAATCATGCACTTCTTGAGCGAATTGGTCCAATACGGAATTTTACATGCTGTACGGATGATGATATACTTACATCCAATTTTGCATTGTTGCCTACAAGTTTATGGAGCATAGAAACAGATTCCGGCTGTGCATCCACAACATCAGTAAAAATATAACGGTCAGTTGAGCCAATGGAAACTATACGCATCTCATTGCCTAACTGGCCATTTGCACCTGTAACTAATATCGTCATTTGTAAAGATCTACGTTTATATCGAAAGGTGTTTCAAAATCCTTTAGCAATGAATGCTTTGTGTCCTTCTCTGAAAGGATGGCCTTTTCTGTTGGTATTTGCCAATCTATACCAAGGCTGTCATCCATAATACTGATTCCGCCATCCACCTCAGGATGATAAAATTCATCACACTTATACTGGAACACTGCTGTATCACTAAGTACAGCAAAGCCATGTGCAAATCCCTTGGAAATAAAAAACTGACGATGGTTTTCCTCAGATAGTTCTACAGCCACATGCTGCCCATATGTTGGTGAACCCTTGCGTATATCGACAACCACGTCCAACACAGTTCCACTTACGCAACGAACAAGTTTGCTCTGAGTATATGGCGGCCGCTGGAAATGCAATCCGCGCATCACACCATAAGAACTCATACTCTCATTATCCTGCACAAAATTTACGGTATGACCCAAAATAGGCGCAACCTTCTCATCAAATTCACGCTGCGAGAAACTCTCAAAGAAATATCCCCTCGGGTCCTTAAAAACTCTCGGTTCAATTACCAGCACACCGTCTATCGCTGTCTTAATTACTTCCATTTATTGCCTAAAAGTCTCCGAATTAATTGGATTGTTTTTGACCTCATCAATCACCTTGAGCAGATACTGCCCGTACTGGTTTTTAAGCATCGGTTTGGCCAGCTCACGCATACGCTCCTCGGTAATCCAGCCGCAACGGAATGCTATACCCTCAAGGCATGCAATCTTGAGCCCCTGACGTTTCTCAATCACCTCGACAAAGGTGCTGGCCTCGCTCAAAGAGTCGTGCGTACCGGTATCTAACCAGGCAAAACCGCGTCCAAGAGTCTGAACCTTAAGCTGGCCGGCATCAAGGTACTCCTGATTTACGGTCGTTATCTCCAACTCGCCACGAGCACTTGGCTTGATGTGTGCTGCCATATCAACCACGCTGTTGGGGTAGAAATAGAGACCAACCACAGCGTAGTTGCTCTTGGGCTTAGCTGGCTTCTCCTCAATGCTCAGGCAGTTGCCGTCCTTGTCAAACTCGGCCACACCGTAACGCTCGGGATCAGACACCCAGTAACCAAATACTGTTGCCTTGCCTTCCTCCTCAACATTGCGGACAGCACCGCGCAATAGTGCAGACAGACCGGATCCATGGAATATGTTATCGCCCAGCACCATGCAGACGCTGTCGTTTCCGATAAACTCTCGGCCTATGATGAATGCCTGCGCCAGGCCATCGGGGCTGGGTTGCTCTGCATACTCAAAACGAACACCGTAATCTGAACCGTCACCCAGCAGGCGCTTGAAACCGGGAAGGTCAAACGGTGTGCTGATAATCAGGATCTCGCGTATCCCGGCCAGCATGAGTACGCTGATAGGATAGTAGATCATGGGTTTATCGTAAATAGGGAGCATTTGTTTGCTCACGCCCTTGGTGATAGGATACAGCCTGGTACCGCTACCGCCAGCCAACACAATTCCTTTCATGTTGATTAATGATTGTTGATGTTGTTGTTCCAGCAAAACCTCGAGAAAAGAATGGCTTCGCCTGTGCCTGCCCCATGTAAAAGCAGGTTGAACGCAAAAATACAGACGCCAATATCAGGTCATCCATATTAATACGTAAAGATAGGTATTTTCTTGTACTTATAGCACAAGTTATTAAAGAAATAAAAACAAATACCTTCCAAAAAGTTTTCAACAGGCAAAATGAAGAAGAGAGGCCCAAAGGGCCCCTCTTCAACTATTTATGCCTTAAGTTGCTAAAATTCAACGATTAGCATACATTTGCTCGTAGTACTTCTGATACTCACCGCTCGTTACGTTATCCACCCAATCCTGATGGTCAAGATACCAACGCACGGTCTTTTCTATACCCTCCTCAAACTGGAGGCTTGGCTCCCATCCCAACTCACGCTGAAGCTTGGTGCTGTCAATGGCGTAACGCAGGTCATGACCGGCCCGGTCAGTCACGTAAGTAATCAGGTCCATGTCAGCTCCCTCGGGTCTGCCGAGCAGACGGTCAACGGTATTGGTCAAGACTTTGATAATGTCAATATTTTTCCATTCGTTAAAGCCGCCTATGTTATAGGTTTCGGCAATGGTTCCCTTATGGAAAATCAAGTCGATTGCACGGGCGTGATCCTCAACATAAAGCCAGTCACGAACATTCTCGCCCTTACCATAGACCGGCAGCGGTTTGCGGTGACGGATATTGTTGATAAAGAGCGGAATCAGTTTCTCGGGGAACTGATAAGGTCCGTAGTTGTTTGAGCAGTTGGTCACAATTGTAGGCATTCCGTATGTATCATGGAATGCACGCACAAAATGGTCTGAGCTCGCCTTGGATGCGCTGTAGGGACTGTGCGGCTGATACTTAAGATCCTCAGTGAAGAACTTCTCACCATATGCCAGATGATGCTCTCCGCTGCTTGCCTTCGTGGTAAACGGAGGCTCAATTCCCTCAGGGTGAGTCATCTGCAAAGCGCCATAGACCTCATCGGTTGAGATATGGTAAAAACGGCAGGGAATTGAGAATTGAGAATTGAGAATTGAGAATTTTTGGGGTTCCCAATATGTTTTAGCGGCCTGCAGGAGGCTCAGCGTGCCCATCACGTTGGTCTGAGCAAAGGTAAAGGGGTCTTTAATACTGCGATCGACGTGGCTTTCGGCAGCCAAATGGATGATTCCATCCACCTTCTCGGCCTGCATCAGCTTAAGCACGCCGTCAAAGTCACATATATCCATTTTGACAAACTTATAGTTGGGCTTATTCTCAATATCCTTAAGGTTATCAAGATTACCGGCATAAGTCAATTTGTCAAGATTTATTACCTTATAATCCGGATACTTATTTACAAACAACCGAACCACATGACTCCCAATAAATCCAGCCCCACCAGTAATTATAATCGATCGTTTCATCTAATTCTCAATTCTCAATTCTAAATTCTCAATTCATTTATCCAGCACCTCGTACTTAGAGTTATTACTCCTAAACTCCGGCACAATCTCCTTCATTATCCTAACAATCTCCATATCACCAAACGTGTAAGATGCGCGCAACAGACGCTCCTCATTTTCAAGAGCAGTCTCATAATCATACTCACGCACCTGCGCAATCATGATTTTGGGATTGACGGTAGGATTAGTGGTCTCAGCATCATTCAGGACCTCCTCATAGAGTTTCTCACCCTCACGCAGGCCGGTAAACTTTATATCAACATTCTTGACGCCGCTCAGCTTGATCATGCGCTTGGCCAGATTTAAAATCTTGACAGGCTTACCCATATCAAACACGAAAATCTCACCGCCATGTCCCATTGTTCCGGCCTCAAGCACAAGCTTGCAGGCCTCCGGGATAAGCATAAAATAGCGCACCACCTCCGGATTGGTGACCGTTACGGGACCTCCGTTCTTAATCTGCTCGCGGAACAGAGGTATCACACTGCCGTTGGAGCCCAACACGTTTCCGAAACGGGTTGTCACAAACTGTGTCACGCCATCCACCTTTCCGTCAATGATTGCCTGGTTGAGCGACTGGCAGTATATCTCACAGATACGTTTTGAGCATCCCATGACATTGGTGGGATTCACTGCCTTATCAGTGGATATCATTACAAATTTTGAAGTACGGTATTTTACTGCAAGATCAGCCACGATACGCGTGCCGACAATATTATTCTGAACGGCCATGGCAGGATTATCTTCCATCATGGGCACGTGCTTGTAGGCTGCGGCATGAAGCACATAATCAGGTCTGTGACTCTCAAATATGGTTTCCATGAACTTCTGATTGGTGATACTGCCCACAATCGTGTAACACTTGATTCCAGGGTACTGTTCTGCCATTAACAGTCGCATATCATGCATAGGAGTCTCAGCCTGGTCTACAAGCACCATCTCTGATGGTTTGAATGGCGCTATCTGACGGACCATCTCACTACCTATGGAGCCTGCAGCACCGGTAATCAGGATTCTCTTGCGGCACAAGTTCTGACCTATGGCTTGCATATCGATCTCAATCTTGTCGCGCGACAGAAGGTCCTCGATCTCGACATCGTGCATTCGCTCATAACTAAGCGGAGACTTGCCGTCCCACTCCTCGGCACGATGCATAACCATTATCTTTATTCCGGCATCCGTCAGTGCTGTAAGCAGGCTCTGCTGCTCGCGGAAATGATCGGTCTGAATAGGACTGACCATAAGCACGCGCACATTGTTTTCCTGCATCACATCAATCAGGTTATCATCATTGGCATACACTTTCACGCCCAACAGTTTTTGCCCCACGAAGTCACCGTTAGGACTCACGAATCCTTTAAGGTAAAACCGCTTTACGTCCTGATTGACTACACTCTTGGCAAGACTTATTCCACCCTCAAGCACGCCATATATGAAGAGGTTTGAAGCATGGTTATCTGTCCTCGATATTTCGAACAAATACTTGACGGTAACACGCATCACAAACATGGCAAGCGTTGAAAAGACGAACAGCACAAACTCACCATATATATCAAGCATCATCACGGATTTCACCCCCAGGTACGGCAAAAGGAATGACATTCCATATGCCACAACCGATGCCAGGAAGGTTGCCGACGTGACATTGACAAGGTCATGGAAGGTTGAATAGCGAATTATACAGTCATAAGTATGAAATAACTTGAACGCTATTATGAAGATGAACATGTTTACGAAAATACCCCACGTACTGGCCCAAAAAAGCTCAGTAGTCAAAAAGGCTTCATATTTGGTCAGGAATAAACCGATAAATCCAGCCAGTACGACCGCAAAACTGTCCAAGAAAAGAATACACCAGTAAGGAATGGCATCCCTTGAAAAATACCAATCGGTTAATTTCTTAATGAATGATTTCATATTCACTAAATTAGAAAGGACCAAAGTCAAATGACCTCTCCCAATTCATCTAAATTTTCACAAATGTAAACAATTCACCTCTATTTCGCATTAAAAGCGCCACACTTTTTCTCCCCATGTCCCAAACTTTAACAAAAAATTGTAAATTTGCGCCCGCTATGCAGAAAATATTACTAACTGGGTTCAAGAGGCTGTTGATAGCAGCCCTTACAGCAGGAGCACTCTGGTCCTGCCAGGACGAAAAACCGGAGATAATCATACCTGACCCCGTCATCCCGCAGAAGGAGTTCAAGTACTTGGAGACCATCACCCCCGACACCCTCTCGTTTGTTGAAGGTGACTCGGCCGTGTTCTGTATGCGAACCATCCCCTACAACCTTCTGTCAAGGGACAGCATAACACTGCAGGTAAGCGACACCGCCGGCGCCAAGTACCCGTATGCCAATATAAAATCATACAAGATGGGCACTGACAGTATTTGGCGTATTGTCATGCACATGACTTACGGCATGAAAAGCGGTGACATCATTTCCATAATGGTGGCCGATGAGGACACGGTTATGTACTCCGATGAGACCGTGCTCAATATGATTTCACGCGAGCAGGCCGCCGGCCTTTCACTGCGCATAACCAACAGGGAGTCTGTTGCCGCATTCCTTGACGGAACCAGCACCACGACCATAAACCTGCGCACCAATCCATGGGATATGCTGTTCATCGACAGCAACATGGTATTCCTGACAGACTCTCTGGACAGGTCATTCAGAAAATCTTTGAGCGTGGATAGCATAACCTTCCAGCCTGCCGACAGCACATGGGCAATGAATATCAGCATTCTGGACGATAAGCTTGACAGCATATATGTACTGGTTAAACTGATATGCGGAGACAGCCTCTCCCTGCTTTCTGATCCGGTATATATAAAGAAGGTAGATGTTGCCATGACATCGGTCAAGACCGGCAACAACGCCACCATGAAGTATTCGCCGTCAATCAAGACATATTCATACTGTCTGCCCACCACAACTGATTTCAGGAGTCAGAAGTTTATGTTCATCCACAACGGAGACAAGGCGGTTGTAGGTGACAGCGTGATGAAAGAAGGTGAGTATAACATACTTCATGCCAACAAGCCCATCAAGGTATCGGTCTGGAAGTACAACGCACATCAGGACTACACCATCAAGATTACCAATACCGGCCTGCCCATTGTAAGGATCAACACCAACGGACAGAGTGTGACACGCCGTGACACTTGGGTTCCGGGCATGACGATGCGCATTGAGATGCCCGACGGCACGATTGACTACGAGGGCTCCATGAGCATGAAGGGACGCGGTAACGGCACCTGGACCGAGACCAACAAGAAGCCGTATGCTATAAAGCTGGACGAGAAGGCCAAGATACTGGGCATGCACAAGCAGAAACGCTGGATACTGCTGGCCAACTACAAGGACCGCACCCTGTTGCGTAACGATGCGGCATTCTGGCTTTCACGCAATACAGAGATGCCGTATACCGTAAGCGGCGAGTTTGTGGAGCTGGTTTGGAACGGCAAGCACATGGGTAACTATTACCTCTGTGAGCAGATAAGGATTGACAACAACCGCGTTGACATAGCACAACCCAACCTGACAGATCCCGCAAACGGAGGTATGCTGATAGTCATTGACGACTTCCTGGATTACACCTCCAGCGACAGATATGACAAGAGCCCCATGGTTGGATTCCGCAGCACCGGTTCAAACAGCCGCTACAAGCTGCCCTACGTACTCAAGGATCCCGATGAGGACGAGAACGGCAACCTGCTGACATCAAGTTCGCCCACGTTCACATACCTGAAGAACTACGTCAAGAACATGGAGGATGCCATTTACGATATGAAGGAGCATCCCAATAACAAAGCTTGGAGGGATTATCTTGATATGGACGCAGCTATTGACTATGTCCTGATTCAGGAAATCACCATGAACCATGACTCATACAACACATGGCCCAAGGCAGGACCACACAGCGCATATTTGTATAAGGATTCCTGCGACAAACTCTGCTACGGACCTGTATGGGACTTTGACTACCATACATTTGCCCTCAAGGGTGAAAGTTCCAGCTGGGGTGGCTGGGGCGGCGGTGGCGGCTCCAGTAGCGGAGAGAACCCGCGCCTGACACAATGGGAGTTGCTCAAGATGGACAACAAGGGAAACAACAAATACTACTTTGCCGATCTTGTCAAGTACGATCCCGAGTTCAAGGCACGGCTTATTGAGCGCTGGAACATGTATAAGAACACTTGGAAGGAGGGTCTGCCCAAATATATTGATGAGATGGCCAACAAGATACGCACATCGGAGTCATATAACTGGAGTATCTGGGGCCTGAATAATCCTAACGGCAAGCAGAACGGCGATGAGGACCTTTCATTCCAGCAGGCTGTCAACAATATGAAGGAGGCATTCCTGAAACGTTGGGATTTTATTGACAAGAACATCTCAAGTTTGGGTAAGTAATATAAAAAGAGGTGTCAGGTTACACTTTGAAAAAAATTTGCTCAAAACACTAAATTTTTGCTCAAAAAACGTTGCGGATTAAAAATGAGTGCTTACATTTGCACCCGATAACAACAAAAACGATGAAACAGTACAACTCATTTTTCTGGTGGTGGCAGCCCTTACAACTCAAATAAGTCGTAGGAGGTTGAAGCCGTTATGTAAAATGAGATAAGACATAATCAAGGCCCTGCCGCAACTGCGACGGGGCCTTGAACTTTTAATGCGATTTTAAAAACAAAACAAATAATAATCACTCTAACATTAACACTATTATGAAACAGAAAAAGTATGTGCTCCAGGAGAGCGAGATCCCAAAAGCATGGTTCAACATCCAGGCCGTGATGCCCAACAAGCCACTGCCTTTCCTGCACCCCGGAACACGTCAGCCCCTCAAGCCCGAGGACCTCTACCCCATCTTTGTAGAGGAGTGCGCCAACCAGGAACTCAACCAGAAGGATGAGTGGATTGAGATACCGGAGGATATCCGTCAGCAGTACGCATCTTACCGTTGCACCCCGCTGGTACGTGCTTATGACCTCGAGGAGGCACTCGGCACTCCTGCCCACATCTACTTCAAGAACGAGAGCGTATCGCCCGCAGGTTCACACAAACTCAACTCTGCCATTGCACAGGCCTACTATGCCAAGAAGCAGGGTGTTACCAACCTTACCACCGAGACCGGTGCCGGTCAGTGGGGCGGTGCTCTCTCCTACGCTACCAAGAAGTTCGGAATTGACTGCGCAGTATATATGGTAAAGGCCAGCTACAACCAGAAGCCTTACCGTCGTTCAATCATGCAGACATTCGGTGCAGCCATCACTCCTTCACCCTCTATGTCAACACGTGCCGGTAAGGATATCCTGACAGCCAACCCCAATGACCAGGGTTCACTGGGTTGCGCCATCTCGGAGGCTATCGAGCTTGCAGTTTCAACTCCCAACTGCAAGTACGCCCTTGGTTCTGTTTTAAATCACGTATGCCTGCACCAGACTGTCATCGGCCTTGAGGCTGAGAAGCAGATGGAGATGACCGGCGAGTATCCCGATATCGTGATTGCCTGCTTTGGTGGCGGTTCAAACTTCTGCGGTCTGGCTCTGCCGTTCATGCGTCATAAGATTGCAGGTAAGAAGAACACCCGTTTCATTGCAGCCGAGCCCGCATCATGCCCCAAGCTTACCCGCGGTAAGTTCGAGTATGACTTTGGCGATGAGTCAGGTATGACCCCGCTGCTGCCTATGTACACACTTGGCCACACTTTCAAGCCCGCTACCATCCACGCCGGTGGTCTGCGCTATCACGGTGCTGGTGTCGTACTGAGCCAGCTCATGAAGGACGGTTACATGGAGGCTGTTGACATTGAGCAGACCGAGTCATTCAAGGCAGGTGTGCTGTTCGCACAGACCGAGGGTATCATCCCCGCTCCCGAGTCATGCCACGCTATTGCAGCTACCATCCGCGAAGCTCTCAAGTGCAAGGAGACCGGCGAGCAGAAGACTATCCTCTTCAACCTGTCAGGTCACGGATTCGTAGACATGTCAGCCTACGATCAGTACATCAGCGGTGAGCTCCAGGACTTCCACATAAGTGAGGAGGATCTTGCCCGCTACATAGCCAGCGCCGATGCTCTGAACAAATAATTCGCCACAAGCGCGGCTCATTTAGCCACAAAATAATTTTAATGACCCTTCGGCACAACCCGAAGGGTTATTTTTGCGCCGTAACATTTATCAAGAAATTCGAGAACACATGAACCTGGTCAACCATTCTGACAGCGTGCTGCTGTTTCAGGATAAGCTGCAGTACAAGCTGGCGCTCTATGCAGGTATGGATAAGGTACGTTTCAAGAAGACGGTACGTCCCGGCGACAAAGTCGTGGTCAAGTCCACGATGGGAAACTGCCGCGGCCTTTTCCTATCGGTCAATGCCACGGCATACGTAGGCGATGAGGTCTGTGCCTCGGGCCTGCTATCCTTCATGCTGGTAGACAAGCAATAAAAAATGTGGCTCATTCGAGCCACATTTTTTATTTGATTATCAGTTTCTTTCCGTTTTTGATATAGATGCCCGGCCCCGGGTTGGTCACCTCCTGACCAGCCAGGTTGTAGATGCGGTTATCTGCCATCTTACGGGGCTCCTCCTTTACTGTGTTCACGAATGTGGCGCCTTCGGGTACGTTTGCCAGCTCTACAAGATAGAAGTTGTCAAAGCAGGTGTTGTTGCCGTCCTTGCTCAGATGAGTGAACAGGATACGCAGCCTGTTGCGGGTTGTGGTTTCGAATACGTACTGTATCTCTTTCCAGTTGCCGTCATATGAGGGATACTCGAATGTGTAGCCGGCAGGATCGTCATCAGCCTTGTCATCATTCGTGAGAATTATCTTGAGGTTTTCATTCTTGGTGGTGGTAAGGTTTGTTGAGTTCTTTACCCTGAATCCGAATACGAACGCCCTGTTCTTGGGAGTGGTCCACTCCATGCGGATTGAGCCTTCGGATTTCTCGTCACCGTTAATCTTTGACTCAAGATACACGCTGTCGGCATTCTGGCTGTACTTGGTCAGGCTGAAATACTTGCTTGTCATTGCGGTATCCTTGGCGGTCATCCACTCTGAGAAATATCCGTACTCGAACGAGCCGTCCTTAACCTTGTTGGTGGCCGAAGAACTGTATTCAAAGGTCTGATCACCTATCTTGATGGTAGCAGGGAGCTTAGACTCAATGAGAGGGACTTTCACGGTCACGGTTTTGATGCAGTCATCGGCCCGAACGGTTATGGTAGTCTGTCCGCAGTTTACAGCAGTTATCACACCCTCATCAGTTACGGTAGCGATATTCGTGTTACCCGAGCTGTATGTTATATCCTTCTTTGTGGCATTCTCAGGAGAAACCGTTGCATTCAGGGCTTTCTGCTGTCCCTTTTCCAGTGTAATCAGCTGACCGCCCTCTGTAGTGATGTCATCAACAACAGTGTAACCTGTCATGTAGTTGATAAACCAGATCAGGTCATTGGCCGATATCTTGGTACCGTTTTTACCTGTCTTAAAGAAATCGTAAATCTTGCGTTGGATTGAAGGACCGGAAATAGTGTTCAGCTTGTCAATCAGAGGAGCAAACATATAATCCTTGGGGTCACTGCTGGCATCAACAGATCCCTTCTTGCCCTCATAGTTTCTGAGACGGGCAAATCCAACCTCAGTAGGATCAAACGCTACTGCTGCCTCCTGACAGAATGTGGTGAGCTCATAATCCTTGGCCAGATCACTTTCGCTCATACCCAGCAACGCACCAATCAGGAAACCAACTGTTCCGGTGCGGTCGGCACCGTTCTGGCAATGGTAGAACACAGGCTTGCCCGCCTTGAGTTCACTTATTACCCACTTGATAGCCTTTATATTGGAATCATCTTTATCAAATTGCCACATACGTGCGCTGGTGGTAGCGATATTGGTAAAATCAGCGTCATACTTGTTTTGGGCATTCTTCTTGGCAAATGATGCATAATTGTAATGAGCCTGGGTGCTGCTGCGTAAATCCAGCTCAGCTCTGATTCCGGCATTACGCATTGCCTCTATACCTTTATCTGTAAGTAGGACATTATACGGATCCTTGGGATTGGTAAGCTGGCCGCCGCGGAATAACTGTCCATACTTGATTGGGTTGCCGCCCAGACCGGTCCAACCGCCCATATCACGTACGTTCCAGGTGCCCTCGGCATATATCCAGCGCAACATTCCCGTAGGTGCAAGCTCTCCAGTCTTTACTGCCTGCTCGGCACCATCTTTGACAGATATGACCTGATATTGGTGGCTTACACCCGGTATCATGTTATACAGATCATATTCTGATGCGTCCTTATCAATCGTGAATGAGATGGTATCAGCCGAAGCATCCCAGATCTCAACTCTCTGAGCCGTTGCACCCTCCTGATGTTCCCATGACAGTTTTACAGGGCTGGGCACATCCAGACGGTTTACAGGATCTGTAGGCTTGCCTGCACCGGTCGTGTGCGGCATATTGAAGTAAGTCATCACCTTTGACACGGTAAGGGGAATTGTGTCATAATCAAAATCCGTAAGGAAAGAATGGATGATGTCTTTTTCGACGCTATAGGATACAGGCTCCTGGGCACTCAAACGTCCGGCAAGCAACGATATAGCCAAAAAAACGTAGAATTTCTTCATAAGCTTTATTACTGATTAGGTTATTAATTGCGACGAAATTACAAAAAAACGGCGTGACTCGTACCTAAGCCACGCCGTTTTTTTAATTGTAACGATTTTTATCTCTGATCCTTGAGAGTGATGTCGATAAAGATGTAGTATGTGTTACCGAATGAGATCTCATCCTGGAAACTCTGGTCGCTCTTCATCTCCTTTGAGTTTGAAAGCAGAGGCATCTCATCTGCAAACTCTCTCAGACGCATACGCTCGTTGGCAATACGGATGCTCTTGACTCTTGACATCTGGATCTCCTGAGGAGTTGAATAGATACCCTGATGGAGCCACTCCTTTGAGTTATGCATGTAGTAGTAGATACGATATGAATCCCATGTACCGCCATCAGTGGTGATAGGAGCGTTTGACTTTGAGAGATATCCCATGATATCGGTCTCATACATAGCCATCTCATCGGCTGTCATAGTCTCGGGAAGTGAGATTGTTGTAAAGGTCTCATCAACTGTAAGGGTTGCCTTATCGCCCTCCTGGAGAACGATGGTCTTTTTCTCTTTCTTGGTTGCAGTGCCGGAAGAACCGCATGATGTCAATGTTACGGCACCCATCAGAACTGACAGGAACAACATTGAAAAAAATCTGATCTGTTTCATTTCTCTATTAGTTTAGTGGTTAATTATTTGACAATGTATTTCTTACCGTTCATGATGTAGATGCCCGGACCCGGGTTGGTCACCTCCTGACCAGCCAGGTTGTAGATGCGGTTATCTGCCATCTTACGGGGCTCCTCCTTTACTGTGTTCACGAATGTGGCGCCTTCGGGTACGTTTGCCAGCTCTACAAGATAGAAGTTGTCAAAGCAGGTGTTGTTGCCGTCCTTGCTCAGATGAGTGAACAGGATACGCAGCCTGTTGCGGGTTGTGGTTTCGAATACGTACTGTATCTCTTTCCAGTTGCCGTCATATGAGGGATACTCGAATGTGTAGCCGGCAGGATCGTCATCAGCCTTGTCATCATTCGTGAGAATTATCTTGAGGTTTTCATTCTTGGTGGTGGTAAGGTTTGTTGAGTTCTTTACCCTGAATCCGAATACGAACGCCCTGTTCTTGGGAGTGGTCCACTCCATGCGGATTGAGCCTTCGGATTTCTCGTCACCGTTAATCTTTGACTCAAGATACACGCTGTCGGCATTCTGGCTGTACTTGGTCAGGCTGAAATACTTGCTTGTCATTGCGGTATCCTTGGCGGTCATCCACTCTGAGAAATATCCGTACTCGAACGAGCCGTCCTTAACCTTGTTGGTGGTGGGTGACTTGTACGCGAAGGTCTGGTCTCCCAACTTTACTGATTCAGGCACAACAGATTCAATCTTTGCGATACTGACCTGAACCGTCTGTGAGAAACCGTCATTGGTCAGAGCGGTAACACTTGCACTTCCGCAACCTACAGCCTTGATGAGTCCGGTCTCCGATACGGTTACAATGCTCTCGTCCGATGATGTGTAACTGATTGTAAGATTGGGGTTAAGAGCGCTGTGATTGACTATTTCAATCTCGATCTGTGAGGTCTGGCCCTTCTCAAGGGACAAACTTGCAGGGCTCTTAAGCTCAATGGGGCCTATCAGGTAATTGATAAGGAAATTAAGGTCAGCCTCTGAAACCTTGGTGCCCTGAACACCGGTCTTGAGGTGATAATATACCTTCTCCTGAAGTGTCTCACCGGGGAAATCGCTCTTGATCTTGGCCACCATCTTGGCGAACTTGTAGCTCTCATTGTTGTCATTGGGGTCAAGACGTCCGGTGTAGTCTCTCTGACGTATCAGACGCTCGTATTTTCTCTTAAGATCACTGCCGGCATTGCTTACAGCCTCATTGTCAATCTTGTCACCGGAGAAAGAGGTCAGCTCAAAATCCTTGCAGAGAGCATCCTCGCTCATACCACAAAGAGCTCCTACCAGATAAGCTACAGTACCGGTACGGTCTGCACCTACCGAGCAGTGCATGTAAACCGGCCTGCCCTGCTTGACCCAGGTGATAAGCTGCTTGATACCCTGGATACTCTGAGGAGCATCGGCGAATGTAGCTATACGGCTTCTGTAGCCCTGATTGACATTGTAAATAGGATAATCCTTGCCTAAATATGAGTGACGGCTCTCGCCGTTGGGCATAGGAGCATTGCTATCGTCACGCATATCCAGCTCAGCCCTCATACCGGCCCACAGCAATTCATTGATACCACTGGCGGTGATCATCTTTGTGGTGGACTTGTTGACATTCAGTCTGGAACCGCGGATAATCTTTCCGTACTTGATAGGATAACCCTTAAGACCAGGCCAACCACCCATATCGCGAACATTGAATACATTGTCAATCTTAAGCATACGGAGTGTTCCGGTGGTCTTGAACTGGCCTGAAGCGGCTACGGCTATGGAGCCATCGGTCTTGGGATATTCCAACTTCCAGTTGTATGTCCTGCCGGGGATAAGATTATAGACATTGATGGAATCTATCTCCTTGGCAATTTTCATTGTCTTGGTCTGGGCATCCGAGAAATCCTCGGTCTCGCTAACGTACAATGTGCTTGCAGTATCAAGTGCAGCTGCCAGCTTGATTGGTACCGGCTTTGGGAAATCCAACCTTACGCCCTTACCTTCACATTCCCAATCCCATGGATACTCGTAGCAGTAATTCATGATACAGGAGTAGCTGTAATCATTGGGGTCATACTGTACATTGGTCAGGTAGCTGTGTACCACATCATTTTCAAGACAGTATTCCGGGATTTGTGAGAATGCCTGTGTTGAGAACAGGCCTAAAAAAATCAAGGTGTAAATTTTCCTCAAACGCATGTTCAATGTTATATTTTTACAAATTGATGTAAAATTACTGCAAAATATGTATATAACCAAAATTAAGGCGAATAAAAAAGCCGCGTGGCTCGGGTTGAGTCACGCGGCTCTATATTTGTAAGTACTTTTACTTAACCTGACGGCTACGCCGTCGAGTAAAGGATTCGCCTCGGGAGAGCTCAAGCTAGCTTGACTCTCCTCTCGGCTCTCACTTTACTTCCTCAAAGGTAACAACGCTGTAAATGTGCATGTTACAAGAAACGCTACAAAGCCGCTACAAATTTTCGCATAAATAACGAAAAACAAATAGAACTCACGCATAAAAACAAAAATCGCCGTTTTTGACAATTCTGATGCACATTTCTTTCGCTAGGTTATTCGGGATTATTGGTAATGTCCGAAAGCAGATAACACCAGGACTTCTACAACATCGTCGTAGATTTTATAGACAAGCCTATGCTCCTGCGTGATTCTTCTCGAATATACACTGCCGTCATAGCCCTTGAGGGGCTCCACTTGTCCTGTCCCTGTTCTAGGATGTTCTCTTAACTCATCAAGCAACTTTGCCAGTTTAGGGAGAGCCTGAGGAGCTTTCTTCTGAAGTTTCTTCAGGTCTTTCTGAGCGTCAGAAGAAAAAATGATTTTGTATTCCATGGTACACGGTACTATTCTGATAAGAGTCTTGCAAGATATGCCTCTGAGGTTTCTCCTGCTGCCATTGCAATAGCCTTACCCTGTTCGTATTCAGCTATTCCATGGTTAATCTTTGCCGATAGTTCAGCTTCATTCATTATGATATCAGAATCATCTACAGGGACGAGTTTATAACTACCGTGATTGCGTGACTTAATAACCACAAGGTTGCTTTGAGCCAGATCAAAAAATTTTTTCTGGTTCGCTCTGAATTCTCTGCTGCTTACTACTACCATAGTTCCATATCTTTCTGCAAAAATAGAAATATTATTTTAATGTACCAAAATGGTACACATATTCCAATATGCTGAGCCTAAGAAGAACATATCCTCAAACATTCAGCAATGACTGATTCCTGGCTATTTGGGGAGACAGATATGGTAATATCCCAATAATGATATTAGTATCCGGCAGCAATTTATGAAAACGACATCAGTTGCACTTGGCCCTTATTTTGAGAACTATATTGCCACTGACATTGCATCCAAGTTCCGGTAGATCAAAAGCTGAATGTTTGGAATCAATAACCATCGGAAAGCATCCGTGCAAAGCTCCTTCTTCCTATCTTTTCCCTCTCTTTTTCTTCCTCATAATTTGGTCCAAAATTATTGACATTTCTCCATTCCTTCAAATTTATTCGGACTGACGCTCATATTACAATTTGTCTGAATACTGCGATTATAGCGTTTTCCATTATATAACACACAGACATCAACGGAATTATTTCCGGTGTTGTCTGCGGATTCCGGGGCAAATATTAAAAAACATTAAATAACTAATACAATAAGTTCAACTAATATTGTAAGTTGTATATTTGCCGTGTCCAAGAGAATTACATTATGAAAAGACTGACTGAAATTGAGACTTTCATCATGGAGCAGTTCTGGAAGAACGGAGCTCTGACAGTGAGCGAGTTAAGGGATTTTTACCCCGACCCGAAACCGCACGTGAACACCATATCGACACGTGTTCGCATTCTTGAGAACGAAGGAATGGTAGGACACTCAAAAGAGGGTACCGGTTTCCGCTACCACGCGGCCGTAAGCCGTGACGAGTATGTAAACGGCAATTTCGGAAGCCTGGTCTCAAACTGCTTCGGAAACTCGTACATAAGCGCAGTATCGTCACTTGTCGATAATGAAAAGATTTCGGTCGATGAGCTTGAGGAACTTATCCGTCAGATCAAATCCAGAAAGTAAGCGTATCTGAATAATATGGAAGCGTTTTTAATCTATCAATTGAAGGTCGCGGTGCTGGTGGCGGTACTCGTGCTGCTGTACAGGCTCCTTCTTGAAAAGCAGACATTCCACCGCTTCAACCGCATTATGCTGCTTCTCATCGCCGTGCTGTCAGTCACTCTGCCTGCCGTACACGTCGAAGCCCTTCAGCTGCATCCGCATTACCGGCATACTGCAAAAAACGTCATTGCTCCCAGGCGCGATGCACCCGTTTCCGGAACATTGGCTGTGCCGCATGACTTTCAGACAACCGATGTCGGATTGGCCGGGGCTTCAACTGCCTTGAACCAGGCTGATGAATCAGCGGAACCTGCCACGGACGGCACTCCCGGACAGCCTATGCAGGCCGCAGACAAGACTCCAGTCTGGGTTATCATACTTGGCTTGGCTTACTGTGCTGGTCTTGTGCTGTTTGTCGTGCGGTATTTGAAATCGCTGAAATCGGTTGCACGGCTCATTGACGAGGGCAATTATGCCGACCGTCGAGAGGGCTGCGATGTGATTGAATCGAACTCGGTCAGTCAGCCTTTGAACTGGATGCGATACGTCGTAATGCCCCGTCAGTGGCTGGAATCGGATGACGAGTCAATGGCATGGAAGCACGAGCATCTGCACGCAAGCCGTTTCCATTCGCTGGATCTGCTGCTGTCCGACCTGCTTTGGGCCATGCAATGGTTCAATCCTGCAATGAAACTGCTGCACAGCGAGATAGAGCTTATTCATGAATACGAGGCTGACAGTGCCGTTCTAAGTAGCGGAACCGATGCTGTCAGTTATAAGATGATGCTTGTCGGTGCCGTAGCCCAGAAGAACGGCATCAGTATGGGCAACTGGTTAAAGAAATCAAAACTTAAAAACCGTATAGATATGATGGAAAGAAAAGAATCAAACAGATGGAATATGCTCAGAGCCATATTCATCCCGGTAATCGCATTTGCGTTCCTGTTTGCAAATGCACAGACTGCCAGCGCACAGGGCGAAGGCTTCCGCTGGCCGGTATTCGAGGACGGCAAGGTGTGGGTGTTCAAGGACGGCACTGCCAAGGTTGAGACATTCGATCACGTGACAGCCAGCATGAAAACTGACGAGGTGGCCGGTTATCTGAAGAAGTACGATGGCTACAAGACCACCCGTATGACTCTTATGTATATGTATCCCATAGAGGGTCTTGCCGAGGCGCAGCCTCTTGCCGAACAGCTGGCCAAAGTGGGCATACACATCAATGTTGCCAACAACGAGGAGATGCTGGAACACATGACTATGCCCGAATTCCGTCTGGTCCGCATCTACGGCCCGAAAGCCGACGGACAGTATCGCTTTGAGATGATATGCAACCTGCATGAGCCTAGACTTATGCACAGATTTACCGACAAACCGTATAAATACAAAGACCTTTCAATTTCGGGCGATGTCAGCCTTATGCTCAAATGGATTGACCTGTTTGACGGTCACGGACTGGCCATATATCCGTCCGAGAATATGCCTTGTGCCGATTTGCAGAAGTTCGCCGAGGCTGCGTGGGATCGTGGTATCGAGCAGGTATCGGTCGTGCAGAGTGACAAATACCTGATTACGCTTATTCCTCAGGGAACAAAGATGACCCGAGAATTCGGAAATGTATCGACAAACGAGGCTGTTGACCTGATGAACGCCAGTCATACCGAATTTGAGAATGCCGAGGTCATTGAACATCCCAGATTTTCGTTCAACCCGAATCCGGGTTTCAACAATATCGTCAATGTTATCCGCACTGCCGACAGGACGGCGATAGTCTATCACGCACAGCAGGGACCGGATCTCTGGATTACGAGCGATCCCAACGGTATCATCAAGTGTAACGGCAAGGAGTACCGTCAGACCGGCGGATACGGTCTTGAGGGTTTCGAGCAGAAGTATTTTTGGAGTCCCGACTGGGGCGAGTATGTGCTGGTTGACTATTTCCCGGCTCTGCCTGCCGATGCCAAGGTGATTGATCTGTGTGATGCCGAGGGCAATCCCAAAATCAGGAATCTGCAGGTGTCAAATTCACTTCCGGATGACTTCTATGATCAGTTCGTGAGTGTGGAGATAGACCGCAGACAGAAGCTGGAGACTCTTCCAAAGGGTGTGCAGGACGGCGGATGGGACTGTTTCGGAGTTTCTGAAATTGAATTTACAGACCAGCAGACCACCGTGCACTGTGAAATGGAACTGGCACAGCCTCATTCATATAAAGGTTACGTCAATGATTTCAAACTGATATTCCCCGATGGAACAGAATTGACCCCGACCAGTGTTGACGGCGTTCCTGTAGGCGAGGAATTCTATCGTGGCGGAGATTTTGTCAACACACGTTTCGATTTGGTCTTCCCGAGACTTGAAACCACTCTCTTCAACGAAGGGGACAGCGCGGTAATCTTGACGGGAAATGTCTGCCACGAGCCTGTCTCGATTCCTTTGAAAGAACGATAATGTAAAGACTGTAGAGCTTGACAGACTGGAAGCCGGCGAATACAGAGCCTTTTTGCTGGTTCCTGCAGATACAGACGAAGAAGGTATGAGATCAGTGTTGCTTGAAAAGTTCACTGTCAATTCGGACGGAACAATCACCGTAAAGGGCGGTGTTTCCGGATATCTTGAAGACGGCAAATACAGTCAGAAGGCGGAAAACATTGAAGGAAAAAAACGGCTCAGACTCAGTCTTAAGAAGAAAAATATCATTTTTAGAGTAATTGGATTCCAGGATGACAGTGAAGGCCAGATTCAGATGCAATGTGAACTGGAAGAAGATAAGGTTTGGGGCATGATTCTGATTCCAAAACAATAGTACAGCCGCTTCAGTTCACAACAGACACAGGACCGGCGGGGGATGCAATCTGAGCAACTGCATCAGCTGCAAAGTATAAAAGAACTCGCTCAGGCAGATTAGCCTGAGCGAGTTCCATTCCGGTTACAGGTTCCGTCAGACTTACGGCTCCACTGTCCCGGCACACAGATGCAAGTCGGTGCAGCTGTCCGCGAATCATTGCAAAGTTTGGTTTAATCATTGCATACTTTGTTTTAATCATTTTACACTTTAATACATTCTATTCTTGCCGTCTCCTTCGTATGTTATATCAACACTCGACAAGTTTATCAATCGTAATCCGTATTTGCTTTCTTATGGCACCATTCCTGGAGTTGATGGCCGCCCACAGTTTGTCTATCATCAGGAAATAAGGCCCGTTGGCGAACGAAATAAACAGGGAAGATATACTATCTCAAAGTTTCTCACATCACATGGAGATTCTTCTAAAAACGAAGGATAACAGCCACTCGAATGAGAGAAAATGATTTAAACCAGCTCCGGGATAAAAACTGATAATGCAGTGCAAATACTTGATTTACACTGCATTATCAAAATCCAGTTTAGTTTAAAAACCAGTTAGTTTATTTAACCTCCTCAAAGGTAACAACACTGTAAATGTGCATGTTACAAGAAACGCTACAAAGCCGCTACAAATTTTCGCATAAATAACGAAAAACAAATAGAACTCACGCATAAAAACAAAAATCGCCGTTTTTGACAATTCTGATGCACATTTCTTTCGCTATACCATGTTTGTTTATCGTTATCTTTATCAAAGGGCCGATTTCTGTTATCTAACAAGACACATAAACATCCATAAACAAATGGTGCCAAATATAAATGTCCGAGCAGGACTTGATGACTGAAAACTGGGGCATTTCTTTATTTGTCTTTGGCCAGGCAATGATTGGTACTGTTTGTTTTTACCTATGTCACATCTGGTTTCGGATATTTATGTCAAATCGGCCTCATATCCAAGCACGCTATTCCAGCGGTTTAGTCCAGCCGGCCTATATATAATATCTATAATGGACAGGTGCCCTACTCCAGCATGACGAATCCAAACCGGTTTCATGCCAATGACTAAAATCGGCTGATTTTCAATAGATTGGAAGTTGGATATGCAACACGATGAAAATTTTTGAAAAAAGTTATATCAGGGTGGCGAAAGCCACGCGCTTCCCTCAGTTTATAGTCAGGTCAGGGGTATCTGAGTAGTTACGAGGTAGGTTTTTTCGAATGAAAGTCTACTATTCAGCGTTCAGAAACTTATAGACTTAGACGGACTTTCCATATCTGTCGACTCCAGGAAACCTACATCACTTGGTGCTGTTGTCATGTCAGGTGCCCAGATATGGTGAGGAGTAGTAGGTATATATGGTATTTGAAGAATCGGGGATTTGGTCATGCATCATTGATTTCAACGAAAGTTTGCCAATGAGAAGTTCAGTGAATCATTATAGCCCACGTCCTCTCTTGATAGGAATGTTATGTTTAGCAACTGTGGGGTTGATTTCGCAGTTTGCTCGCTTTCCGACAATTTCCTTAATATTTTGCACGATGTCAAGAACTTGCCCCTTTGTCAGGCCGGCATCTGCACCGACAATGTAGAAATCATTGATGTCTGGCGCTTCTTTCCCGTTTACAAGAGAAGCGTGGAAACCGTTGTTTGCTTTCGGGCATCTCGTGATGTCATACGCAGGAGAGCATTCCCATTTCCCGTCCGAGAAGACAAAAGAGAAGTTCTTTGCATGGTCATCATTGTTCCCGATTTCATAATTGAAAACCATCCTTCTGAACATCTCCACGGCTTGAGAAAAATCCTTTGTGAGATACTGGGTAAATCTGATGAGTTTCCTATAATCCATCATGGGAAGCTGGATGGATTCACAAAGCAAGCCTGCTGCCGTAGCTATGTGGAGTCTTTCGCCAGATGGAGAGATGTCAAACCTTCGCGTTCCTAAATATTTTCCGTTGAAGAGTTTGGCATCCGGGACAGTAATTCCGCACTGCTTAGCGAGACGGAGGATGTCATATTCCTCTCTCCCGACGTCCTGTGAATCATATGTGTGCCTGAACTTTACAAGCCATCTCCCGTCTTCATCGTCCCAGAGGCACTTCGGCCTGCAGCCGCCGGAATTGCCGCTGTTTACATATAGGGTCTCGGTCTTTGAAAAATCCTTTTCCGAAAGCACATCGAGGGCGTCCTGCTGCATGTCGTCCAATGTGACGGAGTTCTTGCGTGTATTGATCTCCATCTCCGGGACGTAGCAAAGTGCCCCCATGCCTTTGGTGCCGACAAAAGATAGCCTTTCCACCGGAGTCATCTCAGACAGGGAAACACCATATTTTCTCAATATCCTGTCAAGAAGGTAGTTCCCATAACCATCAGGCATGCTATCCTCAAAAATGCCGAAATTGCCATAGAATTTATTTGTTTTTGCGACCTGCAGCCCGCTTTGCAACGGGAGTTCCAAGGGGGATATTGAAAAACCGCCGGAAAGCCATTGCCTGTCGTATTCAAAAACACACCTGGAATTATCCGGAGTCATTGACAGTTTACCGACATCGGCTCCATGATATTGTACTTTTAATGATTTTGGGAATCTTAGCATTTCCTTGTTCCTCTTTGTCTGTTTTTGTTCATCTTGATTGTCTCCATCTCCTCCATTGTCGAGTATTTGTCCTCCTTAAGAAGACCGAGCAACTCGTCTTGATAGCCCAAAGCCGCTGCAAGCTTAACGAATGACTCCAGTGATATTTTTGAAGAAGTTTCGAATCTAGCTATTGTCGGTGCGGGGACACCTGTAATGGATTGAAGAACTTTGCGCGTATATCCTTTTTCAAGCCGTCTTTTCTTCATTAGCCTTGAAAGTGTCGCAAGAATGTCGTCACAAGTTGTAAAAGCAAAGATATTATCCGACATAAGTGATACTATATTATAACGTATTCTCAAAATACAAAGATAATAAATATTTTCTTATTAATTATACTCGACGCTTTTGTTTAGTAACCTTAACGTTTATCTTTCCAGTGACACGAAACTTAAAGAGTCACCTTTAGATATTCAGACACACGGAGTCCATCCACGTCCTGAAGTCCTATCGCGGTGCGCCAAGCCGAGGCTCTCTCACGCTTATGCGGCTCTGCCACACGTTCATAAGATTCAAAGTCAATATATTTCTGTTCTTCGTTCATAAACATTTGCTCCAATTTCAGGACTAATCAAAAGGTATTTAAGGTCACAGTATATTTGTTTTACTCTTTATTCGCCCTTTTATTCGCCCTTTTATATTATTGAATAACACGTGGTTATACTATAATAGATGCTTCAGAAGCCATTCTTTAGGCATCCTTATTCGCCCTTTTATTCGCCCTTTGTAATCTCACCTTTATCAATAAGTTCCTTTAGGCCAATTTCTAGGGCTTTATTCATGATCTCATATTACTTATAGTAGTTGCCATTCACCTTTAACTTTTGACCTTTGTGAATTGATGTAACCGTTCTCTTTGAGCCAATCTATTGCCCGAGCAATCGTACGTTCTGTAACGCCCAAATTGTCTTCCATTTGCGAATACTTGATTTTACGGTTCATCTTTAACAACTCGTAAACATTCTTGATAAGCAACGTCGGGAAGTCTGGTTTTGATGTCAGTTTTCTTTCATCAATGTCAGTTTTTGATGTCAGATTTTCTTCGTCAATGTCAGTTTTTGCTTCTTTTTCCTTCATTTCTGACGGTTTTTGTGCATTTTCCTTCAACCAACCATTTTTGATAGCTTCCTCTTTTAACCGTTCACCGCGAGGTGATTTCTTTTCGCAAACAAGAACAGCTGTCTGGTAGCCGAAGTCGTAAACAGCCTCGCCATTTTCGTTTTCGCGCAGTTCACGTTGCACTTTCAGTACACCACGGCTCTGGCGGTTAACAAAACCAAGTACCTTCATGCCCTCTGCCACTATGAGGTTGCGGTAATCGTTCACATTCGGGAAGTTCTGCTCGTTGGCTCTGCCATACAATCCTCCGTGATTCTCTATCTCTATGCGGTCGGCATACTGATAGAACTGGATAGGACCATTCGATTCATAATCGCGATGACAGATGGCATTCATTACCAACTCTCGGGTTGCCCAGTCGGGATAGTCAACCACATTTTCCTCACGTGCTGAACTAACAGGAATCGGACGTCGATTCGTAATGGTTGTCTTTATGAAAGTATCAATCTCCGGCAAGATGGTGCATAGGTTATCCTTGAACTCATGTTCGCTCAGGATGTCCGATGCACGATCCTTGCCAGCAAACCTCACATACTGAACGTATGCACCACCGATGAAACGACGGAGATTCTTGGCAAAGAAAAGCATTCCTGCATTTGTAGGACAATCGTAACGAGTGTCGTAGAATCCGAACGCGCTCATCTGATAACGGATGTCGCGAGTATCTTCCTTAATCACGTCATCATCAACCGCTTTAGGCAAGAAGTTGTATTTGAAAAGCCGAGTATCCAAGTCGTCAAGTGTGGCATTCAGGCAAGGCATCGAGTCGAATGAAGACACGTTTGTACGACGTTTCTCCATCAGAATGCGCTCGTCTGCTTCGCTTGCTATTCCCTTGCGAGGACCTACGCGAATCCACACTCTGCCCTTATAGCGTACTGGAGGAAATACATGCGGCTGAACCTCCACCATGATGATGTCACCCTCGGGCATAGGTACTTTCTGCACCACCATCGAAGGCTGTGGCTGTATATTGCCATCGGTACGGATGGCGGCAATATTCTTCAACAATTCATCCGTCACGTTGATGCCCGAAATCTCGCCATCATCCGTCACTCCAAGAAACAGATACCCTGGCTGTCTGTGATTGGGCAGATCGTTCGCAAAGGCACAAATTGCCTGACCGAACTTGTCTGTATTAGTGGTGGATATAGTGCGTTCAACTCGGTCGTTCTCAACGTCCAGCAGCATTGCGCGTATTTCGTCGGTTGTTAACATTGTACTATGAGATAAAGCCTAATGAATGAATCTGCTTACGCAACTTGTCTGTTAGTTCCGTGTATGCTGATTGGAAATCAGAGAAATCAACTCTTTGCTGACCTAACGAGTGTCGTTCCTTCAATGCGTTACGCACTTGATACCAGCCAACATCTTGACGGCCGAGTTTGTATTTCTCACGTACACTTCTTTCGTCAGTATAGGTGAAATATTGTTGCCACAACTTTCGCCCTTCGTCCATAACTGCTGTTGCTTCTGCGCTCAGCGTCTTGTCCTCCAAGTAATCTATCATGAAAGTTGACTCAAAGCGTGAGCTTGCATCCAGTTCTTCCTCGGTGAAAGGAATGAAATGGTTCACGATGCTCCAATCCTGATCGCGCCATTTTAGCTTATCGGCAGAAGCGGTTCCATTGCTATTGCTGAAGAGCATCCAGATGAGGCAATCGTTTTTGAATTCATCGGTAATCTCACCCGTAGGCATCAGGAACTGATCTCTATCGTTCACCCAGGTGGCGGGCTCTATGAGGCGTACGGTAAACACAATGGCAACCTGCCACAAGTTCTCTGCCGTTACCCACAATGCACCTGCGCTACAATAACCAGCGGACAGAAGTGCTGTATTCTTCTGATGCTGATAATCATTACCATTGCACATAAAGCTTGCTATTGCTTCCTCCGGCATAACCATACCTCGTACATCCTTCGTACTATCGGTAGGATTGATGGCACTCTTAAGCGGAATAGATGGTGCGCCTCCCTTGCTCTTCAGACGATTTATCCACTTGTTGAGATATTGGTCTTCGGAGAGGGGGAAGAACTTCTTTTGTCCGATAGGATTCATCTTCTTGTCAAAGACATCCACCATAATTTCGCCAATGCGATGCTGGTCGTTATCTTTGTCGTTGTGAGTCTTCCAAATCAGGAAACCGATAGGGAAGTTGCCCTTCAAGCCATCGAAAGCTTTGCTGTGCACAATGTAGCCGCCCAGATACTCAGCCCTCCATTTATCCCTGAATGTGCGGAAATTATCAGCATTCACATACTTTAGTTTGCTGAAAATGGCAATTACAGCATTCGGTATTTCCTTTGAAATACGATACAAGAACTGTACAAAGAGTTCGCGCTTGGCATACGCATAACCTTCCGTTTCCATTAAGCGTGAAATGGCCGTGCCAGATACACCTTGCTTTGCCTCGGCATCATCAAGGTTGGAGCCTTTAGTGGTATTGTCGGCATTCATTGCCTCTGCATAAGGAGGATTGATGAGCACAAGGATTTTCTTCTTAGTGGCAATAGCGTTGCGCAGTTCCTGAGGCAGCTTATCAGTCAAGGTGTAGTCAATAGTTCCATCCTCTGCAATATCGTCATTCAGATAGTCGTACTGAAACCTTTCTGCAACACGGCAGGTCTTTGTGGCTTTCATCACATCCACATCAACCTGATTGAGCGTGCTCATGAACAGCTTACGGTGGTTGGAATGCTTAATCTCCAGGTTGCCGACTCCACAGCACATATCCCATACAAGATAATCTTTCTGCCAAGTGCTTCCAAGAGCTTGGTCGAGATAGTCGTATGCCTTATCCACAGCAAAAAGCGGTGTATAAAAATCACCATTGAAGGATCTTTCATTAGTTGGAATCAAGCTATCTCTTCGCTCCAACAGATAGTTTCTGTATTCTTCCTTAGGCGGACGGCCGTAGATGTTCCAGAAGTTTCTGTAACCTTCCTTATTGCCTAATTCGTACAGTTTACCATCTACCATGAAGGCAGGATTACCACCTTTGAAGATGAGTTCTGCTGGTAGATTTTCGTGGGTGCTACGTGTTCCGTCACTCATGATGTCAGCATAGAACAACTGGTCGTATTTGTCCTCTTCGACATCCATTATTTCGCGTCCAATCATTTCTACCCACTTATCGAAAACCTGCTTTAGGTTATTTGGCGTTATCTGAGTTCTTATCAAGTTTCCCTCTTTGATGGCAGATTTAATCATCTGAATGAATTCTGCCTCATGAGTCTTGATATTAAACGATATGAAATAGGTTCCCAGATATTGCGAAACTGCATCGAGTGCTTCCTGTGAATAGTTGCTTGCCGATTTACCCCACTTAATGTCTTTTCTGTTTATTAGGAACATAGCATCTTCAGTTCGCATAATAGCTGCCTTGCGAGTGTCAATTACGCACAAAAAAGGAGCTACGTATTCACCTTCGTTGGTTGCTTGCTTAACATAATGCAAGAGTTGGGTGAACATCTCGTAGGTAGTATGACTATAGCCTTCTTTCGCCTCAAACCAAATTTCTTTAGTTTGAATATCTACAAGGTTCTTGTTGTATTTCGTGAGTCCTAATGCTTTTATGTAGGCATCCTTAACATCCTCTTCTGATGTTATTGATTTTTTATCTTGTAATTTTTCGTATAATGTCATGATTGTGATGCTATAAATTACTTTTCCTTCTCCTTTCTCAAGTCACTCAACGTCTTCCCATCGTAACTAAAGTACTTAGGACCTTGGTATGCGCCCGAAGTGTTCTGCTTATCTTCTGGCAGGAACTCGCGAGTGAAGGCAGAGAGCGACCAGAGGCGACCTTGGTATTCCACCTTATCGTCTGATGCCACGGTGACGGGCAGATTCAACTCGTCGAAAACAACGGTATCTCCTACCTTTAAGCCAGCCATGTGAAACTTAAAAGCAGGTTTCTGTGCTCGGCGTTCCTTTTCCTTGCTATCAGCTTCTATCTTCTTGTCCTCAGCCTTACTCTTGCTGATGACTGGTTTGCCATCAACATAAACCGCGAGCTCCGAATCGTCAAGCAGGTCGGCAATGTCACGCATAATGTCAAGGGCAACGGATGGGGCAATGTTAAAAAACTCTCGGTTCTGACGAATGCGAAGGTCGGTCAAGCGGTCAATCTGCTTGTGAATCTGCTTTTCAACCTTGTCGAACTTCGATGTCTTCAAAGTGGCATAAATCTCGAAAGGTAAAGGTACAGCCGTATTGTCCAATTCCTTAGAGCGCACATCCACAGGACGTGAACTTTTGCCAATCTTAACCCAATCCTCACGAAAGGAAGGGTTTGTAAGTATGTAAACGTAGCCCTTATTATTATCGTTCGTCATAATGAATTACTTATTACGTTAGTCAATTACCTTCCAATGTCCTGTCTTGTTGCTTCCCACATACTTAATGAGATTCAAATCTCGAAGAACGTAGAGGTCACGTTTTATAGTCTTCTCTGAAACATTAAACATTGCTGCAAGACCAGATGTATTTATCGGGACATTTATCGGGACATTTATCGGGACATTTACAGTATCATTTATCGTGCTGTTTTTTATGATATGATAAATCTTACGCTGTCTTTCAGTTAGTTGCGATATTTTTACGGTGTCGTTTACAGTGTCATTTACCGGGCCATTTACAGTGTCATCCTTCCGGTTGTCCTCGACAGTTCCGACATTCTTGACGATTTCATAATATCTATCAGACAACTTATAGCCATCTTGCGTAGAGATGAGTAATCCTTCATCGATAAGTTTGCATAGGGTTACCTCATCTGTGTGGCGCTGGCTGTCGCCCTGTGAAGCACGGAAAAGAGCAAGAAGGTCGAATACATTGAGTTTGTTGTTTGCTGGTCTGGCATTCTGCAATTCACGAGCATAAAGCATGAAGGCAGGGTACTTAATCTCGCCAGGGAGACGTAAGCATACCTGCCAATCGTCTGTAAGAGAGTAGTCAGGTAAACTCTTACCATCCATTAGGCAATGGTAGAACATCTTATCAACGCCTTGTCCGCTCTTCTCGATGAAACCTGCCTTCTGCAATACCTCGGTGATGAGTTTGCAACGTGGCATACTATTAACCGTAAGGATATTGTCCACATCAACACCAACAGGGAAACCTCCAGCATTGGTGATGATGAGTTGGTCGGGATATTGCTTGATGACCACATCGCTCTGAATGTACATCACACGATGGCAGCAAGCATTGAGGATTGCCTCTCGTACTACTTCTCGATTGAACGCAGGAATGTCACCAATGCGGAAACCGTCATTGTAGTGTTGCAATGGATTGCTGGCAGGTTGGTTGATGTAGTTCCACACAGAATCAACCATCAGTACAAGTGGTTCTTGGAATTCCTGACGTGCAGTGTATTCTATCATAGAGTGATATAGGCGGTACTCTACAGTCACGCGATTGCAATACAGATGCTTGCGTATTGCTTCTGACTTGCCAAGAAGGATGAGGGCAGCATTGGTCAACTGACCATCCTTATTCATGAGAGCAAAATCACGGAGCACCTGCAAAGTTGGTGTGCTCACAAACTCTGGCTTGTTCCAACGTTGGGCATAGCCCTGCTTTATCACACGGATGGCTTCTTCATCAAGGTCTTCAAGCGAGAGTCCTTCGCAGATCTTCTCGGAGAAGTCTGGTTCCGACTCTTGCAGAATCTTGAGATACATGGCATCGGACATCGGCTTGAGTTCTTCTCCAACACGCATCAATGGTACATCCTCAAATTTGAAGACTTTGCCGATAGGGCGTGATGGAACTTCAATCACCAGTACACGACGGTTCTCTTCGTCATGGAGTTCGTAAATTTCCGGACGAATGGTCGTGTCGCGATAGATGTCCGACTCCAGCTGCCCGATGGCATCCTGTGCCTGGCGGGTGCCAGTGACACGATGCGGATAGTTATCGTGCATACCTATGACCAAGCGGCCGCCACCTTCGTTGCAAAGGGCGATGACATAGCCAAGGATGCAGCGGCGACGCTCCTTCGGATTGGTCTTGCCTCGACCATCGTAGGAAACGTTGCCTCCTTCGCCCGCCTTGAACTCAACGCGGTCTTCGGATTCGCGCATCTGCTGGAGCTGCTGAATAGTGAATTTAACCATTATTGTTGCGGTCTTGTTTTTTAGATTTGAACTTCATCCGGGCGAATCAACTCGTTAACATCTACATTGAGAACTTTTGATATTTTGATGAGCGATTCAAGATTTGGCTGGGAGAAATTGGTCATCCATTTGGAAACGGTCGCCTGACTGACCCCCAGCTTTTCAGACAACCAGGTATTGGATAAATCCTTCTCTGCCATTACAACCTTTAGTCGATTCAATCTTTTTACTTCCATAATTTTGAATTTGATGATGTAAATATAGCAAAAGTCTTCAAACATATTTCCATATTGGAAAGTTTTTTAATAGCTATCATCGGATTTTTTCCTATAAAGGAGAATATGTAGGAATCGATAACCATCAGCAACCGTTGCTACAAATAGCAATATAAGCAACAAAAGATATCCATAAGCAACAAAACGAGCGAATGTCCTAAATGCGTCATGTCTATAATAGAGGAG
>JAKSIV010000018.1 GCA_024398635.1 Bacteroidaceae bacterium | reverse complement strand
ACTAAGATTTCTTTGGTCAAAAAAAAGAGGATGACTACTTTTTAGTCACCCCCTTGTGGGCGTTGACGGATTCGAACCGCCGACCCTCTGCTTGTAAGGCAGATGCTCTGAACCAGCTGAGCTAAACGCCCGTGCTTTCCGTAAAAGCGGTGCAAAGATAACGACTTTTACGTACAGGCAAAAACTTTCGGTCCTTTTTTTGCAATATTTTTCCCTGTATGGCTCTTTTATGGTATCTTCGCGGTGCAAAAACACTAAAATATAATATGGAAACAGTTCTCAGCGGCATACGCCCTACAGGAAACCTTCACCTTGGCAACTACTATGGTGCAGTAACAAGCTTCATAAAGCTTCAGGATTTGTACAGATGCTTCTTCTTTATTGCAGACTGGCACTCCCTGACTACTCACCCGACCCCTGAGAATATCCAAAACAGCGTCTGCACCATCCTGGCCGAATACCTGGCATGCGGTTTGGACCCCGAAAAGGCTACAATTTACGTACAGAGCGACGTACCCGAGGTGGTTGAGCTCTACCTTTATCTCAATATGAACGCCTATCTGGGCGAGTTGGAACGTGTCACCTCATTCAAGGAGAAAGCACGCAAGCAGCCCGATAACGTAAATGCCGGTCTGCTTACATACCCCACCCTGATGGCATCGGACATCATTATCCATAAGGCCAACAAAGTTCCGGTAGGTAAGGATCAGGAGCAGAACATGGAGATGGCACGCAAGTTTGCACGCCGTTTCAACCAGATGTATAAAGTGGACTACTTCCCTGAGCCCGCATCATTCTCCCTGGCCAAAGAGGGAGGTATCAAGATTCCCGGACTGGACGGATCAGGCAAGATGGGCAAGAGTGAAGGCAACTGTATCTACCTGTGCGACGAGCCTTCAGTAATCCGCAAAAAGGTTATGAAGGCTGTGACCGATGCCGGCCCACAGGCACCCAACAGTGAGAAACCGGAGGTTATCCAAAATCTCTTTACACTGCTTGACGTTGTCTCGGCAAAGGACACATACAACTATTTCAACGACAGGTGGAATGACTGCACGCTGCGTTACGGCGACCTTAAGAAGCAGCTTGCCGAGGATATCGTAGCAGCAACCGATCCCATTCGTGAGCGCATAAAAGAGTACGCAAGCAACAAGGAGTTGCTGGACAGGATTGCACGCGCCGGAGCCGAGAAGGCACGCGAGAGTGCATCAAAGACTCTGCGTGAAGTACGCCAGATCATAGGATTCAAGGTGTATTAAGCACCCCGTAAAAAAAGGACTATATGAGCAAAATCAAGGATGTGGCTAATACCGCATGGAGTGCGGTACAGACATGGAAGTTCTGGAAAGAGCTTTTCGTCATGACTTTCGGTATGGCTATCGCCGCACTGGCAGTGAACTATTTCCTGGTTCCCGGCAAACTGATTGTGGGTAGTATTTCAGGTCTGTCCATCGTTATCAGCGGAATCTTTGAACTGTTTGGGATGACCGTCAAGGTATCAACGGTCATTGTCATTATAAATGCAGTACTGCTTATCATGGCATATCTCCTTATCGACAAGGAGTTTGGCATAAAGACCGTTTATACAGCCCTCATCCTGGGTCCGCTTATGGATCTTTGGGAGAAGGTACTTCCGGTATCCAATGTACTCACCGACGGAACATCAGTCATGGGCGACGTCTGGTTGGACCTGTGCTGTTTCGTTCTGTTGCTGAGCGCATCGCAAGCCATACTGTTTCACATCAACGCCTCCACGGGCGGACTTGACATTCTGGCCAAGATAGTAAACAAGTACCTTCACTTTGACATAGGCGCATCCATTTCCGTAGCCGGAGCGATAATATGCTGCTCAGCTTTCGCCATCAACCCGTTCCGCATGGTAGTGGTAGGTCTGATAGGTACCTGGATAAACGGTATTGTTGTTGACTATTTTACAGCCAGCATAAACAAGCGCAAGAGGGTATGTATAATATCCTCAAGTCATGAAATACTGCGCAAATACATCATTGAAGAACTGGACCGTGGATGCAGTCTCTATAAAGTGACCGGCGGATACAGCGGTAAGGAGAATATAGAGATCCAGGCTCTGCTTACACAGGATGAGTTCTCAAGTCTGATGGACTTCATGAAGAAGAACGATATTCACGGATTCATTACCGCCGGTAATGTAAGTGAAGTATACGGGCTCTGGAATAAACACAAGCGCGGTCCTATAGGTTGATCAGAACCACTTGGAGATTTCCTCTTCAGATTTAATCAAATAAATTGTCTTGGCATCGGGTGTACGCGAAGGCATGCTGCATGCTTTCAGGGAGCGTACCAGTTCCTGCATCTCTTTTTCAGACAGACGGCGTCCTGACGGAATTGCAGCCTTACGTGCCATAGCCAGAGCCATACTCTCCAACTGGCGCTCCTCCTCATGGGTGGGATTGATACGCAAATCGGCAATCATATCGGTGATGAGACGCTCATAATCCTGTCCCTCCATCCCTGACGGAACACCCTGCACGGCAATAGCGCCGCGTCCCATATCGGAAAGGTCAAAACCGAGGGCTGCAAAACGGGGTTTGAGTTCGGCAAACGCGGCGGCATCCGAAGCCGACAGCTGGAACATCTCGGGAAACAGCAAACCCTGTGATGCGGAGACACTGCTCCTGGCCGAAGCCATAAACCTGTCGTACAGCACTCTCACATGCGCACGATGCTGATCTATTATCATCAGTCCCTGTTCGGAAGGAACAAGGATAAAGCGGTCTGCAAACTGATAAGGCTTCAGCGTCTCATCCTCGGGCTGCACAAGAGTTCCGCTCATAGGCGTAAACGGAATGGCACCGTCATTGACCTTACGTTCTATTGCGTCTCCGTACAGTTTACTCCAGTTCTCCCTGTTGGCGCGGGACTGACCTGTCTCAATGCGACTGCCCGAGAACGGATTGAAATCCGGGTTATAGCTAACCCTGGGTTGTGTTACCGGACGTGACGCGTCATAGATGGGAATATCGGGCATATCGGCCGTATTGAAATCTATGGTCGGCATCTCCTCAAAACGGCCCACGGTCTCCTTGACGGCAGCCATGAGTATCTTCCATATAACCTGCTCGTCCTGGAACTTTATCTCGGTCTTGGTAGGATGGATATTGACGTCAATCGTTTCGGGCGGAACATTCAGGAACAGGAAATATGACGGTTGGTCACTCTCCGGGACAAGTCCCTCATAGGCACTCAGTACAGCCTTATGGAAATAGGGATGACGCATGAAACGGCCATTCACAAAGAAGAACTGCTTGGCGCCCTTGCCCTTGACATTATCCAGATTGGAGCAGAATCCGCTTATCCTGACCACCGATGTCTCAACCTCAACCGGCAGCAGTGCTTCATTCATCTTACGGCCAAAAAGGTTGATTATACGCTGTTTTATGGCCGATGGCGGCAATGACAATATCTGTTCTCCCTGATGGGTAAGCTCTACAGCTACCTCGGGATGAGCCAGTGCCACACGTCCTATCTCGGTAAGTATATGACCGAATTCCGTTTGGTTACTCTTGAGGAACTTACGCCGTGCCGGCACATTGTAAAATAGATTGCGGACAGTGAATGTGCTGCCGGCAGGACAAACGCATGGCTCCTGCTGTTCAATCTCAGAAGCCTTGATCGTTATGGCGGTTCCTGTCTCACTGTCGGCAGTACGTGTACGCAACTGGACTTCGGCCACTGCAGCTATTGAAGGCAGAGCCTCGCCGCGAAATCCGAATGTAGTAAGTGAAAACAGGTCATCAGACTCACGTATCTTGGAGGTGGCATGACGCTCGAATGCCGTGCGTGCATCCTCACTGTTCATGCCGCAACCGTTATCAGTAACCTGTATGGAGGTCCGGCCCGCATCAGTCAGCACCACCTTGATACTGTCCGCACCGGCGTCGACAGCATTCTCCACCAGCTCCTTGACTACCGATGCAGGGCGGTTTACCACCTCTCCTGCGGCAATCTGGCTGGCAACCTGCTGTGAAAGAACCCTTACCTTACTCTCCATATTTATCTCAGAAAACAGAGTTACCGTTCAGAATCCATAAAAGGAATATCACAAGGAGAACTATAAGCACGATTGCAACCGGAAAGCTAATTCTGGGCCCTCCGTTCTCCTTACGGCGCTTAAGGTGAGTGGTACCCTCAACGAACTTGCCGCGTATGTTCTCAGGATTGAAACCCTCCTGGGGCAACATACCCAGTTCGCGCTTGGCCCTCTCCTCTATTTTGGCCAGCCTCTCCTTACGCTCGTCAACATAAATGTATTTATGCTCAAAACGGTGCGGTTCCCTTACGTTGAACATTCCCATGACTATTTCCTGCCTTTTCTACCTTTCAATGTGGGAAGAGGAACTTCCTTGTTGGAGTTATTCTTCTTAAGCTGTTCTTCGGCTCTCTTGCCGCGCCAGTAGAAGACATCATCCGGATCAAGCGGTCTGATCCTGTCAAACCAACTGAAATTGGGAAGGTACATCTTCTTTTCATCCAACTTGTCCATCGGATACATCACTCCGTTGGAATGACCTATCATGACAATCTTATCCACGGCCCGCATCTTGAAATGCGTCCTGAGACTTGACCCTTCGGTCGTATTCATTCCTATCATTGCCGAATCAGAATCAAGCGGATAGAATACGGCCTGAACGTTTCCGGTCACATCGGCATAATCTATCTCGCCGGCCTTGAAATAAGCCTTTATCTCACGCCCGGCAATCTGATTGAAATGAACGGAATCATTCCACTGCACAAACAGCGCCTGACCTATCACATGAGCCCAGTCTATGGTGCTGTCATTCAAGTAAAAGATGATTTTCTCTCCAAGCACCTGGCTGTCCTCGTTCCAAAGGATAGGATCATCATATAATGTCAGACTGGAATCCTTGGTGGTGAACACCATTGAGTCTGCCACCATCTGCAAATCCATACGATATACGCGAACTCTGTTGAAGCCCCTGACCTGACGCTCCACCACGCTGTCATGTGCCGCATTATAGAATGACACCAGACGGAATGTATCGGCATGCGCAAACATGCTGTCGCCGGCTGAATACTCTATAAGCAACGCTCTGCCCGTAATGACAGCCGAGTCATTGTCCCTGTTGTAATAGACGTATTCGCCCAGTGCATCAACCTTGTCCTTGTAGTTTTTTATGATTACCTGGCCGAATCCCTCCATCATCCCGGCTTCACTGTCATATACGATACTGTCGCCGGTCATATGAGTTTCACCTCCGTTCTGCTCCACTACCGAGCGATCCAGCAAAACAGCACTTTTTGTCTCGGTATTGAAACGACCGTGGCTTGTATTTATCACATTGTCTTCATTGACAATGGTAGCGGGACTGTTCAGGAAAGCGATATGAGTGTCCGTGTTATAATGAAGGGTATCTGAAGTCAACGTATAATCAGGGCTCTCCAGTGATACACCATCCATAAAAACCGCCATCTTGGTGTTGGTATCGAACTGACCGTATTCAGATATGAGGGTACTCTCCTCATCAAGCAGCGTACCGCCATCAAAGAACCATCCCAACCCGGTATTGCGGTCATAGTTAAGACGGTCGGTAAGCAGGATCATAGTCTTGTTTTCCAGACGCACGTTATCCATTACGCGAAGGAGTCTGGTGTTGCCGTCATAAAAAAGGGAGTCTCCAAACAGGAACAGGGTATCACCCTGCTCTATCCGGATATTATGATATGCGTCGAATGAATTGCGTTCCTGATAAAAGAGTGCACTGTCACAGTACATGTACATGCTGTCGTGACGAAAGACCACATTACCCATCAGTCGCTGTGCATCGGGATTAACCCACTCCTCATAACGAATGACATCGGCATTGAGAAGATATACCCAGTTGGTATCAACTGATTCGGATTCAATCTCAGATTCAGGTGCAATCTCTGCATTCTGCGCTGCGACAGCCGTCATGCAACCCAGCATGAGCACAAAAAAGAATGACCTGAGATTAAACATCCTGACTTTAATCCCGATTAATATTTACCCCAGCCGGGATATCTGAAATCACAATCGTTCCAGCCTTCGCTGATACGGACATAAGTGGTGCGCTGTTTGTCGCGGATCCACTTCTCAAGAGCCTCCTGCTGACGCATACCGCTTACCAGCTCGAAAAGTATCTCATAGTCTTCGGCCATATTAGCCTTATGTCCGTTTATCTTGCTCTTGAGCTTGACGATGGCACAAGTGGTCTTACCGTTGTTGAGCTGCAGCACGAACGGGTCTGAAATCTCGCCCACATGCATTCTGTCAACGACTTTAGCAACATCCTGCGGAAGCTCCTGCATCTCATACTTGGATATGCCTGGAGCACCGGGTTCGATAACGTGAGACATAAGACCGTTGTTGTTGCGGGTGTCTTTGTCCTGCGAGTATGCTGCCACACAGAACTCGAATGTATGCTGTCCGTTGCGTATACCACTGGCTATAGTGTCAAGACGGCCAAGGCATTCGTTCACACTCGCCATCGGTATACGTGGCTTACGCAGAATATGACGCACCCTAACACGGTCACCCAGCCTTTCCACGAACTGCAGGATATGGAATCCGTATTCTGTCTCGACTATCTTTGATATTTTACTGGGATCAGTCATATTGAAAGCCACAGCCGAGAATTCAGGCACCATCTCACCGCGTCCGAAAAAGCCCAAGTCACCTCCGTTACGGGCAGAACTCGGATCCTCCGAGTAAAGGAGGGCCAATGTAGAGAAAGAGACCTCTCCTGACTGCACACGGTCTATATAATCGCGAAGTTCTGCCTTAACGGCATCTATCTCTTCCTGGGGGATCACAGGATCCAAGGTTATAATCTGGACCTCGACCTGAGTGGGGATAACAGGTATTTCATCGGGAGACATATCCTTGAGATACCGTCTTACCTCTGCCGGTGTGACCTTCACTTTTGACATTATCTTGTCACGCACCTTTGTGATCACATATTCCTGACGGCTTGTCTCGTACAGACGGCTTTTGATCTGGTCGGCACTCATGCCGGAATACTCCTCAAGTTTCTCTTCTGATCCGGCCTGGTTGACATAATCCTTATACCTGGATTCGACATAATGTGAGACATCATCGTCTGTCGCGAAAATACTGTCAAGCTCCGCCTGGTTAAGGAACAGTTTGTTAACCGCAAGTTGCTCGGGAATTACGCAATAAGGATCACCATCCCACTGGACGCCGTTCATCTGGGCATTCTGACGAGCCTCCTCAACCTCTGACTTATAGATAGCCTCGTCACCGACAACCCAGACAATCTCGTCTATGACACTGCCCTGGGCTGCAGACTGCAAACAGAATGCAGTAAGAAGACAGACTGTGATGAATATGTTTTTTTTCATTTGTATTTTCTATTGATGAAAAACGATTCTGTTCTTTTCTATGGCAGCATCATACAGATCCTCCTTGATTTTCCGCATGTATGACACTTCATTGCTGTTGATAAGCAGTCCGCGTATCCTGGAACGGGCATGATCCAACGGCTCAATTCCACCCTTGAGCGCATACTCACTCACATTGAGCAGGTATATGTACTCCTCATCCTTGAACTCAAAGCTGACATTGTCTTTCAGCATAGTCTCCAGCGGCTTTTCCATTACAGGAAGCAAGACCTCAATCTCCGCTACCGTACGCCAGTTGTCATAGAAGAATTCGCATCGCGCAGCATTACGGATACTGTATTTCTCTATCTCCTCAAATGACTCGTCATCCTGCTGTGTATACAGTTTCCTTATATCCGAAAGGTCATGTGACTTGTTTGAAATCTTAAGGAACAACCCTTTGAGTAAGGACTCATCCAGCACAAACAGACGTTCGTTGTCGTTATAGAACTGCTCTATCTCCTCATCGGATATCTCCGATGAAAACTTCTGCTCAATAAGACGACGCTGATATTCATGCTCGATAAGTGACCGGCGATAATTCTCTACCAGACGGTCAATGTCTTTTGTATCGGGGATGTTACGTATGGCATTCTGATAAAAGAGCACATCCTGAGCCCAGTTTTTTATAAACTGCCGGGCAAACAGGGTACTGTCGGCATCAGACAAACCTAACGGAAGAACCTGTCTGATATCCTCTTCATAAAGGACATCGGTGCCAATCTCAACTATCGGCGTTTTTCCATAGACATATTCCGTCACGCTTTTTTTCCATTTACAGGAGACAAGCAACACTATTGACAGAATTGCCCATAATCCCGTAAATAATACCCTACGTGACTGCATTGCTCTCATCATTTATCCAGACTGACCTTCTTGAGGGCCTTCTTATATATCTTGTGCTTATATTTGCTGCGCAGCTTCTTGAGCCACTCGTTCTCAAGATAATTCTGATACTCCTCGGCAACCTCACCTGCCACATCATTGATTGAGTCGGGCTGTTTCAGCACTCTTCCTACCACGTTTACGTAAGGATAGCCTGTCATGGGCTCATAATCTCCCACACCGAATACGATCTTGTCCACGTACTCATTCTGACCCTTTTTGAATATTCCCGTTTCGAGAGAACCTCTCATGACACGAATCCTGATATCTCCGCTGTTGAATGCCAGTATGGAATCAATCCATACGCTCATGTCATTTCTCTCCAGAACAGGCTTTATCTGATTAAAGGTCTCCTCATTCCGGCAGAACAGAAGCATTCCCTTGAAACAGGGTTCGTCAAACTTGAACTGTTTGCGGTGAGACTCGAAATATGCCTCCATCTCTTCAGGGTGGTTCGATACCATTTCCCATATCTCGCGGTTGCTTATATCAAACACCAGAAGACCGTCATGATACTCTCTTGCGATATTTCCGAAATCAGGTTCAATCTCATCAAGGACACTGTCCAGATATGCTACAGCTTCATCATCCCTTACTGTCCATCCCAAACTGTCGGCATATTCGTTGGCCCTGCGACGTTTTGCCTCGTCAAAAGCACCTGATTCATACAGCCAGCTGTATATATCGTCACGGTTCTCCTCATAGGTTCCCAATTCACGGCGGCCGTTAACCATTACGATGAATGCTATGCCATCGGATATGAAAGGCTCACTGTACTGACCCTCCTTGAGAGAAAAGACGATTGCGGCTACATCTTCAGGCAACTGGCTGCGGGATACCCAACCGGCCTCACCGCCCTTTGCAGCCAGGTCATCACTTGAATACCTTCTGGCCAAAGATTGGAAAGACTCACCAGCCTTAAGCTTCCCATATACCGATTGCATCAGCTCAAAACTCTTGTCCAAAGACTCCTGGGTATTTTCTGTGGGAATTGAAGAGATGACATAAAGATCCACAAGTCCCAACTCTCCTATTTGAGCTACTGACTGCTCGTAGGAATTAATGGCTATACTCTCAAGGAAATCCATGTCGATAACATAATCCTCTGCCTGCGCGTCACGGCACATCTTGTATTCACTCAGAAAAGTCTCTGACTTGTCCATACCCTCATCAATGGCAGCCTGTACCTTGAGTTTGAAATTCAGATACAACTCCGCATATTGTCTGATGGTCTTGCTTGTGACGTTAGTCTCGATGTTGTTCTTTTCAAAGAAATACTCAAATTCTGATTTCCTGACATCATATCCGTTCACTGTCATTACGACGGGATCGTCCTGTGCCATGGAGGGCATACAGAACAGAACGGATATTATACAGATTAGGATCCTTTTCATAAGCATTGTTTTTAGGTCAGTTATTCATGGCGGCTGTAGTTGGGAGCCTCGCTGGTGATGGCCACATCGTGCGGATGGCTCTCGTTCATACCGGCATTCGTTATGCGTACGAACTTGGCTTCATGCAGCTTGTCAATATTGGGAGCACCGCAGTAGCCCATGCCCGAACGCAGTCCGCCTGCAAGCTGATATACAACCTCATAAAGGGTTCCCTTGTAAGGAACACGGGCTGCAATACCTTCCGGAACCAGTTTGCGGGTATCCTTGGTATCGGCCTGGAAGTAACGGTCCTTGGAGCCGTTCTCCATAGCCTCAAGTGAACCCATGCCGCGATATGACTTGAACTTACGTCCGTTGAATATGATAGTCTCACCGGGTGATTCCTCAGTACCGGCTACAAGTGAGCCGAACATAACGCTGTCACCACCGGCTGCCAGAGCCTTGACCACATCACCGGAGTAACGCAGACCGCCGTCGGCAATGATAGGTACACCTGAACCCTTAATGGCTGAATAAACATCATACACAGCCGATACCTGAGGTACGCCGATACCTGCGATGATACGGGTTGTACAGATTGAACCGGGACCCATACCCACCTTTACGGCATCTGCGCCAGCCTCGACAAGCATCTTGGCTGCAGCGCCGGTTGCTATGTTACCTACCACGATATCGATATTGCTGAAACTTGCCTTTGCCTCCTTAAGTTTTGCAATCACGCTCTTGGTGTGACCATGAGCTGTATCAATTACGATTGCATCGGCTCCTGCCTCGACAAGGGCATTCATGCGCTCAAGGGTATCGGCCGTTACACCTACACCTGCAGCAACGCGCAGACGGCCCTTGCTGTCCTTGCATGCCATAGGTTTGTCCTTTGCCTTGGTGATATCCTTGTATGTTATCAGACCAACCAGTTTGCCGTTATTGTCAACAACCGGCAGCTTCTCGATCTTATTTTCCTGGAGGATCTGTGAAGCGGCCTCCATGTCAACCTGCTGGTGAGTGGTAACCAGGTTCTCCTTTGTCATGACATCCTCTATCTTGACGTCATAGTTACGCTGGAAACGGAGATCACGGTTTGTAACGATACCGCACAGTTTGCCGTCCTCCTCTACGACGGGTATACCGCCGATATGGTATTCGGCCATCAGAGCCAAAGCGTCCTTGATCGTATTGTAACGGTGTATTGTTACAGGGTCGTATATCATTCCGTTCTCAGCACGTTTGACGATTGCGACCTGACGGGCCTGCTCTGCTATCGACATATTCTTGTGAATTACACCGATACCGCCCTCACGTGCAATGGCGATAGCCATACGTGATTCTGTTACGGTATCCATAGCTGCCGTCACAAACGGGATGTTAAGGCTGATGTTACGTGAGAATCTTGATGTAAGATTAATGTCACGCGGCAGAACCTCTGAATAAGCGGGAATAAGCAGGACATCATCAAACGTTAGTCCTTCCATTGCAACTCTATCTTCTAAAAATGACATGTTGATATAGTTTTTATTTGTTGTTTTCTATCAGTTACCCATTTCAGATATGAACTTGATGCGTACCAGACGGATCTCCTCTTCACTGTAATCATCACCCAGCTCGTCTATCGCATCATCTATGGAATCGCTTTCAGACTCACGGAAATACTCGTAAATATCCTCGGCGCGGTCATCATCCATCACGCTTTCGATGAAATAGTCTATATCCAGCTTCGTTCCGGAATTGACAATTGCCTCTATTTCCGTAAGCAGCTCGTCAAAGTCAATACCCTTGCTTATGGCTATGTCATCCAGTGCCACCTTCATGTCAATGCTCTGGATGATGCTCACCTTGAGCTTTGACTTGTTGGCCACGGTACGGACACGCAGATCCTCGGGACGCTCAATCTCATTCTCCTCGACATGACGCTTGATCAGGTCAATGAATTCCTGACCGTAACGCTTGGCCTTGCCTGCACCTACGCCGGGTATGTTCTGAAGTTCATCCATGGTTACCGGATATGTGGTAGCCATAGCCTCCAGTGAAGGATCCTGGAATATTACGTATGGCGGGAGCTGCAGATGCTTGGAGAGTTTCTTGCGCAGATCCTTGAGCATTGAATAGAGCTCCGGGTCAACGGCGAAAGAACCGCCTCCCCGCATAGGTCCTTCGGTCTCCTCATCATCAAACTCCTTGTCCTCGACTATCAGGAATGACTTGGGGTTCTTCATGAAGTCACGGCCCTCGTCAGTTATCTTGAGCAAGCCGTAGTTCTCAACGTCTTTTCTGATATAACCGGCAATGAGTGCCTGACGGATAACGGCATTCCAGGTCTTCTCCTCCTCGTCCGATCCGGAGCCGAACACCTCAAGGTCATCATGCATGTGATCGGTAATCTCGGATGTCTCCTTTCCCAGGAGCATATCGATGATATAGTCGGCCTTGAAGTTCTCCTTTACGGCAGCGATGCACTCAAGAACCGTCTCAAGAAGCTGCTGTGCCTCAACCTGCTTCTTGGGATTCAGGCAGTTGTCGCAGTTACCGCAGTTGTCCTCATCATAGTTCTCTCCGAAATAATGGAGCAGCAGTTTGCGGCGGCATACTGAAGACTCACAGTATGCTGTGGTCTCAGCCAGAAGCTGACGCCCTATATCCTGCTCGGCCAGAGGCTTACCCTCAAGGAATTTCTCCAGTTTCTGGACATCCTTGCTGTTGTAGAACGCGATGCACTGGCCTTCGCCTCCGTCACGTCCAGCACGGCCGGTCTCCTGATAGTAGCCTTCCAGGCTCTTGGGGATGTCGTAGTGAATCACGTAACGTACATCGGGCTTGTCAATACCCATGCCGAAGGCAATGGTGGCCACGATGACGTCTATCTTCTCCATAATGAAGGCATCCTGTGTCTTGGAACGTGCTGCAGCCTCCATTCCGGCATGATACGCCATGGCCGATATGTCATTGGCCTGAAGTATCTCGGCCAGTTCCTCCACCTTCTTGCGTGAGAGGCAATATATGATACCTGACTTGCCTGGATTTGATTTGATGAACTTTATGATGTCCTTGTCAACGTTCTTGGTCTTGGGTCTTACCTCGTAGTAAAGGTTGGGCCTGTTGAATGATGACTTGAAATCCTTGGCATCCTGGATACCCAGATTCTTCTTGATATCATCACGCACCTTGTTGGTTGCCGTAGCTGTCAATGCTATGATTGGAGCCAAACCTATCTCCTTTACGATATCCCTGATCTTGCGGTATTCAGGACGGAAATCATGTCCCCACTCCGATATACAGTGAGCCTCATCAATGGCATAGAACGATATCTTGACCTTCTTGAGGAAATCCACATTCTCCTCTTTGGTCAAAGATTCGGGAGCCACATACAGAAGCTTGGTCTTTCCGCTCAGAATGTCTGCTTTTACAAGGTCTATTGAGGTTTTGTTGAGAGAAGAATTGATGAAATGTGCTATTCCGTCCTCCTCACTCAGGTTACGCATGGCGTCAACCTGGTTTTTCATCAGGGCTATAAGAGGCGAAATGACAATGGCTGTGCCGTCCATGACAAGGGCCGGAAGCTGATAGCAGAGTGACTTTCCTCCACCTGTAGGCATGAGCACAAACGTATCCTTGCCCGCCAGCAGATTACGGATAATAGCCTCCTGGTCTCCCTTGAAAGTATCGAACCCAAAATGGACTTTCAGGATTTCCTGCAGATTCACATCTTTTGCCATACAAACATTAAATAATCATCCAAATCCCCTTGGGGATAGAAAACAAAGTTAAGTACAAGTATTTCATACTTGCAAACTTTTTGACGAAAAAAAATTCAAATATTTTTAAAATGACCGCACCGCGTCAAACTTTCTCGAATACCGCACCATCGGCCTTATCCAACTGACTCTTGGCATAATCCAAAGTCACTGTGTAGCTCTTTTTTGATGATGAAGGTATCTCGTACATGGCATCAATCATTATGGTCTCCACGATCGATCTCAAGCCGCGGGCTCCGAGCTTGAATTCTATGGCCTTGTCAACGATGAAATCCAGAACCTCCGGTTGGAATGACAGTTCCACACCATCCAGTTGGAATATCTTGACATACTGGCGGACTATTGAATTCTTGGGTTCTGTCAGAATGTTGCGGAGCGCCTCGCGGTCAAGCGGCTGCAGACTGGTAACAACCGGCAGACGACCTATGATCTCAGGAATGAGACCGTAAGATTTCAAATCCTGGGGAGAGACATACTTCATGAGGTTGTTAAGATCAACCTTGGTACGCTGCTCCACTGAATCGAAACCGACCACCTGAGTATTCAACCTATTGGCAATCTTACGTTCTATGCCGTCAAATGCACCGCCGCAGATAAACAGGATATTCTTGGTATTCACCTGGATAAACTTCTGCTCGGGATGCTTGCGGCCTCCCTGAGGCGGCACGTTGACCACCGTTCCCTCAAGAAGCTTAAGCAGACCCTGCTGCACACCCTCTCCGCTTACATCACGTGTAATTGAAGGGTTGTCGCTCTTACGGGCTATCTTGTCAATCTCATCTATGAATACTATGCCGCGTTCTGCAGCAGCGACATCATAATCGGCCACCTGAAGCAGACGTGACAGGATGCTCTCAACATCCTCACCCACATATCCGGCTTCGGTAAGGACCGTTGCATCGACTATTGTGAAAGGAACTTTGAGTAAACGGGCTATCGTCTTGGCAAGCAGAGTCTTACCTGTACCGGTAGCACCTACCAGAATGATATTGCTCTTTTCTATGTCAATATCATCGGTCTCGGGTTGGGTAATACGCTTGTAATGATTGAATACAGCAACCGAAAGGTAACGCTTGGCGGCATCCTGACCTATCACATAATCATCAAGGAACTTTTTGATCTCCTTAGGCTTGGGTACGGACTCCATAGTAAATGAAGGCTTCTCGCCACCCTGCTTGGCATCGCGTACAATCTCAGCGGCACGCTCCACGCACTCGTTACAGATACAGCCATCAAGACCGGTGATGAGAAAACCCACCTCCTTGTCTGTACGTCCGCAAAAACTGCAGCTTTTTTCCCCCTTTTTGATTGCCATCAGCCAGAATCTTACTTGCGTTTCTCAAACACCTGGTCAATCATTCCGTACTCCTTTGCCTCCTGAGCCGACATCCAGTAGTCACGGTCACTGTCAGCCCAAACTTTGTCAAACGGGGTATGTGAATGTTCCGATATGATTGTGTAAAGTTCTTTCTTCATCTTCTGGATCTCACGGGCAGTGATCTCAATGTCACTGGCCTGACCCTGTACACCACCCAGAGGCTGGTGTATCATTACACGGCTGTGAGGCAGGGCCGAGCGTTTGCCCTCCTGACCTGCCACCAGAAGCACGGCAGCCATGCTGGCAGCCATACCGGTGCAGATAGTGGCAACAGGACTTGAAACAAACTGCATTGTATCATAAATTCCCAATCCGGCGGTAACGCTGCCACCGGGGGAATTCAGATATATTGAGATCTCCTTTGAAGAATCCACGGAGTCCAGATAAAGCAACTGAGCCTGGATAGTGTTGGCTGTATAGTCACTGATCTCCGTACCCAGGAATATGATGCGATCCATCATCAGACGTGAGAACACATCCATCTGGGTGACGTTCAACTGACGCTCCTCAAGGATATAGGGGTTCAGATACTGGGACTCTGCCTTGATTACATCATCCAACGTCTGGCTGTTCATTCCAAGATGCCTGACAGCGTATTTACGGAAATCATCCATTGCAATTAGTTTTAAGTTAGACTCTGCAAATATATACTATTATTTCTTGGTTTTCTTTCCTTTGGCGGCATCGGCAGGCTCAAAGAGCTTGTTGAACTCGTCAATGGTAACCTTCTTGCTCTTGAGCTTGACCTCCTTCTTGAGGGCGGCGGTCAGTTTTGACTCGATGGCACGGTTAACAAGACCATCTACGGTCTCACGCTTCTTGAGCATCTCCTTTGAGTAGTTGTCAAGCAGCTCGTCAGGAATGTTCATCATACCGTACTGGGCAAACTGAGCACGTGTTGCCTCGCGGGCCATAGCCTTTACATCAGCATCCTCGACCTTGATTGAGAACTTCTCAACCAGTTTCTCCTGGATAAGGTGCCATGTAAGTTCCTCAAGGCTACGCTTGAATGTCTCCTCGTCCTGCTCTGCATCGGGCTTGTTAGCCTTCATGATACGCTTGAGCAGATCCTCAGCATACTCCAGCTTGCCGACCTTCTCCATCAGGTAAGCACGTACGTCAAGCAGGAACTTATAGTCGCTGTCAGGAACAAAGCTCTGAGCCAGAGACTCCTCAACCTTGGCGCGGAAACCGGCCTCATCCTTGACGGTATCCTTACCGAACACGCGGTCAAACACCTCCTGGTTAAGCTCGCTCTCAACAAAGCGTGTGATATCCTGGATTGTGAGTGAGAAATCGGCGTCAACACCTTCAACCTCCTCCTTCTTCTTGTTCAGGAGTGAAGATATCTCTATTGCGTTGCCTTCATAAGCCTTCTTGGGGTTGAACTTGATGACATCACCCTTCTTGGCCTTGGCAAAGAGCTTCTTCTGAGCGGCAGCCTTGATGTACTGAGGCATCAGAGTAGCGCCTTCCACAACGATACCGCCATCCTTGGCTGTACCATCGGCGTTGAGCTCTACGAGCTGACCCTTTATTACATCATTCTCCTCGTAGCTGTCAACCTGCTCGTAATGACCGTTCTGCTGAGTGTAAGCCTTAACCTGGTTGTTGACCATCTCCTCGGTCACCTTGATCTCGTAATATGTGACGGCATCGTCCTTGCCTATCTCAGCGTTGAACTGCGGAGCGAGTGCAATGTCAAAGTAGAATGTCTGGTTGTCATCATCCAGGCTCATACCTGCCTCCTTCTCTTCATTGGGAAGCGGCTCGCCCAGCATATCTATCTTGTTATCCTTAATGTAACCGAATACCTTCTCCTGAAGAAGCTTGTTGATCTCATCGGCCTTGATTGATTTGCCGTACATTTTCTGCACAAGACTCATGGGAACCATACCCGGACGGAAACCCGGCATCTGTACCTTCTTTCTGGCATCCTTAAGAGCCTTATCCACATTCTCCTGATAATCAGCCTTCTCCATGCTGACGGTAAGCAGGCCCTGTGCCTTGCTTACATTCTCAAACTTTACGTTCATTCTGTCTCTATAGTGTTGAATTATTCACCTTTTTTAATTAGGGTGCAAAATTACTGTAATTCCTGCAATTGGTGAAATAATTGGGATTTTTTAGCAATCGGGGTCTGACCCCAAACTCTCGCCAACTTTGTCAATGTCCGCGATTTTCTCTATCTTTGCTAGCGTTATGGAAGAGATTTTAGAGCAAGCACCTGACCACAAGATGGTTCTCAGAACTGAGAATCTTGTGAAACGCTACGGAAAGCGCACCGTGGTAAACCATGTTTCGTTTGACGTCAAGCAGGGAGAGATAGTGGGATTGCTGGGACCTAACGGAGCCGGCAAGACCACATCGTTCTACATGACCACAGGTCTTATCACGCCAAACGAAGGACATATTTATCTTGACGAACAGGATATAACCGATTACCCCGTTTACAAGCGTGCCCGTGCCGGTGTGGGATACCTTGCCCAGGAGGCCAGCGTATTCCGCAAAATGAGTGTCGAGGACAATATAGCATCAGTTCTGGAACTTACCGGAAGGCCGCTTGACTACCAGCGTGAAAAGCTGGAGAGCCTGATAAATGAGTTCCGTCTGCAGAAAGTGCGCAAGAACCTTGGTGACCGTCTTTCGGGCGGTGAGCGCCGCCGAACCGAGATAGCCCGCTGTCTTGCAATAGAGCCCAAATTCATAATGCTTGACGAGCCCTTTGCAGGTGTCGACCCCATCGCAGTGGAAGATATCCAGCAGATAGTATGGAAACTCAAGGACCGTAACATAGGAATCCTCATAACTGACCATAATGTACATGAGACCCTGAGTATTACGGACCGCGCCTACCTGTTGTTTGAGGGACGAATCCTTTTTCAGGGTACTCCCGAAGAACTTGCCGTCAACCCCGTAGTAAGGGAGAAATACCTCAGCCAGAGTTTCGAGCTCAAGAAGAAGAATTTCCAGAAGTGAAAGCCCTGAAGCATATTTCAGCTTTGCTGGCTTGTCTTATGCTCTCCGTTGCAGGCCATACGGTCCAGATCCGTCGCGAGCCGGGGCACCGCATCCCGGAATATATACTCCCCACCGATCCCGACAATCCGGCCCTATGGACCCGATCTGGCTCTATTTTTACCCGTGCCGCCGCTCCGGGGGCATATGCCGTAACCGATATTCCCAGAGAAGGAGTTGTTGAATACCCACTGGTTCTGGTTGAATTCAAAGACCTTCATTTCACCATTCAGGACAAGGAAGCGTTACTTAAACGCTATGACCGGATATTCAACGAGCAAGGTTATACCGACACTGCCAGGTATGTCATACACGGTAATGTTTACTATGGGGCAACAGGAAGCGTATCGGACTATTTCAGGGATCAGTCATACGGACTATACACGCCCAAATTCAAAATCATCGGCCCCATACGCCTGGCCAACGGATACGCATACTACGGCAAAGGGAAAAACGGCAACGGTGAAAAGATTGACCAGCTGATCCGTGATGTCTGCGACTCGATAATTGCCGCCGGATCTATTGACCTTGCAGGATATTCCAGAAGCGGAACAATAGACCAGTTTTCTGTCATCTACGCGGGGCGTGGAGAGAACTACAACGGCTCTGACCCTAACACCATCTGGCCACAGGCCAGCCAACTGTTCGTCCAGAGGAAGGATTCAGCGCTGTACGATACCGGAATCACGCACATAAAGTATGCATGCACATGTGAGCTGTTCTGGGATTCGGACACCATCCTTGACGGTATAGGTACTTTTTGTCACGAGTTCTCCCACACACTTGGACTGCAGGATTTCTATAACACTGACACAAGCTCGGGGGATGACTCCGAGACAAATGCCTCAATGGGATTCTGGAGTCTGATGGATTACGGCAACTATGAAAACGGAGGGTTTTCGCCTGTAGGTTACACTGCCTTTGAAAAGTATTCGTTGGGATGGATGGAACTTGAGGAGATAACATACACAGGAACCTATTATCTGAAAGATATCAGTGTCAAACCGGACCCAGCAAATGACATTCACAGCGCATATCGTCTCAACACCGGATCAGACGACCAGTTCATAATCCTGGAAAATCATATCAGGACAGGCTGGTATAAGTATCATGGATCACAAGGACTCATGGTAACGGCAGTTGACTACAGCAGCAGTGACTGGACCGATAACAGGATCAACAACAAATCCAAACGCTATCATATCCTTCCGGCCGACAACAACTACAACCGAAGCACCAATAAAGGTGACCTCTTCCCGTACAAATTCACAGACAGGTTAGGAACCCATTTCATTGACAGCATTTCGACGGTCGGTGTCCCGCAGCTCAAAGCCGGCTCGTCATTCCCGGTGTACTCTCTCTACTACATTACAAGAGACGGAGACCAGATCTCATTCCGTGCAAGTTACGATTTGAAATCAGGCATCACCGTTCATCGCAGTCAGGAGATCTCCCTGGACGTTACAGACGGAAAATTATCGGTTAACGCCCCGACAGGAAGCATCGTCACCGTATATGACATGTCAGGCAAGGCTGTACAGGAAATCAGGACCCTGGAGCCCACGCAACAGATCAGTTTGCCTAAGGGCATCTGGATAGTAAGATGTGCAGATAAGACAAGAAAAGTGAGGCTTTGAACCTCACTTTTATTATTTCTGGCGGATAAAGATATTTATCGGGGTACCGCTGAAATCCCACTTTTCACGGATCTTGTTCTCAAGGAAACGCTTGTAGGGATCCTTTACGTACTGCGGCAGGTTTGCAAAGAAAATGAATGTAGGAATCTGCGGGCCCTGCAGCTGAGTGCAATACTTTATCTTGATGTACTTACCCTTGGTCGATGGGGGCGGATAGGCCTCAATGAGCGGCAGCATCTCGGCATTCAGCTTGCCGGTAGATACATGGTTGGTCTTGTGCTTATACACATCCTTGGCGTATTCAAGCACCTTGAGGATACGCTGTTTCTCTATGGCCGATGTGAACACGATGGGGAAATCCACGAACGGAGCCAGACGTGAACGGATGGCATCCTCGTAGTTGTGCATCACCTTGGCCGAACGGTCCTCAATAAGGTCCCACTTATTGATGACGACAACCAGACCTTTCTGGTTCTTGACAATCAGTGATACTATATTCATATCCTGGCTCTCAATACCACGGGTGGCATCCAGCATCAGGACACATACATCGCAGTTCTCAATGGCGCGGATAGAGCGCATCACGGAGTAGAACTCCAGATCCTCCTCCACCTTGCTTTTCTTACGGATACCCGCAGTGTCCACCAGGTAGAAGTCAAATCCGAATTTGGTATATCGGGTATATACAGAGTCACGTGTGGTGCCTGCAATATCTGTCACGATATTGCGGTCCTCACCTATGAATGCATTTACGATTGAACTCTTACCCACGTTGGGACGACCCACAACGGCAAAACGGGGAATGTTCTCGTCGGTCTCGGCATCGGCCTCCTGCGGCAGTTTGCTCACCACCAGGTCCAGAAGCTCGCCCGTACCGCTGCCGTTAGCGGCCGATATGCTTACGGGATCACCCAAGCCAAGACGATAGAACTCGGCAGCGGCATACTGGAGGTCAAATGTATCCATCTTGTTGGTTACAAGAATGACCGGAGTCTTGGAGCGACGCAGTATCCCGGCAACCTCATCGTCAAGATCGGTAACGCCGTTCTTTATGTCAACCAGGAAAAGTATCAGGTCTGCCTCCTCGATGGCAATATTGACCTGCTTGCGGATCTCCTCCTCAAACACGTCATCCGAGTTGACGACCCATCCGCCGGTATCAACAACCGAGAATACACGGTTACCCCACTCGCACTTGCCGTACTGACGGTCACGGGTGGTACCGGCCACGTCATCCACAATGGCCTGACGTGTCTGTGTAAGACGGTTGAAAAGAGTTGATTTACCCACATTCGGGCGGCCTACTATCGCTACCAGGTTGCTCATTTTTGTTGTGAGATTATGTGATTAATCCTGTCCGTATCCAAAGTTGCGGAGTTCGCGGTCAGAACTGCGCCAGTCCTTGTCAACTTTCACGAACAGCTCCATGAAGATTTTCTTGCCGAAGAATTTCTCCAGATCCTTGCGGGCCTCGATGGCCACACGCTTAAGGGCCTGACCTTCATGTCCTATAAGGATACCCTTCTGTGATTCACGCTCCACATAGATGACGGCGTTGATCACTATACGTGAATGGTTCTCGCGGAACTGCTCCACAACCACCTCGACAGAGTAAGGTATCTCCTTGTCGTAATGCAGAAGTATCTTTTCACGGACTATTTCCGATACAAAGAAACGGGCGGGTTTATCGGTCAGCTGATCCTTCTCAAAATAGGGAGGACACTCCGGAATCAGTTCATTGACACGCTTCAGGACGGTCTTGACTCCGAATGCCGTAGCGGCCGATATGGGTATGATTTCCGCATTGGGAAGTTTTTCATGCCATGACTCCACCAGTTTTACCAGATTCTCCTCATCAGTAAGGTCTATCTTGTTGATTATGACCAGCACCGGAACTTTCATCTTGGCCACCTTTTCCAGGAACTCGGCATTCTTGTCGGCCTTCTCCACGACATCGGTCATGTAGAGCAGGACATCGGCATCAACCAGGGCTGACTCCGAGAACGCAAGCATGGATTCCTGCAGCTTGTAGTTGGGCTTGAGCACACCGGGAGTGTCCGAGAAGACTATCTGCGACTCCTCGGTATTGACTATACCCATTATCCTGTGACGCGTGGTCTGCGCCTTGAATGTGGCAATGGATATGTGCTCGCCCACAAGCAGGTTCATCAGAGTTGACTTGCCTACGTTGGGGTTACCCACTATGTTCACGAATCCGGACTTGTGCATAGAAAAAACTGATTGTGGTAAGAGTCAAAAAAAACGCATCTTAAAGGGATGCGTTTTTCGATCTTGGTTTATTCAGCGGCTGCTTCCTTGACTACTGCCAACTTGCCTCTGTAATAACCGCACTCACCGCATACTGTGTGATAGACGTACCATGCTCCGCAGTTCGGGCAGATTGCAAGTGTAGGTGCTACTGCCTTATCGTGAGTCCTTCTTTTCGCAGTTCTTGTCTTGGACTGCCTTCTTTTAGGATGTGCCATTTTGTTTTGTTTTTATTATTGTTGTTTTATTCGTTATCTGATTCCATCAAGCTGTTCAGTGCATCCCAACGGGGATCTGTTGCTCCGGTATCCTCAATTGCACCTTCCTCACCACCTTCTTCAGCACTGTGCTCGTCAAGTTTCTCCATCATGCCCTTGTTACATTTGCCGGGAGCGTGAACATGCTTGATAGGTATTGCCAGAGCAATGAACTCATAGATGTACCATGCAACATTCACGATTCCCTTGTCTTCAGGGACTACGACAATATCACCGTCATCGGCGAAATCAGGACCCAACTTAACCTTAAGCTCACCTGTATTCTCAATATCGAGCGACATGTCATCAAGGCAACGGTCACATGTTACTATAACCGTACCTGCTACCGAAAATGCCAGATGGCAAATACCGGATGCCTTGGTAACCTTTAGGTCAACGTTCACCTTGCCGCGTTGAACCTCCTCGCCCTCCACGATACTGAAGAACTCCTGGTCAACGATCCAACTGTAGGTCGAATTTGCTTCGGTAAGCCCCTTTAGGTCAACGTTATATTTATCCAGTCTTCCCATCAAACAATTTTTTCGGGGCACAAAGTTACAACAATATTTTTCAAACAGAAAATAATACTGTCATTTTTGGTTAAAACATCCTATTAAGAACTTATTTAGGTATCTCTATGCGGAATGTTGTGCCTTTGCCCAGCTCAGAGTGGGCTACGTAGATCTTTCCCTTATGGTACTCGGTGACTATACGTTTGGCAAGCGACAGGCCCAATCCCCAGCCACGTTCCTTTGTGGTGTATCCGGGATCGAACACGCTACGCCATGAGTTCTTGGCTATTCCCTTGCCGGTATCGGTCACATCAATCGTAACGTAATTCTTTTCCTCCGCGAGTTTGATGGTCAGCTTGCCCTTGCCGCTCATGGCATCCACAGCATTCTTGCAGATATTTTCTATAACCCAGCCGAACAAGGACGAATTGACCTTGGCATTGACGGGAGGATTGGGGAATTTGCGGATAAACTTGACAGTGGCAGGCGAACGGTGCTCAACATAATCTATCACTCCGTCGAGCACACCGACCATATCGGCAGTGACAGGCTCCGGCATCGAGCCGATCTTGGAGAAACGCTCTGCCACCATCTGCAGACGGTTGACATCCTTCTCCATCTCTGAAATGAGTTCATCGTCATACTTGTCCTTGAGCAGTTCGGTCCAGGCCATGAGTGACGATATGGGTGTACCCAGCTGGTGAGCGGTCTCCTTGGAGAGTCCCACCCATACACGGTTCTGCTCCGTCTTCTTGAAACTGAGAAGGGCGAATATGGCTATCAGCACAAAGAGCATCACCACACCCATTTGTATATAGGGATATACAGTGAGACGGTTCAACAGAAGAGATTCGTCAAAGCATACCTCATTGTAGTGCTCCGTATCAGATTCGTCGTAGTAAATCTTTATCGAGTTACCCAGACTGCGCATACGCTCCGCATAACTGCTCAGATATGCCAGCGTATCGGCCTTACGTATCTCTATATTAAGGAAACTCTTGATTTCATTCGATTCATCAACCACAATAACCGGAATGGTCTTGTTACCTGACATAACTGAAAGCACAAGGCTCAGGTCCGTGTTCTCATCGGCATCACTGAGTGACTGGTACGCCTGGGCGAACAACTCCATCTTGGAGTGTTCCTCACGCGACAGATCCTTGACCAATGACTGTGAAACGAACAGTGACAGTACTGCAATTATTATGGCTACGACTATAAGGATGGTCCTTATACGCTTGAATTCCCTGAATTTCCTCATTGAAAAATGCCGCACGTTTTTTAAGGCGACACTGAATAAACGGATTATATGCGGTGTTATTGTACCGGACCTTTCAAAGACGGAACAAACGGCATGCATTGGCCGATGTGATCCGCGCCATTTCATCAAGGTCCATTCCATAGGCCTGAGCCATCACAGTGGCCGTATTGACAATATAAGAGGGTTCGTTCCTCTTGCCACGGAAAGGTACAGGCGAAAGATAGGGACAATCTGTTTCAAGTACTACCCTGTCCACAGGAATAAGCGGCAAAACAGATGGTAAAGCCGATTTCTTATAGGTAAGAACGCCACCTACCCCGAACATGAATCCACCGAACTCCGTAAGAGCTGCAGCCTCATCGGCGCTGCCCGAGAAACAGTGGAAAATGCCTCTCAGCCCACAGTTCCCGTAATCCCGCAAGACTTCATAAAGTTGTGTGAATGAATCACGGGAGTGTATGACGATAGGCAGGTCATATTCCAACGCCCACTCTATCTGTATCCTGAACGACTCTATCTGATCCGCAAGACGGGATTTGTCCCAATAGAGGTCCAGGCCTGTCTCACCTATCCCTATATAACGGTGGGCTCCGCCCTCTTTACGGTCATCATCCAGAATGGATTTAAGCCCCGAAAGCTGACTGTGAAAATCATCGGCAAGGTCTTCGGGATGCAACCCTATCATAGGCTTGCACAAATCAGGCCACGTATCACATACACAGAGCAGTTCACTCAATGTCTCGGGATTGATGTTGGGCAGAAGCAGAAGGTCCAGCCCTGCCTGACGCGCCCTGTCTATCACATCGGGCAGATCCTCCCGGAATGCCTCATCATAGACATGGCAGTGAGTGTCAATCAGCTTTCTCACTTGTACGGTAGTAGTATATCAGGCCGTAATCGCGGCAAGTCTTGAGCTTTTTGTCACCGGACAGGTCAGAGAAATAGTTTTCTATTGAGTTCCATACGTCAAGTATCACCTCATCAACCTGAGGACGCATCAACGAAACCACCATAAGAGCCTCGTCCGTAAGCTGACGCAACTGACACTGCTTGTCATACAGCTCCTTGAACAATTCATAATGGACGGCTACCTTTGCAATGGTAGGATTATATATAGGTATGCCTCCCTTGTCCGACCTGTTCTTTTCGCCCCTTATCGTATTCTCGCAGCAACGTATTACCGCAATGTCACTGGACATATCCGGAAGTTCGCCCGAGTTCTCGGTAATGGAATAGAATTTCCTGTCTGACGCCTTCATCTCACCGCGCTTGACGCACATGTTGAATACCGTCAGGAAATGCGACACATACATCTTGGCATTCTTCAGCTTAGTCTGATAAGCCTCAGACTTGGAATAACTCACCTGACTGTCAAGTGACTTGACATATCTGTCAACCGCCTCCTTGAACTGCTGCAGTTTCTTGTCTGCTTTCGAGAAAAGTTCAGGTGACAGGACAGGTGCATAAAAATCGCTGTTGCGGATCTTGGCAATAGCGGTTTCCAGGGAACGTATCCTGGCTTTGTCCGTGTTGGGTAATCTTCTGTAAGGCATATTAGTAAAAGGAAGTAATTAGAGAACTCTATTCAAAAGACTGCCGGCATACTCTCTCAAAAGAGATTTCCTGTCGGCAGGAAGGTTTACGCTATCCAGCTTGACCATAGCCTCGTCAAACAGGGAGCCTATCAGTTTTTCGGAGAGAGCCTTGACTCCAACTGCATCATAAATGGCACGTACACCTGCAATCTTTGAGTCAGGATTGTCACCATGATACTCTGCCCATCTGTCCAATTCAGCCCTTTGGGATTGATCTGCCAGCCGGTAAGTGTTTATATATAAATATGTCTTCTTGTTGCAAAGGATGTCTCCTCCTATCTTCTTTCCGAATACGGCCGGATCACCGTAAACATCCAACAGATCGTCCTGAAGCTGGAAAGCCAGACCTATCTTCTCTCCGAACTCATACAGAAGTTTTGAGTCGCTTTCAGATGCTCCGCCCAATATCGCTCCCATCTGTACGCAGGCTGCCAGCAACACAGAAGTCTTAAGACGGATCATCTCGATATACTCCTCTTCTGTGACATCATCACGGGTCTCAAACTCCATATCATACTGCTGGCCTTCCATAATCTCCGTGAAGGTCTTATTGGCAAGATGAAATACCTTCTGAAGGTCACGCCCCGGAAACTGCACCAGATACCGGTAAGCAAGCACGAGCATACCGTCACCGGACAGGATTGCGGTGTTCTCATTCCATTTCTTATGAACCGTAGGCTTACCGCGGCGCATATCGGCCCTGTCCATCAGGTCATCATGCAGAAGCGTGAAATTATGGAATATCTCCATACCCGCCGCCGTACTGAAAACTCTCTCTGTATCATCGGCATACATATTGTAAGCCATGATGAGAAATGTGGGACGGATACGCTTGCCACCAAGCGAAAGGACATATCGGATAGGAGCATACAGATTATCGGGCTGGTGTGAATAATCCAGTCCCTGAAGATACTCCTCAAAACTCTCCTGTATCTGATGCGATGTTTTCATTATTCGCAAAAGTAGTCAGTTATTTTGAAAAAGCGACAATATACGAATAAAAAACGCGAAGGAGTCTGAAATAACCCCTTCGCATTCTATCGGGTTGCCTGATAATCAGTTAAGACGGAAGTTTACAGGTACGGTGTACTTTACACGTACGGGTTTACCGCGCTGTGAACCGGGCTTCCAGTTAGGCATCTGGGAGATAACTCGGAGAGCCTCCTTGTCAAGAGACGGGTTAACGCTCTTTACAACCTCGGGTTCAACGATTGCACCATCCTTGTTAACGATAAAGGTTACGAGTACACGACCCTGGATGTTGTTCTCACGGCAGATAGCAGGATACTTGATGTTCTTGCGGAGATACTCCAGCAAAGCTGCTGTACCACCGGGGAACTCAGGCTGGTCCTCTACGACCATGAAAATCTCCTCCTCCTCAGGCTCGGGTTCAACGGTTACGACATCGTAATCATCAATGTCAACCCACTCCACGTTATCCTCAGTTGAAGCCATGATATCCTCCTCGATATCGGCATCGTCTTCAACGATCTCGATAATCTCAGCCTTTGTTACGGCTGCGGGTGGAGGCGGAACGGTCTTCTTCTCAGGAAGTGTGATAGGAATCATCTCCTCGTTCAGAGATACATCCCTGGCAGTATAGAGATCAGAGTTGTCCTCAACCTCTCTCTGGGTCCACTCAAGTGCCACGAACATGACGCCGAGAGCAATTACAAATCCTATCAGGAGTGAAGTGCCCTTACCCCTTTCAAGGTCAGCGTGTTCAGACTTTTTGATTTCCATAATTATAATAGTTTAGTTATTTCGACTCTTTGTATTGTCCGGCAAAAATAGCACACTTTTTGTCATTTCGGATAATCAAAGGCCATTTTTGTTATTTTTTAATATTTACAAGGCTCTCACTTTCTTCCTCGTTTCTGTCCCTTAAACGCGGACATTCCGGCAGTACGTCTTTTTCCGGGAATAAAAAACCTTACCGAAGGTTAACAAATACTTTATCCCTTTTGTACCGGTTTCGAGATTAAAAACGTTTATAAATGATGGTATGTTCAACACGATTTAATAAATTTGTTCCCTGATGAAAAGATATCTCCTGACCACAGCTTTGACTTTATTCCTAATAGGAGTGAATTCTGTCCGGGCGCAGAGCCTGGAGAGTTCTTTTGAATTCCTGCGGTTACCTGCATCCGCCCACAACTCATCGCTCGGCGGTCACGTGGTTTCGGCGTTTGACCCGAGCCCCGTTCTTTTCATTTCAAATCCGGCCGTACTCTCTGCCAACAACAGCCGCCTGCTTGGTCTCAACGCCATGTCATGGTTTTCGGGAACGACAGTAGCAGGAGCACAGTTCAGCAACATCTTTGACGAACGCTCGCATTATGCATTCAATGCCCGGTATGTCAGTTACGGCAAAATGAAGGAGACTACAGCCGACGGCACTGTAACCGGTACTTTCACCTCAAAGGACATAGCGATAGGAGCCACGTGGTCATACATGCTGACCGACAATCTGAGCGGAGGTGTCACAGGCAATATCATAACATCACGTTACGGTTCCATGACATCGGTAGCCATCGGCGTTGACCTGGGACTGCTGTGGTTCAATGACAACGGGCTCTCACTGGGACTGGCTGCAACCAATCTGGGAGGACAGATAAAGGCATTTGAGAATACGTTCCAGAAAATGCCGTTCGATGTCTGCGCCGGCGTGACCTGGCAACTCCCGCATGCACCCCTGCGTTTCACACTTTCATGCGACAATCTTACCCGTTGGAACGCATCGGATTTCTATTTTGCCGAGGATGAAAGCAAAGGGTTCGGAGAGATACTCAAACGCCATATTTCCTTAGGTGCCGATGTAAACCTGACCGACCGTTTCTACATAGCGGCAGGATGCAGCCTGCGCACACGCGCCGAGATGGCAGGCAAGGGAAACAAAGGGTTCACCGGAATGACGATAGGCACCGGCCTGCGTATGGGACGTATAATGTTTGACCTGTCATACGGCAAGTACCAGGTATCGGAATCATCTTTAATCTGTAATTTTGCATTCAACATATGAAAAAGATCATCATAGCAATGGACGGCCATTCATCGTGCGGCAAGAGCACCATGGCCAAAACGCTTGCAAAAGCTATAGGATACACGTACATTGACACCGGTGCCATGTACCGCGCCGTTACGCTTTACGCCATGCGTCGCGGATTCATCGGCAAAGACGGTATAGACGAGGAGTCACTCAAAAAAGAGCTGCCTCAGATAAATATCTCATTCGGCCATGAGAACGGCCAGCAGTACACCATTCTCAACGGCGAAAATGTGGAGCGCCAGATACGCGGCATGGAGGTATCGGGCAACGTAAGTCCCATCTCGGCCATAGGATTCGTAAGGGAAGCTATGGTAAAACTGCAGAGAGAGATGGGCAAGAAAGGCGCAATCATCATGGACGGCCGCGATATAGGCACTACCGTATTCCCCAACGCAGAACTCAAGATATTCGTTACAGCCAGCGATGAGATACGCGCCCGCCGCCGGTTTGACGAGCTGAAACTCAAAGGTGACAACCCTGTGTATGAAGATGTTCTCAAGAATGTACGTGAACGCGATTACATAGACTCACACCGTGCAGTTTCACCCCTGCGTAAGGCCGATGACGCCATTGTGCTTGACAACAGCAACCTGACATTCCAGCAACAGGACCAGTGGCTTATGGAACAATATCTGGAGGCTGCGTCCGAATAAACGCTTATGACGGTTGAGATAGACAATGACTCGGGATTCTGTTTCGGCGTGCTTTCAGCCATAGGCAAGGCCGAAGAGGAGTTGCGCAACAGCGACGAGTTGTTTTGTCTGGGCGATATCGTACATAACGGAATAGAGTGCGAACGGCTTCAGAGTCTGGGACTCAAAACGATCAATCATAAACAGTTCGGTTCGCTTCAGGATGCAAAAGTGCTGCTGCGGGCACACGGAGAGCCGCCATCCACATATCAGACGGCACGCAAAAACGGCATAACACTTATTGACGCCACCTGTCACGTTGTGCTTAAGCTGCAACAGCGTATTCACCGGCAGTATCAGGAACTGGATCCATCCACCGGACAAATCGTGATTTTCGGACAGAAAGGACACGCCGAGGTTCTGGGATTGGTAGGCCAGACCGACGGAACGGCCATTGTCATAGAATCGGCCGATGAAATCGACCGAATAAACTTCAATAAGGACATATTTCTGTACTCACAGACCACAAAGTCTGCAGCCAGCTACAACCAACTCATAGAGAAGATAGCGGAGCATGTTCCCGCCGACCGCAAGTTCATACACAACAACACGGTATGCGGACAGGTGTCCCACCGACGTGAGAACATACGTGAATTTGCCAGCCGGCATGACGTGATACTTTTCGTATCGGGCCGCAAGAGCTCCAACGGAAAGGTGCTGTTCAACGAATGTCTCAATGTGAATCCTCACTCATACATGATAGAGAGCCGCGATGATATTGACTTCAAGCCACTGGATGGAGCGCAATCAATTGGCATATGCGGAGCAACCTCAACCCCCAAGTGGCTGATGGAGGAGTGCCGTGAATTTATTTTAGCCCATTTCAACGACAGATAATAACCTAATCACTTACCAATTATGAGTTTGAAATACAATGAGATCGGCAAGACCGGAATGAAGGTGGCAAGACTGGCATTCGGTGCATCATCACTGGGAGGAGTCTTCCATGACATCAATGAAAAGGAGGCAATAAACGCCGTTTTCACCGCCGTTGACAACGGCCTGAATTTTATCGACGTATCCCCCTACTACGGCCACTACAAGGCTGAGACAGTACTGGGCAAGGCACTCAAGGATATACCGCGTGACAAATACTTCCTGTCAACCAAGGTGGGACGCTACGGAAAGGACGGCGTCAACACATGGGACTACAGTGCCAAGCGTGCCACCGAGAGCGTCTATGAGAGTATGGAGCGCCTCAATATTGACCATATCGATCTTATTAATGTGCATGACATTGAGTTCCAGGCTGCCCTGCCGGGAGGATTGCAGAAGGTGGTCAATGAGACACTTCCCGCACTTGTGGAGCTGCGTGACAAAGGAATAGTCAGCCATGTAGGAATAACCGACCTGCAGCTTGAAAACCTGAAATGGGTAGTTGACCACGCCCCGGCCGGTACGGTCGAGAGCATTCTCAACTTCTGCCATTTCTGCCTTAACGATGACAAGCTTAACGACTATCTGGGTTACTTTGAACAGAAAGGCATAGGTGTCATCAACGCTTCACCGCTTGCCATGGGACTGCTTTCAGAACGCGGTGTTCCCGATTGGCATCCGGCACCCAAACCTCTGGTAGAGGCATGCGCCAAGGCAGCCCGTCACTGCAAATCCCGCGGCACATCAATCGAGAAACTGGCAGTCCAGTACTCATACAGCAACCCGCGCATAGCAACAACCCTGTTCAGTTCGGCCAACCCCAAGAACGTTCTGCGCAACATCGAGGTGGTTCAGGAGCCGCTCGACTGGAATCTGGTATTTGAGGTTCGCGATATAATAGGTGACCAGAAGAGGGTTACCTGGTGCAACTCATGATGAAGATAATTGATACGCACTCACATCTGTGGCTGCGTCAGGACACCGTAGTCAACGGCTATCCTATACGCACGCTTGAAAACGGAAGGTCCCTGTTTATGGGTGAAGTCCGCCAGATGATACCCCCATTCATCATTGACGGACGCAACACCGCCGAGATATTCCTCTCAAACATGGACTACGCACAGGTGACAGCCGCCGTTGTTGTACAGGAATTTATCGATGGAATCCAGAATAATTACCTGGCTGACGTCCAGAAACGATACCCGGAGCGCTTTATCGTATGCGGTATGGCCGATTACCGTCAACCGGGTTATCACCAGGAGGTACGCAAACTGACAGCACAGGGATTCAAGGGCATTGCCATCCCGGGACACCGGCTTCAGACCCCGCAAGGGCGTGTAAGCCTGACCTGCCCGGAGATGATGGAGATGTTCCGCCTTATGGAAAAGAGCGGCGTATTCCTTTCAATCACCCTTGAGGACGGAGCAGTCCAGGTTCCCGAGATGGAAGAGGTCATACAGGAATGCCCCGACCTTAAGATTGCGGTCGGTCATTTCGGAATGGTTACGGTTCCAGGATGGATGGAACAGATCCGACTGGCACGCCACAAAAACGTGATGATTGAATCGGGCGGTATAACATGGCTTTTCAACGATGAATTCTACCCGTTCAAGGGAGCTGTAAAGGCCATCCTTGAAGCTGCCGACGAGGTTGGTATGGACAAACTTATGTGGGGCTCGGACTACCCGCGTACCATAACCGCCATAACATATCGAATGTCATATGACTTCATACTCAAATCCAATGAATTCACCGATGAATCCAAGGAGTTGTTCCTGGGTCGTAATGCAATGAAATTCTACGGAATAAATACAGAAATTGATTTACCTTACATTAAAAATATGTCAGAATGAGTCAGAACGCCAAATCCAAAACCTTTACCGTTGCACTGTCAATGGTAATCTGCCTGTTTTTCCTTTGGGCAATAAGCAACAACCTGCTTTCATCGGTCGTCAAGAAGATGATGACCCTCTTTGATATAGACCAGGCGAAGGCCGAATTCGTAGAGACCTCTTACTGGTTTGCATACTTCCTCTTCCCGATACCTATCGCCATGTTCATGAAACGGTTCAGCTACAAGGCAGGCATAGTACTGGGACTTCTGATTGCCGCAGCGGGCGGACTTCTGTTCCTGCCGGTAACGCGCATGCACAGCTTCCCACTTTACCTATGCGCCTTCTTCATAGTAGCTATCGGCATGTGTTTCCTTGAGACGGCTGCCAACCCCTATGTCACTGAACTTGGAGACCCGGCTACCGCTCCGCGCCGACTTAACCTGGCGCAGGCATTCAACGGACTTGGTGCATTCATTGCCGCAATGTTCCTGAGTAAGATCATACTTGGCGCCGGTGCCGAAACATCGATGGAAACGGAGATTCATACCTTCCGTATGACTTATGCCATATTCGCGGTCGTGCTCATTGTCATTGCAGTAGTATTCATATTCACCCGCCTTCCGCGCATACAGGCCGAGGATGATGACAAGGAAGGGACCAAGCTTATATCCTTCAGGGTTCTTAAACGTAGCCACCTGCGCAACGGCGTAATTGCACAGTTCTTCTACAATGGCGGCCAGACAGCCGTGAACAGCCTTTTCCTGGTATACTGCATCAACTACGTAGGTATGACCAACAGTCAGGCTACCACCTTCTTTGGATTCTACATGCTGTTCTTCCTGTTGGGCCGATGGATTGGCACTACTCTTATGGTCAAATTCCGTCCCGAAAACATGCTTGTAGTTTATGGTGTGGCTAACGTGCTGCTCTGCATCTTTGTATGTATTGTCGGCGGTAAGGCAGCCGTATTCGCAATGATGGGTATCTCATTCTTCATGTCAATCATGTATCCCACACAGTTCTCACTTGCCCTGACAGACCTCAAAGGTGATACCAAGAGCGGATCGGCATTCCTGGTAATGGCTATTGTAGGCAATTCCATACTGCCCATTCTGACGGCATACGTGCAGAAATCAATGGCTAACCCGAATATCGCATATTTCATTCCTCTTATCTGCTTTGCAGTCTGTGCATGGTACGGATGGAGAGGACATAAAATTATAGACTGATGAGAAAGATTAGGATTCCCGCACAGGGAGAGATGATTGTGGAACAGGCGCCCAAGCCCACGGCTGGTGCCGGAGAGGTGCTGCTCAAGATACAATATGTAGGATTCTGCGGATCAGACCTGAATACATTCCTGGGCCGAAACCTGATGGCAAAAGAAGCCGTCATTCCCGGCCATGAAATAGGAGCCGTCATTGAGAGCGTAGGACCGGATGTACCAAGCCATCTGGTTCCGGGTCTTACGGTAACCGTAAATCCCTACACCAACTGCGGCCACTGTGCAGCCTGCCGCTCAGGACACCCCAATGCATGTGAATTCAACGAGACTCTTGGCGTGCAGCGCGACGGCGCCATGCGTGACTACATGGTGCTTCCATGGCAGAAGATCATACCGGCACAAGGCATTTCACCTCGTGATTGCGCCTTGATCGAACCCATGAGCGTAGGTTTCCACGCCGTATCAAGAGCCCAGGTTACAGACTCCGACACCGTTCTGGTATTCGGTTGCGGAATGATTGGCGTAGGTGCAATCGTAAGGGCATCCCTACGCGGTGCAACCGTAATAGCAGTCGATCTGGACAATGAGAAACTGGCGTTGGCCCGCCGTCTGGGAGCAACCTATACGATAAACTCGAAAGAGCAGGATCTGCATACCGAAATCATCGGTTTGACCGATGGATTGGGCCCCACGGTCGTAATCGAGGCCGTAGGCAGCGTACCCACTTACCAGGCTGCCATTGATGAAGTCGCATTCTCGGGACGCGTAGTCTGCATAGGCTACTCAAAGAACGACGTGACCTTCCACACAGGCCTCTTTGTCAAAAAGGAAATCAACATACACGGCTCACGCAACGCCATGCCGTCTGATTTTGAGGCTGTAATCCGATATCTCCAGCGCGGTACCTGCCCCAAGGATGAGCTCATATCGGCAGTCGTCAATCCGGATCAGGCGTTGGATGCGATGAAAAAGTGGGTCGAGGCGCCAGGCAAAATCTTCAGAATCCTTACCGATTTCACATAAAAAAAGTCCGGCATCACCGGACTTTTTTTATTTCAATTTTCCGCTCGGCCCGAAGGGACGCTTTCACAAAGCGAAGCGACTGAAAGAATTTTCAATTCTCAATTTCTTCAGCGTCCATAGACTTTATCTGGGCAAGCAGATCATCGGCCTCCTGTTTGAGAGTTTCAATCTTGGACTTGATGGCGTCAACAAAACCGTTGCCGGTCTTGCTTGAAGCATTCATGAATCCGATATTGTTCTCATAAGTCTGAATCTCGCTCTTTTTCTGCTCATACTGACGAATCAGTTTCTCACGCGGCGAACCTGCTTCACGTGCCGAGCCTCCGCGCTGTGCAGAACGTCCACGGCGTGTGCTGACAACATCTGCAAAGGGCTCCATCACGGCCTTGAACTGGGCAGCTATCTTATCCTTTACCTTGAAGGGAACAAATCCGATGCCGTTCCACTCATCGACAAGCTGCTGTATTGTCTGAATATCGTCATCACTCAGGTTGGAGGCATCAAATGCCTGCAGTTTGGGCAGGATCTCCTTCTTGGCTGCAAGATTGGTGTTCTCCTCACGTTTCTTGGATGAAGTATTCTTGTCACGCTGCTCATAGAAGTAATCACATGCTCCTATGAAGCGTTTCCAGATGGAGTTGGTGTACTTTTTCTGAACAGGGCCAATCTCACGCCACTGTTTCTGCAATTCCGCCATCTTGTCGCAGGTCTCTTTCCAATCGGTGCTGTCTTTCAGAGCCTCAGCCTGCTCGCACAGAGCCGTCTTCTTTTCAAGGTTGGCGGTCATATCGGTCTTGGCCTGCTTGAAAAACTCTCCCTTACGGCTGAAGAAGACGTCGCACGCAGCACGGAAACGCTCAAATATCTTCTGGTTCTGTTTGGCAGGAGCAAATCCTATGTCTTTCCATTTCTTCTGCAATGCAAGCACCTCCTGTGTCTTGTCATTCCAGCTCTGGAATGATGTCAGCTTATCAAACTCTATACCCTCAAGCAACTCGCAAATGACAGTCTTCTGGTCCAGATTCTCTTTCTCCTTCTCCTTGAGTTGCTCAAAGTGCTGCTGATGGCGCTTGTTTATCACTGTCGATGCAGCCTTGAAACGTGTCCATATCTCCTCTCTGGACTCCTTTGATACAGGGCCTGTCTCGCGGTAATCCTGATGCAGTTTCTGGAGCTTGCGGAATGCGGCGACGATATCGGGTTCATCGGCAAGTTTCTCGGCCTCCTCGCAGATGGCAATCTTGGCCTCCATATTCTTCTTGAAATCATACTCGCGGAACTCGTTGTTGAGTTTCTGTATGTCATAGAACTGCTCGGCATACTGCTGATATGCTTTCCAGAGTTCATTGGCTTTATCGGCGGGAACTTCCTTGATCTCTTTCCACTCCTGAAGAAGTGCCTTGAATTCATTGTATGAAGCACCCTCGGTATTAGCCTTCTCTATGAGCGCCTTAAACTGGTCAAGTAACTCCAGTTTCTTCTTGTAATTCTCTTTCTGGACTATCTCAAGAGCCTCCTGGGCGGCAGCTTTCTTCTCCTTGATGATATTCATCAGCTTACGGAACTGCTCCTCCAGCGGATCCGGTTCGGGCTTGAACTCCTCGGCTGTACCACCACCGGCTACAAAGGCAGCTATCTGCTCCTCCTGGGCGGCTCTCTGCTGTTTGTAGAACGACTGCTTGAGAGACTCCAGCTCGGGACGCTTGGCTATATTGATATCGCCTACAATCTCCTGCAGGCGTGAAATTATACTCTCTCTGGTCAAGGTTGATTCCTGGGCAGCCTCTTTCTGAACCTGAGCCTCTTCCTCCTGTGGCTTCACATCCTCAATCACCTCTTTTTTCTCTTCCTCTTCCATAAACCGGAATTGTTTTATTTGTTAATACCTCGCAAAAGATGCAAATAAAAACAATTCTGCGCAAAACACCTAATTACTCGGCGTTTTTCTTGCAATAAAGCCCCAAATCAGATAATCAGAGTGATAACCAGCATGTAGATACCCATACCCAGAAGGTCATTGGTAATCTGGACAAACGGACCGGTTGCAATGGCGGGATCTATATGGATCTTCTCAAACAGCAGAGGCAGGAGTGTTCCCCAAAGTGTTCCTATAAGTACCAGCGCAAACATGCTGCCGGGAACGGCGTAAGTGACAGGATCACTCAATCCGAATGCCCACACGTTATAGCCGAATACCAGCAGAGAGAGCACGATTGCATTGAGCAGAGCCACAGCACTCTCCTTGAATACCTGCTTGATTATGTTGGATGTATTGAGCGATCCGTTGGCCAGGCCCTGTACCACAAGGGCCGATGACTGTGTGCCCACGTTTCCGCCTGTACCTCCGATAAGGGGGATAAAGAAGAGCAGCGACGTGGCTGCGGCAAACGCAGTCTCGAAATGTTCCAGCAGTTTTGAGTTCAGGATACCTCCCAGGATACCTATAAGCAGCCAGGGGATACGTGACCACATCTGACGGAACACGCTGTCGGCAGTCTCTACGTCACCGGTAAGACCAGATGCCATCTGGTAGTCATGCTCCTGTTGGTCGCGCAACTCATCGATGACGTCATCGACGGTGATCTGACCCTGCAGGCGGCCTATGCTGTCAACGACCGGAACCGACACAAGGTTATACTTTTCAATCAACTGCACCACATCATCAATGGGAGTGTCAACTTTGGTGCTTATCAGGTCCTCGTCCATCACGTACTTAACCTTTGATACGGATGGATTGGTTATCATCTTCTTGAGCGGGAAAACGCCCTTGAGACGGCCGTCATCATCCACCACGTAAACGTTGTATATATCATCAAGGTCTTCGGCCTGCTTGCGCATCTCCTGCAGGCACTCCGGCATGGACATATTCTCATTTACCACCACCATCTCAGTGCCCATCAGACCGCCGGCGGTATCCTCGTCATACTGCATCAGGTCAACGATATCGCTGGCCTGTTCTATATCACCGATATGGGCGAGCACCTCCTCCTGCTTATCCTCATCCAGATCCTGAATGATATCCACAGCATCATCGGTATCCATGTTATTGATGAACTTGGTGGCAATGACCTCAGAAGGCAGTTCGTCAAGTAGTCGTTTACGGTTATCCTCGTCCATCTCGACGAGTACATCGGCTGCCGTCTCATTATCGAGTTGCCGATATACGAACCGCGCATCCTCTACGTCAAGCTCGTCACACAGCTCGGCGATATCAGCAGGGTGCATATCTTCCAGGATGGTCTTCAGCTGAACGGCATCCTGATTCTCAATCACTTCAAGTATGTTATCCAGAAATTCCTTCTCCATCGTAGTATTCTGAATTGTGGCCCTTGAAGCGGGGCCGGATAAATGTTCGGTTTTTCTATCTCTACGGTATTCAGGCCTTACCCTTTTCTACCATAAGCGTCAGTTTTATGAAATCTTCGACTGACAGTTGTTCGGGACGTTTGTCCAGATACGGGCAATCCGCCGGTAGAGGGGAATCTTTGTCATAGACCTGTCTTAAGGAGTTACGCAACATCTTGCGGCGCATTCCGAACGTGGATTTCACAATCTTGCGGAAAAGTGCCTCGTTGCACTCCAGTTGCCGGCGGCTGTTACGTTGCAGACGTATCACGCCGCTCTTGACCTTTGGAGGCGGGTCAAAAACATTCTCGTTGACAGTAAAAAGATATTCGGTATCATACCACAGCTGGATGAACACGCTCAGTATGCCGTAATCCTTATTGCCGGGACCCGAGCATATACGCTGTGCCACCTCGCGCTGAAGCATTCCGGTACAGCAAGGTATGAGTTCCTTGTAATCCAGCATCTTGAAGAATATCTGGCTGGATATGTTGTAAGGATAATTTCCTGTAAGAACAAACTGGCGACCGTCAAAAAGGGTCCTGAGGTCCAACTGCAGGAAATCACCCTCTATGACATTGAGTCCCGGGAAATTCTCATGCAGATATACGACTGACTCGTTGTCTATCTCAACAACCTTAAGCTCACGGTTTTTATCTTTGAGGAATTGTGTAAGGACCCCTGTGCCGGGTCCTATTTCAAGAATCGGAAGGTCGGCGCGCAGATCAACAGTGCCGGCTATGCGCTGAGCGATATCCATATCCCTCAGGAAATGTTGGCCTAGAGCCTTTTTGGGTCTTACTGTCCGCATCAATGTCCATATAGAATATGTTTGGTTATCAACTCGCGAAAATTTGTTATCTTCGCAGCATAGAATGCTGACCTCCCGCCGCATTCATGCGGCAAAGGTAGGCAAATCATCCGAAAGGTGAACACTTTGTAATGAAAAAGATAACTTCAACCACGCTTAAAATAGCCATACCGCTGCTCATTTCGGTAGTGGTGCTCTATTTCACATACCGTGACTACGATTTCAGCCAGTTCTGGACCGATATGCGTAGCATAAGATGGGGGTGGCTCATCGGTGCACTCTCATTCAGCGCTCTCGGACCGTTGTTCCGCGGCCTGCGCTGGAACCTGCTGCTTGAACCCATCGGTTATGACGTACCCAAAAAGGATACCGTCCTGACCGTATTCACCGGTTATGCAGCCAACATAATCATACCCCGTGTGGGTGAGATATGCCGCTGCGGAATGCTTGAGCAGAACGCAAAGGTTCCTTTCAGCAAAGGTCTGGGCACACTGGTGGCAGAACGCGTCGTAGATGCCGTACTGCTGGGTCTGATCGTAGTAGCCGGAGTCCTGGTTTCATGGAATGAATTCACCCTGCTACTTACCCCTGATGCCGATGCAGCCGCACCCGTAGCAGAAAGCATACCTCTGCTCCGGCAACCCAAATTCTGGTTCTGGGCTATCGGAATAACAGTCTTTGTTGCCGTATGCTGGTGGGCCTGCGTCAAGTTCCGCCTGTGGGACAAGGTAAAGAATTTTGTACGCGGATTCTGGGAGGGGTTCATGTCACTCAAACAGATACAGCACCTGCCCCTGTTCCTCATTTACTCAATGGGAATCTGGGTATGCTACTATTTTGAGCTCTACTTGGCATTCTACTGCCTGCCATCCACAGCAGCCCTTGGCCCCGTAGCCGGACTGGCCTGCTTTGCAGCGAGCAGCGTAGCCGTACTGGTGCCCACCCCCAACGGAGCCGGCCCCTGGAACCTTGCCATAGTAAAGATGCTGGGCATATACGGCGCCAAGCTGAATGAGGCCCAGATAATGTCGTTCGTACTGCATTTCTGCCAGACCATGATATATCTGCTCTGCGGATTCGTAGCCTGGATTGCACTTAAGATAATACACCGCGATGGAACATCCCGAGAATAGCGACGAATACAAAGGACTGACCGTAAACAGCGGAGTGGTAAGTCCCGGCTCGGTAAATCCCTATTTCAAGGGCCGCAGGATAAGCCGCCCCACCCTGTCCGTACAGGACTACGTGGACGGAATAGTAAAGGGCAACGTAACCGTACTGAGTCAGGCCGTAACACTGATTGAGAGCCTCAAAACCGAACACCAGGCCATAGCCCAGGAGGTTATTGAGAAGTGTCTTCCGTATTCCGGAAATTCTGTCCGCATAGGCATAAGCGGCGTGCCCGGCGCCGGCAAGAGTACATCCATCGATGCATTCGGACTGCATGTACTCAAGGATGGAGGCAAACTTGCCGTACTTGCCATCGACCCCAGTTCGGAACGCACCAAAGGCAGTATTCTTGGTGACAAGACCCGCATGGAGCGTCTGGCCGTGCACCCCAAGGCATTCATACGCCCCAGCCCGTCGGCCGGATCGCTGGGTGGCGTAGCCCGTAAAACCCGAGAGACCATCGTTCTCTGTGAAGCGGCAGGATTTGACAAGATATTTGTGGAAACCGTAGGTGTAGGCCAGAGCGAAACAGCCGTACACTCCATGGTTGATTTCTTTTTGCTCATTCAGCTGGCCGGCACAGGCGACGAGCTGCAGGGTATCAAACGCGGCATCATGGAGATGGCCGACGGCATAATCATAAACAAGGCCGACGGCGACAATGCCCCCAAGGCCGAACTTGCAGCTAACTCCTTCCGTAACGCCCTGCATCTGTTCCCGCCATCGGAAAGCGGCTGGACTCCCCAGGTACTGACCTACTCCGGATTTTATGAATACAAGATCAAGGAAGTCTGGGATATGGTGTGGGAATATATCGATTTCGTCAAGAAGAACGGATATTTCCAGTACCGCCGCAATGAGCAGGCCAAATACTGGATGTACGAGAGCATCAACGAATCACTCAAGAACGGTTTCTATAACAATCCGGAGATAGCATCCCGACTGGCCGAAGCCGAGCGTCAGGTGCTGGGTGGAGAGCAGACCTCGTTCTCTGCCGCTCAGAAACTTATAGACTATTACTATTCAAACCTCAAATGAAAAAGGTTCTCATAGACCTGTCCGTACTCAAACACATAAACTGCGGATTGGGGCAGATAGCCTATAACTACGCCCGTTTTTTCGGTGAAAACGCGGGGAAACTGGATTTTGAGGTTCATCTTCTGCTTCCCGCACAGTATGTCGGGGCATTCGGTGATAAAGTACATTATCACAAGGCATCAGAGTTATATGCAGCCTTTCCGTCATTGATGCCGGGATTTGATGTCTGGCATTCAATACACCAGATGAGCCGGTTCATGCCATCCCGAAAAGGGACCAAAAACATACTGACCATCCACGACATAAACTTCATATACGAGAAGAGAGGTCATTCACTGCAAAAGTATATCCGCAAATTCACCAAGAGAACAGAACGGGCCGACAAGCTACTCTGCATATCAAACTTTACCAAAGCCGATGTTCTGAGCCATTTCCCGACAGACAAACCCATTGATGTCATTTACGACGGAGTAGAATTCGGGAATCCCGCTGCAGAAAAGAGACCGGACCAGCCGTTCCCCACAGGAAACAGATTCATATTCAGCATAGGCCAGATTAAGGAGAAGAAAAACTTCCATGTGCTTCTGGACGCCATGAAACTCATGCCTGAATACAATCTGGTAATTGCAGGAGAGAAAAATACCGGTTATGCAAGAATGGTTGAAAGCAGGATTGCCTCCGAAAGAATAGGCAACGTATTCCTTATAGGTCCCATACACAACTCTGAAAAGATATGGCTTTACAACCACTGCGAGGCATTCGTATTCCCGTCGCTGTTTGAAGGGTTCGGTCTGCCGGTTATTGAAGCCATGTCATACGGAAAACCGGTAATCTCATCGGACAAGACCTCCCTGAAGGAGATCTGCGTCAATCACGCCTTCATCCTGGAGAACTTTGAGCCCGCCCACATAGCAGAAAAAATAAGGGAAGGAATCGAAGCCTACGCCAAAGACCCGTCTCTGGCAACCCGCAACGCGGAATACGCCCAATCGTTCACTTACCAGCACCACATGAACGAGTATCTCCGCATCTACCGCGAAATGCTATCAAAATAGAATCCCACGCAGGTTCTTTAATAGCGGTGACATTTAATCTCTCTACGTTTTCATCATCAGATATTGAATAAAACAATTTGGCAGACATACTTTCATTTATTCTATTGATAGTACGTAAAATAAAATGTTCATCCTGCTTATCGAACATATCACTTAAATGCCAAACCAATATAATCTGCACCAATGGAAGATCAGCCCTGACCACAAGTTTGAATTGTTCCTCATGTCTATGGAGATGGAAAACGCATGCAATATCATCTGCATCCGACTTTTCATAGTCATACTGAAGTTTCTCCTTTTGTAACACCGCCTCTAAAAGACTACTGATGTTATTTGCATCCTTGTTAGCATTATTCTTGTTACCACCCATATATTCCTTTTGTTTTTCCACGAACCCACAAAATTAATAATCAATTCACTACTGCCAAAAGATAATGACACAGGGAAGTGATACTTCTGTGTTCTTCTCTGCACTATTCGTCTCGGTTTTATCAAATATCGGCTAAGTATTCGTCTCGGTTTTATCAAATATCTAGTTGTTTTTCGTCTCGGTTTTATCAAGATGTGCTATATTTGCCTCTGGAACCTTAAATGAAAGGATATGTATATAGAGAGACCAATAGACTCATTGCTTCTAAAGTGGAAAAACAGTGACCGCAGGAAACCTCTTTTGCTTAGAGGAGCCCGTCAGGTGGGTAAATCGTGGGCTGTAGAACATCTTGGAGAGACCTTTGATTATTTTATTGAGGTGAACTTTGAAAAGCGTCCGGAGATGCTGGATGTATTTGAGAAGATTCATGAAGTGCATGAGCTGGCTTCAAATCTGGGTATTTATTACAATATCCCGGTGATACCTGGAAGGACGTTGTTGTTCCTGGACGAGATTCAGAAGTCAACTGATGCTATTCAGAGTCTCTGGTCTTTCAAGGAAGATTATCCTGAACTGCACGTTGTTGCGGCAGGCTCTCTGCTTGAATTTACTCTGCAGGAGCTGCCATCATTTGGCGTAGGACGGATTCACTCTCTGTTCGTCTATCCATTTTCATTCGATGAGTTCCTGGCTGCCGAGGGTAAAGCCGAATGGGTGAAGGCAAAGCAGGAATCCGGCTCTGAGAAGCCGCTTCTGACTCCTTTGTACAATGATATTGTCCAGCATTTCCGCACCTTCCTTATGGTGGGAGGAATGCCTGCCAGTGTAGAAGCTTGGATATCCACCCATGACTATACCCAGTGTCAGGCAGAACTTGATGACATACAGTTGGCATACTACGATGACTTTCCGAAATATGCCAAGAAAGTTGATCCCACCCTGCTTAGGAACACACTGCAAAGTGTGGTGATGCAGATTGGGGAAAAGTTCACATTCAGCCACGTGGAAGGAGGATACCGGGCCGAAGAAGTAAAAAAGGCACTGAAACTGCTATGCGATGCCGGCATTATTAAGCAAGTTAATCATACTGCAGGTAACGGACTACCTCTTGGGGCTGAAGTGAATGAAAAGTTCCGCAAGTATATCTATTTAGACAGCGGTCTGATGCTCCGGATTCTTGACTTGGATCTGGGTGGTGCCCGCCAGCTGACGGAGTTGATTATAGCCGGTACTACAGAAGACCTTGTAAATAAGGGAGGACTGGCAGAGATGATGCTGGGATGGGAACTGGTTAAGTACAACAATCCCCGGGCTCAACACGAGTTATACTATTGGGAGAACACAGCCGAAGGCACTCGCTCTGAAGTTGACTACATTATTGCCCGCGACCTGAAGGTGTTACCCATAGAGTGCAAGGCTGGTGTAAGTGGAAAGATGAAGAGCCTGTATGAATTCTTACGCCAGAAGCACCTGACGGAAGCTGTCCGTTGTTCACTGGAGAATTTTTCTGAACTGGATTATACTGATAAGAAGGACAATGATGTAATCCGTCATGTACAGTTGATTCCATTGTTCTCAGTTTCTAACCTGTTCAAAACGCAGAATGATGACACAGGTAACTGATACTTCTGTACTCCACGCCACAAAAAAGAGCCACCAAACGTATTGGGGCGAGCGAGTCCTCGAGCGAGAGCGGCCGGAGGCCGCCCCATTTGCGGAGCAAATTAAAAAAAGGGAAAGAGGCGGAGCGTCAGCCCCGTCCTCCTTTCCTGGTTCGAGTCCGGGTAGCCCGCACAAA
>JAKSIV010000017.1 GCA_024398635.1 Bacteroidaceae bacterium | reverse complement strand
AGGTCGGAAAACAAGAGTAGGAGGAAACTACTTTTGTTTTCCTCCTACTCGATTGGAAGAAGAGGGATTCGAACCCCCGGACCCGCTTGGTCAACCAACCTTTTTTTAATTTGCTCCGCAAATACGCTCACTACCGTTCGCTATGGCACGGGTCCAAATTACAGAATCTCGAGGACTCGCTCGCCCCAATACGTTGTTCCTGAAAAAATATTATCTTTGTGGGACCTATATTTTTAGAAATGGACAAAAGCAAGGTTATCAACTTTATACGGCAGAGAGTACTTAAGAGGTTTGCTCTTGGCGACGATGCCGCTACGCAGGCCGAAGTAAACGCCAACATTCATAAAGGAATTATGATAAGGGGCTCCAATCTTTGGGTCCTCATTTTCGCCATATTCATAGCTTCGCTGGGACTCAACACCAACTCCACGGCTGTGATCATCGGCGCCATGCTAATATCCCCGCTTATGGGACCTATCATCGGTATGGGATATTCCATGGGTGTGTATGATTTCAACCTGCTTAAGGAGTCACTGCGCAACTTCCTGTTTATGGTAGTGATAAGCCTTATTACATCGGCCGTATTCTTTACCCTTCCGCTTATTACCACCACTCAGAGCGAGTTGCTGGCGCGTACGCAGCCTACCACATACGATATTCTGATTGCACTGTTCGGTGGTCTGGCCGGCATGGTTGCACAGACCCGTAAGGAGCGCAGCGGAACGGTTATTCCGGGTGTGGCTATCGCTACGGCCCTGATGCCCCCACTCTGCACCGTAGGTTACGGATTGGCCACACTGCAGTTCCGATTCATGCTCGGCGCACTGTATCTGTTCACAATAAACACCATATTCATTGCCATGGCATCGTTTCTGGTAACCAGAGTCATGAAATTCAAGATGATCGGTGAGATTGAGGAGCAACGGCTCAAGAAACTCAAGAACCTCATGGTAGTCGTTATCATTCTGGTTACGTTGCCCAGTATCCTGATAGCCATCTCAATCATACAGCGCTCATCTTTTGAGGCCAATTACACACACTTTGTGGACGAGGCGTTCAAATATGACAACACATTCGTTGTGGAGTCCAAATATGAATACAACGCAAACCCACGCAAGCAGTCTGTTATTGAGGTACGTCTGTTCGGTGAGCCTCTTTCCGATAATGTGATAGGCAACATACGCGGTCAGATGACAACAGTATATCACCTGCCCAACACTGATCTGATTGTGCGCCAATCCAATCAGGAAGGCGGTGAGATTGCCATATCGGCCCTTCAGAGCAACTATTCCGAGATGCTTGCCGAAAAGAACCGCCAGATATCTTATCTGCAGGATAGGCTCTCGTCCATACGTATGGCCGATACCCTTGCCGTCAGCAGCATGACACGCGAGCTTGGCATATTCGTGCCCGATATCAGCGACATGTCCATGCAGCGCCATATATCGTACGATATAAACGGTACCGCGACCGATACCGCATACATCTGCATACTGTCGTTCCAGGAAGGAGCAGAGCCGGATATCGACCTCATTAAGCACTGGCTTACAAACCGTACCGGTGTCAGCAACATACAGATTCTTGTAAAATAAGATGATATATCCTGACAACTTTGAACAGAAGACCGGCTTTGACGAGATAAGGCACATGTTGGCTGACCGCTGCATATGCCCTCTGGGAGTGCAGCTTGTCGATGAGATGCAGTTCCAGGCCGATTTCCAGCCCGTCGAGAAGGCGCTGGACCAAACCATGGAGTTTGTCAGGATACTCACCGAAGGCAAATCATTCCCCGACCAGAACTACCATGACCTGCGCGAGACACTCTCACGCATCAAGGTGGTAGGCACATGGATGGATGAGACTGAGCTATTGGGCCTTTGGCGCTCACTGGAGACCATCAGCGGCATTGTTGAATTCCTGAATAAGGAGGAGAATCAGGGACTCTATCCCAACCTCTCCGAGCTTGCCGCAAGCGTTGCCGTATTCCCCACTATCACACAGGGAATTGCCCGCATACTCACCAAATTCGGCAAGCTCAAGGACAATGCTTCACCCGATCTGTATCGAATCCGCATGGATTTGACAAACACATCGTTCAGCATATCACGTATCCTGAACGGCATACTCAAACAGGCCCAGACCGATGGCCTGGTCGATAAGGATGCCGCTCCCACCATGCGTGACGGCCGATTGGTACTGCCCGTAGCACCCGGCCTCAAACGCAAGATTCGCGGTATTGTACATGATGAGTCCGCATCGGGCAAGACCGTTTTCATCGAACCCGAGGAGGTAGTCGAGGCTAACAACCGTATTCGCGAGCTTGAAGCCGATGAGAAACGTGAGGTTACACGTATTCTGATAGCATTTACGGACTCCATACGCCCCGAGATACCTTCCATACTTGAGTCTTTCGCCTTTATGGCACAGATAGACTTTATCCGTGCCAAAGCCCGTCTTACGATAGATTTTGACGGCTGCAAGCCCATTCTGGAGCGCAAGCCCATGGTTGACTGGGTGCAGGCCGTGCATCCGCTGCTCAAGCAGTCGCTTGCCAAGCATGAAAAAACTGTCGTTCCGCTTGACATAGATCTGGATTCCAAGAACAGCATACTGCTCATATCGGGCCCCAACGCCGGCGGTAAGTCAGTGTGTCTCAAGACGGTAGGTCTGCTGCAGTACATGCTCCAGTGCGGAATTCCCGTGCCCATGCGCCCCAACAGCCACGCCGGCATATTCAAGAGCGTCTTCATTGACATAGGTGACGAGCAGAGCATCGACGATGACCTGTCAACCTACTCCAGCCACCTGCTCAACATGAAGAACATGATGAAGTATGCCGATGCCCGCTCACTCATACTCATTGACGAGTTCGGAAGCGGCACGGAACCTAACATAGGTGGCGCTATTGCAGAGTCGGTGCTGATGCGATTCAATAAGAATTACGTATTCGGCATCATAACCACACACTATCAGAACCTTAAGCATTATGCCGATGGCAACGAGGGCATCCGCAACGGTGCCATGCTCTACGACCGCCATCTGATGCAACCCCTTTATATTCTGCAGATTGGTAATCCCGGCAGCTCGTTTGCCGTCGAGATAGCCCGCAAGATAGGTCTGCCCGAGGATGTAATCGAGGACGCCACGCAGATTGTAGGCCGTGATTACGTCAATGCCGACAAGTACCTGCAGGATATCGTCCGTGACAAACGTTACTGGGAGAACAAGCGCCAGAACGTGCATCAGCTTGAGAAACAGCTGGACCAGCAGATAGAGCAGCACCGTCAGGAGCTGGAATCACTGCAGAAAGAGCGCAAATCAATCATACGTGAGGCCCGCGAGAAGGCTGACAAGCTTATCCAGGACTCCAACGCCATGATTGAGAACACCATACGCACCATCAAGGAGGCTCAGGCCGACAAGGAACTCACCCGTCTGGCACGTCAGGAACTCACCGAATTCAAGGAGACTATCGATGACCGTCAGGCCAACTCCGAGGAGGAGCTCAAGATCCAGCGCAAGATGGAGCGAATCCGTCAGAGCCAGGAGCGCCGTGACCAGCGCAAGCGTGACAAACTACTGCATCCTAAAAAGAATGAGACGGTTCAGAATTCAGATAATTCAAATAATTCTCAATTAACTTCCAGCAAACGTTCATTCAAGGTCGGTGATACCGTCCGCTTGGCTGGTCAAACCCAGGTTGGCGAGGTGATATCGGTCAACAAGAGTGACATAACCGTTGCATTCGGCCTTATAAAGACATCGGTCAAGGCCAACCGTCTTGAACCGGCAGAGCCTGTAAAGGTCCAGGAGGTACGCACAGCCACATATGTGAGCAAGCAGACCCACGATGACATCTACAACCGCAAGCTGGCATTCAAGCCCGATATCGATGTGCGTGGAATGCGCGGTGACGAGGCAATCCAGACCGTAATGCACTTTATAGATGATGCAACCCTGATAGGAATGAGCCGCGTGCGCATCCTGCACGGCACAGGCAACGGCATACTGCGCAACATAATTCGCCAGTATCTGCACACCGTTCCCGCCGTCAAGGATTACCACGACGAGCACGTCCAGTTTGGCGGTCACGGCATCACCGTCGTTGACTTGGGATAATTATTTATGAAACATATCGGTCCACACGTATCAGCATCCGGGGGCGTTTTTAACGCTCCGATAAACGCAATGTCAGTTGGCGCTTCGGCGTTCGCACTGTTCACAAAGAACCAGCGCCAGTGGTTTAGCTCACCTCTACAACAAACTGAAATAGAGAAGTTTAAGGCAGAGGTGTTAAAGTCCGGAATAGAGGCAAGATATATCCTTCCGCATGACAGTTACCTGATCAATCTGGGTAGTCCCGATGCCGAAGGGTTGGAGAAATCACGCGCTTCATTTTTGGATGAGATGCAGCGTTGCGAGCAGCTTGGACTGACCATGCTCAACTTCCATCCCGGCAGCCATCTCAAGCAAATTACCCCCGAGGAGTGCATGGACCGCATTGCAGAAAGCATAAACATCACCCTTGAAAAGACCAGCGGCGTAACTGCTGTAATTGAAAACACCGCCGGACAGGGCTCCAACATAGGATTCGCATTCTGGCAGATCAAACGCATTATCGACGGCGTGGCCGATAAATCCCGCGTAGGAGTATGCGTAGACACCTGTCACACATATACTGCAGGCTACGACCTCAAAAATGCCTATGAGAGCGTCTGGGAGGAGTTTGACAACGAGATAGGACTCTCCTACCTCCGTGCCATTCACCTGAACGACAGCAAGAAAGAGCTTGGCTCACGCGTGGACCGTCATGACTCAATCGGCAAGGGCTTCCTGAGTCTGGATTTCTTCAAAAAGATAATGCAGGACCAGAACCTTAACCACATCCCCTTCATCCTGGAAACCCCCGATGAATCCCTCTGGCCTGCTGAAATAGAGTTGCTCCACTCTTTAGAGTAAATGCTAGAATCGAAACAATTTAAATTTTTGGGGATATAGTCTCTGGAACCGTCGCCACCCTCGGCGCGTCAGAGGGAGGGGCCCGCGCCCAAAGGGCGTGGGAGGGATAGGCCCGAAGGGCCGTAGTTCTGGAGACTATATCCCCCTAAAAATTATTGTTTCGATTCGTCTGCCTTGAGCTGTCTGATGTACTCCGTAGGGCTGACGCCGTAGTACTGCTTGAAGGTAGTCGAGAAGTGAGTCTGTGAAGCAAAACCTACGCTGTAAGCAATCTGTGAGACATTTACGCGCTTCTCTTTGAGCAGCTTCATCGCCTGTTGCATACGTATATTCTGCACGAATCTTGCAGCAGAGAATCCTGTCAGCTCCTTAAGTTTGCGATGCAGTTGCGTACGGCTCATACCCACCTCATCAACCATTTGGGTAATATTGAACTCACTGTTGGAGATATTCTGGTTTACAATCTCCATCACACGTTTCATAAACTGCTCGTCACTGGACTCAAACTGAACCTCAGCAACCTTCTCAGTCTGCTCCTGCTGTCCGGAATATTTGCCCTTTACAATCAGGCGGTTGCTGATAAGGTTTGACATAAGTGACTTGAGCTCACTCATATAGAACGGTTTGGGCAGGTAACTGTCTGCACCCGTATCCAGTCCGAGCATACGGTCCTGAAGCTTGTTCTTACCCGACAGCATTATAACCGGGATATGACTTACCAGCGAATTGCCCTTGAGAGCCTTGACAAGCTGAATTCCGTCCATCTCAGGCATTACGACATCGGTAATGATAAGGTCCGGCATCTGCGATACGGCCAGTTTCAGTCCCTCCTTACCGTTGCGGGCGGTTATGATCTTATAGCTGTGCTTGAGGCTGTCTGACAGGTAATCCAGCATTGAATCATCATCATCCACTACAAGCACCTTCAGCGAACCCTTTACGTGAGTATCGTTTTCAGGCTCGTCATAATCCAGATTTACGCGGTTACGCTCCAGCTGCGGACGTGCAACCTGCTCAGTATCAACAATATCCTCAGGATTGATATGGCTGTTGCCAAGCGGCAGACGGAACGAGAACACGCTTCCGCTCTGACCGTCAGTACGGTTCTCGGCCTTTATTGTTCCATGGTGCATACGTATAAGCATCTGGCTGTAGTTCAAGCCGATACCCATTCCCATCGTAATCGATGTCATCTTGTTGTCGGCCCTGTAGAAACGCTGGAATACACGCTCAATGTCATCCTTATCCAGGCCTATACCCGTATCGGACACCGATATTTCAACATAGTTATGAAGCGGGCCACTTTCATTGTCATCGGTCCCTACTTCGACGCTCATTTCAATCTTACCGCCATCATTGGTATACTTGAATGCATTTGACAGCAGGTTCATCATCACCTTGTCTATGCTGTCACGGTCTATCCATACGGTCTGTTCCGCCATAGAATGGCTGAAATCGAACTCTATGTTACGTTTCTCGGCCGTTTGCGTATAGAGCTCGAACGGTCCCATCAGGAAATTGATCAGGTCCGTCTCTGCAAAATGCAGCTGCATCTGTCCCTCATCAAACTTACGCATATCCAGCAGCTGGTTTATCAGCGACAGGATCCTGGTAGAACTCTTGTGCATCTGACGCAGGTTCGACTGGACATCGGCAGGAATAGTATCGTTCTGCAGCATATCCTCAAGCGGCGATATGACCATCGTCATAGGAGCGCATATCTCATGAGCCACATTGATGAATGACTGGAACTTAGCCTCATCCATCTCTCTCTGACGTGCCCTGCGGCGTATCTTGAATATCACCAGCAGCACCATCAGCATCAATATCAGATAGATTAAAAGCGCTACTGACGTAGCATACCACGGTGCCTCGATCTTTATTACGTAAGTCCTTGGTATTGATACAATATCGTTCAGCCTTGCCCTTACCGACAGCGTATAACGTCCGTATCCCAGCTTGGAGAAACTGAAACGGTTCACACCCGCCGGATTGCTCACCCATTCGTTTCCACCCGGACTCATAGAATACTCATAAATCAGACTTGCCTCGTCTCCGTAATTCAAGGTGCTGAATTCAAGCGTAAAGGAGTTGTCCCTGTATGCAAGACGGAACTGCTCCGATACGTTAAGCGGCTTCTCGGATATATGCTTGCCTCCGGACATTGACTCTGATGTAATCTGTTCGCCGTTAAGATAGAATCCCGTCATAACCACCTTGTTCACAGACGATTCCGTGATTATGTTATACGGATAGAAGGCAGTGATGCCGGCGTTGCTTGCAAAATAAGCCCTGTCATCAACTACCGAGAAGGCCGATACGCCGTTGAATGCCTTCTCCTCGGTAAAGAAACGGCTGATCTCGAAATCATCGGGATTAATACGGTTCACGCCGCCCGGAGTCGAGGCCCAGATGTATCCTTCGCCATCCTTGACCATACTGCGTATGTCATTGCTTGAAAGGCCGCGAGCCGTATTCAACAGAGTAGCCACGCCATTGGTCATGTTATAGACGATTATACCCTTGGTCGTACCGAACCATATTATACCCTCCCTCTCCTCAAGGATGCAGGTACAGCCCGATGTACCCATGGCTTTTGACAGTTTGTCATTGTCAATGAATTCGTTACGGTCAATATCAAAGCAGTCGGCTCCGTTGTCATGGCCAATCCAGAGCCTGTTCCAGCTGTCAATTATCATGATATGTATCCAGTCATTGCTCAGCGAACTTCCCTTACGGCTGCTCTTGGCAAAATCACCGTAAACCTCGGTTTTCATGTCAGCGGGATTGAATCGGCTGAAACCGGTACCCAGCTCAGAGTAATAGATCCGGCCTTTTGAATCCTCTGCTATGGATGAAACATTTGAATACTCATTGGCTATCACCATCTCGATGCCGCCGCTGTGAGTATTCAGCAGCGCAAGACCCATATTGGGGCAGCCGGCCCAAATCCTGTTGCGGCTGTCACGGAACAGGCAGCTTATATAAGGTGTATTCCTGCCCACTCTCAGTACCTGACCGGTACTGGACATGCATGTAACACCGTTATTGTTGTATCCAATCCAAAGCCTGTTCTCGGAATCCACCACCATAGCCGTAACCGTTCCCGATACATCCTCCTGATAATCAGAGAATTTCCAGTAATCAAACTCGTTGCGGTCCCTGGTCACCAGAATCAGGTCCGATAAGAAACAGCCAATCCAACGGTTACCCGCACGGTCCATGTACATGGCACTCACATCCAGCCTTTCAAGACTGCGGTCCGATGGTTTCAGCTCAAACTGCTCCAAATGACCGTCATTGGTCAGATAAAGCAAACCCCTGCCTCTGAGCGATACCTTCAATCCGTCCCTGTCCATGAATGAGTGTGTAATCTCCCAAATACCATCATCGGGCGTAATACGTGTAAGCCTACGTCTCGTCGTGCTCCACATGTACAGATGATTGTGGGTGGATATGAAAATATCACCGTCAGCATTCATGTTGATGCCGGTAACATCACCTCTTATTACATCACTGCTGAATTCCGTAATCTTGTCAGTATGAGGATCATACAGCAGCACACCTGTTGCAGTACCTATCCAAATTGTTCCCTCTTTATCCTCGACGAAAGACCTGAATATGCCCTGTGCGGGAGCATAGTTGTTGAGGCTCACAACACCGTTAACCTGAACGGGATTGTGGGGGTCTACCCAATACAGTCCGTCTCCCGGAGCGGCAATCCATATCTTGCCGTCGCTCAGTTTTGTAATCTGCTGAATGTACGGCAATCTGCTTCCGGGAAAAATCACGGTATGGAAACTCCTCTCACTGGGTCTCAGATACTGAATGCCGCGGTTTGTTCCAATCCATAATGTTCCGTCATCATCACAGTACAGACTGCGGATATAGTTACTCATCAGTGACAACGAATCATTGTTGTCATGAAAAAATTTATGGAAATTGTATCCGTCATAACGGTTAAGACCATTCTCCGTACCAATCCAAATAAAGCCCGACATATCTTCACAGATAGCCTGGAAACGGTTGTTGGACAATTGTCCCATAGAATAACGGTAGGTCCTTTGCGCATTGACAGGAAGAAAGAGCAACCCTGCAAGAAGAGCAATTATTGGTTTTTTCATTTGAGAAACGATTAGGCTATAGTTTAGTATTTGTTTCAAAGATATAATATAATTCAGATATGTTCCAATAATCAGGGGAAAGAATGGAACAAATCTTAATGTTTGGAACACAAAAAAGGCTTACCTTTACCACATAAACGCGCGTTTAATTACAAACAAATAGAACTATGAAACTTAAAGCCTTATTACTGACCGCCTTCATTGCGGTTCTGAGTTGGTCACCGGCCGTTGCCGGCAAGCATTGGGTTGCCACCTGGGCAACCGCCGAGCAGGTTGTAGAGCCTCACAACTGCCCCCCAGCCCCCGGTCTTGAGAACAACTCCATCCGTCAGATAGTACAGACATCCATCAGCGGAAAAGTTGTCAGAGTAAAGTTCTCCAACGAATTCAGCCAGGGTCCCGTAACCATCAACGCAGCCGAGATTGCGCAGGCAGCCACAGCAGGTGCCAGCAGCGATATAGTAGCCGGAACAGAGGTCAGCCTCACTTTCAACGGCAGCAAGTCCGTAACCATCCAGCCGGGCCAGCTTGTAACATCCGATCCTGTAAAGTTCCCCATGGCTAACCGCCAGAACGTGGCTATCACCATGCATCTGGGCCAGGCTTCATCAACCAGCGTAACCGGTCACCCCGGCTCACGTACAGATTCATATCTTATCGAGGGCCAGGGCTCAGACTTCACTAACGCTGTCAAGACCGCACACTGGTACATCATCAACGCCATAGAGATCCAGGCCGAAAAGAAAGCACGTGCCATAGTCGTTCTGGGCAACTCCATAACCGATGGACGCGGATCTACCACCAACGAGCAGAACCGCTGGACCGATAACCTGTCACGCCGTCTGCTTGCAAACAAGAAAACCAGCCGTGTATCGGTCCTGAACATGGGTCTGGGTGGCAACTGTATACTTCAGGGTGGCCTAGGACCTACCGGAAAGAGCCGTTATCCGCGTGATCTCTTCCAGCAGGAAGGCGTCAAGTACATCATCCTGTTTGAGGGTGTGAATGACCTTGGCGGACGTGGCGATGCCATCTCAAAAGCAAATCAGATTGAAGAGGTTTACAAGCAGATCATCAACGAGGCACACGAGCGCGGAATCAAGGTTTACGGTGCTCCCGTTATGCAGTTCAAGGGCAACAACTACTACAGCGAGAACCATGAGGCAGGCCGTCAGCAGCTCAACCAGTGGATCCGTTCAAGCGGTTACTTTGACGGTGTAATCGATTTTGATGCCGCCATGGGTAATCCCGACGATCCTGCACAGCTCAATCCCAAATACCTCTTTGAGAACGACTACCTGCACCCCAATGCCGACGGTTACGTCCAGATGGGCAACTGCATAGACCTCAAGTTGTTTGAGAGGTGACCTCGGCTCATTAATTTAACTTTCCGGCATTTTGGTAATTAATGTAATTAAAAATGACACGAACATGAGAAAAGTTATCTCTACTATATCCGTATTATTCTTTACAATTACCAGTTTTGCACAATTCCCCGGAGGTGGTGGTTTCGGTGGCGGATTCCCCGGAGGAGGATTCAGCATGAACGGCAGTTACAACACATCGACTTTAACCGACAATGTAGAGTTCACATCGTCCAATCTGCCGATTGTAATAATCCAGACCGACAGCCCCACCCTGACCAACCGTGAAAAGTCCGGCGGCACAATGAAAATCATTGACAACGACTCCAAACGGAACAAGGTAACTGATAAGGCCAACGGCTACGACGGCAACATCAAGATAAAACTTCGCGGAAACTCATCGTTATTCTTTGACCAGAAGCGTTTTACGCTTGAGACCGTCACCCCTGAGGGCAAGGCCAACAACGTTGAACTCCTTGGCATGCCGGCCGATAACGACTGGGTGCTGCTGGCTCCCTTCAACGACATATCCATGATGCGCGACCCCTTTGCTTTCGACCTCTGGAACGAAATGGGCCACTGGGCACCACGCAACCGCTATTGCGAGGTAGTCATGAACGGCCATTACATTGGCGTTTACATACTCTGCGAGAAGATAAAACGGGCCGATAACCGACTGAGCATAGCCAAACTCAAAAAGACCGATACCAGCGGTCTGGAACTCACAGGCGGTTACATAGTACGCATAGACCCGCCCGATGAGGGTGAAAAATCCTTCCAGTCCGATGTTCCCGGCATCATCACCAACGGCTCTATGGGAGGCTTCGGTGGCGGCATGGGCGGCTTTGGAGGAGGCTTTGGAGGACGTGCCACAGTAACCTGGAGTTACTTCTATCCCAAGTCCGACAAACTTGCCCCCGAGCAGGAAGAGTACATCAGCAACTACATAAAAACCACCGAGAAGGTAATACAGAGCGACAATTTTGCCGATCCCAAGGAGGGTTACGCCAAATATATCGATGTAGAGTCATTCGTGGACTACATAATCCATACCGAACTCAGCCTGAATGCTGACGGCCTGAAGCGCAGCACCTATTTCTATAAGACAAAGCAGAATGAGGACGGCACCGGCGGCAAACTGCATGCAGGAACAGTCTGGGACTACAACCTGGCATACGGAAACTGCAATTTCGCCAACGGAAACAACATCGAAGCCTGGGTTTATAACGGAGGCGAGACCAACCCTACCCCTGCCATGTTCAAACGCCTCATGGAGGATCCCGCATTCGTGGCAAAGGTCAAGGCCCGCTGGAAAGAACTCCGTAAGGGTGTCCTGAGCATCGACAATATCAACAAATACATTGATAATCATGCAGCCCAACTGGCCGAGGCCAAGGACCGCCAGTTTGCACAGTACTCCAACCTGCTTGTTCCCGCATCAAGGAATCAGAACCAGGGAGGTCGCAATGGAGGCTTTGGTGGTGGATTCGGCCCCGGAATGGGAGAATTCGGCGGTGGCATGGGAGGCTTCGGCGGTGGCTTTGGAGGAGGCTTTGGAGGCGGTGACGCCGTAGGAATGTTCGCAGCATACCGCGTATCAAGCTACGATGAGGAGATAACCATCCTCAAGAAATTCTTTGCTGACCGTATTGCTTTCCTTGACAAGAACTGGAAATGATTAAACCTTTTGCCATATTTGGAGTCACAATATAAATCAATTGATTAATAACCGCTATGCCAAATATGCTTAAAAAGATCCTGTCAGTACTTTTTGTCATCATGTTGTCTGTTGCAGCAGCTGCCCAACCCGGCGGCGGAGGCGGCTTTGGTGGCGGCGGTGGATTCGGCGGAGGCTTCGGCGGTGGCGGCGGTGCTCCTATGGGAGGCGGTGGCGGCGGTTTCAGAGGCGGCGGTGGCGGCTGGGGCGGTTTTGCAACCCTCAATGACACCACAGAGATAGTCCGTTTGAGCGGAAGCCTTACATTCGTTGAGGGCCGAGGCGCAGGCAATGCCATACGTGATGATGACCTGAAGCAGCTGCTGGACTCAATCCAGTTCAATAAATATGAGACAGCCAACCGCAAATTCATAAAAGGCGACAATCTGGAGTCAGTAGGCGTACTTTTGGGTATTCCCGCAGCCATACTTACGCTCATAGCGGCAACACACCGACCGGAGGATGATCCGGAACTGTCCCGCAAGCTCTACATAATCTCAGGAGCTCTGGTAGTACCCTCGGTATCATTTTACACCTGGGGATACCTAAAAAAACAGAAAGCCAAGAACGCCCTGAATAACATAGCCAAGGATTACAATTACGAGATCGAACTTAAGAAAGCGGCCCGTATGCTACAGTTCGAATTCGAACCTACAGTATTCCTGGACAGGCAAAACGACGCCTCCTTCGGCGCCTCAATCAACTTAAGATTCTAATAAAAAAGCCTTCGAAATTCGAAGGCTTTTTTATTTTCAATTTTCAATTCTCCCTAACATATGGTGATTCCGGCATGAACAGGTAACTCTTTATATAGCCACCTGCATCAATCACCACCTTCTCGAATACCGTACCCGGCTCAATAGGACGGATAGTCAGCGTATGCTCGCCCTTGGCAGCCTTACCCAGCTCTACACGGTCATCCTTGACACGTGTTGCAACCGTGGGATAGTACACAGAGTAGATGTTGCGCTGATCCTCATTCAGGCGCTCGTTGAACACAACCTCAATCTCCTGACCACCGTCCAGACTGACCATATAGCGGTGTCCCTCAAGACGGTAGAATGTCAAAGTTGCATTAACTGCTATTACGGCCTGCAAGTTCTCAACATCCTCAGTCAGATTGAACTTATATGTCATGCTGGCGCCATCAGTTGGCTGGCTGTAAGGCATCAGAGCCACACCAGACAGTGTACGGCCCATGAAAGGAATAGTTGTCCACTGAGCCGTTCCTGCAGTCACAGGAGCCTGTGAGTAGAAATGCTCAGCCTCCATTGCAACCACGCCGTTCTTCTGGGTAAACACAAATCCGCCGGCCTTCTCTCCCACCTCAACACGGCTTACGCGCGGCTGTGTATCGGCACGGAAATTATCGTTCCATGATGTATAGCCTATGTGCTTCTGGATCATCATGCCGTTCCACTTGCCGCCGGCCATCTCCTTGTTGTAATAAGCGCAGAGCTCAGCGTCACGCTTAAAGTCACGCTCGCAACGCTCTGCCCAGTAGTTTGCAGCGGGATCGTTGTTGCGAACCAGTTTCTGGTTCATGCCCTGGCTGTAGTACATATCGTAGATATTACCCATGGCCTGTACGGGGAACAGAATTATCTGCTGATAAGCGTCACGATACTCAGGCTTGAGCTTGAGATACTGACGCAGTGCCTCTGCCTCCAGACGTGCGTAATCGTCGCAAACCTGCTCAAACTCACCGGTCTCAAGAGTGTAGTACTGACGTGCATCAAGCATCTCGGCGCTTATACGGCCGTTATACTTGCAGCAAAGGTTCAGGATACGTGCAGCCTCTGCAGCCTCCTCCTCACCAAAGAACTCCTTGCAGAACTCATAAGTATGGTCAAGCAGGTTATCTACAGTGAATGATGTGGGGTTCCAGGCCATATCCAGGAACAGGGTGATAGGATACTCCATAGGCTTGAGGTCACCTACGTTGAGCACCCAGATCTTGTCTACTCCGTAGTCATATGTAAGCTGCATCTGCTCCCACAGGTGCTGTATCGGAGTAATGTTGAGCCACTTTGAGTTACGCGGTGCACCCACATAGTCAACATGGTAGTACATACCCCAACCTCCTTTACGCTTGCGCTCCTGCTCATTGGGCAAACAGCGAATATCGCCCCAGTTGTCATCAGACAGCAGTATAATCACATCGTCAGGCACGCGCAGGCCCTTGTTATAATAGGTCTGAACCTCCTTATAGAGAGCCCAAACCTGCGGACGCTGCTCGGCTGGCTTGCCGGTTACCTCCTTGATGATCTGACGCTGGTCGGCGAACAGACCCTCAAGCATCTTCATGTTGTCCTCGTCGCTTCCACGAAGCTCGGCATCACCGTCTCCGCGCATACCGATGGTAATCAGGTCTTCGGTATCCTTGGCACGCTCCATACCCTCACGGAAGAACCTCTGCAGCTCATCCTTGTTGGTTGTATAATCCCACTGGCCGCCGTATGCACGCGGATTTCGGGCCCATTCCTGATGGTTGCGGGCCATAGGCTCATGATGAGAGGTTCCCATGATAATACCCATATCATTGGCGGTCTTTATGTTCTCGGGATCATCGGCATAGAATGCCCAGCCCCACATTGCAGGCCACATAAAGTTTGCACGAAGCCTCAGCAGCAGTTCAAAGCAGCATGCATAGAACTCATGGCCGCCGCGCTGTGTGCCGAAGGTGTTCCTTACCCATGTTGTAAGGCAGGGATCCTCATCATTCAGGAATATGCCACGATAAGTTACTGCGGGCTCACCGGCGGTGTATGTACCCTTGGCCAGTGAAATGTTATCCTGATGCTCGATTGGAACATCAGCCCAGTAGTACCAGGGCGATACGCCAATCTGCTCGGACAGCTCGTATATGCCGTAGATTGTACCGCGCATATCGCTGCCGGCAATCACCAGAGCCTCGTCAATGCCCTTGATGGGGTTAGCAATAACGGTCATGATATACTTCTCACGCTTGCCCTGCAGATCCTTCTTGTTGATCTTCTTAGCCTTGATAATCTGAGCAATGTACTTGCTGTCAATGGTTCCCACAATCACGGGTTTTCCGGACACAGAAGCAACATCGTATGCCACTTGAGCCTCGTTGCCCGAAACAGCCAGGAAGTCCTTCTGCAGTGCCTTCAGAGCAATCTGCACGCCGGTCTTATCGGCCTCATCGGCCAGAATCTGAACAGGCTTGCCGTTCTCAATCAGCGTAAACCTTTCACTTGATAACTCATTGAATGAAATGCCTTTATTATCGGCAGCAAGGGCCGATGCACACGACAGCGCAAACACGCCAAGAACCATTAAAATCTTTCTCATATTCATATTTGGTTATTTGTTTGTACAAAAATAATGAAATCCTACTTAGTAAAAAAAATAAGTTGCATCAGTTGGCCGGTTTGATGAGGTAGTTCCACTTGCCCAATTCCGGAGCGAAGATGACCTGCTGTGCGAGTCTCTTCTGATATGATTCATCAATCGGCCTCATAATGTCATAAGATTTTGAGTTAACGTGAACAAAAACTTTCAATCCCGTCTTCGTAGTGGTCATCGCGGCCCTCTGTGCGGCATTCTGAAGAGACATCAGAGGAGCTCCGCTCCAGCTGCGGGTTATCTGCGAGAAGAGCCTGTGCTCAATGGGATTGAACTTGGAGCAGTACGGAGGATAATGGACAACGAGAAGCCTGATACCCAATCTGTCGGCAAGATTCATAAGATCCTGCTTGACGATTCTGTGCGAACTGGAGTTCGAACCTCCGCCGTCACACAGTATTACAAGTGTGTGAGCATCGGGATATTGCTCTCTGAGGTGCTCCCGCCAGACTCTTGCGATATTGTCACAGACAAACTTGGATGTGTCGTGACTGATTCCCAGAGTCATGTAGCCCACATTCCTTGTTACGTCATAGATGCCGTGCGGGACAATCTGACCGTCGGAGAATGTCGCAAAGTCGTGGTCAAGGATTTGAGCCGGCCGGTGGACAACGCCTTTCCCTCCCGCTTGAAGTTTCCCAGCATCTCCTTCTTCTTGGTGTCAATGCTGATAATGGGGAGTCCCACATTCGTGGCTTCCTTGCGGATTGCGTCAATCTTCTCAAACTGTTCGTTCCTGTCCTTCACATCCTTCATGGGAAGATCCTTGTAGAAGGAGCGTTCCCGAAGGCCGAGGGAATCAAAGATTTGATTGACAAAGTAGCGGGAGATGTCATATCCAATGGCAGCCAGTTCATTCATAATCTGGGTCACGCTCAAGGATATCCATACAACATTCTCATCCTGAGGGAGCCCCGCCGTGTGCGGCTCGATGATTTGCACTACAGCCCGCGTCCACTCGGGATGCTGGGGAAGCGTACTCCTGCGCCCGGCACCAGCCTTGCGAATGCGGCCTTAGTTGCCAGGAACCATCTTCTGTCTCTTTCGTTCAGCGTGGACATATACGCCAAATCACTTGGCGAAAGGACTTCTGGAGGAGCTTTCTTTGTCATTTTAAGAGACTTGCATTTACTCTTAAATTTAAGAAATTTTCTCCAGTTTTCCTATACTATATAATTAATAATCAACAAATTAAGTCAAGTTTTTGCTGCTTTTTCAGAGGTGCGCATCCATCTGAATTTTCCGCAATAATTGCATGAGAATCTCTACCTTCTCGAGTTTGACACTTCGATTTTGAGATATTAAAGCCCCAGACCGCTGTAGTAGCGATTTGGGGCTTCTCTTATTTTACAACTTTGTACTAATACATCATTGTTTCTCAGTATTTTTTGTGGAAGTGATGATTTTTTTCATCATCTGCTTTGAGACTATCTGCGTGTCGGTTCTGAAGCCGGCAGAGCCGTGGAGATTGTTGGTCAGATCTGTTCTGGTGTAGGTGGGAATGTATCCTTCTCCTGCGATGCTAAGGAAGTTCATATCTTGCAGCGTACCGATGATTTCGTCGGGGCTGAAGTGTTTCCCTGCACGGTTGACTTTCTTTGCGAGATACTTGTAAAGGATTAGCGCGAGGAAGCAGGTAAGGAAGTGTGCGGTGATGCGGTCGTCTCTTCTTAGAAAGACGGGTCTTGCTTCGAAGTCGGTCTTGGTGATGCGGAAGCAGTCTTCGATTATCCACCGTCCGCCGTTCAGTCTGATGATTTCTGGGGCGTTGTCTTCAAGGTCGGTGCAGATGCCGTAGAAACCGTCGAAGCGGGACTCCTGGTCTATCATCTCCTGATTGAGGGAGTATCTTTCTATCTGGGCGAGTTCTCCGTCCGTGGTGCAGTGCTCGGCCTTGATGAAGCGCTTGGGGTCGTTCTGTCCTTTGCCATACTTCCCGGCAACTCCTCGCTTGATGATACTTTCTGCACGGGCAATCTGTTTTTCGCGGGTGTAACGCAGGTAGTCCCGATACTTGAACGAGAAGGTAACGATGAGTCTCTGCTCCAACTCCTCCTTGGTCTTGCTGAGTTTTGTCTTTATCCAGCGTTCGCGGCAGAACAGTGAATCGGCATAATCCTTTGGGTCCAGTTGCGCAAGGTCGTATTCTTCTTCAGACAACTCGGGGCCGTTCTCTCCCTTGAAGTTGACGAGGTGCCAGCCCGTAGTCTGTGTCGCCCAATCCTGCAAGTGTCCTTCCAGTTTCTTGAGAGACTGTACGGTGATGAACGACCTCCGTCCGTGCATACCACAACCGCCAGTTCTACCATGGTCATTGCGATGGCCGACGTGATGGTGAGGTTCACTATGTCGAGAATGAAACATCGCACTCGTTGATAGATGATGGCAGTCTTGAAACAAGGCATTATTGCCCATGCAACGATGAATGCAGAGAGAAGCAAGACAAAGCGCTGAATGTCATAGCCAATGTACGATGATTTCTCCATCGCCTCGATAAATACTTCAAAGGCAGGGATGACGTCAGGCAGGTAATCATAGTTATATGCCACAAAGAGGACATCAATGACGATGAAAGTCAGAGCACAGATGATGGCAAGGCGCGACCTCACCCGTATGCCCTTGGGATGGTTCGCCTACAGGGCTTTCATGAAGGATGAGGTCGCTGTCATTGCCTTTCTTTCTTTTCTCACAAAAACACCCTTAAATTTTACAATCTGAAGTCGTAATGCTTTTCGTATTTCTCGCGGATGGTCACCCAAAGAGCCTTATTAGCGATGTCGTAGGTGCTGTTGTGAGACGTGAACCACAGATTATTCTCAGGGTCGTACTCTCCAGTTTTCTCATATACCTTATAAGCCTCCACCTCAATTACAGGCATCTCCTGCTCCAGAATCTTTTCCTTTGTCCAGTACTCCCGAGGATGCTCGTCAAACGACGGGATTACGTCATAGTATTCCGAGCACCAGAAAGGTTCCGTTGACACCTTGTATGCCTGCGTATATTGCACCATTTTCAACAAGTTCCACATACCTTCCATCGAATTGCTGCTGGCATAGTTGTCCTTGAGGATTTGATACCGTTCCACACCACAGGCATGGGAAGGGAATACACCATCCTTTGCAAACTGGTAATTGTAGAAGTTGGTCATAATGTTTGCTTCCGTGAACTTTACTTCCGAGCCCTTTTCTCCGGTAAACTCCACTATCACGTTTTTAGTAGGATCTGCAACCATAATATGACCGTCCCAAGTCGAAGGTATAGGTCTAATATCAAGATTCTTGATAAACGTCTTTGCTTCTTCCACACTGCTGCAGTTATCAAGCAGTGCACGAACGAGGTTCATCACCATAATCTGCGGTGCACCCTCGTTGGTGTGGGTATGTGGGCAATCCTTTATGTCTGCCATATTCACGACATTGATATTGCAGACAAGTCCGGCGTCATTGATACCATCCATCATCATCCACGGAATATACTTGAGCAGTTCGTCGCTGAGTCCTTTAGCTACCATCTCATTAGTGATGTTCAGGAAACAGGTGTTCGCCACACCGATGGAAGCGTGCTTGCGCTCTGCCGTGGCTTTGGTTCTTATCACAAACTCGCAGATTTCGTTGATATTGAAATCCAGATTTCTTCCGTAGAAGTTGCCGTTCCTGACTGCACTGCAACCGAATACAGGAGACGGACCATCGTCAGACAGAGCTTCTGAAGGAGCCTCGGTGCCGTAGCCTTCAGCCGTATATTCATATAGGTAGTCGGCTATCTTGGTTACTTTTGTTTTTTCTGGAGTTGAGTTGTTGTCATCGTCATCGCTACATGATACTACAAATAATGCTGCCGTGAGCATTAACATTGATAATGTGATCTTTTTCATAACTGTTTTTTATGTTAATTATTGTTATTTGAGTTCAAGGATTTTTTACTTCAGGTCTTTTTTCAAATCTATGATATACAGTTTGGACGTGTCATTTCTGTTGTAGAAATGTATCGTGCGCTCCTTTGGATTGTAAATGCATGACCAGTTGGTCAGTTTACCGACATTACCCTTCTCGAGATCGAATCTGCCTTCCTGACTGCATGCCAGAGCCTCCTCCAACGTCATAGTTGGTTTGTAGTGGTTCATCATATTCACAATACGCGTCTTCGGGCTATAGTACTCTTGCCAGCCGTCGGTCTCGTATGTAGCTACGAGCTCAGGGTTTCTATAATAGTTTTCAATGGAGAACCACTCGTTTGCCACCGCTGGTTTTCCTAACATCTCCGGCTTTTTCAGATCGTTCTCGCGGTAAACGTGCAGTTCGTTCTTCAAGAATTCGAATATTGCCCAATCGCCAGTTGCATCGGCTATTAGCCAGTGTACGTTGAGGGTTGGAACAATGGCTACCATATCGTATTGAGTGATGAGCGACTCCACCTCTTTCACGGTCTTGCAGCGTGAAAGAATCAAATTGTGGAACAGGGCGGAGTATATGGCTTTCTTGCCCGTATTCTGGTTGAGATTGTCAGGATTATTCTTGTCTTTTAATGAGTCTGGATATGCAGGAGAAAGATTTGGAAGTTGGAATGCTCCGTAGCACAATCCATATTCATTCATTCATTCCGTCCATTGCGACAAAATGCTGACGCATAAGTCTGTGCAGAGAAGAGGTTCCGTTGCTGAGAGCATTGTCCGACCAATATAATTGGGAATTGTAGAAAGGTGCTGTCAGCATCACTTTCTTGAAGCCGTTGATTACAACTTCTCCATCATTGTCAACCACCTCGTCCCCGTGAAACACGAAGGAGTAATCATTCATAAGCATGCCGGGTATTCCTTCTGACAGGTTATATGACGTGATTTTCGAGCAGTCAGGACAATACCAGAAAGTCATATCGGACGCAAGCGTTCTCGAAGAATGCCTTCATGGGTTCGTTCTCGTAGCGATCAAGAATCGTCTTTCGATGGTGCTGATCCATTGCCTGTATTCTGAATTTTCTATAGCCATTTTGTTCAGAGTTAAATTTGTCAGTCGTAACTGACTTTTTGGGTTTCTATATTATCTGGCACAAAGTTCAGGAACTCCGCAGTGCTGTTTCGCACTTCAATAATCTTTGCCATTATTCCCTATCCATTCTTTTGTTTCATTCTACACCGAAGGGGTGATGACAAGGCGCCAGGTGCCATCTTTGGAGACACGTTGGATGTAGCCTTTGTCGGTCAGTTGCTTCAGGTGCTTGTTGACGGCTGCCATATTGATGCCCACCTCATTGGAAAGGCGCTGGGTGGTGATGTCTGGATTCTCATATATGAGGTTGAGAATCCTGCTTGTGGAATCGCTGCGGAACTTTATCCTCTCCCCGTCAAACCACCAAACATTGTCACCCCTTTCGGTAAGAAAACTGATGTTGTACGTTACCTCCTGCACAAACATATTCTTGAACCAGGTCAAGAACTGTTGAATATCCCTCTTTGAGGCGTGAGCTCCGAGCGAAGGAGCCGCCCCCACGGTAAGGTCTGTGCGGTGGAGAGCCTCAAGATACTCGTTCTTCTTGCGACTGCGGACAACAACCATCGGATACCCGTGGCGCGACAGGATATAATTGGCCATCAGGCGCGCAATGCGTCCGTTGCCATCCTCGAAAGGGTGTATGCGGATGTAGCGGTAATGAAAGATGGCGGCAAGTTCCACAGGCGTGAAGCGGCCCGACTTCTCAGCATCGTTGTACCAGTTCACGAGGTCGGACATCAGAGCGGGTGTCTCCTCGGGCGAAGCATACTCAAAACGGTCACCATAACGGGTGATGACGCTATTGGGGCGAGTCTTATACTGACCTGCGTGTATGACGTAGCTCGTTGTCTGACCATCCGGCAGACTGCGATGTACGGTATAATCCTCCCGAAGCAACACTTTGTGAAGTGCACGGATGAAATTCTGAGTAAGAGGCGTGTCCTTCAACCCAGCCTCTTGTGTCATCATCTTCAGCCCCACGTTGCTTGCAGTCATTTCCTGCACATCCTTCACCTCAGCCTCACCAACAACCTTTCCGAACAGCAGGAGAATCTCCGTCTGTCCGTAGGTAAGCGTATTGCCCTCAATATGATTGCTGTTGTAATTGAAGTCAATGATAAAGCGGCGGCTGAGCATCTCCTTCTCTCTTTCGGACAGGGGCTGCAGAGCATTCCACCGTACCATTATGTCCTGTATCTTATCCATATCGTCATTTTTGCAAGCATTCGCACTCAAAGGTATATATTATCTACTTAATAACGAAATATTTTGCAAGATATTGCTTCTTGTTTCAAAAGATAGAGGTGCTCCGAGCCGGAGAATATGAAATGGCAATTGCCCACAATGCTCCTCCATATCCCGCATTTCGGCCACCTCCAGGAACTGCTCCTTTTTCCAATCTTCCAGCGTGCCGTCATTGATTTTCTTGCGGGTGTACTTTACCTTCGAGAGCAGGCGAGTATGCTTGTTCGGGAAATGATGGTGCTCCCGGACGTAGGTCCGGAGCTCATCGATGAATGCGTTCCAGCTTTCGGAGCGTGTCATAAACTTCCTAATTCCCTGATTCCCTAATTCCACCTACGTTCCACCTTGCGTTCCTGCTTTCTTCGTGGTCCTCGTCCGCACCCTATACTGGCACCGTTCATTTCCGCACCACCTCCAGAATCCCCTCCACCTCATGCACCACAAACGTCCCCGCCTCACATTCAAAAACAACACTCCCCAACTCTAACGCCTCCACCATATGCCAAACACCCTTAGAAATGTCAACCCCATAGTTGCCACTCTCCTGACTCAGCGCCACATCTTCTATGATAGAGCCATCATCATTGTGAGTAGTCACTCTAACCTTGCCTCGCAGGATAACGAAAGACTCATCCTTCGTTGGGTGCCGATGAATAGCTACCACAGTCCCTGACTCCACCGCATTCAGCATCCGATGGCACTTATCCTCCAGCGACTGGTAGAAGCCCTATGCCGAGATCACGCCCAATAAGGCCGATTACAAAGCCAGTATATCTTCCGGTCCCGTGGGTTCATAAGGCCCGTCTTTGACTTCCATTATGACAGTGCCGGATTCCAGGGCGCGGACGGTGTGCCATTGGCCGATGGGGATGTTCAGGGCCACTACCGGGCCGCCGGGCGAGAGTTCGATGGCCTCGGTGCAGCGACGCTCCAACTCGTCATAGCGCTCGGCTTTGCCGCTTTGCTCTGCAAAGAACTCCTCCACCAGCCTACCCCTTAAACAAACCACCGTTTCGGAGGATTTCCGGTGCCGATGGATGGGCAGAGGAGAGCCCGGCTCAATAGCATTCAGCATCCGCTGACTCTGGTCTTCGTCCGAATTGCGCAAATCCAAGTTCATCCTAAGCCGAGGACTCGCCTTAGCTTGTTCAGTTAATTGGTCCAATACAGCCTGAGTAATTTTCATAATTCTCTAAATCTTGATTACTTCTTCAGCGAAGCCAAATATTCTTCGTGAAGATGATAATACTTCTTCATAAACACCACATACGCACCTGCCAGCACAATTCCCGCTGCCACCAGATAAATCCAATGCGCAAGAATGGTATTGGGGCATAGATATATAAAGCCTAGGCTCACCACCAACTGTATAGCCATATACAGCAAGCTCACCACCACATGACTCATCCCCAGCTCGTTAGCCATCAGCTGGTATGCGTGCTTTCTATGTGCCTGCCCCAGGTTCTCGTGCAGCATAATCCTGTGGAAGATTGTTAAACTACCGTCAATTCCGTAAACAAGGAAGAAAACTATGTAGGTCACATCCTTAGTGGCAAGCATCAACCTTCCCAGCGCAAACAGGATGATGAAAGCAATACCAATGCTTCCCACATCCCCAGCAAAGCACTTCGCCTTGCCCTTAGGCCTGAAGTTGAAGATACTGAATACGATAACACCAAGGATGGCAACTATCAGATAGGATTCTTCAATGAACCCTAGCCCACGATTCATCAACAGGATAGGCAACAACATGGCAAACGAATAAGCCGCAGTAATCCCATTAATGCCATCCATAAAATTGATGAAGTTGGTAGCCCCCACACAGAAGAACAGCGCCACAACAACGATTACCGCTGTCCACAGCCAACTATCCGCAGCAGTGTACAACCCCATACTCCAGAACATAAGGAGAATGGAAATAATCTGGACCGCCATTCGCAGGCTATCCGGTAATGACTTCACATCATCCCAGAAGCTAATGCCACATATCAGTACCAGTCCACACAAGAACGGCAGACACTGTGGAATAGCATTCCCTTGAACCACCATAAGGATGGCCCATACTACCATTGACAAACTGAATATGACACCACCGCCTCTTAATACAATCGTTGAGTGACTGCTTCTCTCGTTGGGTTTGTCAATGATATTGCACTTTTCCGCAATGCGAAAGTACACCAGCTCCGCAATAATCAATATTACTGCTATAATTCCATATGTAATCCACATATTCATAGTTTTATTTCTTTACGTAATATCCACCCGTCTTCTTACTACCACGACGCTCTATCATATTCAATTCAAGAAGCACATTTATATGCTTAACAATGGTTCTGAATGGTTTGCCAAGGACGTCCGCTATTTTGGTTGTATTATAACCTTCGTGAGCCTTTATAAACTCAAAGGTCTCTTTCTGGCTATCGTTTAATTGACCATTTAATTGACCATTTAATTGACCATTTAATTGACCATTAAATCCGCCATTCACATCACCATTGCCTGCAACTTGCTCTGCAGTATCCTTCGCCTGCCTAATGGTCGCATACACCATAAACTCATTCTGTCTGTACTCCGGTGCAGGCAATCCTGCCTCCGCCATCTCACGAAACATCCTGTCCACACCCTCGCCATACTCCTTCACCAACTTGTACGACCGCATATACAACGCAATCTTCGGGTTCCTCGAAAAGTGCATCTCACGAATGTTATACGGTCTCACCAAGCCGGGCAGAATGCCGGGGCTCTCCACCGTGATATGGTCGTCAAACAGCTTCACCTGTATGTCCGTGCCCAAGATGCTGTAGTCCCTATGACAAATCGAGTTAACGCATAGCTCGGTCCAGCAAAACTCCGGATACTGCTCATCCGTGCGGAATCGTCCGTCTGGCCCCAGATATGTATGTTCCTTGATTTGCGTCTTCACAAAAGCCAGCACGTCGTTTGTCAACTTCAATATCGGGCCGGTGAAAATTTCATCCTTCACCACGTTCATCTCCGTGCCCACCTTGGCTTCCGTGCCGTCATAGCGGATAACCCGTACCTGCGCCCGCTGGAAAAACCGCTGCGGATTCTTTCCGAACAGCAGCACAGCAGCCCCCGTCAGCGCCTCATACTCTCGCCCTCGGTAGTCCTCCTTCTTCACCACATAGCCATTCTCGCGCAGATACGTCTCAGCCCCCTTACCATAGCCTATCACCTTCACATAATCCTCCACCAGCGCCATATCCAAGTCCTCCCATCGCGCGTTATTCACCGGCGCATCCTCGTAGTAATGTTCACCCTTGGCATACACCAGTTGCATTCGCTGCTCAAAGTTCAGTTTCTTCGACTTGTCGCCCACGCGATAGTACACCTCGTCCGCCTGATTTGCATGCACTCGGACGCTCTGCGGCACCGTCATCAGAATGATATGGTTGGGCCGGCCATTCACGTCCGTCACGTCCATATATTCCGTTGAAGTAGCTATCGACGGCACGCAGTAGTCATACGAAGCCCTCAGCAACTCGTTCACGTGCTCCGTCTTGCCATCCACACCCGTCAACGTGCCGTCATCCTCCACACCGATAGCAATCCTTCCGCCATCCGCATTCGCGAATGCAATGATGGTAATCGCCAGCGCTTTCGCATCAATGCGCGCACTCTTCCGGTCAAACACCTGAAACTCCGTTGATTTCTGTATCTCTTCTATAGTCATATTGTATTCTCTTTCAATAGGGTATCACGTTCAGATTCGTAGGACACTTAGCGACCTACCGTGAGTCATGGAAGCCATTATCCGTTCTCCGTGAAAAGAGTTTCATCGTTTGATGGGACTCTTTTTTGTTTCCTACGCTTCAGGCACAGTGTCGCTTTCGCGCCACAGAGCCTTCCGATCCGCACACAGACCAGCTCCCGTTCGGCCGCCCGTCTCTTTATTCCACCTCACGGATATCCCATATTTTTTCAAGTTTATCTCTATCCAAAATATCAAAACGGTCTTTGTGAATAGCATAAGCCAACAAGTACTTGGGCCTACTCAAAGCAACGTATGCCACCTTCAATGACGGCAGCACATGTCCTTCTCCAGATCTGTGAACGTAGGGAGCACCACAAAGCTGTGCACCAAAATGCTCACTTTCATACTTGTAGTTCTTGGTTTCTAAAAACAAAGTAGCAGCATGAGTCTCACCCTTGACTGAATGAACAGTGGCCACTTCTATCTCAAGTTCACCGTCTCGATACACATTAAAGCTCTGCTTCGCATTCTTTATCTGGTAGAAATCATCGTCTTTCTTCTTTAAAAAATGTCTAATCACGCCAATCCCTGCGCTGAAGTCAAAAATACAGGCAAAATCCGTTGAGATAAAAGACTTCACATCCTCAAACACTTCTCCATCCACTCTATACTCAGAATTGCATATTTTCAATACCCATTCAGAGAGTTTTTCTGTTAATTCCACATATACATCAGGTTTGGAAACCTCCAGAAACTCCATCATAGATGTTTTAGAAAAAGTTCTTCCATTATCTTTCCTAACATCAGCTCTTACTAATACTGACACTAAGGCATCTAAAATGTGGTTTCTATATTCCTGTGGATTATCCTTTACTGCATTCTTTTGTAAGAACGTATTCAATGTAACCTCCTCCACAAAAGGTTGTTTGGTTGTTTTTTGATTTTCAAATTGTGGAAAATAATAATGAATGGATTGAAATTCACCATCGTCACCCACTTTCTCTTTCCCCACATAACCAACAGCTTTAATATTTATTCGATGAAGCGTATCTGCCTTGCGCTCATTGCCGGCAATGTCAGCAATCGAAACTCCTTCTATCTTTTTTCCCTTCAACAACTTTGCAAAGTCAGGTAGCACTTTCATTCCATCCGTATAAACCATCATTATGGGCTTAACTGAACGTACCGCCTCATTTCCCTCCAATTCTTTATTGTCCTCAATGCATACGGTTTTCAGCACCGTTGCTATTGCATCACCGAAACGCTTACTCTTATTCAGTGGTAATGGGTTTACCGGTGTCCAGGCACAATCGCCTTCCGTATTATATATTGCCTGAAAGGGATCACCGAAACGTTGCACCACAACTTTATCCCTGTCAAAGATCGTCTCCAACAATTTCAGTTGCAATTGGCTACTATCTTGAACTTCATCAATAAATACATATTTGAAACGAGTACAAAAAGCATCCTTTATTCCTGGAATCAGCTCCGCATATGCTAAACCAATAGAAAAAGCATCTTCATACTTCAGAATACCTTCTCTAAAAGCGCTTAATCGCACATTATGGAGGAAATTATAAGTTGGTGACGTTTTATTATTTGCGGATGCTATAGATGGGCTCGCACCATACTTGGTATAATATTTTTCATTAAAGACCTCTAAATAGGTATTTTTCACCAAATCAGCTTTCATTTGCGTAACAATATCCCATCTCTTTTCTTCACATGCTTTCTTGTAAGAGTCGTTTTCACGAAACAGATGATTTAATGCTTTTTGTGCCTCCCATGAAGTGCTCTTAAATGTCTTACCTATTATCACATTTGCACGGTCATCATCAATAGTTACAAGCGGATGAGAGCTATACGAATTAAACCAAGGGATAGTGAGGAATGTATCCACGAACGACTGTATTGTGCCGCAATAATTTGGATAACTGAACAGCAAGTCTGCTTTGCCTCCAAAGCGTGCCTTTATTTCATCAATGGCCACATTGGTATGAGTCAACACACAAATGCCAGAACCGTCTGCAAAAGGCATTCTATTAGAAAGGATAGATAACTTTGCCAACAAAACCGTAGTCTTTCCACTTCCGGGACAAGCCTTGATGTCTCTTGATTCATTGCAACGGATTACAGCCAACTTATCCTCTTCAAAGTCGGGTTTTCCCAGCAACATCACATCATGAGCTGCACGTATCTCTTCATCAGTAGCAAATGGTATCATGCTTTCTCGGGTGTTACATGTTCTATGGCATTCTTCAGATATACCAAGTTTTCATCCGATTCAAATATAACCTTGCTATCAAGTACATTATCTTCCAAAATCTCTGCAAGGTATTGTGCTACGATGGCCTTGGAAACTGCCCCATCATTTATAGGTTTGAATATCTCGTACGCAACGGTATCATTCGTACCTTCTTTGTATTTTTCATCCACTTCTTTCTTGGCTTCCGCCTTACTTACTGTCTTACCTACCTGTTCTCCTTTAGCCATACAGACCGCCATTGCCAATTCTTTAAACAACCCACTCTTAGCTATTTCATATTCCAACGTCCAGTTCTTGGCAACAAAAAGTTTAATGTCACCTTCGGGATAGATGGCAGCAAGGGCTTCCCTCTTCTTCTTCCGCAATTGTGTAATTGCATCCGCACTTATCTCACTTGCATTGTCTGTAAAGAATTTCAGGGCGTCCTCACGCTCCTGTTTCTTAACGCCTTTACCCCTTACACCTGCTTTTTTATGGTGGGTCACATAATCATTCATCTCCGCTTTAGTCATCACAAACTCTGGCAGTTCATCAAAATCCACAGATGGACATTTGTCTGTAAGGGCTTCTTTCACTTCTTCCGTGCAGAGCAACAATTTTTTCGACCTCCCTTCGTCTTCATCTCTATAGTATTCAATACTCCTAATGTCTAGATCCGTTACGATGGCCACAGGAATACCCATTTTCTGATCGTCTCTACGCTGGAATATCTTTGCATATCGTCTATATGCAGTACTGCCAACGTTCACGATGGAAACGCCATAGTCATGCAGAGGCCTTCCAATCACTTTTGCAATAGCAGGCAACAACAGATTCTCAGCGTCCCCCTCAACCATAATTACGCCACGAGCAAAGAACAGGTTCGCCTTGGTTGCATCAAGGAAACGATGTAAGAAGTTATAATCCCCATCACCACACTTTGTATAGGCTTTCCCCATGGGGAAAACTTTGTTTTCTTTCAAGACAATCAAATTTTCCAAAGGGATATTTGCCGCTAACGTGATGCTGTGAGTTGTAAGAATGAACTGTCCAAAACCCTCTTGTTTTCTTATGTAGTCGAGCATCCTCAATTGATACTGGGGATGCAAATGAGCCTCCAATTCCTCAATTAACGTCAGCTTCACTCCGCGTTTTTCTTCTAAGAACAATAGCAGTTCAGCAGCCACGCAGAGCAGGTTTAACGAACCTAGCCCGCTCTTGTTGCTTTCCAACACTAAGTCCAATTGACGTAGAATATCAATCAATTCACTTCCTGTCAGTGAAAGGGATGCCTTTCGCTGCTCTCCCGCCATGAGGAAATTATTTACTAGTATGTCATTGATGTTCTTTGTGATTACCTTTCCGTCCTCTGTTTTGTTTTGATCAAAATACTCATCAATCTCTTTCTTCAACTGATTGTACAACATCTCCAGTTTGTGTTTTCCTTCTTCATTCCTTTTATTATCGCCAAACACACTGTGAGCTTGAAGTATCTGAGCTATACGAGACTTATATCCATGCGTCATATCTTGCAAGGCATCACGCAGAGGTTTCAAGTAAACCACTCTCAACAAGTCACGAGCCTTACCATCCATCGGTGTTCCATCATTCCCCATTCCTGCTTTCACGACAGGGTAGATGCGACCATCTTCAAGAATAGTGGCAATCAAAGAAAGGCGCAAACAGTAGTGTGTGCCATCATCATCACCCTTGAGGCCTATCCACTCTAGGAAAGGAGCTGCCTCAACATCAGAAATACCCTCAAACCAGCACTCTATCCTCATTGTTTTTGAACGTACACCACCATCAATATGAAAATCCTTCTCATCAATATAGATGGTTTCTCCACTCTTTGTGCGAAGAACATAACGTATGGCATCCACTATGGCGGTTTTACCAGAGTCGTTCTCTCCTATCAGGACATTAACGCCATCTTGAAAATGGACCTCCAGCCCTGGCGCATCGTCTGCGCCAATGCCATACTTCCTAAAATTCCAAAGTTTGAGTGTTGATAGATACATTAGTTAGATAAGCTACCTGATTTCTAATATATTACCGTATCTTTACATCCATCCCAACTGCTTTGCCACATCAATGGCAAGGCGAGTTAGAGGGCGTTTATGTATATCGTCGGGATCAGAATATGTCCCTAAAATAAATCTCTCCAAATCTGCCTGCTTGGGTATTAATGCACTGAACTTTGAGTCGCGCAGGCTCTGAATCATACTTGGATTATAAATCTTGCTCTTCCAAACAATCTCCTCTGTATAGTCTTTATGCTCCGCATATCTTGCCTCGATATGAAACTTTTGTTCTGTGTTATTTCTTATTACCTGCTGTGTTGGGCTCCAGGGGATAGCCTCAACCAATTCAACCTTCAATTTGTCCCTTTCAAGAAAAACAAGATAGTTCACCAGCGAAGCTTCGTCTAATTTGAACTTCAACACATCCAAATCCTTGCTTCCAGTATCATCCCATAAGCCAAAGAATTGTATATCACTTGCAGATTTGCGTCTATTACAGCTGGGGCAGGATGGTTGCAGGTTAAAGAAGGATATACAAAGGAATGGATAACATGATTTGGGTTTCCAATGGTCAAGGTCATAATACCCTTCACCATTTTCATCACTGATGGTGTAATTAGCATTGCAATAAACGCAACTCTTTAGTTCCAGTTCCCTGTATATAGGCGGCACTATCGCTTTCCTCACATCATCATAATGCATTGCTTTAACCAACCTATTAGCAAATGTGCCCCTGTCATGACCATCTACCCTCATAGCACAGTTCACTATCTGATGATGCACAAGGGCATCCTTTTGCCTTATATTGTCACAAAACATTGTAGGCTGCCATGTAAGCAATAGACCAGACTGGTAGTCTCTTTGAATTTCGTGAATATATTCCGCATATTGCAATGCAGTGGAAGGGCTCACACCCCAATTGGGATTTTGGGATGACCCCGTATTGATTTCAATTCTTCGGGCATTCGAGAACTCGTCCCTTAATAAAGCCAAGTCAACCAAGATTTTTTGGTTTATCTCAGAAGCATGAAGTATTTTCCAATACTTCTTCTCCACCAACTTTTCTATCTCAGGTGTAATGCTAATCTTCCGCATGTCTCTCTTGCAATTGCCTTACTCTTTCTTTTAACCATGCTAGTTCTGCCAGACTGTTTTTTCCAAATCTACACTTCAGATAAAGTGCAAGCAACTGTTGCTTGATCAGAGGATCTCCAACTTCATTGATAAAAGCTTCAGCTTTCTCATAACTCCAGCTTTCAGGTTGCTGTTTCCCGTCCATGAAATCACACAATGTGCGTATTTTCTCAGAGACAAAAGCTCCTAAGAAACCTTCATTTAAGAAGAAACTCTGATGCAAGGTATCATTCACATTAGCGGCAAATGGTGAAAACTTTATCTTGTCCCATACATCAATGCCATCTTCCAGATAAAGCACATTACTCTTGGAAATATCACTAAGAACAAAAGGAGAATGTGTGGCCAGAATGATGTTTACATTTAAAACGTGTAGCATCCCCAAGGACTTAATACTGTCTATTAGGAGCCGTATCAATTTGAGTTGATACTTGGGGTGAGCATACAATTCTATCTCATCAAACACAAGGCAAACATTCTTATATGCCACATTAGTCCGGTCTTGTTTATCCCAAACAGAGTTGATATTCCGTAGCTGATATAATACTGATGAAACACTATATATCATTTGTTTCTCACCGCTACTGAGCGAACTAAACCTTACGTTTTCTCTATTTTCGCCCTCAATCAAGATATCCGTTTTAAATGAAGGTGCGGGCATTAACTCTTCCTCCTGCCAAATATGAGGTTCAATGGGACCTCCATAATAGTAATATGTTGAACGTTCCCTAATTAAGCGATTTAAAATATCATTCTCGGTTTGATAGCAACGGTCAATGGCATTCTTGTAATCATTCACTGTCATGATATTACCTTCCACTTTATCGTTCACTATTCTACCGGTGCTATAATGGTGAAAGAACAGATATGCCAGACAACGTCTCAACTTTAAAGTAATGTGAGAAGAATCTTTATTCAGTTCACCCACATACTCCAACACATCATCTGCATCACCAAAGCAATCATGATAGTCGAAATACTGGGCATAGTTCCTTGAGATTTTCAATGTCTTATAGACGATGTAGTTGATGGTTCTTACATCATCCATATTGTTCCAATATGAATTGCCTCTACGGCTCTCTATTTCGTATCCCAAAACATGACCCCATGCGGCTGTAATCCGCCTACCGATGTCGTTTACTGTCTTGTAGTCCCTTTTCCCTAAAAGCCGCATTTGAGACATTTGCTTTACCACCTTCTGTGAATAATAGCGCTTCCCGGGGATGGGATTCAAGTCGTTATCCACATCAAAGATAAAAGCCTTAGCCTCTTTCTTCCTTAATATCTGTTTAAGTGGTGATGCATCATTAATAACCAGATTATAGAGTCTAGTCTGTGTCAGGTCGCGTTCCTGGTTTATATTTATATTGCCACTCTCACGGAATGGATTTAATACAATTGGAGTTTGATAGCCATCGTTTTTATGGAACAAACCACTCAACCAGCATAATGAGTCTGCGCTTTCACCACCAGTATCACCGGTATCCCATTCTGCCATATAATCATTAGTATTATAGGCATATTGCGAATAGTTTACTACAATGGTATAGAATAGTTTTTTCAACCTTTCTCTTGCAGACCTTACTCCTTCAACTTCATCTCCCGCAAAATAGTCAAACCGGAAGTCTTCATTAAGACCATTTTGCCAGTGTATTCGTATAATACCATCTTGCTGCTCAATAAAGTAGATACCTTCATCATCATGTATCCATACACGTGCATATATATCAGAGACAAAGTGTAAAGCATATTTCTGAACCTCCAGGGCATCTTTCAGAGCATACGAGACGTTATTAATCAGTCGGAAGAACAATTCCAAGAGCGAACTCTTACCCATTCCGTTCTCCCCAACAATGGCAGAAAGACTTATATGAGGCCCATCACCAGAATAAAAATCACTTGGCAATCCCTCTCTTTTCTCTACCATTATGTCATTTTCCAGCTTATACCCACGAGCCAGCCAGTACCACTTATCTTCTTTCAGCACCTTCATTACACTTGCAAAACGAGCGCGACGAAGGTCTATCTCGAAGCGCTCTTCTCTTTGCGCATCATCAGGTGTAATGTACCTTTCATGCGGCACTGGAAGGGTTTGTATAGCTATAATATTAAACATCACAATAAATCATCTTACTTCATCCTTCTTACCTCTTCCATCGCAGTGGCAATATCTTCGATAGCCACTGCTCCTCCCCACATCCTGTAAACGTATAGTGGTGTAATGCCCCCAATATCCATTGAGCAAGAGCGCATTTCGCTCTCGACAAACTGCTTAAGCCTATCAATCATTGTCGTATCAGTCATAACCATGAACCGTTAACCATGAACCATGAACCCTAAGTTGTCATAACCCAAAACCCTAAGCTGGACTCCGAGCCCTTGCTCGCCTGAGCACCGCTTATAATCATCTGATGCAGCGAAGAACCCCTAAGCAGTAAACTATTTCCCAGCAAAGCTCTCAATAGTCCCCCGAAGCCCATCCACAGCCCGCACCGGCATAGCCGTCATCCCCAAAGCCGCCTTGATCTTAGCATTTGACACCACATAGTTCTCAGTCAACTTCTGCATTCGTAAACTGTTCAGGGGCAGGTGGAGCCAGTCGCCCAGGCGCGCGGCTCCGTTCATCAGGCCGCGGGGGATGCGCCAGATATGCGCCTTTTTGCCCAGGGCACTGCATATCACCTCTATCAGTTCGTTGGTGGATAGTGCTTCATCATCACCCATGTGATAGATGCCGCTGGGGGCATCCTTGGTCAGGAGGCCCTTGATCACCTCCTGCAGGTTACCGATGCTCGTGAACGAACGCCTGTTCTCAAAGGCGCCAAGCGGCCAGGGAATTCCTTTGCTCACCACACCATACAGCAAGTTCAGATTACCCTTGTTGCCAGGACCGTGAATCATACACGGACGCATTATGTACACCTTCTTTCCATCCACCACCGCATCCTCATCCGTAAAGTTATGGAACAGGCGCGTCAGAGCCTCAAGCAAGTTTGAACCCATTCTCTTTATAATCCGATAAAGACGCGAGAGCAAAGAAACGATAGTTCACTTTAGGCCGATGCCGAAGCGTACCAAGTCGAGATATGCCCCAACTAAAGCTCCCTCTCCGCCTGCACTCGCTTCATTGCCTCATCAAGCCGCTCCTCATACGCCTGCTGCTCTGCACGGCGCTTGCTGCCGCCAGCGGGCGTGAGGAAAAGGTAACGGAAAAACTGGCCGATACCTTTGAAAAAACCTTTTACTGTCATATTTTAATAGAATCTATTTTTTGAATAATCACTCATATATAGCCAAGAGCCCTTGAACTATTCATACTTCCTAAGTGCGACTTCAAACCCTTCCGCATACATCACCCCCCACTGGCTCCCCCGAACAGCAGCCAGCCCAGCGATATACTCAGCAGAACGAGGATGCGGATAAGGCCGCATCACCCCCCCCCGATACATGCCCAGCGCCTTCACCTTAGCCTGCACCCCATCAGGACCCACTTCCACAAAGCAGTTGGGATTAAACGTCTGCATGGCATTGTTAATCTTCCACTCCGTGCAACTGGGCACCTCCATATACCAGAACTCCTTCACGCGTTTCACCTCTGGCCTACGCTGAAACAGACGTATCGCCTCCTGGCACGCCATCGACGTTTGCAGATGGTCGTTATTCGTATCCGCAGGATGATGCGTGATGATGATGTCCGGCTCACTCTCCTTGATGGCACTCTCTATAAACTGCACCAGCTGCAGATGCGGAACCGTGTTCATCTCTATATTCGGGAAAGTCCCTTCATACTCCTTGTTCACCCCGATGTATTTCAATGCCGCATGCGTATCATCATCCAGTTCCTTGTCCTCCGGACGGAACGCACGCGCCTTAGCTTCCGTACTCATTATGCAAACATCAACCTGGTCGCCATTGCGCGTCCACTTATAAATGGAATCCCCACAACCCAGCACTTCGTCATCCGGGCACTACTACGATTAAGTATTTCATATCTTTAGTTGTATTATTATTGTATTATTCTATCCTAAACTTGCCGCCTTCAGTCTTGCATCTTTATTCAGGCATAAATTAGCTATGCTTGAAAGTCACATAATATTGTCCCTCTTTTTCTTCCACCTTATTGATATAATGTCCTTTCCCTTTCAGGTAATCTAACAAGGTTTCATTATGCTTATTTATATCAAAGCTTGCCCATCCTCTTGCATACGTTAGTTTGTGATACTCATCTCCTAATCCATCAAGAAGTTTGTTCTCACGATCAATATCATACTCCCAACTAGCATTACACTTATTAATGAGAGAAATCTTCTGCTCCCAACTATCTCCACTTTGATAAATCATTAATGCATTTATTACCAACTCCTTATTTGCCCCTTCAACACCACACAGGTTATAATAGAAGCACACTAATTTAGCTAATTCTTGTACATCCGGGCTCTCTTTCGTTATAAACAGACATTCATTAAGGAATCGTTTCTTTTGCTCCAGAGTCAACTTACTATTAAGAACACGAATACCCATGCTATTCCTCATATATTCTTCCCACTCAATAGTTTCAACATCCATAAGAGCATCAAAATGAAGAATTAGATAGTCGTCTGCCACTTGATCAGAGCAATTAAGGTTCAAATGCTCAAATATTTCGGGATCTGCATTAACTTTTTTCTGTCTTATTACCTCCGCTATTCTTTCATCATCCATCTCGCCAAGTTCTTCCAAAGCAAAAGGCATATCAAAACTTCTCAACAACTTCACAAACTCGGGTATCGGCTGTTTTTCTCCCGTGAACAATTGTTGATGAATCAACGATACTAGGCTCTCATCCCCCACACACCTTTCTTTTGAAAGTACGGCTGCATGTCTTGACAGATATTCGTTCAGGTTATTATCCAGAGTTCCTATCACTTGATAAGCACCAAGAACGCAATGCCATGCAACAGCCAGCTTATCCGCAGATAGAATCAGTCCAACAGCTTTTTTGTCAAGGTCTCTTACATTATCAAAAACATATAATTGCTGCCCAATATACTGAGTTAACCATTCATCATCACCAACAGCCTCCTTTATCATATATACCAGGGACTCTCTACTCTCCTCATTACAACTCGGTTCAAACCATGTGGCTATGGCCTTCTGGTTATTTAGCAGGTATTTCTTCAACTTGTCATTTGACAGTTCAAGAATAGCTGTCATTGGTTTCTTTATCAAGCTATCACCTAATATAATGCCAAGATTCTTCTTACTAATCACAAAACGCTTATTAGTTAAGCAATAGTCATACAAATCCTGTGATTCCTTATTGGGTTTTACAAGTGTTTCAAAACATAGGAAATACTTATTTATAAACTTCTTAAGTTTAGCAAGTTTATAGAATGTAATATTTGAATGCAAGAAGTCATATTTACTCTCAAGATATTTTATCTCTTCATCACTCAGTTTTATAGAAATAGGAGACTCTCTTAAGAAGAGTTTTAACAACACATCACTATTCTCGTTTTTTTCTTGTCCTTTAATAATGTTAACACAAGAGTCCCAACTTTCAAACACTCGTGTGAAGAACTGGTCGTTTACTTTTTCCGACATCTGGAAATAGCTCACGATAAACTCTGGATTCTTTCGAGCGGTTTCAATAAAGCTCACCAGAAAATGTTCTTCCTTATTATCAAGCAAGTAGTTCAGAATATCATAGTTAAGGATACTATTGTTCTTAAAATCCTCAACCCTAAACTTGCGGATTACACTTTTTACATTATTGATTTTCTGGTCATAGGGCCGTTGTGTTCCTTGTAATACAGAATTAGCGAACTGATAGTCGCTCTCGGATGTGGCCCCTTCGTAGAATTTTGAAATATAGAGATAGTAGTCTTCAGTAATATACCCGCCATAAATCATAGTTAGGAGTGTAACTACCATTTCCTCATCTATCGTCTGAGGCTCATTATCTTTGGCCGGATACTCTTTGACATATATCTTATTGAAAACTGCACGAGCCTTTTCTCCCCCTATCTTTCTTATAACTTCCCGTATGGCAGTATTCTCGATTACCTTTATCTCCTTTTCGAGTTTTAGCCTTTCATCGTTGCTTCTGTTATATGCTTGTGAATGCTCATCAATGGCCTCATAATAGCCAATGTCCTCCGTGACCATCTTTTCAATCTCATCAAATTCGAAATTATAGGTCATACTGCCTGCTTCCTCACGGTTATGGTCGATGTAAGTATATCTATCAAACTCATCGTTAATAAACAGATCGAAGAGATTATCCTTACTTGCCACCTGTCCCAAGGTATAGTCATATCCGTCTTTTATCAGACTGGTAACCTCTACCTCATCGTTAAGTTTATCAAGGTATTGTTTTCTAATACCGATTATCTTCTCTCGTGCTTCATTCATACTCTGAATTGAGGCATTAGCTTTCTCCCTTAATTCCTTTGTCTCGTCTTCGCTAAACAATGACTTGTTTTTAAAAATCGCATAAAACAAGCCGTGCTTCAAATATGCTTTAGCAAAATCTTGAGGAAACAGGTTCTTATAAACAATAACCGCAAGGAGCTTTTGTTCGTAGTTCTCGTCATCACTACTCAAATGCGTCTTTAGACTCTTTTGGAACAGCGTATATTCATTTACTATGTTCTTCAACTCACGCAGCCCAGCCACCCTGCTCAACAATTGTTCCAAAACCGGCGTTTCTACGGTTTTGAATAAGCCTTTGGTCTTATATTGCTTAATCAGATAGTCTGTAACGTTGTAATGATCCACTACGGGAACAACCGCAACAATATAATCAAAGCATTTTGTCCTAAGGTCCCTAGTAAAAACATCATCCCTGATAGCATATACAAATCTAACGATACGTCCCCTTTTCTTAAATGATTCGGACTCGTTTATAAGCATGTTCAACTCTCGAATCTTCAGGAACAGTTTATCAGAGTTATCAAGTCGGTCTAAGTCTTCAAACAAGATATAATCATATTGGTTTTCTTGTATGATGTAGATAATCTCATCCAGATACTTGTTAAATGCCGACACATTCACATCTGCCGATGCTTCCAAGGTAACACCTTTTGTCTCAAATTTTATATTTCTGATTTGATTTAGTTTCGAGGTTATTATCTTCCCCGCCCAGAACAGGAACCACGCCAAATAACCTACAGAACAAGCATCTGCAATAAGATTAATCCACCAACCTGCTTTTTCTCCAAATAATCTATAATAACCATCATAGAAGCTATCAATTCTCAAAAAGGGTGGCTCAAACGCAACAACAAAACATACTATAGCAATCAGTACGTATTTGATGTTTTGTTCATAATTTCTCTCTTTAGGTTCATGAATGAGTTTAAATCCGGAACGCGGTATCTTATTCTTGTCGCATTTATATAGCAGATGCTGTACTATCTTATACTCTATCTCATTTGCATTCTGCTCTTCGTCTTCAGAAGGCAGAGAGAATGTAGACATGGAAATACGAAGAACCTTATCCACTATTCCCATTTCATCTATGCAGGTATTGGCAACAGAACTCTTACCAGAGCCATAATGTCCAGTAATAGCGATGTTCCTAGAGTCTTCTTGTTCCAAAGCAAACTTCAGGTCATCCACTGCAAGGTGAGATGTATCACCCTTTGGTATATTACAGGGGGATAGAAGAGTCCTATACTCCTTAATAGATTTTCCCTCCTGGACTTTGTCCTCTTCTAGATGTTTATTCTCTAGTTCCTCCATTTCCTGAACTATTAATCATTCACCATGAACTATTAACCGTGAATCAAGAACGCCTTCCACTTCATGCCCCACAAACGCCCCCGCCTCACATTCAAAAACAACACTCCCCAACACCAACGCCTCCACCATATGCCAAACACCCTTAGAAATGTCAACCCCATAGTTGCCACTCTCCTGACTCAACACCACATCTTCTATGATAGAGCCATCATCATTGTGAGTAGTCACCCTAACCTTGCCTCGCAGGATAACGAAAGACTCATCCTTCGTTGGGTGCCGATGGATGGGTACCACAGTCCCTGGCTCCACCGCATTCAGCATCCGATGACACTTATCCTCCAGCGACTGGTGGCCTCGAGCTCTGCTCACTCATTCCGCGCTCGGCTCTGCCGCTTATTCGAGCATCGCGAGTCTTAAGAAGGTCTTGAGAAGTTGTAGTTCATCCGCAAACGAGGTGATTCTTTTGCCTCCGATGAAATCTTATCAAGTAAAGTCAGGTCGATTACCTTCATCCAACTATCGCCTCCTTAATACTCTCCACAATATACCGTACATCCTCATCCGTCACATACGGCCCCGCAGGCAGGCAGGACCCAACCTTGAACAGCTTTTCCTCGATGCCATTGGTATACACAGGAGCGCCAGCATACACCGGCTGTTTGTGCATAGGTTTCCACGTGGGGCGAGCCTCAATCTTCTTGCCCAACATAAACACACGCAGTGCCTCCACGTTCTCATTGGGCTGGCAATCTGTCGTAGCACTGTCCACCTGATGAATCACACCCGCAGCACCACCCACGGCAGTCTTAATCACCTCCTTGTAGGCATTCTCCTGTCCCTGTATCCGCACCTCCGGATCCAGCGTTGCGGCACACAGCCAGAAGTTCGCATCATAACGAGGATCAGCAGGCTGCTTGTGGATATGCACGCCCTTAACGTCCTTCAGCAGCTCCTCATACAAAGCCTGCACGTGCTTGTGGTGTGCAATATGGTCATTCACCACCTTCATCTGTCCGCGACCGATACCCGCACACACATTACTCATGCGGTAGTTGTAACCAATGGCCGTATGCTGGTAGTAAGGATACGCATCGCGAGCCTGGGTAGCATACCACATAATCTCGTTGGCATCCTCCGCACTGCGGCAAATCAGAGCACCACCACCACTGGTGGTAATCATCTTGTTACCATTAAAGCTCAGCACACCATATTTACCAAACGTTCCCAGCACCTTTCCGTCGAAGCGCGAACCCATACCCTCTGCAGCATCCTCTACCACGGGAATTCCGTACCTGTCCGCTATCTCCATAATCTCGTCAATCTTATACGGCATACCATATAGTGCCACCGGCACGATGGCCGCAGGCTTCTTGCCTGTTTTGGCGATACGGTCTTTGATGGCCTCTTCCAGCAACACAGGATCCATATTCCATGTCTCACCCTCGGAACCCACAAACACCGGCTTAGCACCCAGATACGTGATAGGATGCGAACTTGCGCAGAACGTATAGCTCTGCACCAGCACCTCGTCCCCCGCCTTCACGCCACAGGCTATCAGTGCCAGATGCACCGCTGCCGTTCCCGCACTCAGGCACACCACCTTCCTATCAAGAGGCTCACATCTTACATCTTCCTTCTGACATCTTACATCGTTAACGAACTCTTCGAGATCCTTCTCGAACGCGTTAACATTCGGTCCCATAGGCACCACCCAGTTGGTGTCGAAAGCCTCTTTCACATATTTCTGTTCCCAACCTTCCTCGCTCATGTGCGCAAGGCATAGGTAAATCGTTTTTCTTTCTGACATAATATATTTTTTGTTTATTTGATTTTCGTTTACTTATTCTTCACATCCTCCCCCGTCAGCATCTTCATCTCAAATGTCTTCGGATAGTCTGTCAGTGGGTAATGCCTCTTATACTCAATATCCAGTTCATTCTTGAATCCAAGACCTGTATGATAGTAAGCATCGAATATCTCCCCCATCGTCGGTGTGGTATTAATCAACGAGTCCACATCCGCATATTCCTTGAACTGCTCTCGGTCGCATAGATACCACCCGCATATTTCCAGTTCATCAAAACTCATAATATGCCCTTGCATTCGCTCTCTAAAGTCCAGAAACTCTATAAATCTGGCAGGAGCGATTCCTTTCAGCTTTTTTCTCATCAACAGCATCATGGTCTCAAGGTCATCCACGCACACAGACCAGGGGAACAATGCCTCATCATCTTTTTTTAATAATTTCCCCAAATCTGTCTGAATAACACCATATTTGAAGTCGGTCACTACCATCGTCCAAACATCACCAATATGCTTACTCTTCAACTGATATAACAACTTCTTCGTATCAGCATCCCGGATATCCACATCATTTCCCGACAGTAGAACATCTTCCACGCGTTTACACTGATCATACCCCAGCTGTATTGCGTTCGAGTAATCCCTCTTGATTCGTGGATAGGCCTTGATTGGGTCTCTGAAAGGAGGGCGAAAACCGCAGTTCTTTATTTCTACTACAATACAAGTATCGCCAAATACCACCAGCAGGTCATTCTCTGCCACGCCGTCAACACTATAGTTCGTAAAGATTTTTGTATTCTCAGGAAAGAATTGCCTAAACAGTTCCTCTACCTTCTTCTCAAAAGCAGTATCCTTGTTCTGTTTATACTTCTTCGCTCCGTTTTCTGGTTTCATCAATGTTTCATCTATCCTGTCGTACAGTCCCTCAAACAGGAACTTATCGATTGGGCAAACAAATCTGTCGCCCAACCGTATCAGCGGATGCGATTCTGAATGTCTCTTGTCTGAATAGAACACAGTCTGCCCCTTCGCCGTATCTTTGTCATATGTAAAGAAAGATATGATACTCTGAAGACAGTCAGCTTCAATCTCTACGTCCTCCAAGTCCTCTCTCGTATGAATGTAAACCTCCCCAGGATTTGTCGTCATCGTCTTCATCATCCCGCTCAATTCTGGCTCATACCACCAGTCACGTGGATCTGTTACTCCTCTCGCCTCAAACTCATCCGTCAGTTTTTTCCACTCCGCTGGGTGAGTTGCATAGTATGAATACGTATCAGCGTAGGGGCGGAACAAATCATTCAGTTTGTCATTATTCAATTTCCTGACGTGAGCAATAAACTTTAAAGCCTCATCAGCAGAAAAGCCAAACAGATCTTTGACTGTTGTATCGTATGGTTTGAAATATCGCTCTATCCTGTCCCTCGTTTGTTCTTCATAGCTCAATACCGCATTGGCATAATAACCCATGAAGGTTGACATCGCAACTTCTATCTGTTCGTCCCTTTCGTCATGAAACACATCGCCTTCATTGGGAAAGCCTATGTTCACAAAATAGGTCATCTCTATCTCATCCAGCAGTGATGCTATTCTGTCCCAACGTTCTTCATCCATTTCGACACTTTCTTCCCTGTCTGCAACAGAATAATACACATCTATCATGTATAGCGTCTGTCGCATTGGCGATTGAAGTCGTTGGTAGAGAGGTGATGTTGCTTTATTATCCAATTCGATGATAAGGCGCATGGCGTGTGTCAGAAACGATGCCTCCTTAATGGGGCGTAGTTCCTGTTGCAGCTCGGCCACTATTCTTCTATTTCTCTATGCTTCTCCTTAGCAGAAATCATCTTTCTGTAAGCCTCAGCATAGTCAAAGTCACGCTCTATCATACTCTTCAAAACAACTTTACATCCCCTCTCTTAACCTTAAAGGCATTCAGATACACCTCAGTCCCTTTATAATGATATCTAATTATCTTTACCTCTGTGGCACAAACACGAATCTACAAAACTGTCAATTATCATAAATCCGTTTCATCCGTGCCATCCGTGGTCGCTTATATGGTTTCCCCGGCATACTTCATGTTCTTACCCAGAACAGTACAGAGAATCATCTGTATGTCCATGATAAAGGAGTAATGCCGATAATAGTAGCAGTTCAGTCGCACCCTATCACCATCATCCCGGCCAACACTGCAATAAGAATACTCAACAGAGTTCCCGCCAGCACATACTCCGTCTTGGCCGTCTCCTTATCTCCAAAGCGTATGATAGACTTCGCCGCTATCAACAGGCCCAGCGCCTCATACCGCTGCATGCACACAAAGATTAGTATCAACCACCTCTCTATTGTACCAATCAGAGCGCCAGCATTAAAACCACTCTCTTTATCCTTCGGCATATTCACGCTGTAGTGCTTCAGCATCAACTTGATAAAAATATTCGCCGGCTTCCAGCAAACAAGCAAAGCAACTACAACCGCCACATGCCGCAACTCTATACCAAACGGCAAACTCCAATCATGACACCTGGACCATGCATAGGCCACCCCGGCTATCACCAGCAGATGAAGAACCTGATCCAAACCAAACCATACAACCTCATCCTTCCGGTACGATTTCCATATATCAATGCCCAAGTGTGCCACACCAATCATCAACGCACCCCACCAAAAGCATACATCCCATGATACAAGCCATGACAATCCAAACACAAACAAAGCATGCACATAGTGATGAGGGCTTTTCCAATGTCTTTCCTTCTTGTCCTTGCATGACTTTCCAGTCTGCAACATAAAGTCCGCCACCAAATGAGCCAAAACCAGGCTTAAAACTAATTCCATCATGATATCTGCTCTATTTCTAATGCTTCAAAATCCTTAATTGCCGTATTCAGCAGTCCCCATTGCGCATTCGCAGCACGCGTATTGACCGAAGACTGAGAAATACCCACCCTCTCACTAATTTCCATTTCCTTAAAGCCAAGCAACTTCAGAAAAACAACCTCTGCTTGTTTAGCAGAGTATGAATCTACAATCCCGCTCACCATTGCCACGTATGAATCCAAGAGATTACTCAATGGTTTAGGTGCTTGACCTATCTCAAAAGCAGTCATTATGTTCTCCCTCCGGCTGATCTCATCAAGGTTCCGACCCGACAAATAAATAGCCGGTCCGTTTATGATATCTTCTTTCTTATCAGCATACTTGATGTCTGCCACCCCTATCGAGAAACGGATACCGTATCTCTGCAACATCTCAGAACAGTCAAATCCCGACACTCTCATCTTGACATATAGTTTTATCAAAATGGCTATTCTGAGCGCATCATTATAATTGGGAACAACACACTCAATACTATCTCCCCTGACTATTCTGGCCCAAAAGCCGGGATAGTCTTCCTCAAAGTCGTGAAAGAGGTCCCGCAACCTGTTGCGTAGCACAATCAAGTCCTCTGTATTCATTGACGTAGAGCGTACTATGTCAGCTGATATTGTTGCTATCATACTTCTATCATCTTATAATAATCACAGCATTCATGCTGCAAATATATAGAATAATTCTTGAATACCCATCAAATATCTATACTTTTTTAGATATTTTTCAATTATCGACTCTGTTTTACTCTATCATACTAAAATTGGTATTAACCATGACATCGACTTTGTCGCTTGGCTCGTCGAAGAACCTTTAATCCTTAACCAATTCTTTCATTTAGCTTTTAGGTTACTCGTAACCTATGTTTTTTGTTTTTTTCGATGTTTACGTAATTAATAATTGTCAATTGTCAATTATCAAAAATCCGTTTCATCCGTGCCATCCGTGGTCGCTTATATGGTTTCTCCTGCATACTCCATCTTCTTTCCAAGCACAGTACACAGAATCATCTGTATGTCCTTGATAAAGGAGTAATGCCGATAATAGTAGCAGTTCAAACGAACCTTATCAGGATAAATCACCGTATCATTATACTCCACAGCGATTTCCTGCATAGGACGGGTATCACCTGCAGCCTGCTTCTGGGCTACATACTCCGAGATTATCTCGTCTTCAAGCCTGTACTTCAGCGTTGCCGGCCCAGTAATTCCAGGACGCAGTTTCAGCACATCACGGTCTTCTCCTACAAGTTTATCTGCATAACCCAGAACATCAGGTCGTGGTCCAACAAAGCTCATGTTGCCGATAAGCACATCCCATAGCCCAGGCAGCTCATCCAACTTCCAGTGCCTCAATTTTGTTCCAAAAGGAGTGATACGACTATCACCTGCTACAGAAACAGTGCTACCTGATTCCCTAATTTAATCCGCTTCGCGTCTTTTCTTCGTTGGCTTCGCCTTCCTCTGTCGCGACTCGGCATAGTCAAAGCAAGCTTTGCCTCTGCTCTCGCTGCTCCATCGGTTCGCACCTCGGCATAATGCAAATAAATTTGCCTTCTGCACTCGGTTTGTCGTCAGTTCCTGGATTCCTAATTTCCTGTATTCCTAAGCTTTCCCAATATCTCCTCAACTGTAAACGAAGTCTTGAGGACAGTTGTCATTGAGTGGCCGAGGTTCTTCAGGC